>CAYORT010000001.1:0-350534 GCA_964406465.1 uncultured Chryseobacterium sp.
CAGCAAGCGCAACCTTAACAGTAAACACAAAACCAAATGTTACTCTAAGCAATGCAACCATCTGTAGCGGCGATGCAGCAGCAACATTTGATGCAGGAGCAGGCTATACTACATATGCATGGAGCGGCAACGGAACAGGAACATCAAGAACAACAAGTGGCACAACAGCTGGAACTTACACGGTAAGAGTAGTAGATGCCAGCGGCTGTAAAGACACAGCAAGCGCAACCTTAACAGTAAACGCAAAACCAAATGTTACTCTAAGCAATGCAACCATCTGTAGCGGAGATGCAGCAGCAACATTCGATGCGGGTGCAGGCTATACTACATATGCATGGAGTGGTAATGGCACAGGTACATCACAAACAACATCGGGTACAACAGCTGGAACTTACACGGTAAGAGTAGTAGATGCAAACGGTTGTAAAGACACAACAAGCGCAACATTGACTGTAAACGCAAAACCTAATATTACTTTAAGTAATGCAGTGATTTGTTCTGGAGATCCTGCAGTTACTTTTGATGCAGGAGCAGGCTATACTTCATATGTATGGAGTGGAAATGGCACAGGCACTTCTCAAACTACTTCTGGCACAACAGCAGGCACGTATACTGTTTATGTAACAGACGCTAACGGCTGTAAAGACACTGCAAGTGCAACATTAACAGTAAATGCAAAACCGAATATTACTCCACCTAGTGCAACAATTTGTGCAGGAGAGAGCGCAACATTTGATGCTGGTGCTGGTTATTCAAGCTATGCATGGAGTGGTCCGGCAACAGGCAGTTCACAAACAATAGTAGCGACTATCGCAGGTACTTACCAAGTGATTGTAACGGCAGGTAGTGGCTGTAAAGACACAGCAACAGCAGTACTTACAGTAAATGCAAAACCAACGGTTACTTTAAGTAACGCTACAATCTGTAGCGGAGATGCAGCGGCAACTTTCGATGCAGGAGCAGGCTACACTTCTTATGTATGGAGTGGCAATGGCACAGGCACATCACAAACAACAAGCGGCACAACAGCTGGTACATATACAGTAAGAGTAGTAGATGCAAACGGTTGTAAAGACACAGCAAGCGCAACATTGACTGTAAACACAAAACCTAATGTCACTCTAAGCAATGCAACCATCTGTAGCGGAGATGCAGCAGCGACATTTGATGCAGGTGCAGGCTATACTTCATATGTATGGAGTGGCAATGGCACAGGAACATCACAAACAACAAGTGGTACAGCAGCAGGTACATATACAGTAAGAGTAGTAGATGCAAACGGTTGTAAAGACACAGCAAGCGCAACATTAACAGTAAATACAAAACCAACTATTAATCCGCCTAGTGCAACAATTTGTGCAGGAGAGAGTGCAACGTTTGATGCTGGTGCTGGTTACTCAAGCTATGCATGGAGCGGTCCGGCAACAGGCAGTTCACAAACAATATTAGCAACTATTGCGGGTACTTACCAAGTGATTGTAACATCAGGTAGTGGCTGTAAAGACACAGCAACAGCAGTACTTACAGTAAATGCAAAGCCAGCGGTTACTTTAAGTAACGCAACAATCTGTAGTGGCGATGCAGCGGCAACATTCGATGCAGGTGCAGGTTATACTTCATATGTATGGAGTGGAAATGGCACAGGAACATCACAAACAACAAGTGGCACAACAGCTGGTACATACACTGTTTATGTGACAGATGCCAACGGCTGTAAAGACACAGCAAGCGCAACATTAACAGTAAACACAAAACCAAATGTTACTCTAACCAACGCAACAATTTGTAGTGGAGATGCGGCAGCAACATTTGATGCAGGTACAGGCTATACTTCATATGTATGGAGCGGAAATGGCACAGGCACTTCTCAAACTACTTCAGGTACAACAGCTGGAACTTATACAGTTTATGTAGCAGATGCGAACGGTTGTAAAGACACCGCCAGCGCAACATTAACAGTAAACGTGAAACCAAATGTTTCTTTAAGTAATGCTACAATATGCTTAGGCGACCCTGCAGCAACGTTCGATGCAGGGGCAGGTTATACTTCTTATGTATGGAGTGGTAACGGCACAGGAACATCGCAAACCACTAGTGGCGCAACAGCCGGAACATACACTGTATATGTTGCAGATGCGAATGGTTGTAAAGACACCGCTAGCGCAACATTAACAGTAAATACATCATTAAATATTATCATCAATGATGCTACCATCTGTGAAGGAGAATCTACCACTTTTGATGCTGGTACTGGTTTCGCTAGTTATTCTTGGAGCGGACCAACCACTGGCTCATCTAATTCAGTATCTGCTTCAACCGCCGGGGTTTATACCGTTATTGTAGAATCTGTTTCTGGATGCAAAGATACTACTTCAGCTACCTTAACCGTGAACGCTAAACCTATAATAGCTGTTAGTGGAGATACAAGTATTTGTCCGGGTGAAACAGCAATCATTACAGCATCATTAACCGGCCAGGCACCTTACACCATAAAAGCAACGTTAGGGGTACTTTCATTCACTTTTAACACAGCTATCAGCTCTGCGGTGCTTCCGCTTTCTTTGCCAGGAACATATTCAATTGAAGTGACAGATGCTAACGGATGCAAAAACACAAAGAGCTTAACAGTAATAATGAATACCAAGCCAAGTGTTGTTCTTAGCAATCAAACAATTTGTAGTGGAGATGCAGCAGCAACATTTGACGCAGGCGCTGGCTTTACATCATATGTATGGACAGGCAACGGAACGGGAGCAGCACAAACAACAAGCGGTACATCAGCCGGAGCATATACAGTTTACGTAACCGATGCCAATGGATGTAAGGATACTGCTTCAGCGACATTAACAGTAAACACAAAACCAACAGTTACTTTAACCAATGCTACTATCTGTAGCGGCGATGCAGCGGTAACTTTTGATGCTGGCACTGGTTATGCTTCTTACTTGTGGGTAGATAATGGATCTGGTGTGGCTCAAACAACATCTGGAATTACAGCAGGAAATTATACTGTTCAAGTTGTTGATGCAAATGGCTGTAAAGACACGGCAAGCGCAACATTGACTGTAAACACAAAACCGAATGTTACTTTATCAAACGCAACAATTTGTAGTGGTGATGCAGCGGCAACGTTCGATGCTGGTGCAGGCCATACTTCATATGTTTGGAGTGGTGATGGCACTGGCACTTCTCAAACTACTTCAGGTACAACGGCTGGCACATACACTGTTTACGTCACAGATGCCAATGGCTGTAAAGACACTGCGAGTGCTACATTAACTGTAAACACAAAACCGAATGTTACTTTAACCAATGCTACAATTTGCAGCGGTGATGCAGCGGCAACATTCGATGCAGGAGCAGGTTATACTTCTTATTTATGGAGTGGTAACGGCACAGGTACTTCTCAAACTACTGCAGGCACAACAGCAGGAACATACACCGTTTATGTAACAGATGCCAATGGTTGTAAAGATACCGCCAGCGCAACATTAACAGTAAACGCCTTGCCTATAGTAAATCTTGGAAGTGATGTTGAGGTTTGTTATGGTAGTCAGGCAAGTACAATTGATGCCGGAAATGTTGGATCAACCTATTTGTGGAACAATGGTGCTACTTCAAAAACCATAAGCACAACAACTCCTGGTTTCTACAGTGTTGAAGTAACAAATTCAAATGGTTGTAAAGCTAATGACACGGTTGAACTAACAGTATTTGCGTTACCAGTTGTTGATTTAGGTCCAGATAGAAGTATTTGTCCGGGCAGCAATACTACGTTTGATGCAGGCGCTGGATTTGCCTTCTATTTGTGGCAAAACAATACAATAAATCAAACATTAAGTACTGGTGTAGCTGGTAACTATAATGTAACCGTAATTGATAACAATGGCTGCAGCAATAGTGATACTGTAAGTGTAATAATTAGTACAAATTTAACGGTGGTATTAGGTGCTGATAAATCGATTTGTATAGGAGCCCCAGCAGTAACTTTTGATGCCGGTAATACAGGTGCAACTTACTTGTGGAGTGACGGCAGCACAGCTCAAACTCTTTCAACTGCAACAGCAGGCACATATTGGGTTTCTGTAACAGACCCTAATGGTTGTGCAGGCAAAGACACTGTTAAATTAACTGTTAATCCACTTCCAATAGTTTCATTGACCGATGCGGCAATTTGTGCCGGTTCATCAGGAGCGGTTTTCTCTCCAGGCACTTTCTCTTCTTATAAATGGTCGAGTGGTGAAACTACTTCAAGTATCACTAAATCTATTGCAGGAAAATACAGCGTTGCGGTTACCGATGCTAACGGATGTATCGATTCTGCTTCTGCCAACTTAATTGTTAATTCATCGCCAGTAGTGAACCTTGGAGCAGATAGAAGTATTTGTCCGGGAACCAATACAATTTTTGATGCAGGTGTATTCTCTTCTTATGTTTGGAACGACAATTCAACTGCTCAAACCAGAAATGTGAATGATGCTACCATCGTGATTGTTGAGGTTACCGATGCTAATGGATGTAAAGGAAGAGATACTGCAGAGGTAACAGTGAAAAACAGTCTTTCAATTGATTTAGGTAACGATAAGTCAATTTGTTATGGCGATGCTGCGGTAACATTTGACGCTGGATTACCTAACATGAATTACTTGTGGAGTAATGGAGCGACGACTCAAACTATTACAACTGCTCAAGCAGGAACTTACATAGTTGCTGTGGATGATGGAAGCGGGTGTATGGGGACTGATACGGTTAAGTTAATTGTAAATGCTCTACCAATCGTAGATCTTGGTGCCGATAAATCAATTTGTGTTGGCGACCCAATGGTTACTTTCGATGCTGGTGCTGGATATGCTAGTTATGCATGGAGCAACAACATTGCTGTAAGAAATATTACTGTTGGAAATGCAGGGTTATATTCTGTTGAAGTAATCGACAACAATGGCTGTAAAGACAATGATACTGTTCAGTTGAAAGTTAATAATTTACCAGTAGTTGATTTAGGGCCTGATAGAAATATTTGTCCGGGCACATCTACTACTTTCAATGCTGGTAATTTTGCGTCTTATTTATGGAATAACAACAGCACTAGTGCAAGCAACACAGTAAATGTAGCAGGTAATGTTATAGTTACTGTAACTGATGCCAATGGCTGTAAAGATAATGATACAGCTGCCGTGGTAGTATCAAATAATCTAACAGTTTCTTTAGGGGCCGACAAAGAGATTTGTGAAGGCGATCCTGCGGTTACTTTTGATGCTGGAATTCCTAATGCTAAATACAATTGGAGCACTGGTGACACTACACAAACTATTTCAAAAGCGGTTGCAGGAAGTTTTGCCGTTACAGTAACTACTGCAGATGGATGTAGCGGTACCGATGTAGTAACCTTAACCGTAAATGTCTTACCAACAGTGAACATGGCCAACCAAGCAATTTGCGCTGGTGAATCGGCAACTTTCACTCCGGGCGCATTTGCGTCTTATGCTTGGTTGAGTAATGAAACAAGCGCTTCGGTTACTAAATCAACTGCCGGAACATATACCGTAACAGTAACAGATGTTAATGGGTGCAAAAATACAGCAAGCGCAAACTTAACCGTAAATCCTTTGCCTGTGGTATCTGTAGCCAACAAAGCTGTTTGTGCAGGTTCTTCGGCTACTTTCGATGCTGGTGCCGGTTACAACTCTTACCTTTGGTCTTCAGGTGAAACAACGCAAACTATCAATAAATCTAATGCTGGTACTTACACCGTTACAGTGAGTGATGCCAACAAATGTAAAAATTCGGCTTCGGCCACATTAACGGTGAATCAACTCCCTATTGTTTCTTTGGGTGCATTTACACCAAAATGTATCAATGAAGATAACTTTAAGATGAGCGGAGGTGCGCCGGTTGGAGGTACTTATAAAACCATTATTAGTTCAGTTTTAACGGCTATCGATTCATTCCCAGTGAAAACGATGGGAGTAGGTTCTCATCAAGTGATGTATGAATATACCGATAACAATGGTTGTATTAATGCTGCTCCTTCAACTATTGTTGTAAATTCTACTCAAACATTAAGTATTGCCGATAAAACAATTTGTGCGGGCCAAACAGCAACTTTCGATGCGGGTGCCGGATTCAATTCTTACTATTGGAATACTGCTTCTAACACAAGAAGTATCACAACGGGTACTGCAGGTACTTATACTGTGGTTGTTAGCGATGCAAAAGGCTGTAAAGCCAGAGATACAATGCAATTATCGGTGAATGCGAATCCGCAAGTAGACTTAGGTCCCGATAAAAAGGCCTGTGAAGGAACAGATTTCACCTTAACATCAAATGTTGTTGGTGCATCTTACTTGTGGAACAACAACGCAACTACTAATTCAATTGTGGTAACGAATTCTGGTAAATATGTATTAACAGTAACAGATGCGAACGGATGTACCGGAACTGATGATATTCAAATTACAGCCATTGCAGTGCCTAACATCAATTTGGGAGCAGATCAAAAAGTTTGTGCTGGTGAATCAGTAACACTTAATTCTAACTTGCCAAATGATGTTTCTGTTTACTGGTCAACCGGTTCTAAGAATAAATCTATAACAGTAAACACAACCGGTGCAATCAATATTCAAGCTTATTACGACCCCGCTTGTCCGGCCTACGACACCGTAAATGTAATTGTTGTTCCGATGCCAGTATCTGACTTAGGAAATGACACAGTGGTATGTTTTAATGAAATTGGTTCATTGAATATTGAAGCAGCTGGTAATGCCGATCAGTTTAAATGGAATGATGAGTCGCAAAGTGTTACATCGTCAATTGATGTAAGTAAAGAAGGGCAGTACATTGTTCAATTAACTAATGGTGATATTTGTACTGTTAGCGATACAATTAATATCAATGAAATATGTGTTTCTACCTTGTACATTCCAAATGCATTTACGCCTAATAAAGATGGAACAAACGATGTATTCTATGTTAAAGGATTAAACGTTGAGAAATTCCATTTAATGATTTTCGACAGATGGGGTGAACTTATTTTTGAAAGCTACAATATTGAAAATGGTTGGGATGGAACCTACAAAGGAAACGAGGTACAGATAGATGTATATCTTTGGAAATTAGACTGGCTTTCTACCGATGCACAAGAGCAAAAAACCAAAAACCAAAGAGTTGGTACCGTTTCGTTAATTAGATAATCATACGGGAAAGTTAGAGCAAAAATCTTTAACTTTCCCCCATGAATCCTCTTCAAATATTAAGCGACTTAATTCAAATTCCGGCCTTTAGCGGCGAGGAAAATTTGCGCGTAACTTACCTCGAAAAAGTATTGAACGATCAAGGTATTGCTACAAAAAAACACCTCAATAATTTATGGTGCGTTAATAAGAATTTTACCGACGGTAAATTCACCATTTTATTGAATTCGCATACCGATACCGTGAAGCCTAATAAAGGCTACACGCGCGAACATCATAAAGCCGAAGTGTTGGATGGGAAGTTGTTTGGTTTGGGGAGTAATGATGCGGGCGGACCATTAATTTCATTGATGACAGTATTCTGTGAACTATATGGCGAAGACTTGCCTTTCAATTTGATTTTTGCTGCTACCGCAGAAGAAGAAATTTCGGGTAAAAATGGAATCGCTGCCTTGTGGCCATCGTTACCAAAAATTGATTTAGCTATTGTTGGTGAACCAACAAAAATGGAATTGGCTGTTGCCGAACGTGGTTTAATGGTGTTGGATTGTGTGGCGAAGGGTAAGGCCGGACACGCAGCGCGAAACGAAGGAATAAATGCTATATACGAGGCATTGAAAGATATCAAATGGTTTAAAACACATCAGTTTCCAAAAGTGAGCGAAGTTCTTGGCGCGGTGAAAATGAGTGTTACGGTAATTGAAGCCGGGAGTCAACACAACGTAGTTCCAGCCGAATGTAAATTCGTTGTAGACGTTCGTGTGCCCGACACTTATTCCAATGAAGAATTGCTTCAACTCATCAAAGAAAGTGTGTTGTGCGAAGTAAATGCACGTTCTACGCGATTGAATTCATCGGGCTTGCCGGCAGGTCATCCATTGTTTACCGTTGCCGAACAATTGAATATTCCAACTTACGGTTCTCCAACCACCAGCGATCAATCTTTGATGCCATGTATTAGTGTAAAAATCGGTCCGGGCGACAGCGCCCGTTCTCACATGGCCGATGAATATATTTTTGTAGATGAATTGCAAAGAGCACCTGCGCGATACAAAGAGATATTGATGGCTTTGGGTAAATTAATTTAACATGAATGCATCAGAGAGATACATTGAAGATGCACCCGAAAAGTACCGCGAAACGCTTTATGTTTTGCGCGAAATTATTTTAAACTCTTCTCCCTTCATCGAAGAAAAAATTGCCTACACTGTTCCATTTTTTAAGCATTTTGGAATGTTGTGTTACATAGCTCATGGGAAGCGCGGAGTAGAAGTGGGCTTTTGGCGTGGCAACGAATTATCTGATGTGCAAGGAGCCTTAACACGTGATGAAAGAAAAATAGTTCGATCATTGGTTTACCAAAAACCAGAAGATATTGATGAGCAAATTTTGATGGAAATATTGCAAGAAGCAATGATGTTGAATGAAGAGAGGTTTAAGTTAAAGAAGAAAAAATGATTAAGATCCCTTAACTTATAAGCAAACGTTTTTCTCCTCCGTTTTTTTTACATTTACTTATCAATATTTTTTTATGGCTGTAATTAATATTCAATCGGTTTTGAAACAACTTTCTCTTTCTACAGTGAACAAAGGTGTTTCTACAGGAAATAAATGGCTTGCCGACAATAAGAAATACATCACTTCTTATTCCCCAGTAGATGGAAAGGCAATTGCTAAAGTTTCTGTTGCCACTAAGAAAGATTACGATAAAGTGGTTGAAACAGCTCAAAAAGCTTTTAGTGAATGGCGCATGGTGCCTGCGCCTAAACGAGGAGAGGTGGTAAGACAAATTGGTGAAGAATTAAGAAAATATAAAGAGCCACTCGGACAATTGGTTTCTTACGAAATGGGGAAATCTTTGGAGGAAGGTTTAGGAGAAGTGCAAGAGATGATTGATATTGCCGACTTTGCAGTGGGCTTGTCGCGACAGCTGCACGGACTCACCATGCACTCTGAAAGATTTAAACACAGAATGTACGAGCAATATCATCCACTAGGGGTGGTGGGTATTATTTCTGCCTTTAACTTTCCCGTTGCGGTGTGGTCTTGGAATGCCTTTTTAGCATGGATTTGTGGTGACGCTTGTGTGTGGAAACCTAGCGAAAAAACGCCTTTGTGTTCTATCGCTTGTCAACATATTGTGAATCGTGTTTTCAAAAAAAATAATGTGCCCGAAGGTTTGTCGGGAATTGTAAATGGTGATTATACCATAGGTGAATTGATGTCGCACGATGTTCGTGTTCCTCTTGTTTCTGCTACTGGTTCTACTCGAATGGGTAAAAAAGTAGGTGAAGCCGTAGGTGCGCGTTTAGGAAAATCCTTGTTGGAGTTAGGTGGTAATAATGCCATAATCATCACGCCTTCTGCCGACTTAAATATTGTTACGGTAGGAGCTGTTTTTGGCGCAGTTGGTGCTGCCGGACAGCGTTGTACTTCTACCCGAAGATTGATCATTCATGAGTCGGTGTATGATGAGGTGAAAAAGAAATTGGTGAAAGCTTATGCCCAATTGAAAATTGGAAATCCATTGGATAGAAAAAATCATGTTGGTCCGCTTATCGATACTCAGGCGGTGGAAACTTATTTAGCAGCTATCGCTAAGGTGAAAAAGGAGGGAGGAAAAGTGATTGTGGAAGGCGGTGTTTTAAAAGGAAAAGGATATGAATCGGGTTGCTATGTGAAGCCTTGTATCATTGAAGCAAAGAACTCTTATGAAATGGTGCAACACGAAACTTTTGCCCCTATTTTATATTTGATGAGATACAAAACAATTGAAGAGGCAATTGCCTTGCAAAATGGAGTTCCGCAAGGTTTATCATCGTCAATCATGACCAATAATTTACGAGAAGCCGAATTGTTTTTATCTCATTTGGGAAGTGATTGTGGAATTGCAAATGTGAATATCGGTACTTCGGGAGCCGAGATTGGTGGCGCTTTTGGCGGCGAGAAGGAAACCGGTGGAGGCAGAGAGTCGGGTTCTGATGCATGGAAAATATACATGCGCCGACAAACAAATACTATCAACTATAGCACTACGTTACCATTGGCGCAAGGGATAAAATTTGATTTGTAAATGAGACTCTTTTCACTAAGTATATTGTTGGTTTTTATTTTTTCTTGCACGCAAAAGCAAGAAGAAAAAAAGGCTTCTTTGTTGGGTGATTTCTGGAAAAAAGAAATCGCTCGTTTGAACAAAGAAAAACCAATGATTACAAAAATTTCAATGGTGAATGGGAAGACCGATACGATTAGAACTAATAATATTGATTGGGAGAAGGAATTGCAAATTTTTGTGAAGAATGATATTTCAAAAAGTGATTTGCAATTTTATAAGTCAATATTGGTTGATAGTTTAGATATTCATTGTGGTCCAAAACCTACTGGTAGCCATATTACTAGACGATGGGAATCGCATGATAGCTTATCAAATATTCAATCGATAGTTTTTGATATTGCCTGTGGGTTTATGACACCTATGGTAGATGAAAAAGGTAATGAGTTAGAAGAACCAAAATTTTACACAAAAGACACAACTGTGATCATAGAATTAAATTCTAATCAACAATTGTATCAAACGCATAAAAGTTTAGTTTATAATACCGAAAGGGGCTTTGTTATCCGAGGCTCTCAAGATGTGAAATTCGTTGATGAAATTGATTATCAATTAGAGGTGCGTTTCCATTCCAAAGTTTTGAGCTGTGAAGGAATGTATGATAAAGAAAATAGGAAATAATGAAACCAAAGTTCCTCCAAATATTAATCGTTCTAGGAATGCTATCAGTGATAGTACTCTTTACTACACAGTATTTCTGGGCCGAGAAGTTGCAGAAATTGGAGAACAATCAGTTCAACCAAAAAGTACAAATCGCACTCAACAACATCAGTAAGCGATTAGAGATTATCAATAAAATTAAGATTCAAGAAGTGAATCCTATTCAGCAAACCGCCTTCAACAAATTTGTGGTGCGCATTAACGATCACGTTCAGCCTAAATTATTGAGTGTTTTGGTGAAGAACGAATTCACCCGATACAAGATCGCCGATCGCTATCAGCTTGCTATTTACGATTGCTTTACCGACTCGGTGGTGTATACTACTTCGGCCGATAGCATTGTAAAAATCGCATCGAAAGATTCAGATGTGAAGTGGGATATCAACTCGCATAATTTTGGTGTCATCTTTCCCGATAGGGCAGAGGTGATGAACGATTTAAACATTTGGTTTATCGCATCTATCGTGCCTTTGGTGGTGATGATATTTTTTAGTTTTGCCATCTACATCATCTTCCGGCAGAAAAAATTAGATGAAATAAAAACCGATTTCATCAACAATATGACCCACGAATTAAAAACGCCAATATCCACCATATCCTTATCCAGTGAGGTGTTGATGAATCCTGCTATTGCCAATGCTCCCGAAAAGCAACAGCGCTACGCAAAAATTATTTACGATGAGAATCAGCGATTAAAAGGTTTGGTGGAGCGCGTTTTACAAATGGCGTTTTTTGAGAAAAAAGATTTCGAATTGAAGAAAGAAGTGGCCGATGTGCATCAAGTTGTTCAACAAGCGGCTAACCGCTTCGAACTAGCTATTAAACAAAAATCGGGAAGCTTGTTGCTTGATTTGGGAGCACCTAAATCATCAGCTCGAATAGACACTACACACATGACCAACGTGGTGTCGAACCTTATCGACAATGCCATAAAATATTGCCAGAAAGCTCCAGAGATTTTTATCGCCACAACTTCCGATGAGCATCATGTTTTCATTACTGTAAAAGACAATGGAATAGGGATGAGTAGAGAAGAAATGAAAAATATATTCACTAAGTTTTATCGTATTCCAACCGGAAATATTCATACCACAAAAGGTTTTGGTATTGGTTTAAATTACGTGAAATTTATTGTTGAGGAACACAAAGGAAATATTTCGGTGTACAGCCGTTTGAACGAAGGAAGTACTTTTATAATTAAATTGCCCCTTGTATGATTGATGTAAAAGGCAATATCTTATTGGTAGAAGATGACGAAAATTTAGGCTTTGTCATCAAAGATAATTTAGAAATGGAAGGTTACCTCGTTGATCTTGCAAAAGACGGCGAGGAGGGCTATAGATTGTTTCATTCATCGGTGTACGATATCTGTTTACTCGATGTAATGTTGCCAGAGAAAGATGGTTTTACTTTGGCGCAAGACATAAGAAAAGTGAACCAAAATGTTCCAATTATTTTCCTCACCGCTCGCTCCTTAGACGAAGATAAAATAAAAGGTTTTCAATCGGGTGCCGATGATTACATCACCAAACCTTTTAGTGTGAGTGAACTAGGTTATCGTGTGAAAGCTGTGCTTAAAAGAACTAAAACTTCAGACGGTGCCGAGAGCGCAAAAGATGAATTTAAGTTGGGTGCTTTTGTATTTAATTTTCCAAATCAAACGCTAACTTTAAATGGAGTGCAACAAACTCTCACCAAGAAGGAAGCCGATATTTTGAAGCTACTTTGTTTGAATAAAAATCAGCTCTTATCACGCGATATGGCTTTGAAAGTAATTTGGGGAGATACCGATTATTTTAAGGGGAGAAGTATGGATGTATTTATTACCAAACTAAGAAAATACCTTAAAGATGATCCATCAGTGGAAATCATCAATATTCATGGCACCGGATTTAAACTAACAGAGAAATAATTAATTATTCCCTTGTAATCTTTCCATCTCTAAATAGTTGTTTTTGATTTCTGCAATTGCAGCTAGATAATCTTGTTGTTTGCTAAAGCGAACATCGTTGGGTTGCAAACCTGCAGCTTCAGCTTCAGCACGTAGTTTACGTACTTCGTTTCTTAGATTTTTATCTTTTTGCTGTTTAACCAACAAAGCAACTGCTTTTCTTTCTTCATCGGTGAGCTTCTTCTTATCGATTTGATTTTGTGAAGTGCTTTCTGCTAAATCTTTTTTCTCGGCATTATCAGTCGATTCTAATTCGTCGCCTGATTTAATGTTAGCGAATTTACCAGCTACCATGATTTCATGGGTACCAAAACTGTATTTGCTAATGTGAGTAATGGGCTGATCGTACGCATAGGCAAATAGTAATTTATCGTTCTTTGTTCTATAGCCTAACATCGCGCAAAATGCGTCTTGCGTTCTTAAAGAGATTCCTGCCCATAAATAGTCTTGGTAAATAACTTTTGCACCTAAATCCAATTGAGGAATCGCTGGTGGCGCCCATTTCAATAAGATAGATGGTTCTACTTCCCAGTCGTTGGCTATTCTAAATTTATTACCTGCATTGATATAGTAGTGGCCAGTCAATTTACTCAAGGATTGTGTTGAGGTATCAAAAAATTTCAATCTGTTTTGAATGAATTGTGGTACCGATAAGCCTACATAAAATTTATCGGTGTAGTAGTAGGCACCAAATCCGAAATCTGGAACAATTACCGATTGTACCGCATTCATCAAAGAAAAGTCGCCCGCGTCTTTTAGTGTGATTTGAGTACCATCTACTTTGTATTGTAAGATACCACCCGATAAACCTAAAGATAATTTTGAGTTTTCTTTAATTCTAAAATGATAGGCGTAGGCAAAATAGGCTCCTGTGCGGCTTGTAGGACCAGTTACATCTGAAAATACTGCTCCCCCAAATCCGATGCTTTTGGTTCTGTGCGGACCGTTAACACTCAAGATATGCGTTCTTGGCGCATCGGTGATACCTACCCATTGGTACCTGTTGTTAGTGGCCACCATGAAGTAATTTTCGGTACCAGCAACTGCCGGATTAATGATGAATTTATTCATCATATAATTAGAATACAAAGGCAATTGTTGTGCAGCTGCAAGGGCAGAGAACAGCACGAAAGCCAACGATATTTTAATTTCTTTTTTCATTCCCTATCGCATTAACGTGATTGGTCCTGTATATTTTTTCAATCCTGGTCCTAAATCAATGATGTAATAATAAGTACCCACTGGTAGAGGCTTGCCATCAAATGTACCATCCCACTGTTGAACATATCCAGGAGATTGGAATAGCAGTTGACCCCAACGGTTAAAGATTTCTACTTGACATTGTGGAAATTGTTCGATTAAATCAATTACCCAAGTATCATTTCTTCCATCTCCATTTGGAGTAATACCATTAGGGAACGTAATGTCTTTAGCTGTTTTTAAAGTAGCTGTAGCTGTATCCCAACAACCTGCAGCTGTTGTTACAGTTAACAAATATGTAGTTGTTTTGCTTGGCGTTGCTATAGGATCTTGAACTGTAGGGTCGTTCAAACTTGTTGGTGGAGTCCAGTCGTATGTGCCTCCTACACCGGCACCGGTACCATGTAGGGTAGTAGATGTATTTTCTAGCACAATAGATTTATCCATAGTAATCGCTGCTGTTGGTTGCGCATTCACAGTAACTGTAATATCTGCTGTGTCTTTACAAGCACCACTCGACACATATAATGTATAAGTTGTGGTAGAACTTGGAGAAACTGTAATGGTAGAATCTGTTTGTCCGGAACTCCACAAGTATGTCAATCCACCCGAACCATAGATGGTGATTGGTTTAGTATTACAAATCGCTGTATCATTCCCTGCAAAAGCGTTGATGTATGTTAAAGCAGCAACATCTGCGGTATCAATTAAGGTACAGTTATTAGAATCGCTTAAAGTTAAGATGTATCTGCCCGGTAAGATATTTGAAGGATCTTCTAGTATAGATGAATAACCACCCGGACCACTCCAAGAATAATTTAATTTACCAGTACCACCCGATGCTGTTTCTGCTATCGCCCCATCTGGTGTATTGGTACATTGGGCAGGTGTAGTGGTATTGTTCGACACTAATTTGCTTGGCTGAGTAAGTGTTACACTATCAGTTTGTGTACATCCATTGGCATCAACTACTATAACTTTCCATTCACCAGCACATAAATTAAGAGCCTGCGATGTGGTTTGTGCTGAAGGATCATTCCATGTGTAGGTAAATGGTGGAGTACCTCCAACCGGAGTGACAGTTGCATCACCATCACAAATTCCAAAACATGACAAATGTGAACTATCGGTAATAGAAGGCACCAATAAAGGTGGATTGGTTAATTGTTTAGAGCTAGAAGCCTGACAGCCGTTGGCATCGGTAACAGTAACGAAATAGGTTCCCTGACATAAATTGCTCACTTTTAATGTTGTTTTACCAGCAGCATTACCTGGTCCGCCCCAGAGCACGCTTTGGTATGGTTTAACTCCACCAAGCGGAACAGCAGTAACATCACCATTGCAATCACCAAAACATTTCGGATTGTTAGAATTGATGTTGATTGACAAGGCAACCAAGGTGTTGATATCGTAACTGGCCGAATCGATACAGCCACGCGCATCTTGCACCACCACTTGGTAAGTTCCTGGACATAGATTATTAGCGAAGTCGGCAGCTGTTAAGGCAGGATCATTCCATTGATAGCTGAAAGCACCAGTACCTCCGCTTGCTACGGCACGAACTTCACCATTGCAAATTGTACTACATAGAATTTGTACTGTATCGGTAAAAGATATTTGAATGGCAGGCGGTTCAGTGCTTGTTACTTCAATTTGTGCGGTACAATTGTTTGTGTCAGATACAACCACAGTGTCTTTACCTGCACATAAATTATTTACCGAGGCGCCAGTTTGTCCCTTACTCCAATTGTAAGTATATCCAGGGGTTCCGCCGTTTGCTAATACTGTAGCTTGAGCATCGCAAAGCCCTGCACAAGAAGCCGCGACTTGAGAGGCCAAGTTAAGGGTAAGAACTGGCGGATCAATTATGTTAGCGTCTGCTGTATCTTTACATCCATTAGCATCTTTAATTTCGATTTGGTAGAAACCTGCCGACAAATTTGTTCTTGTTTGAACAGGCCAGTTACCAACCCAATACCAATATTTGTAAGGTGCTGTACCGCCGGATGCTTGACCTACTAATTTACCATCGTTTAGTCCGTGGCAGGAAATGTTTGTAATGTCGAATGATGCTACTAATTTTGCAGGTTCTAATATGTTCACATCAACTACTGATACACATCCAGAACCATCTCTAATTGTATCTTGATACAAGCCTGCGCATACATTTGATATACTATTTGAAGTGCTTCCTGTAGTCCATGAATGTGTGTAAGGAGCTAGCCCTCCACTCGTACTAATTGACGCTGAACCGTCGCAAAGTCCGAAGCAAGTGACATTAACCTGACTCACGGTTGCGTTCATACCTGTATTGATAATGGTAAGTGAATCGGTAAATACACAACCCACTGAATCGGTAATTTGATATGAATAGGTTTGTGCACAAAGGTTGATTGCTGTACTATCGGTTTGATTCCCAGCTGTAGGCCATAAATAGGTATATGGTCCAACGCCTCCATTTGCCTGAACTGTTGCGCTTCCGTCACAATAACTTTGACAAATAACATTGGTTTGATTCGTCACTATTGCGGACATAGCTGTTGGCTCTGTAATCGTGATTTGCAAGGTTTCCACACATCCATTTGAGTCGCTTACCGAAACCGTATATACACCTGCACATAAATTTGCTACCATTGTGTCGGTTGAATTGCTAGGGTCATTCCATTGAATGCTATACGGACTCTTCCCACCAGAAACATTAATTCTTATTGCTCCATCGCAATTGCCATTACAGCTCACGTTTTGTTGATTGGTAATGCTTATGATTATTGCAGGTGGAGCTAGTATGTTAACACTTGCAGTGTCTCTGCATCCTTTGGAGTCGGTTATTTCCACAGAATTGAGACCTGCACACAGATTTACTCCTGTAGTGTCATTCAAATTACCAGCATTGTACCAATTGTAATTATATCCAGGGGTTCCGCCAGATGCCTTAACTGTAGCCCAGCCATCGCATACATTATTACACAATAGGCTATCGCTGCTAGCAGTAATTATTGAGCTTAATGCTAGAAGTGGTTCTACAAGAATTTGAGAAGTGCTATCTACACAATTGTTGGCATCAATAATTTTTACCATGAAAGTATCTGCACACAAGCCGGTGGCTATTTGATTGGTGCTTGAATTGCTCCATAGATAGGTGTATGGAGCTATTCCACCAACTCCCACAGCTCCAATAGAACCTGTGCAAGTGTTTGTACAATTGATATCGTTGTATGATCCAATCAATGCAAACAACTTGGTTGGAGAACTAATATTATGACTGCTCGATGCTGTACACCCTAGGGAGTCGGTTACAAGCACTGTGTATGAACTACCTAAGCACAAACTATCTGCAATAGGGGTAGTTTGAGAACGAGAATCATTCCACGTGTAGGTATATTTTCCCCAACCTCCCGTTACAGAAGTTTCAATATATCCATCACAGTATCCAAAGCAAGTGGCATCGTGTACAACAGGATTGATTTGAATTGTTGCAGGCTCAATAATTGTTACTGGTAGCACAAATCTGCAGCCCAGCCCGTCGATAGCTGTACCAATATAATTACCACCGCACAAATTGATAGCTGTTGAATCTGTTTGATTTGCAGGGTCATTCCAAGTGAAGATATATGGCGCCAAACCTCCTTTTGCACTAATATTTGCACTGCCAATG
The DNA here is from genome assembly GCA_964406465.1 of uncultured Chryseobacterium sp. GTDB lineage: Bacteria > Bacteroidota > Bacteroidia > Flavobacteriales_C > JAHEZL01. Next base: position 17,769 of record CAYORT010000001.1, read on the forward strand.
CATGCTCCATTACAAATTAGATTTTGAATATTGTTTATGCTAGCGCTGAAGCCAGATGTGTCCATAATGCTCACCATTGCAGAGGCTAAGCATCCTCTCGCATCGGTAACCGTACCAGTATAAATACCTGCACAAAGGTTGATAGCTGTGCTATCTGTTTGTGCCAAAGGGTCGTTCCAAGAGAATGTATACGGCAATGTACCACCATTAGTACTTAGGTTGGCAAATCCAACACAGTTACAGTTAACATTGTTCGAATCACTAATATAAGTAGTTAATAAGGATGGTTCTGCAATAGTAGCTGAGTCGATGGCCACGCAGCCGTTTGCATCGGTCACCAAAACTTTATATTTCCCAGAGTCAAGTGCAGAAATTGAAGGCGTGATGCTTGCCGCGATGTCATCCCATAAGTAACTATAAGGAGTAGTACCGCCGTTAACATTAGAGTTAATGATACCATTGCTTAAACCAAAGCAGGTAATGTCTGTTTTTGAAAGATTTGTGGTTAAAACAGCTGGTTCACCAACCACTACCGTTACTATTGAAGAGCAACCTGAACCATCTGAAATGGTATCATAGTAGGTTCCTGCACAGATGTTTATGATCGAATCGTTGCTAGATAAATTGCTCCAAGAGTGTGTATAAGGGCCTCCATCTCCTCCCGATACAGCTACGGTTGCAATACCATTGCAATCTCCATTACAAAGTGGTGTTACAATACTAACTGTCCCCACAATGCTAGGAGGGGTATTTACTGTAGCGTGCGCCACTCTAACACATCCATTTCCATCTGTAACAGTAGCAATGTAGTTTCCAGCACAAAGGTTAACAGCTGTTGTGTCGCTTTGTGCTAAAGGGTCATTCCATGAGTATGTGAAAGGTGCAGTGCCATTAATTGCCCTTACTGTTGCATCTCCGTCGCATATTGAGAAACAGCTTACTGCATTTGAGTCAACTATTTGCGCAATAAAAGTACTTGAAGTGTCTAAGATTGCAATTGAAATAGTATCAGCACAAAGTGATGAGTCGGTTACAATTACTTGATAATTTCCTGCGCATAAATTTGTTGCTTGTGCTGTGGATTGGCTCATTAAATCGTTCCAAGCATATGTATATGGAACAGTACCGCCAGTTCCACTTACAGTTGCCGATCCATTGCAGAAACATGCAGCATAATTGGTATCGCTAATATTCAATGTTAATTTTGATGGCTCTACCACCGTTACGCTTGCTGTATCTTTACAATTTAAACTGTCACTTACGATCACAGTGTATAGTCCTTGCGACAAATTCGAGACACTGCTAGTTGTGGAAAGGCTGATGTCATCCCATTGATAAGTATACGGAGAAGTTCCCCCCGTCGGATTTGAAGAAACCTGTCCGTCTGCTATACCAAAGCATGACATTCTTTGAGCTGAAGCGTTTGCTTGCACGGCAGTAGGTTGCGCCACTACGAATGTGGTGGTGTCGAAACACCCAGTTGCATCTGTAATAGTATCTGTATATGAACCAGCACATAAATTAATTAGAGCCGAAATAGTACTGCCAGTGCTCCATTTATGGGTATAACCTGGCACACCACCAACTACTGCTACAGACATGGTACCATCGCAACTTCCGTTACATGTTGGAGTTGTGATTGTGCTTGTGGCAACAATTTGAGTTGGAGAATCGATAAATACACTAACTGTATCTAAACAGCCATTGGCATCGGTAACAATTACTTGATTGATTCCCGCACATATGTTTGTTGCAATAGAATCTGTTTGGTTACCCGCAGTAAACCAGTCGTAGCTGTAAGGAAGTGTTCCTCCGGTAGCATCAACGGTTGCGCTACCATCACAATAACCAAAACATGAAACAGGAACAGAGTCTGTCATTGAAGCAATTACTACTACAGGAGCAGTAATTTGAACTTGCACAGTATCAACACATCCATTGTTATCGGTAACCTCAACTTCATTTGTGCCAAAACATAATCCGGTTGCTAAGGCCGTGTTTTGGTTTCCTGCATTATACCAGTTGTATTGGTAAGGCGCTGTACCTCCAGCTGCACTTGCTGTTGCATCACCATTACATATACCAGCGCAGGTGGCTTCATTTGAATCGATAATAGAAGCCACTAAAACTGCTGGCTGAGTAATTGTTGCAACGGCAGTATCAATACATCCTCTGGCATCGGTAACTTCTACATGATGAGTGCTTATACATAAGCCAGAAATATTTGGTGAAGTTTGATTTCCAGCTTCATACCAATTATAGCTATAAGGGGCTGTTCCTCCTGTTGTTACTGATGCGTTCATCGATCCGTCGCACAAACCATTACAACTCACAGCTACTGTGCTTATTGTCGCGTTTAATGCAGCAGGCTCTGTAATATTTACCGAAACTGTATCAAAACAGCCATTGGCATCAGTTACAACCACATGATAAATACCTGCAGTAAGATTGTTCACAAATGCGGTGGTAGGATTACCAGCAACGTCTGTCCATAAATAGGTGTAAGGTGCAGTACCTCCTGAAGCTCCAGCTGTGGCATCTCCATCTGATAAGCCATTACATGAAATATTGTTTGAATCAGTTATCACAGCCACTAAAGCAGCAGGGGCAAAGATATCCACTGTAGTGATGTCTACACACCCATTTGCATCAGTAACGGTAACAGAATGACTTCCAGCACAGAGATTGATTCCTGTAGAGTCACTTTGATTTCCCGCAGTTGTCCAATTGTATGCATAGGGACTTGATCCACCACTTGCATATATATTTGCGGAACCATCACAAACTCCAGCACAAGAAGTACTATCAATATTATTTACGGCTGTTACTACAACGGTTGGAGCTGTTAGAACTACGTATATACTATCCTTGCACCCTTTAAAATCTGTTATGACCGCTAAATGTGTTCCTGCACATAAATTATTTCTGTAAGAAGTAACCCAGTTACCATTAGGCCAAACATATTTATATCCAGGAGTACCTCCTGTTGCTGTAAGTTTGCTTTTTCCATTACATAATCCCAAGCAGGTGACAGTGGTGTCGGTGCTCGAGCCAACCAATTCAGCCGGAGAGGTGATGGTAACTGTTGTAGTATCTTTGCATCCTGTCCCATCTAAAACGGCCACATGGTAAGTGCCGTTACATAACCCATTTACACTAGCTGTGGTTTGGCCGGCCGCATCATACCAGCTATATGAAATGGGCAATTTACCACCAGTAGATGAGGCAGTAGCTGCACCATTGCAAGATCCAAAGCAATCATTATTAGTTTGTGATGTGATGATAGCATTCACTCCAGGAGGCACTAATAAATCATAAGTAATAGTGTCTAAGCATCCATTTGCATCGGCGATTTCTACTTCATAAGTTCCTGCGCATAAATTGGATACGATGTTTGTCCCCGGTGAAGCAGGTGTTAACCAATTGAAACTGTAAGCTCCAGTTCCTCCGCTTCCATCAGCCGTTAAGGAACCTGTGCATGCACCTGTGCAATTTAATGGGATACTATCAATAATACTTCCAACTAAAGCAGCTGGTGACAAAATGCTTACTGAAACAGTATCAGTACAACCATTTCCATCTACTATCTCAACGTGATAGTCTTGAGTGCAAAGATTGTTGGCTACAGTGTCTGTTTCTAGGCCTGGAGCATCATACCAGTTGTAGGTATATGGAGTTGTCCCACCACTTACGCGAACGGTTGCATCTCCATTGCAATAGTAGGAACAGATGTTATTGGTTTGGTCAACAATGTTTCCAAATAAGGTGGTGGCAGGTTCATCGATTGTTACCGTTGAAGTATCTTTACATCCATTTGCATCTGTAACTTGAACATTGGTGGCACCAGCGCATATGCCAGTTGCAAGGGTGTCTGTCATCCCCACCAAGTTATACCAGTAGTAGGTGTAGGGTGCTGTTCCTCCGGTCGCTCTAACTGTGGCATCACCAGTGCATAATCCTCTACATAACACGTCATTTGAATCAACAATGCTAGAACTTAATGCGGTTGGGGTTGTCACAGATGTCACTGCTGTATCTTTACAACCATTGCCATCGACAACAGCAACGTGATAAGTTCCCGCACAAAGATTGCTAACAACTGCTGAACTCGGTGTTCCTGGTGCGTCATACCATGAGTAAACTAAGGGAGCCGTTCCCCCAGAACCAGTTCTTGTAACCTCCCCGTTACACACACCTGCACAGAGTAAATTTTGAGTGGTGTTGGCACTCAAAGATATTGCACTTGGCTCGGTAATAATTACAGGTACAGTGTCTAAACAGCCATTAGCATCGGTAATTTTTAAATGATAAGTGCCTGCACACAAGCTGTTTACAGAGTTGGTGATGCCTCCTCCTGCATCATACCAACTGTAGCTGTAGCCTGCTGTTCCCCCCGAAGCAGTAACTGTAGCTGCACCAATACATACGTTGTTACACAAAAGGTTTGTTTGACTGGTTATGCTTCCAGTAAGCAAGGTGGGTTCTTCTACCGTATCGGTATATAGTTCAGTACATCCGGCATCATCACTTATGGTGAGTGTATAGTAGCCAGCACATAAATTTACAGCAGATTCAGTTGTTTGTCCACCTGTCCACAAGTAATGTAGTGTACCAACTCCACCAAAAGAACTCATATTGATTTCTCCATCACAGCTTTGAAAACAAGTATTGTCGGTTGTAAAATTGTGTATTACGATGATTGGATTATTAGAAATTGTAAATGTTCTTACGTGATTTAGGCCAGTAGACAAATCTTTTACTACTACTGTTTTTCCTCCCGCACATAAGTTATAAATTGAATCTCCAGGCTCTCCCGAATATGGTCCCGAGGGAAAGTAGCTATATGTGAAAGGCCCGGCAGATCCTGCGACATTTACTTTAGCGTTACCATCGCAATTTCCAGCACAAGATTCATCTGTAACAGAAACTGTAACAGTTACCGCTAATGTCGTGGTTTTCAGATTTTTTTCAATTTTTTGTACCAATGTATTCTTTGGTTCATATGAATAATTCACGCTGCCTCTGAATTCATTGCCATAAAAATTACTTGCTTGAGGGTAGTCACCAAAAATGAACTCTAATTGCCCTAGAAAAGTGTTCGACATTTTCTCATGAAGGAATATCGAACCGTAACAACTGATTTTAGCACTAGCTGTTCCTTCTAGCTTAGGAAAATTGGTGGCTTTTTGCCAATCCATTCCTCCAATCACAATATTTTCTGAAATAATCACACTTTGATTGGTAGCAGAGAATGAATTTTGATCAAAAATGGCTAAATCAAAAACCGTTGGTGCACTCGTTCCACCGGTTCCGCCAGAGGTTAAAGACCAATGCGACGCATCGTTCCAGTTTCCACCATTGCCTACCCAGTATTTATTAATAGCAGCAAGGTTTTGAGAGAATAGCAGGAGTCCTAGAAAAAGTGATTTTATGTAAATTTTTTTATTCAATTTTTTAAAATCTAGTGCATTGAACTGATGTGTTCTACGGCACTTGCAGTATCGGGTTTCCATTTTTTTTTGCCTTCAATCATTTTACCGCAATCTTTACAGATAAAAGGATGTGCTAATTCATCTTCATTTTCTTGATAATTGAACGTGATTTCATCCCCAATAGCGATGTCATTTATGGCTATAAGTTCTCTTTTTCGCACGAAGCAATTGGCGTTACAAGAGTGGTTGATGTATTTTCCAGGGGCGTCAACATCCACATGTGTATTCGGTGCAATTTGGATGGTGGTTCTAGTGGGGGTAGATAGAACATCACCCTCAATTCTGAGCACTACTTCCCCTTTCGTATAGGTTTTAGTAGCGAATAGTCCGAGCATGTCGCCAACTGACTTAATTTCCATCAGTCACAAAAAAAGACAATAATTTTATTGGTATTACCATCTAAAAAAATTGTAATCAACAATTGAAAGTGAAAATCATCACTTTTTGTTGAGGTGAGCAATCTTAATTTTGATGCTATGTGGAGCAGTATTATTTCCGCCGAAATAAGGGTAAAGGAGATAGTGTTCTTCAATATCGCAACTGCGTTTTGCAGTTTTTGTTTTGTCGTTAACCTTAAATAGATATTGATTTTTTAGGCAATGTATCGAGCATTTAAGCTCTTGATTTATCGAGAAATCACCAATTTTTTCGATAGATCTTTTCCCATTGAAATATGAATATGCGAAGAGTTGTAAGCTGTTTTTGTGCCATCTCCAACCAATTCGCGCACTGTTCATGTGGTGCATAATGCCGCAATCTGAAATACCGTAAAGTTTGTTTACATCTTCGTCATCTTCATTGCCATTGGAGTAAATTGCTGTTGAATCAAATATTACGTAAAATTCTATTACCGAGTCGGTGATAGCATCTTCAAAGGGATGATCGGAATGATGGCTCCCTTTTTTAATTATGAAAGTTTCATATGAGTCTTCCTTCTTTTTTTCTTTTGTGCAAGACAGCAATACCATCGCCATCATAGCTAAAGCCCAACCACACTTTTTCATAACCCCTCAATTAAGTTGCTTGCACTAGTGTACGGTTATGAAAATAGGAAGTTAGGTGATGCTGTTAGATTGTTGATAAATTAGTATTCAAGAGGGACTTCCTTTGAATCTTTGATTTTCGATAAAATCACCATCGTTTGCATTTGTCCAATCTCTTCTATTTTACTCAGTTTGTGAGATACTAAGGCTTCGAATGAGGGGATGTCTTTCACTAAGATTCTTATCAAATAATCTGAATTACCAGTTACCTGATAACACTCCATGATTTCTGGAATTTTGTTAATTTTTTCAGTAAATCCGGCAATCGCATTTTCAATTTGTCGGGTTAGAGAAATAGAAACCAGTGCCTGAATACCTAATCCAACTACTTGTTCATTTACTTGGGCATGGTAACTTTTAATCACACCCGAACTTTCTAATTTTTTTACCCTTTCTAGTGTGGGTGCGGGAGATAAACCAATTTCCTGACTCAACTGCAAGTTGGTCATTCTTCCATCTTGTTGTAGTTTTTGAAGAATTTTAAGGTCGGTTTTATCTAATTTCATAATACTTGTTTAATAAAACTAAAGTCGGTAATTATTATCAAATCACAAATAAATCACTTGCAATTCCATCGGCAAGCAATTTTCCTTCTGTTGTTAAAGTATAAATTCCATTTTCAAAAGTCATTAGTTGACGTTCTATATATTCTTTGCTCACACTGTGAAATTGCTCCTGAATATCCTTTGAATAGGATTGAATTTGCTTTTCCTCCACGCCCCATTTTGTTCTTAAGCGGGTTAACACGTATTCATTATAAGCTGTGTTTTCAGCAATTTCTTCCAAAGTATTGGGTAAAGTGCCTTGCTCAATACTAAGCAAATACTTCATGTTATTGGAAATATTCCAAAATCTGTTTTTGCCATCGTAGGAGTGGGCAGATGGACCAACACCTACATATTTCTTTTGCAGCCAATAAGATGAATTGTGCTTCGATTCATAGGAAGGAAGACAGAAATTAGATATTTCGTAATGTTCAAATCCGTTGTCTAACAATGTCTTTAAAAGGTATTGAAATTGAACAGCACTTTGCTCGTCATCAATTGATGGTAATTTCCCCTTATTGATGAATGAACTTAAAGCTGTTCCTGGCTCCACAGTCATCGAGTAAGATGAAATGTGCTGCACGCCCAATTCTATAGCTGTTTCAAGATTACTTTTCCACTTTTCATTCGTTAATAGAGGAAAGCCATAAATCAAATCAATACTAATGTTAGAAATGCCTGCTTGTTGCGCTATCTTGATACATTGTAAGGCCTGTTCAGCATTATGAGCTCTGTTCATGTAGCGCAAATCTTCTTCATGAAAAGATTGAATTCCAATGCTCAACCTGTTAATGCCTACTTGCACAAGATCATTTACAAACGAGGCGTTAAGGTCATCGGGATTGGCCTCCAAAGTAATTTCTTGAACTGATTTGACATCAAAAGTATCTCTGATTTTTTGCAATATTTTTTCAAGTTCCAACTTATTGAGAAGTGAAGGAGTTCCCCCACCAAAATAGATGGTTTCAATTTTTTCGCTAGTAAAATTTTTCTGAAGCTCTATTTCTTTGCAAATGGCATCTATCAATCTTTCTCTATAGCCTGCAAATGTTGTAGAAAAATGGAAATCGCAGTAATGGCAGCTTTGCTTGCAAAAGGGTATATGAAGGTAAATGCCTGCCAATTTTTTGAGCTTATTTTTTTAACACTATTCTAAAGGTAGTTCCTTTTCCAACTTCAGATTGCTTCACAAATATTTTACCTCTATGGTATTGCTCAATGATTCTTTTCGCTAATGATAGTCCTAGTCCCCAGCCGCGCGTTTTTGTGGTGAAACCCGGACGAAATATTCTTTTAAAATCGCCACTAGGAATGCCCTTTCCGTTGTCTTCAATATCAATAAAAATAGTTTTCCCTTTCTCGCCAATATGCACCATTATTTTTCCTTCTCCTTCCATGGCGTCCACTGCATTTTTAACAATGTTTTCTACCACCCATTCAAACAGCGGTTGATTGAGTGGAACCATGGTCTCTTCGCTACATGAGATTTCAAATCCAACCTCTACTTTTTGAGATACTCTTGACCCTAAGTACTTAAGAGAATTTTCAACTACTTCTTTAATAGGGGCGGGAGTGAGTATTGGTTTTGCACCAATCTTCGAAAATCTATCGGTTACCGTTTCAAGACGATGAATATCTTTGGCAATTTCCATTGCAGTAGATTCCTCTAATCCGGTAGATTTTAAATATTCAAGCCATCCCATTAGCGACGAAAGAGGAGTGCCCAGCTGATGGGCAGTTTCTTTGGCCATTCCTACCCAAACCTGATTTTGTTCGGCATTTCTGCTTGCCGAAAACGCTAGATAGGCTATAATGATAAATAAGGCGATTACTGTTAATTGCACATATGGGTAATAAGTTAATTTACTAAGAAGCGTAGAGTTGTGATAGTAGATATATTGCTCTTCGTTGAGCACAGGAATTTTAATTGGTTGATGTTCCAATTTCATTTCCTCCAATTGATGTTTCAGGTAATTGGTGTCTTGTGCTACTGTTGCTGAATCTAAGTTTCTCCACGATAAAATCTTTCCTTCTTTGCTAGCTAAGATAAGCGGAATAGTGGTGTTTTTTCTGCTGATTTCAGATAGAAAGGGAAGTTCGCTCATGGCAGTTTCTTGCGCCGCCAAACGTTTTGTGGCCTCAGCCCAAAGTTGTACTTTTTCTTCTTCCTGTTTTTTTAATTTTTCCACTAATCCGTTGGTGTACCAAAGAGATAGAACACCTATGCCAATGGCAAATAGCAGAAGAAATATTTTCCAAATTTGTTTTCTGTAATAGATATTCATACCGTTATTCGCCTTCCCATTCTAAACCTAAACGGGGTTGATTGGCTTCTTGTTTTTTATCGTCTTTTTTATCGTCTTTGTTTTTCTCACCAAACTCTTTCTTAAAGGCTTCTCGTAGCTCTGTTTTTCTCGAATCTGCTTTGCTCTTCACTATTTCTTTTCTCGCATCTTTGTCGTATCCAAATTCAGGGTTATCAACTGTCCCTCTCATGTAAAAAGGAATGATTTCACTTTGATCTTCTTCTTGCTCAATAAATTCATTATTGTCTTTTTTCTTCTTTCTGTAAGCATTGATAAGTTGCGAACTTTTAATTTTAAAACGATAATTTATTTTTTCATCAAAGCCATGTTCACCTGCAATTTCAACATTCATGGCAGAGGATTTAATTTCCATGTTGGGAATGATGATCGTTTGATCGGCAATTTCAATGTCGTTTTCTAAGGTAGCAAAGCTTAAACGGGCCAAATCCAAGTTTTTCATCTTGTATTCTTTTGCCAAGAACTCGTCTAGTTCAACCATTGAAGGGAATTCTGTTAGTTTACCGTTTTCAATTTTCAAATGAGCTCTGGTATACATTTTTTTCATGTCGATGTTAAGATTGCTATCTGCTTCTGCCTTGAAAAAAATGTTGCTGGTGAGCAATCCTTCAATATGCTTGTCCATGATAAAATCTTGTCCGAAATTTTCAAACTGTGTAAACATCTTCTTTACATTAATTTTCTCTAGATGGCCACTGCATTCAAAAATAATCTTGTTGATGTTTGACGCGTCTACAAAGCCATTTATTTTTGCATAGCCATCGCTAGTGCTGCACACAAAATCATTTAGTCTTAAGGCTTGGTCTTCTAGTGTGGCATCTCCTTTTACGTTTTTGGCTTCAAATTTCCTAAAGATGAAATGGCCAATATTAAAATCAAGTTGAAGTGTAGTTTTTTCGGGGAGTGAAAGTTTGTAATCGTCTTCTGTTGCCGACTCTGATGCCGATAGGAATTCATCCATGTTGAATGTGTTCGATTGTACCGCCGCACTCATTTTAAAATCGGCTTTACCAAGCAAAAACAAATATATATCGGGTACTTTACCTTGTATACTGAAATCAGAGGAGTTGGCCATTCCCATAATCGAGTCAACGGCAAAATCTCTATTGTTGAACGATATTTTACCATGAATATTTTTGTATTGATTTGGGTCGTCAACCAGTTTCACGTTCACGTTAGAAAACACCATTTCGCCATCTGATTTTAAACGATCTAGATATTGCGTTTTTTGTTCAATGAATATATCTACTAATTTCCCCTGGAAGTCGAATGAAGCATGAGTGCTTCCGCTCATTTCTTCTACATTTTTTAGTGCGATTTTCTTTTGCAAATCATCAAGGGCGACATCGGCGGTTCCTTTAAATTTGATGTAAGGATTTTTCATTTCACTAATCGCCAATTCTCCTTTTATCGTTGAGTTTTCGCCTAGTTGCAATGCAAATTGTTTAATATTTATTTTGTGCGCATCAAGAACACTTTTTCCATCAAAAAGGTATTGCCCTTTCAATGCTATGTCATCAAATGAAACATTCTCTTCTTTCAATGTAAATTTTACGTCGTTGGCATCAAAATTAACTTTGATGTCGGGAGCTCTTACCTCATTTAAAGTGTTATCAATAACAACAGCGAATGAACTTTCTCCATCCGGACTCAATTTCGATAGGTCTTCCAAGTAGTTTGGTGGCAGCACAGAAAGCAAGTCGGCCACATCAATTTTATCTGTATTGGCTTTTAAATCGAAATGAATCCCATCTTTTTTGTCTTGAATGGAGCCGCCGCCATTTACCATAAATTTTTCATCCACTTCTAATTCAATTTCTCGAAGTTTGAGTTCATAAGTGTCGAAATAGAAATTACCCCCTTTTAAATGGTGCTCAAGTGGAACCATTTTATCGAAAACGAAATCGGGATTCTGCATTTTTTTGATGGCCATTGTTCCTTCCGATGCGAAAGCAATGTTGTTGTCGTTGAAAATAGGGTACAAGTCGATTTTTTGCAGCAGGAAGGTGTATTTACTTTCTTCGTCTTGGTTGAAATAAGAGAAGGTAATATCATCTAAGTTAATCATGGTTAGATTAACTTCAACACCACCATCTTCTTCCTCTTCACCAGGTTCTTCGGGTGTTTCTTGCCAAATAAGATAATTGGCTTTAGCACCTAATTCGTAGCCAATATTCATTTCACCTTCTTGAAGATCAACGGCATCAATCTCAAAATTTTTGGTGAAGATAGACAGCATGTCGAACATCAAGTACACTTTCTTAGCGCGCAAAAGGGGCGGAGCATCTTTGGCAATACCGGGCGCGGTGATGTTGTTTAATTCTAATGATGCTTTCGGAAATTTTGAGAAAAGAGAAAAGTGAATATCTTCTTCGTTGATGATGATTTTTCTGGTGAAGTTTTTTTGAAGCTCTTTCACTACTGCCGAGCGAACTTCATCTTGATAAACAGTTCCAATCACTACTCCTGTTGCAATAAACAACAGGAATAGTCCAAGAATTATCAATCCTATTATCTTGAGTTTGCGTTTCAAAATTCAAAAATTTTAACCCAACATTTTCAAAAATCGAATCTCGTTTTCTGTTAAATATCTCCAAGTACCTCTTGGCAAGTCTTTTTTGGTTAAACCAGCAAAATAAACTCTATCCAAACGAACCACTTGGTAATCGAGATGTTCAAATATACGTCTTACAATACGGTTTTTTCCCGAATGTATTTCAATACCTATTTCTTTTTTATTTTCCTTGCTCACATAAGCCACTTCATCTGGCTTGATGAAGCCATCTTCTAAAGTTAAACCTTCGCTAATTTTATGGAAATCTTCCATGGAGATAGCGCGGTTTAATTCAACATGATAAATTTTCTTTACCAAATGTTTGGGGTGAATAAGCTTTTGGGTGAGTTCACCATCGTTGGTAAGTAGTAATACTCCGGTGGTGTTTCTGTCCAATCTCCCTACAGGGTAAACGCGTACTTTTTTATCTAAGCCTTTAAGCAAATCCATTACAGTTCTGCGTTTTTCGGGGTCATCCATGGTAGTGATGAAATCCTTAGGTTTATTCAATAAGATGTAGGCCAATTGTTCAGCACGAAGTGTTTCTTTGCCGTATTGAATTTTATCTGTCATGGCTACTTTGGTACCCACTTCGGTGACTACTTTTCCATTTACAGAAATAGCACCTATTTTTATCAATTCGTCGGCCTCTCTTCTTGAGCATACTCCGGCATTAGAGATGAATTTGTTCAATCTAATTAAGCCATCGTCTTTTTTGAGATTTTCTGGCTTAGCCACCAATTTCTTTCTAGGAACAGCTTTTTCTCCGCCCCACCAGCCAGTTTCGCTGCGTTCTTTTTTGCCGAATTCCTTTTTGAAAGGTTTTTTATCGCCGGGTTTGGCATCTTTTTGCCAAGGCTTCTTTTCTGTTTGTCCGGCAGGTTTGCCGTCATTAGTCCAAGATTTCTTGGTGCCAGCACTAGCTGGTTTTTCATCTTTGCGGAAAGGCTTGCCATCACGGCGGTCTTTGTTGTTAGGCCTTTCATCGCGTTTCTTAGGGTTAAATTTCCCTGGCCTTTTGTTTTCCATTATTTCAAATTTAGCAGTAAAGTTACAATATTATCTTTGCGGTTGTGTTTTTAAAATTTTTTTAGAATTTTCCAACCTTTACATTCTCGCATGGTCTTTAGCACAAAGACGTTAAAATTTTAATGAATGAGTGAAGACCAAAAAGAGCTAATTCAACGGTGTATTCGTGGTGAGCGGAAGGCGCAGGTTATCTCAATCAATGCCTTTGAGAATATGGTTCACTTTTAGTTTGCATTTTCAAAGCAAATTGGCTCTTTATCAGCCACCTCTTTTTCCTGCTAAAAACTCTTAAAAGATTTCACATATTCTCAACAAAGCAAACTTGTCTTCATTTTAAAGCTATCTTGCCTTAACATTTGCCATCTAATTTTGGTGATCGTAAAAAATTAAGCAATGATTACCGATAGATATAAGTTTTCTAAAGACATCAATCCGCAATTCTTCAATACGCTTAAAGCTAGAGTGAATGCGTATTTCGACAATCACAATTTATCTAAACAAGGAAACAGTCGCATCGTGGTGAAAGCCATTGTGATGACTTTAATTTATTTTGTGCCTTTTGCATTATTGTTAACTGGAGTGGTTCAACATCCGATTTTGATGTTGTTCATGTGGGTGATCATGGGATTGGGCATGGCTGGTATTGGTTTATCGGTAATGCACGATGGAAATCATGGTTCTTTTTCTAAGAATAAGTGGGTGAATAAAATTACCGGATTAACAGCTAATTTCATTGGCGGAAATGCTAAATTGTGGAAATTGCAGCACAATGTATTACATCACACCTTTACCAATGTTTACAAGGCTGATGAAGATATCGATGGTCCGGGAATTCTACGATTTTCCCCCAATCACGAACGAAAAAAGATCCACCGTTATCAGCACATTTACGCAGTTTTTTTATATGGTTTAATGACCATTGGATGGGCTGGATGGGCCGACCATATTCAGGCCAATTCTTTCAAAAAAAAGGGATTGATTAAAGAGAATAAATTCGTAAAAGAAATGTTCATTTTAACTTTGTGGAAGTTATTCTATTTCTTGTACGTTTTAGTTATTCCTATAGTGGTTTTTAATTTACCTCTTTGGTGGACTCTTCTAGGTTTTTTATTGATGCACATTACCTGTGGTATATTTTTAGGTTTGGTTTTTCAATCGGCGCATGTGGTTCCTAGCTCTGAGTTTCCTTTGCCAAACGACAGTGGAGTGATTGAAAATAATTGGGCTATTCATCAGTTGTTAACTACGGCTAATTTTGCACCTAAAAGCAGAATTTTTTCGTGGTTTATTGGTGGCTTAAATTATCAAATTGAACATCACTTATTTTCTAATATTTCGCATGTGCACTATCGAAAAATTTCGGTGATAGTTAAAGAAACTGCAGCAGAGTATAATTTGCCTTACCACACGCAAAGAAATTTTTTGCGTGCGGTGGCTAGTCATTTGCAAATGTTGAAGTATTTGGGCAGAGCCTAATTTTACTGTTTAATGATTTTGCTTTGTTGAATACTCGACTGATTCTGAACCGTGATGAAATAAATACCGTCATCATATTGGTTGATATTCAATGTTAAATTGGAAGAACTAGAAATTCCTTGTTGCAACAACTTACCTTGTTCATCCCTTATGCTATAAGTAAACATCTCGTTTGATTGAATGTAAATTTCATCTTTAGCAATGCTTGGAAAAACTTTTGTTTTCGATTGAACTTCATTATTCACTGAAGTAGAAAGATCTACCAATTGACAAGCAGCAAATTCAGAGGTGCTGTTGTTTCCATCGGTAGCAAGCGCCGTAAGATATTGTCCGGGATTAACAATAACAGTAATAGTTTTATTGATGGTAGCATTTCCAGAACCATTGGTAGAGATGGTTTCGCTGCCAATTAAGATCTGACCTTCACCATTTCCTATTGCATCGCAACTGTCGTTGATATAATATTGAATAGTGAACGATTCATTGGGAACCGAATTAAAAGTTCCAGTAATCTGAATGTCGTTTGCACTTGCATGAGCGCCTGTAAATTCAGGAAAGTTCATGTTGTCATTTGGTCCCGAGTCGCTATCTTGAAAATCATTACCATTTGGAGAATCGTCGGCACCTAAATCTATCGCCATTTCAGCATTGGCATAGAAAATATTCGATACAAATGCATTGCCAATTCCAACATCTCCAAAGGTGACAATACCGTGTGAGTTATTGAATGTAATGATGTTTCCTTCGTTGGCATTGGCGCCCCCAATCATATTATCGTGACAAGCACCTTTCATGATAATACCGCCGCAAAAGTTTCCAATATCACCATTGCCTAACTGATATGTTTGAGTGGCGTCGGTACCAATGAAGTTAGATTGTATGGTATTGTTGTATACATCTTCCATCCAAATGCCTGCTTCGCCGCTTGAGTTATCGCAAATTACATTGGGTGCTAAGCTATTTCCAATAGTGTTGTTATTGGTAGAATTTGTAAGAGTAATACCCGAAGAATTATTTCCTAGTGCGCTCATTCCATCGCACGCGATACCTATGTAATTGCCTAAAATTTCGTTGTGTTGCGAGTGAGCCCCAGAAATATAGATTCCTCTATTACCGCCTGAAATAAGATTTCTAAGAGAACTAGAAGTTCCACCTATTGTGTTGTATGAACAAGAATCGTTTATTTCAATACTATGCGCTCCAGTGCCTGTGCTGGCCATACCACTTAAGTCGCTTCCGAAATAATTATTAGTAATGCTGTTGTTGTTCGACTTATTCAAAATAATACCTCCCACTATAAGATTTCTTGAAGCGTTGGTGTTCCCACCAATATTGCTGTTGTTTTGGTTGTTGATGTTGATAGCGCCCCAATACGGTGTAGTGCCATCGGCTCCAACACCAATGTAACAACCTTCAATGTGGTTGTCGTCTTTGCTTTTTGAGTACCCTTCTTCGTAAAGTATATCAATATTTCCATTGATGATAGCCATTCCTTTAAGGGTGTTATTTCCGCAATGGTACGCCAAGGCATGCGCACCACCATCTTCGGCATTAAGTAAAATGTTGATGGTGGTGTTTAAGCCTTGATCAAAATTATTTGTGTTGGCACTTGCGCCTGTTTGCGTGAAACCATCAATGTAAGTTGGGTAGAACATTTCAGGCAAGTAAGTAGCAGGTTTAATTGTTTTGAGTGCACTTGCACCGCTGGTGATAGCAAAAGTAATGGGTAGTGCTACGGTATCGTAACCATCGTAAATTGGTCTAGCATTCGACTCTTGAATGGCGGCTCTAAAAGAACATAAGTTCGATGTTGTTTTACAAATGCCATCGCCGGGAGTAGCATCTTCTAAATCACCAGTTGAATTCACTACAAACGAAGTAACTGTTCTTTTTGAAAAGCTAATTGGCACGCGAATTAAGTCGCGATCATAAGTTCCGCTATTCCATTTTGTGTAATAGAGAAAGCAATTCTGACCGGTTATTTCAAAATTTCTGCTGGTGTCGTTGTGGTCGATTAGTGATGGATAATTTGACCCACCAACGCCCCAAGTTTGTTGCACTTGCATGATAAATTGTTTGCTCGACCAATGGATGAGGTCATCTGAAAGTGAATAATAGAATCCATATTTCAATGCGCCATTAACTTCGCCCACAGTGAAATCAACTAAAATGTATTTTCCAAAAAAGGTGTTGTAAGAAATACTAGCACACATTTTTCCAATTTGATCTCTGGAAACAGGCTCTAGAACATGGTCGGCAGCAGTATAGCCACTTTGGGTATAAGGATTCACAAATTGAACATTGAATCCGCTGCCGTCCCAACCACGCCAACTTGATGGATCGCTTAAATTATTTGTTCTAATAATACCAGCTCCCCATTGTTGTGCTTGATAGGTTTCAAGTTGTAACATTTTGTAGTAGTAGCCATCTTTTTCGATGATATTAGAACCACCAAAAATTCCAAACGGACTATGTGTAGTTGGGTAAGGAGATTGGTATGGCGATGATGCTACTAAATGAGATGGCGCAGCAGCATGCGTGTAAGTTGCTCCGCTATCCGACGATGACGCATAAGTGATGGAGTTGTACCAGCAGTTGTTCCAATTGCCGCAAGGAACATATTCGTTATGCACTAAAGCGTGAATGTTTTTTCCATCTAAGGTATACGTTGCGCTAATCCATTCATTGTTATTGAAGTCGGCGGGGTTAGAGCTTTGATGTGAAGACATGATAGCATTGCAATCTTTCGTCAATGAATTGAAATCATTACCAGTCATTCTCCAGTTGGTGTAATGAGAAGCAATAAGGTTGATAGTTCCCGAGGCATCACGAAATGCTCGAGTTGGTATATCTGGAATATCTTCAGTATGGCATTTATCGGTGGTATAATCAAAAACAATTTCAGCGGCGCCTGTATTTACTGTTGCGTAACCAGGGTATTCTATTTGCGCATTTAAGGTTAATGATGTAATTGCAGCGAGGGTGAGTATAAATTTATTCATGCCAACGATTTTTTGGTTCGTTGACTTCTTACGCAAAAAAACGTTTCTGGTTTTATTTTTTAGTAATGAGCAATAAATCGTTGCCGCCTTCAATTCCTTTAAGAACCTTAACAAGGCTATATTCTTCGAGATATTTTATCATCTTAATATTTCGCTCAGTGTATTTGTTCTTGATGTTCACAGTATTGAACAAAATGTTTCCTTTACCAACTGTTGCGTTTAAAACATTTTGTAAAAACTCTTCAGATGAAAATTGAATCGGAGTTTCTTTGTCGATGAATAAATCAACGATAATCAAATCATATTTCAGTTTGTTGTTTTTGATGAAAGTAAAAGCATCTTCTTGAACAATTTTGAGATTTGAAAATCTATTGACATCAAAGTATTTTTTGGCAATATCTACTACAACTGGATCAATTTCAACAGCAGTGATAGGAGCTTCATTTTGAAAATCTTTGCGAAGTGTTTCAATCACACAGCCTGCGCCCATACCCAAAATTAGAATGGCTTTACTGTCGCTTATAATGTTTTTTCCGAAGCCATTCAAACCTACAGCTAGCGCTCGTTGCAAAGCACCATACGAGTAATTTGCATTTTTAGAATCGAGCATTAATTTGCCGTCATACCAGTTTAGTTCTAGCTGTCCGTTGATTTGTGATTTTACTACTTTCCCTTTTAATGGAACGAGATAACTTAGCAGTTTTTTCATGCATGAAAGATAGAAAATTTAATCAAGAGTGAGTCTGAGGTGCAGTGTTGTGAATTCATTGTAAAATAAGTCACTCTCGTTCCCCTTTCTCACTCTGATTTACCCTGCCCAGCTGCCTCTATCCAGACTTCTATATTGAATGGCTTCTGCAAGATGTTGTTGTTGTATTTTTTCCGATCCATCTAAATCGGCTATAGTTCGCGAAACCTTTAATATTCTGTCGTAAGCTCTGGCCGATAAATCCAAGCGCTCCATAGCCGTTTTTAAAAGTGTTTTACAGGTGGAATCCAAACTTCCAAAATTCTTCAAGTGCCGTGGCTGCATCTGTGCATTGCAGTGCACTCCTTCATCATCGGCGTACCTTAGTTGCTGAATGTCGCGTGCCTTAATTACTCGGTCTCTAATGCTTAAGCTGTCTTCTGTAGTGCGTTGCACAGTGAGTTCATCAAAGGTCACGGGAGTTACTTCTACATGTAAGTCGATGCGGTCCATCATGGGTCCCGAAATTTTATTTAGGTATCGCTGCACATCGCCTGGATTGCAAACGCATTCTTTATCGGGGTGGTTGTAGAAGCCACACGGACAGGGGTTCATTGAAGCAATCATCATGAATGAAGCAGGATATTGCACATCGAATTTTGCTCGAGAAATACTTACCACCCGGTCTTCTAATGGCTGGCGCATCACTTCTAATGCCGTTCTTTTGAACTCGGGCAATTCATCTAAAAATAGAACCCCATTGTGCGCCAACGATATTTCTCCAGGTTTAGGGAAAGTGCCTCCACCCACCAACGCTACATCTGAAATGGTGTGATGTGGATTTCGAAAAGGCCGCAGCGAAACCAATCCGCGCTTGCCATTCAACTTGCCTGCTACCGAATGAATTTTTGTGGTTTCTAAAGCTTCGTGCAAACTAAGTGGAGGCAGAATGGTAGGCAATCGTTTGGCGAGCATGGTTTTTCCGGCGCCAGGTGGACCAATTAAAATCACGTTATGGCCACCTGCGGCCGCAATTTCTAATGCCCGCTTTACATTTTCTTGTCCGCGAACTTCATTGAAATCAAATTCTACAGCACTTTGCTCACCCAAAAAATGTAATCGCGTGTCAAAGAGCATCGGCGCTTTGCGTTCACTTTTCATCACAAAGAAGTCGATTACTTCTTTGATGTTCTTCATGGGGTAAACCTCTAATTGATCCACAATGGCTGCCTCCTCGCCATTTTCATCTGGAAGAATGATTCCTTTAAAGCCCATTTGTCGGGCCTTAATGGCGATGGGTAAAACTCCCTTAACAGGCTGTAAGGTTCCGTCTAGGCTTAATTCTCCTAAAAGAATATACTTATCTAATTCATCGGTTTCAATCTGTTCAGAGGCGGCTAAAATTCCCAGCGCAATGGTTAAATCGTAAGAAGAGCCCTCTTTTTTAATATCGGCGGGGGCCATATTGATAACGATTTTCTTTCCTGGAATTCGATAGCCCGAATTTTTGAGGGCCGTTTCTATGCGCATTTTACTTTCTTTTACGGCGTTGTCGGGGAGACCCACCAAGTAAAATTTCGACCCTGCAGATACGCTTACTTCAACAGTAATAACGGTAGCATCTATACCGGTGACAGTGCACCCATAGCTTTTGACCAACATAAAAATGAAATTTGTTTTTGTTTAGTTAGGCCGCTAATTTAATCTTTTCGAAAAATATTGGCGCAAGATTTGTTTCTTTTTTGTTACTTTTAATCAATAAAATTTATCTGCATGACAAGAATTTTACTTTCATTTCTTCTGTTAGGCTTGCCCTTTATGATGAAATCGCAAACTCAAAGTTTGAACTGTTTTGAGAAATACGCTAAGAAATTTGAAGAAAGAGGTGCAAACGTTGTAGAAGACGGATGGCATTTAGATATCATTATTACCATAAGAAAAGGTAGTACAGCCGAGTGTGTGCCTGGCAAGGTTAAGGTGGAGAACGGAAAGATCGTTGCTATCTACCGCCAGTTTTCAGATGGTACCTACGAAGAAACTCCAATGAAGAAGAATTACAAAGACAATCCCGATTTCACTATTATCGACGGTATGTCGAAATCGGTTTTAACCATCGACGATGAGGTTATCAATGTATTTTTTCCAAAGCACATCAAGCCACCAAAAAAACAGTTTAAGGCTGCTGCTGATCCAGATAACCTATAATAAGGTTATAAAGTATAAAGTTTAAGGTCTAAGGTTTTCGCCTTAGACCTTTAATTTTTTAAAAAATATAGAAATGAGTAATTCACAAGATTTTTGCAAAAGTTTAGGTATTGATTATCCTATCATCATGGCGCCCATGTTTTTGGTGTCGAACACAAAGATGATCGTGGCTGCACTGGAGAGTGGTATTACTGCTGCTTTTCCTGCGTTGAACTACCGCACCGATGAGGAATTTAGAAAGGCTATTACAGAAATTAGAAGTAAAACCAATAAGCCTTTTGGTGTGAATCTCATTGTAAATAAATCGAATTTTAAGTTAGATGCTCAACTAAAAACTTGTCTCGAACTTAAAGTAAACTTTATTATTACGTCACTAGGGAGTCCCGAAGAAGTAATAAGAAGTTGCAAACCGCTTGGCATTAAGGTGTATTGTGATGTTGTTGATTTAAAATATGCTCAGAAAGTGGAGGCTTTAGGTGCCGATGGATTGATTGCTGTGAATGCCAATGCTGGTGGTCATGCCGGTGATACAAAGCCCGAAGTGTTGATTCCATTGTTAAAGCAACATTGTAAGATACCGGTGATTTCTGCAGGTGGAGTTGCAACTCACGAAGAATATAAGAGAATGTTAGAGTTGGGAGCCGATGCCTTATCTATAGGCACTGTATTCATAGCCACAGAAGAATGTGATGTTTCACAAGAGTATAAAAATGCGCTTATTCAGTATGACGCTAAAGACATTATTAAAACGACTAAGCTTTCGGGTTCTGCTTTAACGGTAATCAATACGCCCTATGTGCAAAGTATTGGCAGTGAAGCCACGTGGTTGGAGAAGTTGATGAAGAAGAGCAAAACTCTTAAGAAGTATATTAAGTTATTTATTGCTGTGCGTGGAATGAAAAAAATTGAGAAGGCAGCTTTTGGCGCTACCTATCAAACATTTTGGTGTGCGGGTCCGAGTATCGAACATGTGCATAAGATAAGACCGGTTAAGGAGATAGTTAAAGAGATTACAGGGAATTAACGTCTATTTAGCGAAATATTTCTCTTTTCCTTCCTTTAGAAAATCCAAGAAGAAACCGACCGATTTTGCTTTATCGTAAGAAATAGGATTGTTGAGCAACTGCTCGTTATTGTCCATTAAAACATAGAAAGGTTGAGCATTAAAATCGAACCAACATTTCTCAATATCAGCATTTTTTTTCGCCAAAGTGGTAATTAATTTGCCATCTAATTTTGAGATGTATTGTTCTTCTTTAGGAAGTTTAATGGTTCTTTCATCCACATACAGAGAGATCACGATGTAATCTTCTTTCAAAATCTTTAATACTTCTGGCTCAGTCCAAACATTATCTTCAATTTTTCTACAGTTGGGACAACCCAATCCGGTGAAGTCTAATAACACTGGTTTACCCAGTTGTTCCGCCACCGCCATTCCTTCTTCGTAATCGAAATAAGCATTGATGCCCAGCGGAGCATGAAGAATATCACTGTATTTAGCGTTGTTGTGTGTGACATCGCTTTCTTTTTGTAAAATATTAAAATCGTGGGTACTCATTGGAGGTATAAATCCGCTCAAAAATTTAAGTGGAGCGCCAAATAAACCTGGAATTAAATAGAACACGAAGGAGAAAACCGATATTACCAATCCTAATCTGAAAACAGAAATTTTCTTCACTTCAGCATCATGAGAAAATTTTATCCAATCCAATAGATATGCTCCCAGCAAAGAGAAGATCACAATCCATAATGCGATAAAAATATCTCTGTCTAAAATTCCCCAATGTTCTGTTAAATCGGCTGTGCTTAAAAATTTCATTGCTAAGGCCAATTCTAAAAACCCGAAAACTATTTTAACCGAGTTCAGCCATCCGCCCGATTTTGGCAAGGCGCGCATCAAAGTAGGGAAAAAAGCAAATAATGTGAAAGGGATGGCTAAAGCAGTTGAAAATCCAAGCATTCCAATCAACGGCGTTAATAATTCACCTTCAGAAGCTTGAAGCAGTAAACTTCCGGCAATAGGACCAGTACAAGAAAATGAGACCAAAACGGTGGTCATGGCCATGAAGAACACGCCAACATAACCTCCTTTATCAGAATTTTTATCGGCTACATCTATCCATCTTCTTGGTAATGTAATTTCAAATAAGCCAAAGAATGAAGCAGCGAAAACGATGAAAATAACAAAGAAAATAAGGTTAGGAACCCAGTGAGTAGCCAATAAATTCGCTGCGTCACCGCCAAAAGCTAAACTAAATAAGGTGCCAATTAAGCAGAATATAGCAATGATAGAAAAACCAAAAAACGCAGCTTTCGACCTTCCATGTTTCTTCGATTCGGCATCATTTAAAAAGAAAGAAACCGTCATTGGAATCATTGGGAATACACAAGGAGTAAGCAAAGCAAAGATTCCTGCGCCAAAAGCTAACAAAAATAACCACCAGTTTGATTCGTCTTTTGTTTCTGAGTATTTAATGTTGCAGGGTTTGTCTTTGAAGGAGTATTTGGCAATATTTAATTTGGTAATACTTAGATCCTTTTTTATAGTGTCTTGAGGTATACCCATACCACCTGTAAATGTTGTATCCTTATCGATATTCTTTGGAGCAATAGTCACAACGCCTTTCATTGTGGGTTCAATCTTAACGCCAGTATTGTTCTCTACTTTTTTAGGTGTACAAGCAGCACTTCCACTTAATTTAAAAACATGTGAAATTTCATCCGGAGGCAAACAATTTCCATCTGATTGGCAACAAGCCCATTCTACTTTAGTATTGATGTTTACTTCTTTTTCGTTGATTAAATGAACATTCTGAATAAATTCAACATCACCTTCATGGTAAGTGATATTCACCTTAAAACCTTCATCGAAAGCGGTATGGCCTTTTGGTTCTTGCACACCTCCAACAAGTTGATAATCTCCTTTAGATACGGTGAAAATAGTAGGTAACGGACCTTCAGGAACTACTTGAGAATAAATGTGCCAAGTCTTGTCGATATGCGCATGCCAAATCAGTTGGTAGTCGCAATCAGATACCTTTTTAATGTCGAAATCCCATTTAACCGGACTTTTTTGTCCGTAAATGAGATTCGAAAAAAATATAAGAAGTATTGCTATTTTGAAGTGTTTCATGCTTAATAATTCACAAAATCTATGGAAGTAAATATAAGCAAGAACATACGTGAGGCGAATTAAAATAGGTTAAATTAGAACAAGCCTATCTTGTAAATTGAACAAATTGGAATAAGAACCTCACCTTTCAACGACACCGTTTTTTCAGTAACTGCCCAAATAGTAGCTTCTACTTTGTATCGGTTTCCATTGTATGATTTAAAGAAAATTTTAACGTTTGATTTAGCGCTTGCACCAACAGCTTCGGCTCTTTTAAGATCGATTCCTCTTTGTAAAATCTCTTGTTTGTCGGTAAGTACGTCTTCTGTGCTAAAACGCAACAACTTCACTTGTTCTTTATCAATCGCTTGAGCGCTTGGTATTCCTGAGGGCATTTTACTTGTTGACATATTCGTGATTTTTTTGGTCCTTAATAGTAAATATAAAAAAAATATAGACCGATTATACTTTAGCAGATTGAATTTGTTTCTGTACCACTGCACATAATTCCTTAGCCTTCTGAGAACCAATACAATATTTTAATCCGTCTCTATCGGTAAGCAGCACGGCCTCGCTACCTTTTGTAAAGAATTTGATGGTTCCTTTTAAATGTAAATTGTACACTGCTCTATGTAGCACAAAGCGAGGATATTTAGTCACTTCGGCACTTACGATGGAATTTAAATCAATTTTTACTCTTCTCGACATCCAAAAACCATCTAGAACTAAGCTGCCATTGGTAACAACAGTGCTGATGTGTAAAACAAAAACGAGCAATCCCGAGATGGCTAAAGCGGCTATACCAAGTATGAAAAACAGCCCTTTCGTTTCGTCATCGGCATCAGAAAATCGATACAAAGAAAAACAGCCCATGGCAATTACCAAACGAATAAGTAAATGCATTTTGTTGGTGCCCAGGTATTGTTTTTCCTCAAATAGATTGTTTTCCTCCATAGAATTATTTCGCGTGTGCAAGATAAACTTTTTTTGTCTTTTCACCAATCGCAAATCGCTGATCAACGCGATGACCAATTACCCACACAATGTCATTTCCCGATTCCAAAATCCAGGTGTTTTCTTTTTCAAGAAGCGAGAATTTTTGATTGATAAAGAAATCGCTAAGCTTCATTTTGCCTCTCATGCCAAAGGGAATAAACCAGTCGCCTTGTCTCCATTTGCGAATTTTTAACGGAAATTGAAGTGTAGAATAGTCGAGTTGGGCTAAGTTTTTATCTTTAAGTATTTTGTGTGTCTTTGCTAATTTCACTAAGGTTTTAAGCTTAATGGGTGAGTGAATGGATTCACCTTCATGCAAAAGAATTTCTTCTTCATTGTCGTTTAGCGGACTCAAAATCCATTCATTTCTGTTTTTGATTAGGCGGCAATTTTTGCCTTTGAAAATTTTGCCAGAATCAATTTTGTCCTTGGAAACTACTTTGTGAATGTTATCGTGGGTGAATCCGAAATCATATAAAATCTCGCTTAACAGCGCCAGTTGGCTTGGGTCCTTACTCACTTTAAATTTCCAGCCACCATCAAAGGCAGCTTTTATTAAGAATTCACTTTTTGCTTTTTCAAAAACCACTTGCACATTGTTTAAGCGCATTCGGCTGTTGGCAAAGGTGTTTAGTAAGGAAGGATTGATTTCTTTAAGCGCCGGAACCACCTGGTGTCGAATTTTATTGCGCGCATACTTGTCTTCGGCATTGCTGGCATCTTCCCTCCATTTCAATTGGTGCTTACTCGCGTAATTTTCAATGTCTTTTCTGTTGTATTTAAGAAGTGGTCGAACAACATTTTCTTTCACTGCATTCATCGCTGTTAAGCCCGAAATACCAGTGCCTCGCGTAAGATTAATGAGTACTGTTTCAAACTGATCATCGGCGTGATGAGCAACCGCAATTTTGGTAAATTTATGTTCTTTGGCAAGTTGATAAAACCACTTATATCGCAGTTCTCGTGCGGCCATTTGGGTAGAAAGCGAATTGTCTTTCGCGAATTTTTTGGTGCTGAATTTTTTTGTGAAACATTCAATTTTGTATGTTTTTGCCAATTTGATGACAAAGGCCTCATCGCCATCTGATTCTTTACCTCGCAAGGAAAAATTACAGTGAGCAACAGCAATTTTCGCACCTAATTTGTGCAGTAAATGTAGCAAAACAACAGAGTCTATTCCGCCACTTACAGCTACCAAAATCGAATCTTTTTTATGTATTGAATCTATTTTCATTATTGTAATACTTCTTTTAGAACAGCGGCCTTAAGTAAGCATTCTTGATATTCTTGTTCTGCGTCGCAATGCGCAGTGATGGCACTGCCTACACACAAAGATAAATAGTGCTTTTGTGCATCGTACACTAAGCTTCTTATCACCACATTGAAGTCGAAATTTTGCTCTTGATCAATATAACCTACTGCTCCCGAGAAAATGCCTCTCTTCATGCTTTCATATTCCTCTATCAATTTCATTGCGCTAACTTTTGGTGCGCCTGTCATGGAGCCCATGGGAAAGCATTTTTTAATGATTTCGATAGCAGGTATTGTCTCGCTTATTTCGCACGAAACGGTTGAAATCATTTGGTGCCATTGTGAGAAAGTATGCACTTTAAATAATTCTTCCACTTTCACGCTTCCATCATTGGCTATGGTTGAAAGATCGTTGCGCACCAAATCTACGATCATTACATTTTCACTTCTTTCCTTCGCGCTTTCAAACAATTGCTTTTTTATTTTATCGTCTTCGCTAGCATTTGCGCCCCTTTTGGCTGTTCCTTTGATGGGTTGTGAGAGCACTTTATTGCCTTCTTTTTTAAGGAATCTTTCGGGAGATACAGAAAGCAAATATTGCTCATTCATCTTCAAAAAACAGGCAAAGGGTGTTGGTGATTTTTGCAAGAGTTTGCTAAATGTTTCAAGTGGATTTATGATTGTATTTTCTGCGTAGAATTCCTGACAGAAATTTACTTCATAAATGTCGCCGCGATGAATATGTTGTTTTAGTTTGTTTACCGCTTCTATGTATTCTTCTTTGTCTATTCTAGCCTCTAAATGGATAGAACTTATCTTGTTCCTTGCGGTTGAGTTAGCGGCAATATTATTCACGAAATTTTGCACGAAATCCTCATCCTCCTCGAAATATTTTAAGCACAGACTGGTGGCTGCAATTTCTACAATCAATATAGGTTGAAAAAAGAAGTAATCGGCGATGTTGGTGTGATCGATATTTTGAGAATTTAAGGCTTCAATTTCATTTTTAAGGTCGTATGAAAAATAGCCAAAAATTTGATCTGAGTTTGACTTTAATTTCTCAATTTCAATAAAGGCATTTCCAGCTTTGCCCGAAACCATTTTTTTGTTGCCAAAGGCGTATAAAGTTTTAAATCCTTCGCCTATTTGCAAAGGATTTAAAACTGCAGAGAATTGAATATTCGCAGCAAATTGCAGTAGGGAAGTGAAATCGCTACTGTATTTAAAACTGATGATTTTTTCTTTTCTCTTCAAGGCCTTTCAATAAGGCCCAAAAATACATTAATTATTCTACAATTAGCTTCTGTACATTCTGTCCTATTTTAACAAAATAAAGTCCTGCCGCTAACGAAGAGATATCAATCATTTCTTGATTTTGAGTCAACTGCTTTTCATGCACTACTGCGCCACTTAGTTCTACGATTTGTAAAGTTGTATTGGCATTCAATTCATTGATGTTAACCACGATGTTTTGTTGCGAGGGGTTTGGATAAATATAAAAGTTAGAAGTTTGCAATTCTTCTTCGTTTACGCCAACACCACCAAAGATAGAGGTATAGTTTCGCACAAAACTGTTGGCAGGTGTGGTGGTGCAATTGGCATCTTTTTGTATCGACCAGGTCATGAATCCGCCCAAGTCGGGGTAAGCAGATGAATTTTTAAGCGTGTAGATTTCTGGTTTCGGACCAATGCCCATTAGGTATTTCACTGCTCTTCGCACCTTATTGGTATCGGTGTATTTTCCGCCGGCATTGGCGCAAGAAGGTAATCCTACCGCTACTTTGCTAGCAGGTAAGCCATAAAAATGTTCGTTTTGCATGCCCGAAAGTTTTACGTCGAATCCTAGTATCACCGCTTCTGTGAGTCCGATAATATAATCAGATGTAGTAGGGTATAAGATTTGTCCGCCCCAACCATCTACACCCACCGAATTTCCTGCATTGTACAGTTGCACCATCAACAAGTCCAAGTCATTTCGTAGGGCATCTATGATGGGCAGATACTGTCCGTTACCACCATTCACACCAATAGCACCTTGCACATACAAAATTTCGGGAGTCATAGTGAGCAAACATCTTTTGTTGTGGCTGGTTTGGTAGTGACCCAATACTTTTTTGATGGCATCGATGATATAGACCAAACCAGAATCGGTAGGATTTGCAATGGTAACGTTGGAGAAGGCGAGCGAACTAGTTTCTAGATCGATGTCGATACCATCAAAAGGATAATTATCGAGAATGGTATTCATTGTATTTACAAATGTGTCTCGTTGTTTGTAGTCGTCGAGGTAGATTGGATCTGCTGCCCCGCCTATGCTGAGTAATATTTTTTTGCCTTGATTTTGCAGAGTTTGCATATCGGCTTTAAATGCGTTTACCGAATAAAACCACGGAGCAGTAAATTGCATATTGCAATCAGAACCATTGGCTGTGCTTGGGAAAGCAACGTTAATTACATTGTAGCTGGCATTTATTTGAGTGAGCTTAAGATTGGTCCATGTTTCCCAATATCCAACCAATGCCGGTTTTGGCAATTGTTGCGCCTTAGAGGGGGCAGATGTAAGGAGAATTAGTAATGTGAGGTAAGGAGTAATTAATTTTTTCATAGTAGCTGTTTTATAGTGGTATGAACCAATATCTAAACAACTACTTGCGTATAAAAATAGAAGTATTGAAGAAATTACAAATCGATGCCTATTTTTTTACCATGCTTGTTAACGCCTTTACCCACGTATCACTGCTGTTTAGGCTTTCTACTAGTTGTACTTTATCCCCTCCGGCTTCATGAAATATTTCTTGGTATTCTTCACCAATTTCTACGATAGTTTCCAAACAATCGGCCACGAAAGCAGGAGAAAACATCAATAATTTTTTTGCTCCTTTTGCTGCCAAATCTTTAATAATTTGATCGCTATAAGGCATGATCCATTGCTCTCTACCTAAACGCGATTGAAAGGCCACTTCATAATGTTCTTTAGGAATACCAATTTTGTCGGCTACTCTACGTGCAGTTTCATAAGAGGTAGAGCGGTAGCAGTACTGGCGCGCATCTACGCATTTGGTAATACAATCTTCTTCTCTGCAACCTTCTACCTTACAACCTTTTTGTAAATGGCGAACGGGCAAGCCATGGAAAGAAAAAATAACTTTATCGTAATCTTTCCAATTGTGCATTTTACCTTTTTCAGCTACTGCATTTAAGAATCCTTCGTGATCATAAAACTTACTGATGATGCGCATACTTGGAGTTACTTCCCATTTCGAAACAATTTCCATTAATTTTTGCACAGCAGTACCAGTTGAAGAAGAGGCATATTGCGGATACAAAGGAATTACAATAATTTCTTCGTAGGCTTTCTTTTCCATTTCCTTCAAAACACTTTCTAGTGAAGGGTTTTGGTAGCGCATGGCATATTTTACTTGGTATTCATGTCCCAATTCCTCTTGCAGCTTTTTGGTAAGTTCTACGGTATGAAAAAGTAGAGGAGAACCTTTGTCGGTCCATACTTTTTTATAAATGGCTGTTGAGTTATTCAATCGATTTGGAATAATGATTCCATTTACTAGCAGTGTGCGTTTCAATGTAGGGTAATCAATTACTCTAGGGTCATTTAAAAACTCTTTCAGATATCTTTTAACATCTGATTTTTCTGGTTTGTCGGGAGTGCCGAGTTGAACTAAGAGGACTGCTTTCATGAATATTTTCTTTGTCGAATATTTTCTTCTTCAATTACGGTAAACATTCCATTTAATTGAATGGAAGAAGAAATAAGTTCCTTCAACATTAATCCTGCTTGAGGAGGAGTTATTCCTTTAAATCTATAGAACACAACCGCTGGTGGCTCTATTTGCTTTAATTTAAATATAATTTCACCGTAATCTTTGTCAAAAGTAAGAATAATCAAACGTTGTTCTGTGGCTAACTTAATTACTTCTAAATCGCTTATACCTGAATATTTTTCTGCAATACTAATTACCTCGTATCCTAAATTTCGAATAACTTCAATACTCGGAAAAGGGAAATTTTCGTTGGCTAAAAACTTCATTAAGCACTTTTAGGTAAGGGGAAATATAATTCTTGCTGTATACATTCTTTAAGATAGGCATAAACAGCTTTGATGTCAGCTTCTTTCAAATTAGGATATGATTCCAAAAGCATTGCCTCAGTCCAACCTGAAGACAACAAATCCAAAATCAATTCAACAGAAAGTCTAGTGCCTTTAATAGTTGGCTTTCCTAATAGAATATCTTTATCGGAAATTATATGTTCTCTCCATTGCATGAGGTAAATGTAAGAAAGATTCTTTTTTGATAAAAGAGAAAAAATCATAAAATATAATTGCCTGAGTGGGTAGGCACGGGTGGGATTTCTTAATGGTCACATGGAATAATTGAAAATACAACTATTTCATATTGTGCATGAAAATAAGGAAAATGTATGAACCATGATTTAAAAGATGAAAGGATTGAAAGGATGATTTTTTTTCTGTTCCAGGCGCGTACGTCTACTGACGGATTGCCTTTGTAATGTCATTTTCAATGCCTTCCTCACTCTGCTAAGTTTTCAACTTAGCTGAATCTTTTCTTGAAGATTTTATCTTCTTTATATTGCAAGCTGAAAGCTTGAAGAAAAGATTCAGCAAAGTTACGCTAGCGCTAAACTTAGCAGAGAGATGTTCTATAGCACTGCGTTTATATCATTAAAAAATTAAATGATTTTATTTCTTGTAGAGACGGAAAATTTTCCGTCTCAAAGCGTGGTAATCTAGTAATTTCAAATACGCTACGCAAAATCGGAAATTACTGGGTTATATTATTTTATTGCAAAAATTGCTCGAAATCTTTTCTGTTTTCAAATATGTATTTTTTTCTTTGTTGTTGAATGCTTTCAAGTTTATAAAATTCATCATCAAGCTCACCCATTTTTTCCATTGAAAGTTCATCATTTTCCCAATATTTATTGAAGACTTCAATCGCTTTTTCTAATAAAATAAGGTGTTCCAAAGCACCAATCAAATTGAGACCATTAGTTGCATCGATACTGTATTTATTTTCCGTATTTAGAAAATATTGGTGGAATCCTCCGTTATTAACTTCCATTTCAAGAATATCTATTGCTACCAATTGTGAAAGTAATTTATTTGGATTTCCTTGTAAAACCGATAATTCACCAAACATTATAATTTTCTCGTCAAATTCTTCGGGAGTTAGAGAAGAAATTTGCTGCATAAACAATGGCTTGCATTTTAACTCCAGTTCTTTCCTTCTGTTTTGTGAACTTTCTCCGTTAAGCTGTTCAATTTTAAGATGAAGTTGTAAAAATGCAATTATTGAAGATTTATCATCTTCCAATTCACTTTGATCTAATTTTTCAACGTATTCGAGAGCATCTCTGTAATCTATAAATTTTAGCTCTCCAATCATTATTTTTGGTTCGTTTTCCATGAAAATTGGTGTAAAAAAGGCGTGCATCAATTAATGCACGCCATCCAATCAGTATTTTTGAGTTATATATGCAACGCTCTCTTCCCCGTAGCATCCAACGCAGCCTCTTTCAACGATTCGGTGAAAGTAGGGTGTGCGTGACTCATACGAGAAATATCTTCTGCAGAAGCACGGAATTCCATGGCTACTACAGCTTCGGCGATCATATCGGCGCAACGCGGACCAATCATGTGAACGCCTAAGATTTCATCGGTATCGGCGTGAGCCAACACCTTTACAAAACCAAATTCTGCATCCATACTAGCGCGAGCACGTCCGCTTGCTTTAAATGGGAAGTTACCTGCTTTATATGGTGTTTTTGATTCTTTCAATTGTTCTTCAGTTTGTCCGACTGCAGCCACCTCAGGCCAAGTGTACACTACACCAGGAATCAAGTTGTAATCGATATGCGGTTTTTGTCCTGCTATTACTTCAGCTACAAAAACACCTTCTTCTTCAGCTTTGTGCGCCAACATTGCACCTTTCACCACATCACCAATAGCGTAAATGCCAGCAACGTTAGTCTCTAAATGATTGTTCACATCGATTCTACCTCTATCGTCCACTTTCACTCCCGCTTTATCTAAACCTAAACCTTCTGTATATGGCTTTCTACCTACAGAGATTAAGCAGTAGTCACCTTTAAACTCTACTTTTTCACCTTTGTTGTTTTCTGCAACAACTACAGCACCTTTAGCAGATCCTTTAGCAGAAAGAACTTTATGGTTGAAGAAGAATTCGAAACCTAATTTGGTCAACGCTTTTTGTAATTCTTTACCAAGAGCTTTATCCATTGTAGGAATAATACCGCCAGCGAATTCTACCACTTGTACTTTAGCGCCCAAACGAGCGTAAACAGAACCTAACTCTAATCCGATAACACCGCCACCAATAACGATTAAGTTTTTTGGTACTTCAGTTAGGTTTAAAGCTTCGGTAGAAGTAATCACACGTTTTTTATCGATTTCCATTCCAGGGAAAGCAGCCGGTTTAGAACCTGTAGCGATAATGGTTTTAGAAGTTTCGATGGTTTCAGTTCCTTTATCGGAAGTGATTTGAATGGTATTTTTATTCACGAAAGAACCCAATCCTTTGTAAACAGTGATTTTGTTCTTTTTCATTAGGAAGTCGATACCGCCAGATGTTTGCGCTACCACTTCGCTTTTGCGTTGAATCATTTGTTTCAAATTCACTGCAATACCTTTAACGTCGATACCGTGCTCTTTGAAAGTATGTGTAGCATTGTGATAATGCTCAGATGAATCTAAAAGCGCTTTAGATGGAATACACCCTACGTTTAAACAGGTACCTCCCAAAGTGTTGTATTTTTCAATGATTGCGGTTTTCATACCCAGTTGTGCACAACGAATTGCTGCCACATATCCCCCAGGGCCAGAACCAATAACTACTACGTCGAATTTGCTCATATAATTTAAGTTTGCCGCTAATTTATAGAAATGATTTGAGGTTTTGATGTAGGGGCGAAAAATCTTTCGCCCTAACTTTAATCAGCAATTATTACAGCGGGCGAAAGATTTTTCGCCCCTACAAGAAAGACGCTTTTATTTCAACCCCTCTCTAATCAAATCATGAAAATGTACCATTCCAAAGTAATTGTTGTCGCTATCCACCACAATCAATTGCGTGATATTTTTAGCCTCCAACATTTCTAAGCCGCGAATGGCCAATTCATCTTTTTGAATGGTTTTGGGGTTGTGGCCCATAATATCTTTGGCTTGTAAAGATTGAATATCGCTACCTTTTTCAATCATCCTTCGAATGTCACCATCGGTAATGATACCAGTGATCTTTTCGTTATTTACCACCACCGTTGCGCCCAAACGCTTAGATGATATCTCGTAAATCACTTCTTTGATAGAAGCGCTTTCTGTGACTTTCGGACAAGCATTTTTAGCTGCAATGGCTTCAAGTTTTAAGGTAAGCTGTTTGCCTAACGCGCCGCCTGGGTGAAATTTTGCGAAATCTTCGGCAGTGAACCCTTTAAGTTCTAATAAACAAACCGAAATGGCATCGCCTATGGCCAATTGCGCTGTAGTGCTGGCTGTGGGCGCCAAATTGATGGTGCACGCCTCTTTTTCTACACCAGTATAAATAAAGAAATCGGCCTCTTTTGCCAAAACAGAATTTTCATTGCCTGCAAGAGCTATAAGCTTATTGCCACGCGCTTTGAGGAAGGGGATGAGTACTTTGATTTCGGGACTATTACCCGAGTTGGAAATACAAATTACCACATCGTCATTTTGCACCACTCCAAGGTCGCCGTGAATGGCATCTGCAGCGTGCATAAAAACCGATGGCGTGCCAGTAGAATTTAGCGTTGCAACGATTTTTTGGGCAATATTCGCACTTTTTCCAATGCCGGTGATGATTACTCTGCCTTTGCAGTGCAGCAATAATTCAACGGCTTCGAAGAAGGATGAGCCTATTCTGTTTTTCAATGATATCAATGCATTGGCCTCGATATCCAGCGTGGTTTTAGCACGTTCTATTACCTTTTCTTTGTTTGTCAAAACGTTAATTTTTTGCGAAAACCAAATTAACACTTTTCCCGTATTAGAATATATATTATTTTTAATTCTTAATTCACAACCTAAATCAAGGGGATTTATTAATTAGTAATGCAAACAGTTGTAGTTGAAAGTACGTTGACGGAAGGGCTGAAGAAATATTTCGGTTTTAGCAAGTTCAAAGGCAGACAGGAAGAAATCATCAGTAACCTATTGAGTGGCAATGACACGTTTGTGATCATGCCAACGGGAGGTGGTAAATCGCTATGTTACCAGTTGCCCGCTCTAATTTCAGAAGGAACCGCAGTTGTGGTTTCACCGCTGATAGCGTTGATGAAAAATCAAGTGGATGCTATTCGCGGACATTCCGATGAAGAAAAAGTAGCACATTATCTAAATTCATCTTTAACCAAAAGTCAGATTGCCCTTGTTAAAGCAGACATAAGAGAAGGGAAAACCAAGTTATTGTACGTTGCTCCCGAGTCGCTCACAAAGAATGAAAACATAGAATTTTTAAAGAGCATCAATGTTTCTTTCTTTGCCATTGATGAAGCGCATTGTATTAGTGAATGGGGTCATGATTTTAGACCCGAATACAGAAGATTAAAAACCATTATTGAAGATATCACTCGCCGTCCGATTATTGCTTTAACAGCCACTGCTACTCCTAAGGTACAGCAAGATATTCAGAAGAATTTGAATATGATGGATGCGAAAGTTTTCAAAGATTCGTTCAACCGTTCCAACTTGTATTATGAAGTGCGACCTAAGCACGATATCAATAAAGACATTGTTAAGTTTATAAAGAGTCACGAAGGTAAATCGGGGGTTATTTATTGCCTAAGCCGCAAGAAAGTGGAAGAGGTGGCTGAGTTGTTGGTTTTAAATGGTATTAAGGCTTTGCCTTATCATGCCGGATTGGAAGCCGCCAACCGTGCTGCTCACCAAGATGCCTTTTTGATGGAAGATGTGGATGTTATTGTAGCTACCATTGCTTTTGGAATGGGTATAGATAAGCCAGACGTTCGTTTTGTAATTCACTACGATATACCAAAAAGCTTAGAGGGCTACTATCAAGAAACAGGTAGAGCAGGTAGAGATGGAGGAGAAGGTGTGTGTATTACTTATTACGCCTACAAAGACATTGAGAAATTAGAGAAATTTTTGGTGGGGAAACCCATAGCAGAGATGGAGATAGGTAAGCAGTTGTTGAGTGAAATGGTGAATTTCGCTGAATCTGCAGTGTGCCGCAGAAAGATGTTGTTGCGTTATTTTGGCGAAACTTATAACGAAGATAAGTGCAACAATGGCTGCGACAATTGCCGTCATCCTAAGGAGAAATTTGATGGAACACAGTACGTGAAATTGTTGTTGGAGACGGTAAAAGATTTGAAAGAGAAATTCAAATCGAAATACATTGCCGATTTCATCACGGGTATGGCGCATCAAGACATTAAAGACCATCGTCATCACACCCACGAAAAATTTGGTGCTGGAAAAGAAAAGGACATTAAGTTTTGGAATGCCGTAATTCGTCAGACTGCCGTTCATGGCTTCTTAGATAAAGATATCGAATCTTACGGAACACTAAAGTTAACGCCAGAAGGAGAGCAGTTTTTGTTGAATCCTACAACGGTGATGTTAACCCAAAATCACGATTACGATAAAATGCAAAGTGAGGAATCGGAAAGCAATAATAAAGTTGTTGTTGCCGATGAAACATTGCTGGCTTTATTGAAAGATGTGCGCAAGCGTATTGCCAAAGAGAAGGGCGTACCGCCTTTTGTTGTTTTTCAAGATCCGTCGTTGCAAGATATGGCTATTCAATATCCAATCACTATGGATGAATTGCAGCAAATTGCTGGTGTGGGACAAGGAAAGGCGGCCAAATTTGGTAAGGCTTTTATTGAAGCGATAGCAACTTATGTAAAAGAAAATGATATTGAGCGTCCGCAAGATTTGGTTATCAAATCGGCTGTAAACAAGAGCGGATTAAAAGTATATATCATTCAAAATATCGATAGAAAAGTACCATTGCAAGATATTGCCAAGGCGAAAGGGAAAAGTTACGCCGATATTTTGCTGGAGATTGAAGCCATAGTGGCATCGGGTACGAAAATCAATCTCGACTATTATATAGATGATATCGTGGATGAGGATTTGCAAGATGAGATTTTTGATTATTTTAAAGAAGCAGATTCAGATTCAATTGACAGTGCAATGGAAGAGTTTGATGGCGAAGACCTATCTGAGGAAGACATGAGATTGATGCGCGTTAAATTCATGAGTGAAGTTGCTAATTAGTCAATAATATCAATTGTTATAGAGCGAGACTTAGGTCTCGCTTTTTTTGTGCCTTCATCTAAGGGATTAGTCGTAATTTTTAAAAAATCTAAACCAATTTATTTTCTCGCCGTTAAAGAAGATAGTTAGACGAATAAGTAAATTAATACTACGAAATATGAAAAACATTAGATGGATTATAGCGGTTGCCTTCGTAATCAACGTAAGTTTGGTATCGGCAAAAGGAAATATAACAGTAGCAACAGATTTAAGCAACAGTAATATCACAGTACAATCTATAGTAGATGATTTGTTAACCATT
The DNA here is from genome assembly GCA_964406465.1 of uncultured Chryseobacterium sp. Classification (GTDB taxonomy): domain Bacteria; phylum Bacteroidota; class Bacteroidia; order Flavobacteriales_C; genus JAHEZL01. The sequence continues at coordinate 54,102 of CAYORT010000001.1, forward strand.
AATGGTGATGCGGTAGAGGTAAAGATTACCGATGTTAATGGCAATGTTGTAGCAGCGTATAAATTAGATGAAACAGCTAAAGCCCATCACTTTGATATTAGTTCATTGGCGAAAGGCGAATACAAATGCGTTATGACCAATAAGAACAATGAAATTAAAACTACTACGTTTCAAAAGAGCTAGACTTACAATTTGAACATTTTAAAAGGTAAAAATCCCCTTCGTTGAAAAGCGAAGGGGATTTTTATTTGATGTTTTTGAATTTTATAACAATCTTAAAAAATTCTGTAATGGTTTCGAAAGTACATTAATCTACCTTTAGGTTAATGGGGTAATAAATATGCCGAAGAAAAATCTTCGGTGAGTGCTAACTTAAATTTATTACTATGAAGAAACTATTTTTACTATCGAATCTCGTTGCGGTTATTTGTATGTTTTCCACCCAAATCATGGCTCAGCTGCCGTGCAATGTTATGGTGGGCTATTGGCAAAGTTCATGGGGAACATCTGTGCGACTGAAAGACATCAACAGCAACTACAACGTAATTAATTTATCTTTTCTTGAAGCAGGTGGTGGTGACGGACAATCGGATAACAATGTTGTTAGTGCTTTGAAATTTACCGCTACCAATAACGCCAATCTTTTGGCCGATATTCCTGTGGTGCAAGCGCAAGGAAAAGTGGTTCTAATGAGTATTGGCGGCGCAAACGGATCTTTTAAACTAACATCTACCAGCGATGTAAATACCTTTTTATCGAAGGTAGAGGCAGTGATTCAAACTTATGGTTTAGATGGTGTAGACATCGATTTAGAAAGGTCGGTTTATTTGAATCAAACAAGTGGAGGTACCATCTCTTCTCCCGAAAGTCACATAAGCTATATGATTTCTGCTTTGCAACAATTGTTGGCGTGGTATCAAACCACCTATGGCAAAAAGATGATTTTAACCATGGTGCCCGAAGTGGCATATACTGTAGGTGGCTTATCCAGTTATATGTCGAGTACCTACGGAGTGCCTTATTTAGCGATGATTGAAGCACTAAGAGACGACATTGATTTGGTGATGGTTCAGTTGTATAATGCTTCTGGTGGAAGCTATGGATTAGATGGTAAAGTGTATTATGATGCCACTGCCGATTTTATTGTGAGTCAAACAGAGGCAATGATTAAGGGCTTTACTTGTGTGAATAGCAAAGGAACATATAGCGGTTTAGATGCCTCTAAGATAGCTGTTTGTTTACCTGCAAGTTCTGCTGCTGCATCAAGTGGATATGTGAGCACCAGTGTTGCAAAATCGGCTATCGATTATCTTATGGGTGTTGGTTCTAAACCCGGTACATACACCCTAAAAACAAGTGGTGGTTATCCTACTTTGAAAGGAATGGCTACATGGTCTATCAATACCGATTTAGACGCCTCTTATTCTTTCGCAAACAACTATGCAACTATATTTTCTGCTTGCCCTACTACTACTTCTCAGCAAGAAATTACGTCGCAGAATGAAGTGCACCTTTTTCCAAATCCGGCAAGCAATTCAATTACCATAAATACCAGTGAAATGCTTGGTGAAAGTGTAAAGATTTATGATGTAAGCGGACAGTTGTTATTTCAGCAAACCGTAAACAGCAATTCAATGAGTGTGGATATTTCTGCACTTTCATCGGGCTTGTATTTTGTTCAAGTCTCCTCCTCAACTCCCTATACGCTCGCAGTAGATAAATAAAAGAGGAATTCTTCGTTATTACCCCACCTCTTTCCTCGCCTTTAACCCCATTAAGGCGAGGTTTTTTTATTGTATGGGAGTTACTGTGCCGATTCTTTCTTGTTTTATTTTTTTTCCATTGGTGTGTGTAATGCTATAAAGTATTTTGTACACGTACACATCTTGTTGAACCTGATTGCCTAGGTAGGTGCCATTCCATCCTTCGCCTATGTCATTTGATTGATAAATTATCTCTCCCCATCTGTTAAATATTAGCATTTCGAAATCATCGATATGCGCGCCTTTTACTTTGAAAATTTCATTCTTACCATCTCCATTTGGTGTGAACGCATTAGGCACATAAATGGAACTCTCGCAGTAATTGGTTAGTGCAATAGTGTCTTTCGATATGCAATTACCGTTGTTCACTGTTAAGATATATTCTCCGGCCTGATCAATATTTATGGTAGGACTAGATTCACCGGTGCTCCACATGAAGGTGTAGTTATTACTTAGGTTTGTGCCAATTGAAATTGGCGCTTCGTCTTCAAAGCAAATGATATTTGAGGGTAAATTATTTTGCAAGAAATTTTGCGGCATGATGATTTCCTTTACAATGATGTTGGCTGTTGCAAAACATTCTCCATTGCTAATTACTACCGAATATTTTCCGCCGCTGTTTACATCAATCGTTTGTGTTGTTTCTTTGGTATTCCATAAATAAGTGTAGCCATCATTTAATGCATTAAGTGTAGCTGTTTCGTTCGCACAAATTGATACAGAATCTACAATAGGACTTACATCGGGATTTGCGACAAATGTAATCGCCATTTGGTCACTTCCAGAACAACCATTGCTATCAGTTACGATTAGACTGATGTTGCTTGAATTTTGTAAGGTGATATTATCGCTGGTTTCACCAGTACTCCAGTTTATGATATAACCGTTATTTTGCGAAAAATTGCTATTCAAAAAAGCAGTTTCACCTGCGCAAAGTATGGTGTCGTTACTACTTATTTCATCGGCAAGTTTGTCTTTTAAAGTGATGCTTGCGCTATCTCTGCCAACGCAACCGTATTGATCAATTACATCTACAAACACAAAAGAGTTGGTGCTAATATCATTGATGGTAAAATTGTTGGCCGTGCTGTTGTTGTGCCATTTGTAGGTGTACGGTCCGTTGCCATTGTTATATGAGCTTACATTGAAATTATAATTACTTCCTAAGCATAATTCAACATCATTTAAAACATTGGGTTGAGGATTAGCGATGACAGTTATATTAACGCTATCACTTGCCTTGCATCCGTAAATATTGGTTACGCTAACGGTATGAATTCCATTGTTTGATGTAGTGAAATTCGAATCGTTGTGTACTCCTTGATTCCAATTATAGCTGGTGAATCCTGCGCCTGCATTTAGCGTGACTGTGGACCCCGCACAAATATTTTTGTCGGCACCTAAATTAACAATAGGGTTGCTGTGATGATATAGATTCATACTTCCACTTCCACTGCATCCACTGTTATTTACAGTTACCGAATAAACGCCAATATTTTTTATTTTGATAGATGAAGTTGTTTCACCAGTGTTCCATAGATAGGTATAGCCAACACCATTGTATCCACTTGAAACTAGTGCGCTATCTCCTTCACAAATAGTATCGTTCGACAGAGACACATTTAAATTTGCATTAATCGAAACTATTGCGCTGTCTTTGTCTTTGCATCCTTTGCTGTCACTTACCTCTAGTGTATAAGTTCCTGCGGTATTGGCAACAAGCGAATCTAAATTTCCTATTGCCTTGTTCGACCATTGGTAAGAGTATACATTATCACCTCCTGTTACTATTGGTTTAAGAGTTAGGCTTGTTCCAGCGCATATGCTTTTTGTGCCGCCACCAAAATCTATATTTACAGTGCTTGGTACTATGTTCACCAAAATACTATCGGTGGTTGAACAGTTGTTTTCGTTGGTAATTTTTAAGTAATATTTTCCTGCAGTATTGGCTGTATAGCTGGCCTGATTTCCTACTGCAATGCCTGCTTTTGTCCAAGTGAATGTGGGGTTTCCGTTGATGCTTCCCGAATTTAGCACTACACTATTTCCTGCGCAGATATTTTTATCTGCACCCAAATCGAAAGCTGGTAACGGATTAACCACAAGTGTCATGCTCCCATTTCCTTTGCATCCATTGTTGTTTACTTCAACACTGTAAACTCCGGCATTGCTCGCGGTAATTGTAGAAGTAGTCGCTCCAGTGTTCCATAAAAAGGTATATGTTGGAGATGAATAACCACTTGAAATTGTTGCTGTTTCTCCTTCACAAATAGTGTCGTTAATGAGATTGACATTCAACCCTGCGCTGTAGGTAACAGTGGTAGTGTCTTTATCTTTACATCCTTTACTGTCGGTTACTTGCAAAATGTGTAATCCATCGCTATTTGCAACAAAAGAATTTGTGTTTCCTGTTGCTTTTCCGCTCCATAAGTAGGTGTACGATCCACTACCTCCAGAAACTGTTGCGAGCAAAGTTGTGCTAGTCCCCGCACAGATACTAATTGTTTTGTTGTTCATGCTAAGTGACGGACCAGCCACAGTTATTACGTTTACTTTTTTAACGGTCTTGCATCCTGTAGCATCGGTTAGTTCAATGGTATAGAGTCCGGGTTGCGTTACAGCTACATTATAACTTCCTACATTGCTGGTATAAGGTAAAGAGACAGCACCTAAAGTAACCACGATGTTGTAGGGAGCAGTGCCACTTAAGTTGAGTGATAAATTGGTGCTTCCGCCTGCGCATAGCGTAGTGTCGCCACCAATGATAAGTGTAGGAGAATTTTTGATAGTTATTGTCGCCGAGCCTTTACCTAAAGTATCGCAATTGGCATCCCAAACGCTATCTACTTTGTACGTTCCTGCAACTTTTGCATAGAATGTAAACGAATTGTTGGTGATTCCCGATTTGGTGTATTTAGTATTTCCATTGCTGTATTTTATTTTAAAAGGAGAAGTGCCTTTTAGTGCTACTGTTATGAGTGCCGAATCTCCATTACAGATATTTGCTGAACCAGAGATTCTAGCTGATGGAAAAGGGCAAGTGGTGGGACAAAATTTAATTGAATCGTTCAACGGACCATCACAACCTCCTGCTGTTAAATGAGTAAGCACATAGGTGCCTGTTGGCACAGTGCCCGAAATTAGTGTGTATGGAGACACACTGCTGTTGATAATTACCGTTTTTTCTACACCTGCAGCATCTTTGTATTTAATGGTAAAAGGAGCGGTTCCGGTTAAATCTATTTGAAGAGCACCAGATGCACAAGAATTTGGTACACTTGATTTGTTCCATTTTGCTGTAGAATTTCCAGCATTTTCAACAGTTGTGCGCGCAACATTGCACTTTAAATCTACAGCACCGTTGGCATCACTAAAGCTTACAATTTTGTATTCTCCCGGCTGATTTACGGTGTAATAATCTGTTGGCACTGTAACACCAGATTTTGAAAAGATACTGCCATCTGGAGCCATAATGCTGTATGAAAAAGGAGGTACACCAAAAAGGTAAACATTCATTTGTGCGTTTTGTCCCACACAAATTTTGTCGTAAGATTTAATTCTAATATTTCCTTTGCTGCAAGTTTCGGCTTGTGAAAAATATTTACCTGCCATACCTCTAGTGGCCGATGGTAGTGGTATCGATAAAACAATGGCATCGATCACTGAACCTAATTTTGAGAAATTTACAGCAGCTCCACCATTAATTGCATCGAATGCAGCCTTTGCAGCAGCCTTTACAGCAACTTTATCGGCATTGATAAATACTCTGCAAGCCTCATCGATGTATGCAGAAATTTCTGTCCAGGTGAATGGCGCATCATAACAGCCATGGTATTCGTAATTGGCAGGGTCCCAATTTTCTTGCGCGGTACTTACTACCAACGATGGTCCGCCAGCCACAGTCACATTGTTCTCTAATCGCATAATATTATTGCGCACTCTTTCTGCATATCCACCATTGATATCTGGAAAATTAGTTGCTAATAAATTGGCGATATTGTTACTGTTTATCCATGTGTTTCTGTTGGCGCCAAAAACATTGGCAAAGTCGCCATGGTTCCATCCCTTATGATACATATAGGCAAACATTGCATCACCACCGTAAGGGTCTTTCATGTTGCACAAAAATTCTTTCACCTTAGGGTAGCAAAAGTATTGATCCCAAAAGGTAAAAGAGGTATAGTCGTACAAAGTTTTTGAGAGGCAAGCAGTAATGAAATTGCCATTATCGGTAATTGGAGCTTTCGATAGATTGGTAAAGATGTGAGGATAGAAATCTTCTAGTTGTACCCAGCCTAAAGGACGAATTTGAAAACACCCGTCCACTCCAATATGACTTTCGTATGTTAAAGGATTATTGTCACCCGTTGGAGGTAGAAATCCGGCGTCGCAACCCATTCTGCCTTCAATCATTGAAGTAGCAAAAGCAAAGTTGAGGCTTGTTACTTCGCAACCCATCATGTTTGTGAACATGCGGTGCGCGTGTGCGGCTGCTAGAGCCCAGCCTTTGCGGTTCGACGGAACTCTTACATCTGCAATGCGATTCCATTCTTCAAACTGTGCTTCACCCAAACAAAGTGATGAAGGAGAAGGAATAAAACAATCTTTTTGGATATAAAATTCTTTGGGTTCGGCATTGTAAGCTTGCGGTATAAATTTAGGATCTGTAGCCACCACAGTGACCTTATTTCCTTTTGAATCGGTGCCAAAAGCCGGAAAAAGAAAATCGTCTCCGTAAGTGCTTTCACTGCTAACACTAATTGTTTTGCATTGTCCGTTTGCCGGCAACATCCAAGTCTCAAATTTTAAACGTGTTACATTGGTAGAAGGCTTGCTAGCAGACCCAACGGCACCACTTAGATCTTTTATGTTGAAGCCTGGCCAAAAAAAGTCGATGTAATATCCTGCTGGCAATGCCGCTCCGGTGTTGTTGCATAAAACAATGTTGCCATTGAGGGTTTTTGTGCTTCCGGGCACTAATTTAAATTCTATAGTGACCTGCCCTAGACTTAGCTTAGAGGCCACAAGGAGTAGTATTAAAATTAGTTTTTTCATAGCTTTTGTTTGCTTTTTCAAATTAACAGCGGAAAGATCATTGAGGCTTTACATTTTTCTGTTTTTCATTCAGTAAAAACATCTATTTTGATACATCTTACTACTGACAAAAGACGGATGCAAATAAGTAATAGGTAGTGATATATCACTACCTTTTAATTATTTGTATATCAGTTGGATATGAAATTGTGCAGCTTACAATGAGATTACATCAAGCGCATGTTTTAAACTTCAAAAATTTTATCTTTTTATTTCTTTTTAGGTGAAAAAATGCTCCCCAACGAGAGCATTTTTTGCCTTGTTCTATAAAAGGTCTATTGAATAACTTGTACAAATCCGGTTAACTCACCCGAATCATTTGCGCTATTGGTATATTTTACCACATAGTAGTAAACGCCATCAGAGACAGTATTGCCATTAAACTTACCATCCCATACCGGATACTTATCGTTGGTAATGTAAAGTCTTAAACCCCATTTGTCGTAAATCTCCAGCTGCATACTTTTCATTTTTTCATCGGCGTAAGGAAAGCAGGAGGCGAAAACATCGTTGAAACTGTCGGCATTGGGTGTAATAACATTTGGAAAGCAAGGTTCAATAGATTTACAGCTGTCTTTCAGTATTATGGTATCAAGCGCCGAACAGTTGTAAGCATTCGATACATTCACCCAGTAAATTCCGGGGCTGCTCGCTAGCAGAGCTGATCCAGTGCTATTGTCGCTCCAAACAATATTGGCATAGGTGCCATTTAAAGTGATGAGATAGTTTTCGTTTTCGGTAAAACAGGTGGCGGTATCGTCATGAAGTTGTACTGTAGGAATAGGATTAAAACTGACTTCCACTGTATCTTCTGTTTTGCAATTGTTGATGTCGTTTGCTTCAAGATAGTAGGTACCCGCAACGGCAGTTAAAATTGAAGATGAAGCGGAACTAAAACCATTCGGACCAGTCCAAGAATGATTGTTGTGGTTTGGCGCACTTAACGCAGCACTGTTGCCTAAACACACGGCAACATCTGCGAGATTTGCTTGCACAGCATTGTTTATCGATACAATGGCTTTATCGCTAGCACTGCAATTGTTGGCCGCAATAACTGCAATAGTATAAGTTCCCGCATTGCTCACAGAGATGGATTGACTATTACTGGTAAATCCATTCGGACCGGTCCAAGAATATGAGCTATAACCAGCACCTGCGTTTAAGTTGATGTTTGCGCCAGAACATACAGTTGCGTCGGCAACATTCACTGATGCTGATTTAAAAGCTAGTGTAGCCGAAGCAGAGGTGCTACAGCCATTGCTAGTAACATTTACAGTATATATTCCAGCGGTTTTAGCCTTGGTAGTTTGCGCTGTCCCCGTTCCTTGGTTGCTCCATACAAATGAAGAACCAGTATTTCCTGCATCGAAAGTAGTAGAATCACCTGTACAAATCGTTTGGTTGGCCATATTAACAATAGGTTTTGCTTTCAAGGAGAGATGTGCGGTATCACTGGCCGAACAGCCATTTGCAGTCACTGTTACGGTATATCTTCCTTCCACTTTAGCTTTGGTGGTTTGAGAACTGCCAGTACCTAAATCACTCCATAGATAAGTTGCACCAACGATTCCTGCGTCGAAAGTGGTTGAATCACCAGCGCAAATGGATTTGTTGGCTACATCTACAGTGGGTGGGGGAGTAATCGTAAGAGTTGCCGATCCAGAAGCCGAGCATCCATTTGAAGTGACAGAAACGCTGTATGTACCCGCAGTTGATGCTGTAGTGGTTTGTAAGTTGCCAGTACCTTGATTGCTCCAAACATAAGTTGCCCCAACATTTCCTGCATCAAAAGTGGTAGAACCCCCTGTACAAATGCTTTTATTCGCCATTGATACTACCGGTAGTGCTTTAACAATGATGGTTCTTTGCGCATAGGTTGGGCAGCCTGGTACTGGCGAAGTTAAGGTGTATCTAACTGTATAAGAACCTGCTGGTGTTGAAGAAGTAGTGGTAAAAGTGCTACCCACCATGGTCGGCCAGTTTGCCCCTGAGCCTTGCACACTCCAAGTGCCAGCTTTTGTAGTTCCTTTTACAAATGCCGATAAGTCGCTAGTTGCCGCAGCACAAATGGCAACATTTAAGTTGTTTAAGTTGGTATCTAGAGCATCGCATACAGGCGCCGAACAAGCGAACATTTGAGGTAAGCCAGGCTGAACATAATTTCCTACGTTGTATCCATTTTGCGTGAAGCCAATACCTGCAGGTGTGGCCGTAGTGGAGTTCGGATTCGTAATCGTGGAAAGATGTCGTTGAAAGTCTTCTTCTCTTTTGGCAATATATAGAACGCCATCTGGTCCGGTTACAATTTCTCCAAATGCAATTGAACCGCTTACATTTAATTTTGTGGTTGTATTTGTATTTAAATTGTAGTGTAAAATTTTCTCATAATCGAAACTTGTTACATATAATATATTTCCATCTGGAGACCATTCGGTTCCGTATCCATCAAATCTACCATCGGCAGGAATATACAATTGAGTTTGCGGGCCGCTAACAACTCCAGTATATCTATTGAAATTTAAAACGTGTGTACCGCAAGGCCATGAGCCCGTCATAGCTATTTTATTTCCTAAAGAATTAATTGCTAAACTTCCTCTTGCCCCTTGGTAACCTGGTGCCGCATTTAGATTGTCGGCTATTCCGTTATCGAATTGATTCACCTTGGAAACAGTTGAAGTAATTACACTTCCAACACCATTAGCCGTTACCAAAACACTGTAAAAATTATTGTCATTTATGCCATGTGTAACCACCCAAACAGAGTCGCAGTTTCCAACAAAGGTTTGCATCTCAGCGGTGTTCAATTGCAATAAATTATCTTTCGATACTAGGTCACCCTGTCCGCCGTTAAGCGCCATGTCGATCACATGATATCTCCAACCTTGGGTGTGAAATCCATCACATGACTGTGTTGTAAAAAGCAAGTATTTAGTTGCTGAGCCAGGCCATTTGAATGATAATGCTCCTTGCACGGCACTGGCGATTGCCGGATTGTTGTTTTTATCTTCAATTGTGCCTTGAAGCGGTGCATTGCCCAATGCTGTCATCTTTTGATGGTTCTTGTTGTACACAAACATTCCATCTGAATACCAAAGTAAGTTGCCTGCTGCATCACTTTGTGTGGTTAGTGATTCGTAAAAGTTTATGCTTGTTCCGGTAGTTACGCTAGAGGGAGTTCCTCCTGTAAAATCAATACCAAAGGAAGTTCCAGCCTTATCTGAAAAGTACCAAAGTGTATTCTGTGCCTTACTTGAAGCAATGGCAAGAAATAGGGAAATAATTAAAATTTTTGTTTTCATAAAAGTTGAGTTCAACATGAAAACAAAAAACGACAATGAAATTTATAGCAGAACTATATAGTACCCGACATTCAATACCTCGGTTGAGGTCTTTAATAAGACATTTGGTGCACCTTAGAATATTAAAATAGCGTTGCCTGTAAATTCTTTACATTTTGAAGAAAACGTATGGACAAAATAGAGACATTGCTCAATTTTAGAGGGTTTACAAACCAACAACATTTTTTTACACACCTAGCACTTCTTTTAATTTTCCGTAGCCCATTCTGCTTAGGGGAATTTTTACTCCGCTTTTTAGCAAGGCAATGTGACTTCCTTTTTCCGACGCTTCAATTTTTGTGATTTGTTGCAAATTCAAGATATACGATCTGTGCACGCGTAAAAAATCGGTTTTGTCGAGTACCTCCTCAAAATGCGACATCGTTTTTTTCTTAAGATGGTAAGTGTCTTTGGTGAAAATTTTCACGTAGTCATCGTATGCTTCAATGTACATGATATCTTGGGCAGGAATAATTCTAATGTTGCTGCCATTTTTAACTACTACGCGACTGCTTTCTTCGGGAGATCGCGTTTCACTCACTAAAGCTTGTGTATTATTTTGAGCTATTTCTGTTTTATTTTGTTCGCGTTGTTGCATCCATTTTTGCAATGCTTTATCGAAGCGATCTTTGCTAAAAGGCTTTAGTAAATAATCAACTGCATGAGCTTCAAAAGCTTTAATGGCATATTCATCAAAAGCTGTGGTGAAGATAACAGATGGAGCTGGGTCTAAAAGTTCAAGCATTTCAAATCCATTTATTTTGGGCATTTGAATATCCAAAAAAATCAAATCGGGTTGATGTTGCATAATGGCCTTTACGCCGTCAAATCCGTCGTTACATTCTTGCACTACAGTGATGTTTTCGTATGCTCCTAAATACTCTTTCACGATGCTTCTTGCCAAAGGTTCATCGTCTATTAAAACTACTTTAATCATGACTAATTTGTTGAGGTATTTTTACTGTTGTTACAAACATATTTTCTTTTTGCTGTGCAATCAATAAATCATTTCTGTGATATAACAAATGCAATCTTCGTTGTATTGAATTTAAGCCAAAGCCCGTTCCTTTTTTTGGTTTCGAGGTATTTGAATCATAAGGATTTTCAACTTGAACGATTAAAAATTGTGCTTCTTTTTTGCACGATATTTTAATTAGTGTTTCACCAATGGTATCGTACAATCCAAATTTAATTGCATTTTCTAAAATGGGTTGTAAAAGCAAAGTAGGTATATATTGGTGAAGCGCTTCGTCGTTACTTTGTATTTCTGTTTTGAGTCGGTGACCAAAACGCACTTTTTCAATTTCTAAATACAAATTGAGGTGTTGTAATTCATCTTTTAGTTTTACCAATTGTTGATCATCCTTCTTTAAAGTACCGCGAAGGAAATCTGATAATTGCTGAATCATTTTTCTTGCTTCTTCTGGTCGGCTACCAGCCAAAGCACTAATAGAGTTAAGGCTGTTGAACAAAAAGTGAGGTTGTATTTGTTGACGCAAATTAGATAGTTCAGCTTCTCTAAGTAATCTTTCTGCATCTTCTTTTCTGGCAATGCTTTCGGCTTCATCTTTCATTTGGCGCATCAACCAAGAAATTACTGCCATAAACGAGATCATTAAGAAAGCGAAGATGAAACGAATGGGCATTGATAATTTTAGAAATACCAGATATTGTTCATTGTCACTAAAAACCAGTTGTAGAATCCATCTAATGGCAATTGTCGACAAGAATGCTAGCGCAATACTCCAAGCAAAACGATACCATCTGTTTTTGGGGTTGGGCGTATAATATCTAGCGGTAATCTCAGTGGTGTAACCAGCTATGGTAATTAAAATGTTTGATATGGAGGCGTCTATCAATGCTTCACTTAGCTTAAGGCCTAGTCGATGCAACACCAATGTTTGTATGGCAATCCAAATTAACCACCAAACACCATAGGTGAAAATCATGTTTCTATATGAAAGTGCTGAAGGACTCAAACCAAAAACTAAATACTTTTTATCTCAATACCGCCAAAAACTAAATTCCCTTTCAAGATAAGAATTTTGTCTTCGCTACCTACCACATCGTTTTTAATTTGTCTCTTGTCATCGATACCTCCCATGACAGTCGTGATTTCCGATTTTACCTTCCAGTGCTGCGGGATGATCATTTTAATACCACCAAATACCTGAGTAATATCTATTTCGGCTTTTTCAGCCATGTCGCACTGACTAAAATTCAGTTCAGCCCCACCAAAGATGGTGCGCATTTCGCCACCTTGAAAATTTTTAGATACTATGTTTTTTTTTACACCGCCAAAGACAATGTCGAAATGAATTCTATCCTCGGTTGATTTATCTTCTGTTTTACAGTTTCTACTGTTACCACAATGTCTCCAATCTTTACCAAAACGATGCTTTCGGCGGGGTTTAAACATGATGAGTAAACCAATTGCAATAATTAAAGCGGGCCATAAAATATTTTCGATTTTGCAAGTAGGCATTAAATCTTGAGTAACCAAGAAAATACCACCTACCAAAACAAAAAACGACCAGCCGAATGTTCTAAACTTTTCTTTAACCGCTACATGTAAGCCAATCGCAATCAAAAGCATTTTCCAGCTAAACACCCAATCAGGAATATTTGATCCCAGCTCTTTAGCAAGATAAAGGGAACCTGCTACCACCACTAAAAACCCACCAAAGAATTTACCTCTTTTGTGTTTTTTCTCCCATTCTTCAGGATTGAAATATTCGTTATAATTATCTTGTGCTTCCATTTTTAAATTGTTATAAGGCAAATGTATAGTAGGAATATGGGGGGTGCAATAGAAAATAGGCGAGTTGGCGGTGAGGGGCGGTGAATGGAAAGAAACAGAGTGAGTGTGAGAGGGAGCGTTATGTTATGCAGGTTGTTTTTTCTCAGAACCCCCTGTCGCACTTACCCAGTATCAATACCACTTATAAACTTTCAATGCAATTAAATACAATACAGCACCAATTCCTGATAAGGTTAGGAAAGCTGGCATTACATCCATGATGCCGGCGCCCTCAATAAATACACTTCTAATATTGTCGGCGAGCGAGGTTAGCGGAAAATACTTAATTACCGGTACCAGCCATTCAGGGAAATTGTGATAACTGAAGAAGATACCAGATGTTATCATCATCGGCATTACTACGGCATTAATAAGTCCGTTACCAATTTGAGTATTCGATGTGCGCGACGATGCCAAAACAGCCAGTCCAAAAAAGATGATGTTGCCCGCAATGATCATTGCAATTAAAGCCAAAATACTTCCTTGAATTTCTATGTCGAAATATAAGGTAGCAAAGCTTAATAGTAGCAAAGCTTCGGCAAAGCTGATGATGATTCTTGTTACCAAATGCGATGTTAGAAAAATGGTTTTGTTCATTGGTGTGGCAATCATTCTTCTCAATAGTTTTTTTGAACGGCGATCTATTAAACTATAAGAAATTCCCCACATACACGCCATCATGATATTGAGTGCGAGTAATCCTGGAAGCAAGAAGTCGATATAGCGAGTGCCAACTTCATCGAAAGTTTGAATGTCGCTACCATCATTTTTAATATTTTTTATTGCGGCGTTAATTTGCACATAAGCCATTTGCGCTTCGGCATTTTTTGGATCGAAATGGTAGATGGTACTATCGCCTTTGTCTACAACAACCAACGAAACTTTCCCTTGTTTAATTTTTTCTATGGCTTCATTCCATGTTGATTTTTGAAAATGATAAGTTGTAAATCCCGACTTTTCATTACCAATTTTTTTGTCGTTGCTATTGGCTAAGAATGGTTCGATGGTAGAAACGCTTTTGCTTTCTTGCACCCACGCTATATTTCTAGATTGGTCGGCTTTTGAAGTGAAGGCAATACCTAAGCCCCAAGCCATTAAAATAGGAAAACCAAAAGCCCAAAAGAGAATTCCGGGTTCGCGATAGAATTCGCGCAATTGTAAAAGTATGAGTTGTGAAAGTTGTTTCATTTTGCTCGTTCAATGTTTAATGTTCAATGTTAGAAGAGTTACTCGGTTAACCTTCTTCCTGTCATGGCAATGAATAAATCATCTAGAGTCATTTTTCGGCACTCCAAAGTTTTTACTTTTCTGTTTTGTTTTTTCATTTCTTCGAGGAAGATAGGAAGGTAAGAAATGATGTCATCTACATGGATTTGCCATTTTTCATTTTTGCTGTCAAAAATCATTTTCTTTTTACCAGCACCATCAGGTAAACTAACAGATTCATTGGCTTCTTCCACACTAAATTCAATAAGTTCGGTACTTCCTGTTTTTGATAGCAATTCGTCAACAGTACCTTGGGCCAAGATATTTCCTTTATCTAAAATCACAATTTTATCGCACAAATAATCTGCCTCTTCCATGTAGTGTGTGGTAAGAATCATGGTGATTTTGTTTTCTTTTTTCAGCTTAAAGAGAATATCCCAAATTTCTCTTCGCGCAGTTGGATCTAAACCTGTAGTTGGTTCATCTAACAAAATTATTTCGGGTTGATTGATAAGTGCTAGGCCTAAGGCTAAACGCTGACGTTGTCCGCCAGATAAGTGTTTCACAAAGGCTGTGGCTTTTTCAGTAAGATTCACCAAATGTAAAATCTCATCTACGCGGTCGTTATTAATGTTGTAAAATGATGCAAAAAGTTGCGCAGTTTCTTTCACTTTTAGCTTGTCGAAGAAGTGAGTTTCTTGCAATGAAATTCCTAAAATTCTATGCAATTCATCTTCATGATCTTTCCAGGTTTTACCGTTGATAATGATATCGCCTTCATCTTGTTTTTGAATGCCTTCAATCATTTCCATTAGCGTTGTTTTACCCGCACCATTCGGACCAAGCAACGCAATGAATTCACCTTTTTCAATATCTAAGTTAACACCTTGTACAGCTTTTACTTCCTTAAAAGTTTTGCGTACGTTTTGTATGGATATGGCAATGTTTGTGCTCACAAGAATTTGTTTTTTGTGAAGTTAATAATTAAGCGCAAACAAACTCAAACCTCTTCACCATTTTCCCATCTAATTCCACTTCTTCGTTAAACATTTTCTCGGGTCTAATCCATAGTTTTTCTTCACCATACATGGGACGATAAACAACAAAAGTTTCTAATGTTTCTGAGTGTGTTGCCACGTCAATGACTTTATAGAGTTTGTTTTTGTAGTGACGGTAAATGCCGGGATGGGTCATATTGTTTTTTTATTTCTTAGCAAAATACAGAGTTTAGTGAAGAAAAAAAACCGCCGCGCAATCTGGGAAATCGCGCAGCGGCCAAACACTACTCTTAATCCTACAAAAAAGACAGAACCGTTTTTGTTAGAATTATATATCGTTAATGTCGAAATAGCGAAAAGGTAACCGAGGAAATCAAAATATTTTTTCTTAATTTACCATTCAAGGGTTTCTCGGCATACTGTTAATACTATTTACCTCATGATAAAAAATTACTTTCTAGCCTTAATGGGTTTGTTATCTATTAGTGCTTATGCGCAAGACGCGTGTGATTCTCCAGAACCTACGCCCGAACAGCAAGAGGAATATCTTAAAGCTGTAGAAGCAATGCGAAATGAGAAGGCGCTTGGCGATATCAGTATCAATGGTAATTCTAATTTTGTTTTGTTGCCTTTAACAGTGCATATTGTTAGAAATAGCAATGGCAGTGGTGGTATCTCTCTCAAAGATTTTTATGATGCCTTTGATAGATTGAATGCTCAGTATATCCCTGCTGCTGTGCAATTTTATATTTGTGGATCGGTTAATTATATTGATGACGACAACATAAATGATTTCGAAAAGAATACCGATGTGTCACTCTTGAACAGCTATTTAGTCGCTAAAACATTTAATCTTTTTATTGTTGATGCTTACACAAGTTCGGGTAGCGGAGCTTGTGGTTTTGCTTATTATCCCGACAATATTGATAGCGATGATTTATCGGTATTGAAAACTTCATGTGTAAACGCTGGTACAACTTTGGAGCATGAAATAGGACATGCACTTAATTTACGCCACACACATCAGGGCAATGGATCTGAATTGGTTGCTCGTCCGGGTAGCGGTAAAACAACCAACTGCGCCACAGATGGAGATTATTTTTGTGATACACCCGCCGATCCTGATATCACTTCTTGGACCATTAGTTCTGTTACATGTGAAGTAAGCAACAATGCCAATCCGCAAGACGCAAATGGTGATGTTTATGTTCCAGATGGTAAAAATATTATGTCGTACTC
Organism: uncultured Chryseobacterium sp.; assembly: GCA_964406465.1. Taxonomy (GTDB): domain Bacteria; phylum Bacteroidota; class Bacteroidia; order Flavobacteriales_C; genus JAHEZL01. Next base: position 70,540 of record CAYORT010000001.1, read on the forward strand.
TCCAAATAAAGCATGTAGAACAGTGTTTTCTGCTGAGCAATATGCTATGATTTCAAGTACGGCGAGAACGCATTATGACTGGACAAAAAAAACTTGTTCGTCGGCACCCGTGGCCAATTTCAATTTAGCTGGTGAAGTGGCGGTTGCAGGGCATGATGTCGTTCTTCAAGATCAATCTACTGGTGCAGGAATCAATAATCATTCATGGACCATCAATGGAGCTAATATTTCAACTTCTTCAGCGGTTAATCCTACCGTAAATTTTGCCTCTGCAGGTTTATACAGTGTTACACTTTCTGTTTCAAATGGAGGTGGAAGCGATCAGATAACACAAAATGTTAAAGTAGTTGATCCCATAGTTTTGCCTTACTGTCAAAATTTCGATGCAGGTTCTATAGTTTTAGATAGTGTTGGAACAGTTGTTAAATCTTATGGTTTGCTAGCCATCAATAATTCAGCCGGTAAGTCAGGAATGGGTGTAGCTTTCACCGGAGCGTTATCTTCGGGCATTCCTTACTATGCCTATGCTCAAGACGGAGAGAAGCCATTTTTAACCAATCCGAATTTCGATTCTAAATTGATTTTCCCTTCTATTGATGCTACAAATTTTGCTAATCTTCAACTTACTTTCGATAAAAAATCGATGTATTTTTCTAAGGCCAGTTACGGCAATTTTAGGGTTTTGGTGAACAATACGGCGATTTCTCCAACCTATCAAATTGGCAGTGATGTAGAAGAAACATGGAGCACTATCAATTTCGATTTGTCGGCTTACGATGGTACTATTTTCGATCTTACTTTTGAAGCAAATGCAAAATATTCTTCGTCGGGAGCATACTTAGATAACTTGATGATTGCAGGTGATATTACAACCGGTGTAAAGGCGTTGAATGTTGCAAGGGTTAGCGTATATCCCAATCCTGTTGGAGATGTGTTGTACATCAATGCTAACGGATTGCAAGCAGTGAAAATTATCAATGCTCTAGGTGAAACAGTTTTTGAAAAAGCACTATCAGAAAATTTAGTTTCGATTAATACGGCTGATTTGCACAGCGGCGTTTATTTTGTTCAGTCGCAGATAAATGGTGCGATAGCCACAACAAAATTTATAAAAGAATAATTTTACTTTTTAAATTCGAACATTACATTTTTGAAGTATACAGCGAAGTTTTTTACTTCGTTGTTTTTTATTTGTGAGGTATCGGTATCGATGCTAAATCGCTTTATTTTGGAGCCTTCTTGGTACTGCACATAAATGCCGCAACCATCGCTGCAATCGGGACAACCATAAGTTCCTTCGCTTTGCGAACTTGGAAATTTACTCAGAATCTCTTTCGCCAATTTTACTTTTGTGGTGTCGTTAATTAAAGAATCGTACCTCATCTCGTTCTCATTTCTTTTAAAGTAGTTGTCGTGAAAGTCGGCAAGTAATAAATTTTTGTAATCTGTATATTGATACATCGTTGCACAATTATCCATGCATTCGCCGCAGAAAGTGCCAAACACAATACTTTTTGGAACAATGCTATCTGTTTTCGCTATCGTAATTTTCTCTTCTTTAATTTGAGGCGTTGAGGTTGCGCACGCAAAAAGAAGTGCAATAGATGAGCTTAAAATTATAGATAATGGTTTCATGATGCTATTCTACAGTTATTGTGAGCCCTTGTGTGTGTGCTGAAAATTCGGGGGCATACATGCATTCAATAGTACTTATTCCATTCGAGAAAGTTCCTTTGTGCGTCACCGTCATTTCGTATTCTATTTGATGCTCACCCTTGTCAATTCTGTCGAAAAAGAAATCTACCGATGCATCTTTAACACTTTGATAGTACCAAGCACCAATGGAGTAATGATAGCTGCTTAGCACATCGGTAGGTTCGAAGGCTGAAGCGCGCATATCGCGCAGATGAATGAATTCCATTGTTCTATCGCTCGATACATACAATCGTACTTTTATTTTATCACCAACATGTAAAATGGTGTTGCTGCTTATTTTTTCGATGGTATTGCCAGAAACTCTATAAAACTCTTTGCGCACTTTTAATGGAGTATTATTTGCCGAGGTGATTTTATCTAGTTCCTCAAAATACTCCCAATGCGCAGCACCAAAAGCTACCGATGGTCCATTGTTTTTCACAGTAATTTGCGACAATTTATTTCTCTCGATTTCATTTTCTTGCCAAGCCGTTTTGATGTAACCAGTGCCCGCTTCACTTTGCACAGTATAAGGATCGGTATCGTTTAAATGCTGATTGGAAATTACTAGCACTTTGCCACCAATTTGCACATCGAGCGCGTTGTTGGTGCTTAACCAATTTTCACCTTGCAGCAACAAAGCGTAACATGCCAAAGCGGTTGATTTTGTTGAATTCCACGAATTGGTTTGTTTGTTTCGCAACAACCATAATCGCATTTTTTCTACACTTTCCATGTCATTATTTACTTCGGCAAATGCCTCAATCAATAGTGATTGCGTTTCTATGGGTGCGCTGTACCAATAGTAACTGCTCACATTTTCTTTCCAATACATGCCCATTTCTTTGCTAAAGAAAGATCTTTCTTTTAGTGATTTCATAATGGCTTTTGCAAAGTCAACATCGCCCATTCTATAAAAAGCTAAAGCAATCATTGCTTGATTTTGCAGACTGTATTTGCTCCAATAGATTTTTACATTATTCTTGTAGTAGTTGAATGCTTCGGTGAATTTAGATTTTGAAGGATAGAATGATCTTGAATAGAAGTAATGCACCAATTCAGCCGATGGCATTGGTAGTTCTTCATAGTCATTTTTTATTTCTTGTAAATACCATTGATTTATTTCTCTATCTAAAAACGCAATTCCATCCTCTAATTTATTTTTCAAAGAAGGATAATCTTTAAAAATTTCTTCGCTTACATTAAGCTTAGAAAGATGACCAAATCCGCCTACTATATGTTCTGTGATGTAGAAAGAAGGTCGACCGCCATCGAACCAGCTCCAGCCGTTGTTTTCTAAATCCATCAAGCGTTTTACAGCAGATGCAATATTTTTATCTAGCTCTTTTCCATTGAATAATTTCGCCAATCTACGTTTTGCTTCTGTTTCATTTTGTGCTTCATTCACCCATGGCGTTTCTTTAAGCAATACCGATTTTAGTTCTGGATTTTTTTCTAGTGCAGAAATGAGCGCATCGCTATTTCCTGAAGTTTTTTCCCACTCGGCAAACATTGCTTTTATTTGAGGAGATGAATTCATAATGTGTCGGGTTATCGCATTGGCATACGCTCTGCTGAAAGTTTGTTCGGCGCACTCGTGAGGAAATTCACTTAAGTAAGGCATCGATTGAATGGCTGTCCATGCCGGATTTGCCGTAAATTCTACTGTGTACTGATGATTTTTTAGAGTAGAAGATTTTAAATTTTGCATTCTATCAAAAACAAATTTTTCTTCTTCTTTCGAGTAAATGGTGAATGGCATTGTTTCGCGCACCAGCATTTTATTTTTCAAAACAGGAATTATTATTTCTTCGCCATCTTTAAAGTTGTTCGATGAAGCAGAAATTCTGCAAACAATAGCATCTACATCTTCAGGAATGGCAATACTCCACTCGGCTTTTTGCGAAGATTTAGCATCCACCAAAATGTTTAAAGCGTCGGTTTTGATGTTTAAAGGCTGCATTGTTTTAGCATTCAACAACTGAAGATTGGCCACAGTATTTAAATTCTCTTCGGAGATGTTATCTATTTTAGCAGAGAAAACTATTTTGTCGTTGGCTCTAAAAAATCTGGGAGCAAACGAAGTAATCATCAAGTCTTTTTGCGCTAGTATATCATTGGTGGTGATACCTGTCATTAAATCCTGAGTGTATGAATACGTTCTAAATTTCCATTTGGTGAGCGATTCAGGCAAAGTAAATTCAATGATGATTTCTCCTTTTTCATTGGTGCGCAGGTGAGGATAGAAGAAGGCTGTTTCATTGAAGTTTTTGCGAAGGGTGATGTCAACATTGCTGGAAGTCTGGTCTTGATTGCTGCTTTCTTTTTGCTGCAAATCTTCTTCTGATTTTATTGAAGCATCGTTGGCAGCATAAAAATTTGAAACGGAGTATTCTGCTATTGAATTCATTGCTGGTGCAGCCAAGCTTCTCAATTCAGCTTTCTTAAGTTTTAATTTTCCATTTGTAAGGTTGTGCGTCGCTCCAAATCCTTCAATATACCCCCAACCATAAGTTCTATAGTTGGCATAATGATCTACGCCATTATTTCTGTACCCGTAGTATTGATAAGTGTAAATATATGAGTTGCCAAAACTACAACTCTCAGTATTATTTTGTTGCGCATTGTTTCTAAACAAATAGCTGTAATTTTCTGTGTATTCAATTAGATGATTTGTCCAGTTTTGTTCACCGTAATATCTATTGGTATTTAGCTGATCTAGCGCAGCATCATACATGCTAGCAAGCATTTCTGCGCTAACTTGCGTGGCATCTGGACCACTTAAAACCAATTTCCATTTCTCTGCTTGTCCGGGCGATAATTTATCTCTAAATGTTTCATATTTCACATTCAATCTTTTGTTGGAATAAGGAACAATAAAGTCTAATACTTCGAGGTAAGTGCGATTGTTTTTGGTCATAGAAACCTGTATTGAAAATCCGCCGCGATGAGCTTCTGTAATAGGGATTTCAAAAAGTTGCTGACTGTTATTTAAATTCACGTTTTTTACCCATTCGCGCTTGTTGTCGTTTATTAGAGTAAGAGTGTACAGGGCATTTTCAAAAGATGACGCAAGAACAAATGAAACTTTATCACCTGGTTCTCCCTCTAGTTTGATTGGTGCAATCCAATGATCAACTACTGTTGCAGGTTTGTTTGAGTGTTTGTCGAATAGAGTAAATTCTTGAACCGATTCCACCGCAGTACCATATTTATCTTTCGATTTTAATTTAACAATGTATTTGCCATTGGGTAAATTTTTAAGTGCCGAAAGGTCGAGAGATTTGTTTTCAGCGGTATTGAATTTACCTTGTAAAACGGTAGTGCCCGAAGCTTGTTTTTCTGCCTTGCTGTATTGAATTTTTTCTAATGGAAACTTTTTGTAGAAATCATTTTCGCTCATGAGTAAAGTGTCGATTTCTCCAAATATGTTTTCTCTTGTAATTCTGTTGTCGCTTGAAAGCGCTTGTATTTCGTAGCTTCCAGAAGCATCGGTGAACTCTTGTTGAAGGTTAGTGCTATTGATTTTAAATTGAAGTTGATCGTTTTTTTCAACATTTTTTGATATAGCTAATGCAATTTCCAATGCTTTGTCGCCAATGGAGATGGATGTATTGTCTTCACGCGTTTCGCCAGTTAAATCGGTAACACTGGCGTGTACCTTAAAGGTGTAGTAAGCATCTTCTTTTTTAGAAGGAGATTGCGCCAGAAAGGTGTAAGTAAATTCTCCTTTATCGTTTGTTTTTACTTCGTGTTGATCGATATCAATTTCTTCGTGTTGTTGCGGCATTCTCCACCAATGCCATGAGTAATAAAATTGCTTTTGTCGTTTCACATTTAATTTTACTATTGCATTAGAAATTGCAGCTCCCGAAAGAGCCATTGCTTTACCAGTGATGGTTACAGAGTCGTTAAGTTTGTATTCACCCTTTGGCGCGTTTAGCGTTAATTCAAATTTTGGTCGTTTGTATTCTTCCACCTGCAATCCTATAGCATTATCATCACAACTCAGAGACCATCTTCCATTCATTCTATTTTTTGGTAGGTAGAAGGTTCCCGAGCATGACCCAAATTCATTGGTATTGATAGTGGTGTCTTTTATCTTTTCTCCATTTGCATCTAAGAGCGATATTGTAACAGGAGTGTTTTTGCGCAAGTTGACAATTGGTTTATTGCCATATACCTCTGTAGAACTTGATGTGGAAATGATTTTGAAGTAGCAAGTTTGTGCCGGACGATAGAGCTCTCTATCGGTAAAAATAGTATTTGTAGTTGTTTCGTTAGAGTGGCCTTCGTGAAAGTAAAAGTAATCGGTGTTGATGGCAATTTCATTGTTGCTTTCTACTGAGAAAGAAAAATTATAAGCGTTTTGCTTAGATATTTTTGCTAATCCATTGCTATCGGTTTTAACGCTTTCAATTAGTCGGTATTTTTCGCCATTGAAATAATTATTTTCGTACGCTTTAATTTGTGCATTGGCGACAGGAGCACCTGTGAGGGAGTTTTTCACCACTATTTCTGCATTTCCATTTTCAACCAAAGTGATAGAGCTTTTAATGTTATTTACTTCTATGAAACTAACACCCAGTCTTCCATTTTTGTTTTCTTTTTTAAAGTTCTCATTGCTACTGATAATGATAGAGTAGTAACCACTTTCAAGTGCGGGAAGTTCCACAAAAGTGGAGTACAAATTGTAATCGAGTTTATTGAAAAGCGTAATTTTTTGGGTAGCACATTTCTTCAAAATATTGGTGTCGATATTTCTTTGCTGCGCTTGGTAAAATGATTTAATGCCATTTACAGAATGCTTGTAAATTTTATAGTAAACCACATGTTCTTTTTGATTGTTTTGTAAGTTTTTGAATTCGATTTTTGCTAAAATGGATTTGTTGGGAAGGACATGTTTTTCGGTGGTGATGTGCGCATATGGAGTTTTGATATTTTCTAACAATTCTGTGAACTGTGATTTCCCTTTTTTGTTTTTTTCTGCCTCTAATATTGCTTTGTGTAAAAGCGAAACGGCTGTTTTAAAATGCGCTGAATGTTTAGAGCTATTGCCTAAATCGCTATGTGCAACAGCCAATTGAAAGTATGCCTGATCTAGAAAATAATTGCTCTCGAAATTTTTAATCAGTTGTTCTAATGCCAAACGATAATTTTCTTGTTCCTGATTCAAATTGAAATGTTCCTTAGCAAAGTTTAGTCGGCGAAGAATAGAGTTTACATAAGCATCTTGTGGATTTTTATTAGAGTGAAATTTTTCTAATTCTTGAAAAAGAGAAAGAACAAAATAGCGATTCTCTTTATCCTTAATAATTTCCATGTTTTCGAAACTACCATCTACTAGAAGTAGATTCTTGTTGAGTTCAGCAGAAAGAGGATATTGTTCTATTTTATTATTTCGAAATCCGATTTGAGTCTCTAACATTTTATTCACAAAGATGTCGTACAGCGTAGGGTAGGCATGTGTTTGTGCTTTAGTGAGCGAATCAAGAAAATTGGGATTCGTTCTTTGAAGTTGCTCACTTCTTAGTAAAACTTGCTGGTGAATAGCAGTAACAGTATCGATGAATAGCTGTTGATTCCATTCCTTGAAATTGCTGCTTATTTCGCCTGTGTTTTCGTTTTTAATCAGTTGCCAAAGATTCATGTTGTGGTAATCTTTGAAAGTCTCTGCGCAGAGCAAACGCGCATATTCCTTGGAAGGAAAGGAAAGTGAAGAATCAACTTTTTGTAAAAAAGTAAAAGCAGCATCGTAATAATCTTCTTCCATATGATGCATGAGGTTCAACTTCATATCGATGGCTTTCACGATATGTTTGTGATGGTTGTTTTTTATGCTTTTTGTAAGAATCTTTTCGATGAGCACCAAGGCCGATTTGGGTAGGTTGGAGTCGATTTTACTTTGTACTTCTTTCCATTCTTTTTGGTAAAGAGGTTCAGGTACAAAATTATCGAGCTGATAATTATCGAGTTGTTTTTTTTGAGCAATGGCGTATGTTAGTGTGATACCTATAAAAGCCAACAGCAGTGAGAAAAATATCTTTTTCTTCATAAATAGAATTTGTAGTGCATTAAATTTCATCAATAAAGACCACAAAAACCAAAAAGGTTGGAATTATTTTTTAATTCGGTTTTTGCGATTATTTCTTAATTTTATTGCAATAACTGTGCAGCTTAACTAAAATTGTTGAAGAATGCTTTTTACAGTTGTTTGGATGTTTAATTGCTAATACAAATGAAGGGAAGATTGTTGTTACTGCTGCTTGTTGTGTTTCAGATTGCGCATCTGAAAGCTCAGTACTATAAGGCAGTTGTTGTAGATGCAGGTTCACGAAAACCCCTGAGCAACATAAGCATTCAGCTAAAAAACACGAAATACAGAACCTTTTCCGATGCAAAAGGCAATTTTCACTTGCCTTTGAATTATTGTTTTAACGGCGTAAAAGACACTTTGCGTTTTTCAGCATCAAACAGTGATACCTTGATTTTTACATCGCCACAATACCATAAAGTGCAATATGCGGTGCGTAGCAAGAACAAAGTGTATGAATTATTGCCTATTGCTGCAAAAGACAAACAGGTTGAATATTTTAATTTTTTAGCCGATGAGAGAGCCTTTGACTATTTGGATGGCCGACCTTTAACGCAGCATTTTGGGGAGGTTAGAGCTGTGAAATTCATTTATGACTTTAAGAAAGATGTGGTGTACTTTTTTAATTTCAACAAGTATTCTTACCATGCCCATTTCGCCATCAATGTGCTGAAGTACAACAATATTGTAAAATTCGAAAAGCAATATTATAACAATCCCGATCGTACTTATTTCGTTGGTGAATTTTGTCATTACACCGCTTCTAACTCTTATACTTTCGAACTTTTTGCGGGCACAGAAATGACTTGTGAGCAGCTCAAATTGTTGTACGATAGATTGGCTGAAAATTCTTTTGTAGGCGAGAAATTGAGGTATTTGTCATACAGTGCTAGCAAGAAAGAGTGTTTACCCGGTAAAGGAATTACGCACAACGATTTGTACAAGGGCCAACGTTACCAAGGGCTAAATTACGGCGAGGCCTACGGCTATCTAAAATTTGTGGAAGTTCCTTCGGCAGAATTGCAAAAGGTAGAGCAACACGATATTTTGGTGTTGAATGATGTTCCTTTAGACATTGGGGTTTGTGCTGGAATCATCACCAATAAATTTCAAATGCCTTTGGCGCACATTAATGTTTTGAGTCACAACAGAGGCACCCCCAACATGGCTTTGCGCTCGGTATGGAGCAATGCAGAAGTACGCAGATACAGTGGTAAATTAGTGTATTTAAAAGTGCGTGCCGACACCTTTTACATTCAAGAAGCATTGTTGGCAGATGCAGAGAAATTTTGGTTAAAGAACGAGAAGAAAGAAGCGATGAGTTTGCTTTTGAATGTTCGTGATTCTGCCTTGGTAAATTTGAAAAAAGCATCATTGTCAGATGTTGATTTGTTAGGTGGTAAGGCGGCCAATTTCGCCGAGTTGCTGAAGGTAGAGGGAATCAATACTCCCGAAGGAGCGTTTGCCATTCCATTTTATTTTTACGATCAGCATTTAAAGAAATATGGCTTGGATTTGTATATCAATTCAATGTTGCACGATATTCGATTTTATTCTAATAGGGAAGTCAAAATTAATTACCTCACAACGTTGCGTGATTCTATTGTAAATAGTGCTATTGATACTGTTTTATTGCAAAGAATTGTTGCTCTTATTCAATCAGAGAATGTTGGAAAATCGATGCGTTTTCGCTCCTCCACCAATGCAGAAGACATTGACGGATTCAATGGTGCCGGATTGTACGATTCTTATACCGGAAAAATTGGAAGCGATAAGAAAGCCATTGATTTGGCTATCAAAAAAGTGTGGGCGAGTCTATGGAATATTGAGGCAGTTGAGGAACGGTCTTATTATAAAATAGATCAAAAGAAAGTAGCTATGGCCGTTTTGGTGCACCGCACATTTCCAAAAGAGGATGTTAACGGGGTGTTGATCACCAGAAATCAGTATTCTGAAAATCTGCCGGCTTATATCATCAACGTGCAAAAGGGTGATGTGCCCGTGGTGAGCAACGAGAAAGGGTCGTATACTGCCGATGAAATTATACTGTTTAACTTTGGTGCAAATCCCGAGAAAGATTACTCCATTCAGTACATGGCACATTCTAATTTGCCAGAGCTTACCGATACCACTGTGATGAGTGAAATTGAGTTGGTGAATCTAAAAGTTGCGGTTGATAAAATATTTGCGCATTATTGTACACTGTATGGAACGTGCCGACATTTAGATATTGAGTTTAAATTAGACAGTACAGCAGAAGAGAAAAGAAAATTGTATATTAAGCAGGTTCGATTATATTAAAACACTAAATATTATTCTATGAGTATTGAAATTCGTAAACCATTGCAAAGCGAAATGAATCAATTGATAGAGCTTTGTGCTTTACATGCTGAGTATGAAAAATATGATTTTGTTAAGGAAGGCAAAGCAGAAAAGTTAGGTGCGTACTTATTTAGTGAGAATCCTCCTATGCAATGTTATGTAGCCATAGTGGATGGTGAAATGGCAGCCTATACCACTTTCTCTAAACAGTTTTCTACTTGGCAAGCGATGCATTACATTCATATGGACTGCCTGTTTGTTTTAGAAAATCACAGAGGTAAGGTGATTGGTGAAATGTTGGTAAACAAAGTAAAAGATTACGCTAAAGAAACCAATTGCACACAAATACAATGGCAAACACCACACGACAATGTTAGAGCCATTAAATTCTACCACAGAATAGGTGGAAAGGCAAAGCAGAAGTTGAGATATTATTTGAATATGTAATTGAACAAAAAATAAAAAAGCCGAGTGAAATTTTCACTCGGCTTTTTAGTTGCTATTGCTTTTAGTGTTGTATCACTAAGCTTGTGGTTTGATATTGATTATCGCTCGTTACTTTTACAATGTATACGCCATTGCTCAAGCCGCTTACTATTAATTGAATTGGAACTTTATTGTTCAAGCTGTTTCTGTTTATTGGAGCTAAAACTTCTCTTCCTGTAACATCAACAATTGAAATACTTATGTTTTTTTCATTGTCAAAACCACTAAGTACGAGGTAGATATTGTTGTTGGCCGGATTCGGGTACAAGTTAAGTGTTCCGTCCTTCTTATTCACTTCAAATATTCCGTCTTTGTTACTTAATATGTTGTAAGCTGTATTTGTAATAATTGGCGGATTAAAATCGAAGTAGATATTTGCGCTGTCTTTTAAAGTGGTTCCAACAGACAATCCTTTTTTCAATTGAATGATGAATTGAATTTGTCCGTGACTAGCTGGTTCATTTATAAAACTATCGGGCAGTAAAATGTTATTGAAATTCCAGGTGATTAAACCGTTGTTGTCAACTCCCATATAGTATTTGTGTGTTGAGCCTATAACTTTAATGGTACTTAAATCAAAAATGTTGGTATCAATAAAGTTGGTCACTCTAATATTAAATGCAGTATCGGTTCCTGTATTTTGAAAACCAACGTCGTATTTGATGAAGCTTGTATAATCGGCAATTTCGCCATCGCCATAATTTGAAGCAACGAAGTTGGGGTCGTATGAACCACGAATGATAGTGGAAACATCAACTACATTGTTTTCAAGAGAAATTTCTTGTATCGGACAAGTTACTTGTGTGTGATACGTCAATTTTTGTCCCAACAACGATACATCGGCATTAACCCGAAAACCTATTGAAAAAATTGTGCTTTGTGCACTCTGTAAAGTTGGTATTGGAAAACTAAGTTTATTGCCGTTTAAAGTGTAACCGCTAATTCCAACGCTATATCCGCTGTTTAAATCTATTGTTTCTTTAGAATCATCGAAAGTAATTTCTGCACTGCAATTGCTTAGGGTTGTGTTGCCATAATTGTGAATTCCATGTGTTAAGTAATGCGAAAATCCAGGTCGCGCTATTCCCACACATTTTTCGTAAATTATAATATCGTTGCCAACGGCGCATTCGTTTTGGTAAACGTAAACTTTCTTGTCGAATGCACAGGTGCTTTCGGTAACTGTAATTTGGTAGATACCGGGTTCATTCACTACAATGTTTTGCGTATTGCTAATTGTTGTTTGGGTGTTATTATCCCATTTAGACCACTCATAGCTATTATAGTTTCCATTTGATTTTAAAGAAACCACCTCGCCAAAGCAAAAGGAATAATTGCTTTGATCGACTAAACTATATGAAAGGGTAGAATCAAGAGAACCTAAAGTAACATCTATGGTATCTCTAAACTCACATCCATGAATATCTTCAACATAATGATAGTAAGTGCCCGAAGAAGGAAAATAAACATAGTCACTATTGGGAAGCAGTCCGTTGCTATAGCTCCATTCATTTTTTGTGAAGTTATAATTCCATCCTTTAAAAACCGACGCTGTTTTGAAGCAGGTATTAATATCTGCTTCTTTTTGAAGATTTAAGGCTTGTCCGTCGAAAACGTATACAGTATCGGGTAATGCACAACCATATTCAGCCTTTAGATGACATATGTATCTTCCTTTTGGTGCATTTTGTAAAATACCTAAGTTGGTGATTTGTCCGCTCTGATCATACCAGTCGTAATTCAAGTAGTTGTCGGTCACTTCGGCCGTAATATCTGCGGTGTTGTTACAGGTGTAAATGCTGCTTGAAAAATTAAATGTAGTTGGCTTTACAATGATTATCGTTGAATCACTTTCGTTGCCAACGGTATAGTGTATGAGATGACTTCCTGCGCCAGCAAAGTAAGGATCAAATTGTCCTGTATTTTGGTTAGTAACACCCTGTCCTGACCAAATTCCACCAGGTTGATTAGCTTTTAAGAGCACAGCTGGGGCGTCATAACAGAGGGGATAAACAGTATCGATTGCTAATTGAGAGAAGGCTGTTGAGGCAGCCAATGTGAAGAGTAATAATAATTTTTTCATCCGATGAGAATTTTGTAGTTGTATCAATGAGATGCGAGAATTTAAATTCGTTGCTTGAATATTGTATTTTTTTAATCTTTTGCACATAGGTATTTAAAAATACGATAGCATTGTGCGCAATTGGAAGTGCGCAGATGCTAAGGTGCTTCCTCATCCTTTCCATCTTTTAATTCTTCTCATCAAGGTTCCGACAATTTTCCTTATTTTTGCACACTTTCATAAAATAGCTCATGGCAACAAAATATAAAGAATATACAGGACTTGATTTGCCGGCGGTAGGCCGTGAGGTACAAGCCTTTTGGGAAGCGAACAATATCTTTGAAAAAAGTATTTCTTCGCGCGACGAAAACAAACCTTTTGTATTTTTTGAAGGTCCGCCTTCTGCCAATGGCTTGCCTGGTATTCACCACGTAATGGCGCGTACCATCAAAGATATTTTTTGTCGCTACAAAACTTTGAAAGGTTATAGAGTTAATCGTAAAGCCGGTTGGGATACGCATGGTTTACCAGTGGAATTGGGTGTAGAGAAAGAGTTGGGTATCACCAAAGAAGATATTGGAAAGAAAATTTCTATTGAAGATTACAACAAGGCTTGTCGTGAAGCGGTGATGAAATACACCGATATTTGGAACAATCTTACCAAACAAATGGGCTACTGGGTGGATATGGAAGATCCATACATCACCTACGAAAACAAGTATATTGAGAGTGTTTGGTATTTGTTGAAGAAATTGTACAGCAAAGATTTGATGTACAAAGGATATACTATTCAGCCTTATTCTCCTGCAGCTGGTACTGGTTTGAGTTCACACGAATTGAATCAACCGGGTTGCTATCGTGATGTGAAGGATACGACCGTCGTAGCGATGTTCAAAGTTCAAGGTTCAAAGTTCAATGTTGAGGGAGACGTGCATTTTTTGGCTTGGACGACCACTCCATGGACACTTCCTTCGAATACCGCTTTGGCTGTAGGTCCAAAGATTGAGTATGTTTTAGTAAAAACCTTCAATCAATATACTCACGAAGCGATTCAGGTTATTTTAGCTAAGCCTTTATTGGCAAAGCAATTCGCTGGTAAATTTGAGGAAAGTGAAAATTTAGAATACAAAGAAGGTGATAAAAAGATTCCTTACAAAGTAATTCAATCTTTTGTGGGTGCCGATTTAGTGGGTATTCAATACGAACAACTTTTACCATACGCTTTGCCATACGAAAATGCCGAAAAAGCTTTTAGAGTGATTCCGGGTGATTTTGTAACTACCGAAGATGGTACAGGTATCGTACACATTGCTCCGACCTTCGGAGCCGATGATGCTAAGGTGGCAAAAGACGCAGGAGTGCCGGGAATGTTGGTGTTGAACGCCGATGGCAATCCGGTTCCAGTAGTTGATTTACAAGGAAAGTTTGTGGCTCAAATGGGTGAGTTGGCTGGTAAATTCGTGAAGAATGAATATTACCCTGCCGGACAAGAACCAGAGAAATCGGTAGATGTAGAGATTTCCATTAAGCTTAAAACAGAGAACAAAGCTTTTAAAGTAGAGAAATACGAGCACAGTTATCCGCATTGCTGGAGAACAGATAAACCAGTGTTGTATTATCCATTAGATTCATGGTTCATCAAAGCTACAGCTTTGAAAGAGCGCATGAGTGAGTTGAATAAAACCATTAACTGGAAACCTGCTTCAACGGGTACTGGTAGATTTGGCAATTGGTTAGATAATTTGAACGATTGGAATTTATCGCGTTCTCGCTACTGGGGTATTCCAATTCCGGTGTGGAGTAATGAAAGCGGAGAGCAAATTTGTATTGGTTCTGTGGAAGAGTTGAAAAACGAATGTGCTAAAGCTGTTGCTGCGGGTGTGATGAAAAGCAATCCGCTAGAGACTTTTGTACCAGGAAATTTCAGTAAAGAGAATTACAACATTTTAGATTTACATAAAAACTTCGTTGATCAAATCACGCTGGTTTCTGCTACAGGAAAGCCTTTGAAACGCGAAAGCGATTTGATTGACGTGTGGTTCGATTCGGGTGCTATGCCGTATGCCCAATGGCATTATCCTTTTGAAAACAAAGATTTCATTGACAATAACAAGGCTTTCCCTGCCGATTTTATCGCAGAAGGTGTTGACCAAACACGCGGATGGTTTTATACTTTGCACGCTATTGGTACAATGTGTTTCGACAGCGTGGCATTTAAGAATGTAGTGTCGAACGGATTGGTGTTGGATAAGAACGGACAAAAAATGTCGAAGCGTTTAGGTAATGCTATCGATCCATTTGTGACTCTAGATAAATATGGTGCCGATGCCACTCGTTGGTACATGATTTCTAATGCGCAGCCTTGGGACAATTTGAAATTCGACCTTGATGGAATTACAGAAGTTCAAAGACGATTCTTTGGTACTTTATACAATACTTATCAGTTCTTCGCTTTGTATGCCAACTTAGATGGTTTCAATTATTCAGAAGCAGAAGTTCCTTTGAATGAACGTCCAGAAATCGACCGCTGGATTATTTCTAAACTCAATTCTCTAATAAAAGAGGTAGACACACAATGGGCCGAATACGAGCCAACCAAGGCGGCACGTGCCATTCAAGATTTTGTGAGTGAGCAGTTGAGCAATTGGTATGTTCGTTTGTGCAGAAGACGTTTCTGGAAAGGCGATTATGGTAAAGATAAACTGGCAGCTTACCAAACCTTGTACACCTGCCTAGAAGTGATATCGCAATTATCTGCACCATTGGCGCCATTCTTCATGGACCAATTGTTTAGAGATTTAAATGCGGTAACCAATCGTCACAAAGTTGAATCGGTGCACTTAAGTGATTTCCCTAAAGTGAATGAAGCTGCAATTGATACCGATTTAGAACAAAGAATGGAATTGGCGCAGTCGTTCTCTTCTATGGTATTGAGCTTAAGAAAGAAATACAAGATTAAGGTTCGTCAGCCTTTGCAAAAAATCATGATTCCTATTTTGGATGCTAAGTTTAAGTTGCAAGTCGACGCAATTAAAGATTTGATTTTGTCGGAGGTGAATGTGAAAGATTTGGAATACCTCACCGAGGATTCTGGTGTGTTGGTGAAAAAAATAAAAGCGAATTTTAAGGTGCTCGGACCCAAGTACCAAAAGCAGATGAAGCAGATTGCGGCGGCGGTAGCTAAATTTAATCAGCAAGATATTGCAACCCTTGAAAGAACTAATGCGTTCGACCTCGATATTGAAGGAGAGAAAATAATTCTTACTTTAGAAGACGTTGAAATTTTGTCGGAAGATATTCCAGGATGGGCAGTAGCCAATGAAGGAAGATTAACTGTAGCTTTAGACATGACCATTTCTCCTGCGTTGAAGGAAGAAGGTATTGCGAGAGAGCTGGTGAACAGAGTTCAAAACTTGCGTAAAGACAGCAACTTTGAACTTACTGATAGAATATCTTTGAAAATAAAAACTGTAGAGGGGATTGTAGCTGCAATTGACAATAATAAAAATTACATTTGCAGTGAGGTGTTGGCAGATAAAGTAGAGTGGGTGAGCAGTTTAGAAAGTGGATTTGAGGTGGAAGTAGATGAAGATTTAAAAACCGAAATAAGTATTGATAAATTAAATTAGGGGCTATGGCAGCAGCAAAGAAAGGCAAAAAAGAAGAAAAAGTTAGGTACTCTGATAAAGAGCTAGCTGAGTTCAAAAAAATTATCCTTGATAAAATTGAGGAAGCTGAAATAGATTTAAAACATTTCCAAGGTCAGTTAGATCACTCTGATGAGTCGGATACTGAAAGTGCTGGCACAGCAAACATGATGGAAGATGGTGGAGAGTCAATGAACCGAGAGAAAATTGCGTCTTTGGCACATCGCCAGCGTAAATTCATTATGCAGTTGCAAGCGGCATTGGTAAGAATTGAAAACAAAACTTACGGTGTTTGCAGAGAAACAGGTAAACTTATTTCTAAAGAGAGATTGAAAATTGTTCCTCATACAACATTAAGTATTGAGGCAAAAAATGCACAGTCGAAAGGTGAATAATTGATGGATCAGTTAAGCAATAATTCACAACTTAAGAAGGCTTTCATTACTATTTTCGCTGTTCTCTTGGTAGATCAGGTGGTTAAGTTTTATGTTAAAACTACTTTTCTATTAGGCGATTCTGTGGATTTTTTAGGCTTAAGTTGGTTTCAAATCAAGTTTGTTGAAAATCCGGGAATGGCCTTTGGCTGGGAGATTCCCTTTTTATCTCCCGATGTGGCTAAGTTGATGCTTACTTCATTTAGAATCATTGCGGTTTCTTTAATTGGTTATTATCTATGGCAAAAAATTAAGGGAGGTAAAATTGGTGGTATGGTGTACAGCCTTTCTTTGATTTTGGCTGGTGCCATTGGTAATATCATCGACAGTGTTTTTTACGGTAAAATATTTACAGAAAGCGATTATCATATTTTACAACCCGCCTCTTTCTTAGCTGATTTTAGCGGAAATGGAGGTTTTTTAAAAGGTAAGGTGGTAGATATGCTCTCTTTCTCGGTGACTTATCCCGAATGGATGCCATTTGATTTGGCTGGTGATTTTATTTTTCCCCCAATTTTTAACGTGGCCGACACTGCTATTACAGTTGGTGTGCTCATGATTATCTTGTTTCAAAGAAGATATTTTAGAGAACAGTTTTTGGAGCCAGTAGAGACGAATAACAATGCGTCTTCTATCTCTGAAGAGAATCCAGTGGTGGATTCTTCTAACGATACGAAATTGTAGGGGAGCCCCTACAAGAAATCCATTTGCACTTTCTCGTAATCTTCAGGAATACCAATATCTATAAAGTATCCGTTAAATTCAAAGGCATAGAAAGGTTTAGAAGAAAAGTACTTTTCCATGTACTCTTTTTCCATCGAGAACTTTTGCGGAAGTTGAAGCGTTAAGAATTTTTCTCTGTCGATGATGTACACTCCCGCGTTGATGATTCCTTCATCAACCGCTCGTTTTTCTTCGAAAGCGATGATTCTCGACTGTTTGGTTTGAATAATACCGTAGCGATTAAAGTGGTACATTTTTTTTGCGGCGATAGAGAATTCGCTTTGATGTTCGATATGTTGTTTTTCTAAAAGCTGCAAATCAACCTCAAAAAAAGTGTCGCCATTTAGCACCACTACATTTTTATCGGTACATTTTTGTAGCGCATATTGAATACCTCCGCCAGTGCCCAGTGGTTCTTTTTCGTGGGCATATTGAATGTGAACTGACTTATAACGCTCACCAAAAAATGAAAAAATAACATCGTGTTTGTAGCCTGTGGAGAGCACCACACGCTCTATTCCTTGCTTGATGCAGTAATCAAAAATATACTGAAGGAAAGGTTTGCCATTTACTGGAGCCATGGGTTTAGGCACATCGGCCACCACAGCTTGCAGTCGCGTTCCAAATCCGCCAGCCAATATTACGGCTTCTTTCACCACTATCTAGGAAACATTTTTGCCTCAACAATTTCGCAAATGGCGTGGCCCAAAAGCATGTGTACTTCTTGAATGCGCGGAGTATCTTTAGAAGGAATATTCATTAAATAATCGCAACAGTCTTTCATTTTACCTCCGGTTTCACCAGTCATGGCAATCACAATCATGCCCTGTTTTTTGGCCTGTTCAAAAGCTTTCACCACGTTACCTGAGTTTCCAGAAGTTGACATTCCAATTAAAATATCGCCTTTGCGACCTTTGGCCTGAATCAAACGAGCATATATTTCGTCGTAGGAATAATCGTTGGCAACAGCGGTTACGTAAGAGGTGTTGACGTGCAATGCTTCAGAGAAAAGAGGAGCCCTATCGTAATAAAACCTACCGCTAAATTCGGCTGCTAAATGTTGTGCATCGGCAGCACTTCCACCATTTCCGCAAAACAATACTTTGCCATCTGCCTTAAAACATTTTACAATTTCATCGGCAACTTTTAGGGTAAGCGCAAGCATTTCGGGAGAGTTTAAAACTTTTGTTTTGAGCGCTATTGAATCTTGTATAATGCGTTTTAGATTTTCCATGTTTGCAATCCACCTTTTGTAAATAAAAATTCTTTTACTGCTCCGTCGTATTTCGCCAGCGCAGCTTTAACGTTATAATGACTGTTATTCGGACAATAGAACATCATGAAGCCACCGCCACCAGCACCAGAAATTTTACCTCCTGTAGCACCAGCTTTAATCATCTCTTCATAAAGATTATCAATCATAAGGTTACTAATACCTTCGGCCATTTGCTTTTTAAACTTCCAGCCATGATCTAAGATTTCGCCCACTCTTGAAAGCTCACCACGCAACAAAGCTTCCTTCATATTGATGGCTTGCTGTTTAAGTTGGTGTGTAGCTTCTAGAGATTTTTCTTGCTTTGAAGTGATGTTCTTGGTTTGCTGTTCTATGATGGTAGAAGAGTTTCGGCTGGTGGAGGTATGAAAGAGAACCAAATTCGTTTCCAATTCATAGGCAAATCGTTCTTTAACACGAAGCGGATTTACAATTACCTTGTCGTTGGCAAAAAACTCCATGAAGTTGAATCCACCAAAGGTTGCGGCATACTGATCTTGTCGGCCACCGGCCATTTTTAAGTCAACTCTCTCTATTTCGTAAGCCAAATGCGCAATATCATACTCCCCTAAAGGTAACGAAAGCCATTCGGCAAAAGCACCAACAATGGCTACCACCAGGGTAGAAGACGAACCTAAGCCAGAGCCTGGTGGCGCATCAACATAAGTATGCAATTCAAAGCTCAAAGGTTTTTTGATAAAATCGCGTACTATTCTATTGTACACGCCTTTAAGCAAGTCTAGTTCTCCATTAATTTCAAGCTGTTCTTCGCTTTTTAGTTCAACTCTACCATTGCCATCTCTGGCATGCAATACAATCTTACCATCTTCACGCGGAACAATATTGGCAAAAGCAAAGGAATTGATAGTGGCATTTAATATAGCACCACCGTACATGTCGGCGTACGGACTAACATCTGTTCCGCCTCCTGCGAGTCCTATTCTTAGTG
The DNA here is from genome assembly GCA_964406465.1 of uncultured Chryseobacterium sp. Taxonomy (GTDB): domain Bacteria; phylum Bacteroidota; class Bacteroidia; order Flavobacteriales_C; genus JAHEZL01. Next base: position 90,225 of record CAYORT010000001.1, read on the forward strand.
GTGCACGACTTCTTACAATCATTTTCAAAATTTACGCTAATATAAAGGAACTAAGGAAATTATTAAATAAAAGAAGAGCAATTATTTATTACATTTGCGGAAATTTTATAACGAGATGAGAAGAATATATTTGTTCTTGTGTTTTAGCCTGTTGCTGAGCTCTGCATATGCTCAAGCAGGTATAGGTGGCGTAGATCCATCAACCCTCACTAACAGCGATTTAAAGAGGTTAGGCTTTAACATGAGCGATTTGCAAAACTATAAAGCAGGAACCGGGAAAGCAGGAGATATTAAAGGTCAAAAGGTTATTCGCGATACTCTTGTAGATATTGAGGATACTCTGAAAAATAAACCAGGTATCAATACCGATTCTGCTTATCAGGCCAAACTTCGTGAATCCAGATTCACTGTCACTTACGGTAAGTCGTTTTTTACCGAAAAATCCTTAAGTGTTTTCCGCTCCGCTTCACACTTAAAAGCCCCGGATGATTATATATTGGGCCCGGGTGATGAAATAAACGTTGCCATTTGGGGCTATGCGGAAGTTTCCTTTTCAGAAAGAATTGGCGATGATGGTTCTATTTATCCTTCTTTAGTAGGTAAAATATTTTTGAATGGTTTGACCATGGGTGCTGCCAGAAAATTGATCAAGGCGAAATTCGGCAGTGTGTATGATCTTAAAAACTCCCAGATAAGCATCGAACTCACCTATGCGAAGGTGATTAGGGTAAATATTGTTGGGGAAGTGACCAGGCCGGGTACTTACAGCGTTAGTTCCCTCAACTCGGCTTTTAACGTTTTAAGTGTTGCCGGCGGACTCACCGACCTTGGTAGCGTTAGAAACATTGTGATCAAAAGAGACAATAAGGTGGTAAGGGTTTTAGATGTTTACAAATTTTTATCCGACCCGAATTTTGCGAACGACTTCTTCCTGCAAAACAACGATTATATTGTTGTGCAGCCCTTAGCCAAAGTAGTTTTTGTTAAAGGTGAAATAGGGAGAGAAGGGAAATACGAATTAACAAAAACAGAAGGTGTTGCCGATTTGATCAAATATGCAGGGAACTTAGATGCGATGGCCAATACCAGTGTGGCGCTTGCCGTGCGTATTGAAGACAATCATTTTGTGGTAAAGGACTTGGATTTGAAAGGCGCCCTGAAAGGAAAGTTCGTACCTCTTTTTAATGGGGATACGGTATTGTTTTTATCTGTCAATGACGTGCTTAGAAACTATGTCCAAATTTCGGGCGCGGTGGAGGCTCCCGGCAAGTATCAATACAAAAAAGGAGAAACCGTAAAACAGTTTTACGAAAGAGCCGGTGGCTTGCGTTTCGATGCTTATTTGGGCCGTGCCTATGTAATGAGAACTTATTTGGGTGGAGAGAAAAAGTATTTTCATGTCAATTTGAAGGAAATAATGAAAGATTCTACTTCATCTGAAAATTTAGTGCTGGAAGAATTGGATCAGATCACGATTTTCTCTACTTCTGATTTCTACGATGAGTTCTTTGTTGAAATTTCGGGCGCAGTGCGTAATCCTATCAAAATGCCTTACAGTGAAAATATAACCTTGCAGGATTTGGTTTTTTTCGCAGGAGGTTTGCTTAATGAGGCTGCGAATAAAAGAATTGAGATCTCAAGAATGGTAAATTATACAGATAAGAAAGACAGCGATGCCCCGATAGAATTTATTGTAGAGACCTTCGATGTATCGGATGACCTCGAATTGAACAAAATGCAGGAAGTGAAATTGCGTCCGGCAGATAAAGTTTTTGTTCGTTTTGTGGAAGACTTCCAGTTTCAGCGTTTGGTTATCCTGACAGGTGAATTTAAATATCCGGGCACTTATGCTCTGTTACATGATAAAGAAACCATTAAAGAGGTGGTGGAACGTGCAGGAGGATTTAACGAAGGAGCCTTTTTGCGTGGTGCTAAAATGATCAGAAGTCTGGATAACACAGGTGAATTGGTAGTTGATTTCGATGCTTTGTTCAATGCTAATAAAGAGCAATACAATTATGTGCTAAGAGCAGGCGATACTTTAATGGTTCCTAAAATCGACGATATTATCGCTATCACAGGTGAGGTAGGAAGTACCGTGGTGGCCGGAAGAATAAGACAAAATGCTCCTTATACTGTAGGTAAACGGGCAAGATACTATGTTAAAGAATATGCCGGGGGCTTCACAAAATCGGCCGACAGATCTAAGGTCTATGTAATCTCTTCAAGCGGAAAAGTAAAGAAATCGAAGAACTGGGGATTGTTCAGAGTATATCCTAAGGTGAAAAGAGGAGATAGAATTGTGGTGGATAAGAAAGAACCTAAACCACCAAAAGCAGAAGACCCGACAGATTGGAATAGAGTGATTGAGCACTTAACGGTAAAGATCACCGGTATAATGACCTTATATTTATTAACCAAAAACGTTTTTAAATAACTATGGAGCAACAAGGGCTGAATTTTAAAACGCTTGTACAAAAGGCATCCGGGATCAAGAAATATCTGTTGTCGAAATGGAAATTATTGATGGCGATGACCCTTTTGGGTGCCGGTATAGGTGTAGCCATTGTAAAATTCAACACTACTAAGTATGTTGCAGAATGTTCGGTATTGCTGGGGTCTTCCAAAGGCGGATTAGGTGGTGCTTTAAAAATGGCACAATCGCTGGGTGTAGGTGGATTTGGAGGCGGCGATCAAATGACCTTTTCTACAGAAAATGCTCCAGACATCGTTAAATCGAAAAGAATAATCATCAATACTTTGCTTTCAGAAGTAGAGGTGGATAACAAGAAAGATAAACTGATTAATTTTTATATCGATTGGTTTGGCCTCAGAGAAAACTGGAAGGAAAAAAATAAAAAAGCGCTTATCAATTTCAAGTTCACGAGTAAGGAAGCTTTCAAAATGACCTTCACGGAGGACAGCATCATGAAAAACCTGATTCCTAAATTAACAGGTAAAAACCTTGTGGTAAAAGGTGATATGAAAACAGGTATTGTTGAAATTGCCTTTAGCTCTGAAAAAGAAAGATTTTCGCTTCTTTTCACCAAGGAATTACTTAAAGCAATTTCACATTTTTATTTAGATGAAAGTGTTGCCAAAGAGAGACGTGCCATGCAAGCGATGCAGGATAAAACCGATTCTATTTATACTGAAATGATTACCCGGGAGCGTGCTTTGGCCCGTATCAAAGATCAGTCTTTCAGAAATGTAATGATGCAGGGAATGGTTCCGCAAATCCGATTGCAGAGAGATATAGAGATTCTGAATGTAATGTATTCTCTGGCACTTAAAAATTTAGAAATGTCGAAAATGACAATGACAGAAAAACAACCTGTTTTTCAAATCATTGATGAACCTATTCTACCTTTGATGATTGAGCGTAAATCTTTAGTAAAGACCACCGTAATCTTCGCGATGTTGTTTGCTTTCCTTACGGTTGCTTACCTGCTGTTGAGAAGAGAGATAAAGAAAGCGCTGCAGAATCAATAGCTTTTATTGCTTTAGAGAATAAAATTATGACTCTTGAAGATTTAAAAAATAAAGGAGCTGTTTCTGTAATGTATCATTACGTGCGCGATAATGCCGCAGAAAATACTCCTCTTTTAAATTCTCTCTCTTTTAACGATTTTAAGTCGCAACTGGATTGGCTCCAAAATGAATTTAAAATTTTAGAATACGCCGATTTTCAAAGTCGCCTGATCAACCATCAACCTTTTCCCAACAGCACTTACGCACTTACCTTTGATGATGGCTTAAAAGATCATTACAAATATGTTTTCCCCGAACTTAGAAAAAGAGGATTGTATGGTTTCTTCTACATCAATTCTTCTGTATATGAGAAACAGTTTCCATTGGCCGTTCATATCACGCATTTTGTTTTAGATAAAATTGGTGTGGAGAGTTTCACACAAATGGTGATGCAGAAGTTACATAAAATGAAGATCGAAATTCCTTCGGATAACCTGGATGATCTGTACAGAGCCGACAATGCGAATTATGCTAAGGTTAAAACCCTGATGAATCATACTTTAGATTATGAAGTACGCGACAAGATCATAGAAGAAATATTTTACGATGTTTTTACAGATGCAAAAGATTTTTGCAACAAAGTATATCTTACTGTAGAAGAGTTGCGCGAGATGCATGAAGGTGGGATGGTGATCGGCAATCACACGCATTCGCATAAAGTGATGTCGAGGCTTTCCCGACAAGAACAATTAGATGAATTACAAAAATGCAATGATTTTCTTTTACAGAATCTTCAAATTACGAATCCTTCATTTTGCTATCCTTACGGTCACCACAATACCTTTAATGGTATTACTTTAGAGTTGTTGAACAACCTTGGTTTTTCTTCGGCTTATACCACTAAACGCGAAAACACCTGTCCGACTACCTACGGCAAGTTCATGCTGCAACGATACGATACCATTGAATTATTGAAATTTCATCCGAATGAAAAAGGAAGAAGTTAAAATATTCATATCCGAAAGCGAGCGCTTTACACAGCCTGCACTCGATTTTCTGCATTCCTTTGCTGAAGTGACCTTTGGCGATGGAAGCAAAGAGCGGCTAAAAAATGCTTTTGCAGATTACGATGTAGTGTGGATTCGCCTGGCCAATAAGATCGACCGTTCTTATTTTTCTCAGAATATGCGTTGCAAGATTTTGGCCTGCGCTGTAACGGGGATCGATCATATCAACCTAGAAGACTGCAAAGAATACGGAGTTCAGATAGCTTGTTTAAAAGGCGAAAGCGAATTCTTAAGAGAAGTGCGCGCCACGGCGGAGTTAACCATGGGCTTGCTTCTTTCTTTAATTCGCAAAATTCCGCAGGCTTCTTCTTCTGTGAATGATGGTGTGTGGAATCGCGATTTGTTTGCAGGCAGCGAGTTGTATAAAAAAACGATAGGCATTGTTGGCTTGGGAAGGTTGGGTGTAATTGTAGCCGGGTACGCTAAAGCCTTTGGAATGGAAGTGGTCGCTTACGACAAACACCTTAATTTCCCTCAAGACATTAAAAAAGCTTCTTCTCTTATTGAGCTGTGTTCGCTTTCAGATGTGGTTTCCATTCATCTTACTTACGATGATTCTACCAAAGGAATATTTGATTCAACTTGTTTTGAAGCCATGAAAAATAATGCTGTTTTGATCAATACGTCGAGAGGTGGAATTGTAAACGAAGAAGCCTTGCTTTACGCTTTGGAAAATAAAAAAATTAAAGGTGCTGCTTTAGATGTGCTGAACGGCGAACCAGGAATTGACGCAAAACATCCTTTGGTGAATTATGCAAAACAAAACGATGATCTTTTGATCGTTCCTCATATCGGTGGAAATACCCCCGAATCTTTTGAAAAAACAGAATTGTTCATTGCTAAAAAAATTCAAAGTATTTTAGCAAAATAGATGGCATATCAGGGAAAAAAAATATTGGCAATTATTCCGGCACGTGCAGGATCAAAGCGTGTGATCAATAAAAATATCCGCAAGCTGGGAGGAAAATCTCTGGTGGAGCGTGCTATGGAACTGGCGACTTCTCTGAACGATATCATTGATAAGGTAGTGTTGTCGAGTGATGGCGATTTGATTTTACAGGAAGCCAAAAAATTTCCTGCTGTTCTGGCACTTAAACGCCCCGATGACATTAGCGGAGATAAATCTCCTGCCATTACTTACGTGAAGCATGCTTTAAACGAAGTAGAAAAGGACGGTATTCGCTACGATATCGTGGTGATTTTACAACCCAGTTCACCATTTACGCTTGCCGAAGATGTTCGTTCAACTATTGAAAAGTTAGATTTTGGGAACGGAATAGAAGCAAGTGTTTCGGTAATGGAATGCGATCATGCTTACCATCCATTGAAATTAAAAAGATTAAAAGATCATCGCTTAACAGCCTATTTGGAAGATGAAAAAGGAAAAACTGCAGCGCATGAAATTCCTTTATTGTATGTGCGAAATGGCTCTGTTTATGTGGCAAGCAGAAAGTTGATTGATGAGGGAATTATTATTTCCGACGTGTCGAATGCACATGTAATGCCACGCGAAAGATCTATAGATATTAATGATGAATTGGATTTTAGTTTTGCTGAATTTCTTTTCTCTCAAAAACAAAAGATATAATGTCGGCAGATGTTTGCTATATCGTTACCAATGGTTTTGCAGCCCGAATGGTTTTGCAATCGGAGGTGATTCCCAATCTTAGAGCAGCAAATAAAGAAGTTGTTGTTATAGCTCCCAATGCTCATGAAGAGAACATGAAATTTTATGAGCAGAAATACGGCATAAAAATTCTGCAATCTCCTCTTAAAGAATCCTGGTTTTTATCGGAGTATTTTATCTTGAAACGTTATGTGTATGAAGATATTCGTAATAATCCTGCTTTATGGGAAAAACATTTGAGGGAGATACGAAGCAATAAAAGCAAGCATCCCTGGAGAAGAATAAGACCCTTTTTATATTACGTTGTCTATTTTTTTGCGAGTCGTTTTTCTTTGGTCAGAAGATTCTTTAAATGGTATGAGAAACGTTTGTTCAGAGATAAAAAAGTACATCAGCTTTTGCAAGAAATAAATCCTAAGGTGGTCGTGGCTACTTACCCTTCCAATCTTCAGGAATCGGTGTATCTCAACGAAGCAAAAAACCTGAATATTAAAACAGTCATTCATTTGTTGAGCTGGGATAACATTAGTACCAAGGGATATTTCTCTGCCATAGCTGATTATTTCATCTCGTGGGGGAAAATAATGTCGGATGAATTCGTACAGTATTATAAATTCAAAAGAGAAAATATATACGAAACCGGTGTAGCTCATTTTGATAAGCACAGAAATGAAGTATCGGAGGAGAACCGTCGCAAATATATGTCTCAGTTAAATATTGATATCAATCGTCCGTATTTACTTTTTGGTATGAGTTCTCCTTATTTCTGCCCTTACGAAATTGAGATTGTGGAATGGATTGCTGCCAAAGTACAAAAAGGTGAATATGGAGAAGGCGTACAGTTTGTCGTTCGTCCACATCCGCAAAATATTCAGGGTCATATGGCCAATTTAACCTGGTTGCCGCGTTTACAAAAACTACAATCGGAAGATGTTGCCGTGGATATTCCTTTGCTTGAAAAGAGCGAAATGGCGTGGAACATGAACCAGGAAGACATCATTAAACTGGTAAATATTATGGCGGGAGCCGCGGTTGTTTTAAACTCGGGTTCTACTTTTTCTATCGATGCTTTAGTGCATGAAATACCTGTGATTATAACTTCTTTTGATTCCGATAAAGAATTACCCTGGCATCTTTCAATCAAGAAAACCTTGAAATACGAACATGTAGATAAGTTGGTGCAAACAAAGGGAGTTAGTCCGGTGGGTAATTATGCTGAGCTTGATGAATGGATAGTGAAGTTCTTAAAAAATAGAGATTTGCATGCCGCAGAACGCAAAACGGCAAGGAGTAGTTATTCAGGAGAAAATGACGGTAAGGCTTCTTTGCGTATTTCAGAAGCAATTATAGATATTTTAAAACGCTAGTATGAGTTTTACTTTAAACAAATATCAGGAAAGTGGTTTCATCATTGGTGAAATTGCGCAGTCGCATGATGGTAGTCTCGGACAGTGTTATGCTTATGTAGATGCTGTTTCGAAGGCGGGCGGACACGCAGTGAAATTTCAAACACACATTGCCGATGCGGAAAGCACGCCGGGTGAGCCCTGGAGAGTGAAATTCAGCAAGCAGGATGAGTCGCGTTTCGACTATTGGAAACGTATGGAATTTACCAAGGAACAGTGGAAAGGATTGAAAGAATATACAGAGTCGAAAGGCTTGGTTTTTTTAAGTTCTGCTTTTTCCTTTGAGGCGGTCGATTTGTTGGAAGAGATAGGAATGGTGGCGTGGAAATTAGCCTCAGGTGAAATAAATAACTATCCTTTGCTCGAAAAAATTGCGGCTACCGGAAAGCCTGTGATGATCTCATCGGGAATGAGTTATTGGAAAGAATTGGATAAAGCGGTAGAGCTTTTTAAAAGCAAGGGAATTGAGGTTGCGGTGATGCAATGCACATCGGCTTATCCTTGTCCGCCCGAGCAAATCGGACTCAACGTCATTTCTGAAATGAAGCAGCGCTACGGCTGCATGGTGGGTTTATCCGATCATTCGGGAACCATTTATCCAGGTTTGGCTGCTGCTGCTTTAGGGATGGATATTTTAGAAGTTCACATTACTTTTCATAAAGGATTGTTCGGTCCCGATGTTCCTGCTTCTGTTACTATGGAAGAATTTTCTCAATTGGTGCAAGGAGTGAAAGCGATTAAAACAATGTTGCGAAATCCGATAGATAAAGACGAAAAAGCCAACGATCTGCAAGGCTTACGTAATTTATTTACCAAGAGTGTGGTATGCAAACAGGCATTGAAAAAGGGAACAATCATTACCAGCGATATGTTGTCTTTCAAAAAACCGGGAACGGGTTTCCCTGCCGAAAGAGTAAGTGAGTTGTTGGGCAAGGAACTCAAGGAAGATGTTCCTGAAAATCACTTTTTAAGTTTGTCTGATTTAAATTAATAAAGTCTCAGGTGGGACAATAGTTCCTTCGGGGTACCTCAGGATGACAACCACTCTTAGGTAGCACTTACCCAGTTTGTCATCCTGAGGTACCCCGAAGGAACTATTGTCTTGGTTATAAAATATTATAATTGATTTGGCCTATCCTGATCGGCATCTCCCTTAAATACCACATAATTTTTATGAGGTGTTTTGAAAGCGTGGAGAACCGTTTTATTTTCTTTTTCAAAAGGCTCGAACAGGTTGGGAATAACTTCTGTTTCCGATTTAATGCTGAAGCCAAGATTCGTCATTCTATCTTCAGAAATACCGGCGTTCAAACAATCAATATATTCGGCATTTTCTGCTTTTAATATCGCTTGCATCTGATGATAAATATTCTCTTTGGGAAGTTCGCCATACATATCTACAATTCTAATGCACGCAGAATTTTCTATCGCAATTTTCCTGGTGGTGATGATCAATACGAGTTCATTGTTTTTAAATACGCCCAGGAAATTATATTTGTAAAAAGGATGCTTTTTAAAGCGATTGATCAAATATTTGATACTTTTTATTGGTCGGAAAGCACTGCTTAATGAAATATTTTCATCAAGGATTATTTCTTTTACTTCGAGATTTGTTTTTGCAAATGTTGCTTTGTTAGAGAGGTCAATAGTTGCAATATTTTTTTTCTCTGCATTGGCATTAGCGATATAATAGTGCGTTAAAGAACCTTGCTGAAATTCCAAAAACTCGTAGAAAAAAGTAGATTTTTTCACGATTCCCACCACGCCTATCGATTGCAGATCCTTGTATTGCATAAGGAATTCGAGGATTTCCAAACCTACTCCGATCTTCTGATTTTCGGCGACTTTCCATAAAGCCATCCATATTTCATTCTGGCTTTTCAGCTCACGATCATATTTTGAAACGGGTATGAATCCTAAAATCCCTACGATTGATTTTGTTTGATCATCAATAGCCACCACGAAATTTAATTCATTGGTTTCTTCGTTGCAATACTGCCATCGCAATAAATCGGAATTGGTACCGAGGATGTGGTTTTTTTTCCAGTTCTGCTGAAGAAAAAGTTGAATCTCGGCGAACTGTTCGGGTTTGGCAAAAGAAACAGACATAGCTGAAATCGCAACAAAAATTATTTTTTATTGGAAATAACCAAATGGTATCTTCCTTTCTTCCCTTGTTGTAAAAGATTGCTTTCTTCAATAAGTGCAGCCCATATTATTTTGAATCCGGTTCCTTCAAAAAGTTTATTGACTTTAGTCCAGTTGAAATAACTCTGAATAGTTCCATTTTCATGTTTGCCATCTACAATTACTTCCTGATCGAATTCCCTGCTGTAGGCTGTGCAATCTCCTGAGATCAGGCTGATATAGCCGATACCATCGGTAACTCTGTCGAATTCTTTTACAAAACTTACTGCCAGATCAAAAGGCATACTGTCTAAAACACTATCACAAACAACAACACCTAATTCTTTGTTTTTGAAAGGAAGGGTGTTTGATCTTGAAACAGTTAATCTTTCCTGTAGATCGGGCATGTTGTTTTTTACCGCAAGGTTTTTCGCAAATTCAATGGCATTTTCCGATAAGTCGGTACCATAAGCTTCGATACCGTATTCTTGCAATAAGATACTTTGTTTTCCAATTCCGCAACCAAAATCCAGTCCTTTCACTTTTTGTGAAAAGTCAATAATATCTTTGAATTCGTTCGGTCCGATTTTTTTGCGCACAAAGCGGTTAAGAAATTTAACCACTTGTTCTTTTGTTTCAAAGATATAGTTCTCGCCTCTTGCGTAGCTATCTTCCCATTGTTCTTTTTTGATCGTTGCGACTTTTTCCATTACTTGTTTTTTGCTGAGGCACTAATATAATAGATTTTTTGTATGTACGCTGTATTTTGTAGGGCTAGGAAATGTTTCTATATTTGAAAAAATCGCCAAGAAAAGTACAATATGCTCTTTAATTCGCAGGAATTTTTATTTTTTCTTCCTATTGTTTTCCTACTTTATTGGTTTGTTTTCGCCAAAGATTTAAAATGGCAAAATGCATTGATCTTAGTGGCGAGTTATTTTTTTTACGGATGGTGGAGCATTGGTTTTTTAGGTCTGCTTGTACTGAGTACCGTTCTCGATTTTGCTTACGGATTTGGTGTGGCGAACACCAATAAAAAGAAAGCTAAGTTTTTTCTTTGGCTCAGCATCATTAACAATTTGGGTATTCTTGCTGTTTTTAAATACTACAATTTTTTTATTGTTGAATTTCAAAATCTTTCCGAAAGCATAGGATTTTCCTTTCATCCAACCTTACTTCAAATTGCTTTACCGGTAGGTATTTCCTTTTATACTTTTCATGGAATGTCGTATGTTTTTGATATTTACAGAGAGCGACAAAAACCTGTTTCAAATTTTATTGATTATGCGGTATTCGTTAGTTTTTTTCCGCTGCTTGTTGCCGGACCGATAGAACGCGCAAATCATCTTTTGCCGCAAATTCAAAGAAAAAGAGTTTTTAGTTACGCACAGGCGGTAGACGGCTGTAGATTGATCATGTGGGGATTGATCAAAAAAATTGTGATAGCAGATACTTTAGCGGTTACGGTAGATGCCGTTTTTAATCAATATGAAGCGATGTCATCGATGAGTTTGCTTTTAGGTGCCGTTGCTTTCAGTTTCCAGATTTATGGCGATTTCAGCGGCTATTCAGACATCGCGCTGGGTGTTTCCAAATTATTCGGATTCGAGTTGCTGAGTAATTTCAAATTTCCTTATTTCTCAAGAAGCGTAGCCGAGTTTTGGAGAAGATGGCACATTTCACTTTCCTCCTGGTTTAAAGATTATTTATACATTCCGCTGGGTGGTTCTAAAAACGGAAAATTAATAGCGGTGCGCAATACCTTCATCATTTTTTTGGTGAGCGGATTTTGGCATGGCGCAAGTTGGAATTTTATTATCTGGGGCTTTATTCACGCTTGTGCTTTTTTACCTTCTTTGCTGGCCAACAGACATCGTTTGCATGTTAGCAACGTTGTGGCGCAGGATTCTGTTTTTCCGAGCTTGAAAGAGCTGGGTGATATGCTACTTACTTTTTCGGTGGTGACTTTGGCCTGGATCTTCTTTAGGGCCGACGATATTACAACAGCTGTAAATTTCATCTATCGGATGATGATAAATGTTTTTCAGGATCCGGCTTCCAATCTGGTTTATCCCCGGGAAACTTCCATTTTTATTTACATCATTCCCATGCTTATTGTCGACTGGTATTTAAGAAGAAATGAGCGTGAACTTAAAATGTTCTTTGCCCATTTACCGATAGTAAGATATGCTGTTTATTGGTCGGCAATATATTTAATTGCAGCGCACTATTCTCCGTTTGAACAATCATTTATTTACTTTCAGTTTTAAACAATGAAGTTATTTTTAAGAAAGTTTTTTTTCGTAGTTGTTGTTCCGGCGATCTTGTTTATCTGCTATTCCGCTGCTTTATTTTTTAATCACAGGTCTCTTGGTATTTCGGGCTATGCGAATACCGGGGAAGAGGCTATCATTAGTGATCCATACAATGACAATATCATTACTTATTTAAAGCGCCACAAGGATTTTAAAAACACCAAAATCATTGCCATGGGTTCTTCAAGAGTGTTGCAGTTCAATGCTGCCATGTTCAAGGATGAATTCTATAATTTAGGATATACCAGCACTTCTGTTTTTCAAATCACGAATTTGATCAAAGAACTGGAACTGAACAATAAAACGCTGATCGTGGGATTGGATCAATGGTGCTTTAATTCCAGGTATGCCGAATCATTCGTTCGCGCGCCAAAACCACATGATTTTAGTACAGCAAAGTATTTCCTTAAATCAATGATGAATGAAAATAGAAATATGGATATCATTCATGGTAAGGTGTATTTAAATTTTTCTTCTTCTAACGATATCCAGCTCATTGGGACAGGAGCTAATATGGCATTGAATGGTGTATTGAACGATGGTTCTTTTTATCAGGGAAAGATCATTCAGGGAAAGATTCACAACGATAAAGAACTCATCGGTGAGGATTATGATTTTGCCGATACCCGAAAAAGAATCAAAGAAGGAATAAACAGATTTGAATACGCCGATACTATATCCGAAGAAACTGTTCAGGGAATCATTGACCTGATGAAGGAATGTAAAATAAGAAACAACAAGCTAGTTATTTTCTTTCCTCCGTTTGCGCCCACTGTTAATCAATTATTGAAAATTTCCAATAAGTATAAATACATGTCTGTTGCTGCTGAGAGAACTAGGGATATCTGCAGCAAAAATGGAATTTCTTTTTACGATTTTACAAATTTTGAATCGAGCGATGCAGAGTATATAGATGGCTTTCATGGCGGCCAACAAGTGTATTACAAAATGGCAGTACAAATGGGTGTTAACATTGCAGACTTAAAATTTCTCAATGCATTTGAGAATGAGCATCAATTGAAATATGCAGAGCTGAGAGAAGCGTTTTTTGCGCAGTAATTATCTTTTTTTCACTTTCTGAATCAACCATTTCACGTCTCCAAAATGAAGGGCAAATAGATTCTTCAAACGCATATCATATTTTCTTACCGCAATAGAAAGAGAGGCAATAGAAGCAGCAGCATAACCTATTGATGATCCGAGAGCAGCTCCATTTGCACCGTAATGAGGAATCAGGATAAAATAGGAGCTGACACTTAAGCCGGTGCCTATCAAAATAATGTTGGTGGAGTAGATCACTTTTCCTGTTCCCGAGAAAAGTTTGGTCATTATTTTAGCAGAAGTAAAAACAACTATTCCGGGCAATACCAGGAAAAAAGGCAAGATGGCTGCTTCATATTTCTCGGAAAAAAGAACAGGGATTAAAAAATACCCGGCAACTGCACCCAGAACCGACAAGAAGAAAGAGCCGTAAAAAGTTACGCGATGAAGTTTATACACCAGTTCATTGCGCTTTTCTATTGATTCTTCCTGCGCAATTTTATTCATTAAAATCGGACCTAAAGAATCAGGAATTATCCACAGTATTTCTGCCAGCAAAACCGCAACGCCGTAAATTCCTAAAGCGTAAGCAGAGTATACTCCCAAAATCATTTGATCGATGCGCAGGTTGAGTCGCAGGGCCAGGTCGCCTAACCACCCTTTAATACCGTAGTTGTAAGTGTCTTTGAAGAAGTTTTTGTTCCACTTCCATTCCATTGGATATTTGCGCAGCGTAAAGAAAATAAGAGCGCCGCTTAATACAGCATTGTATGCCAGAACAGAAAGCAATCCGCCTTTGATACCCAAATGCATACTGCCTATAAGTATGGAAATTCCAATGATATAAATGAGGGCTTGAACAATGGACAATTGATTGGTAAAAACGAAATAGGATTTGCCCACGAGGAGCCGGTTGAAGTAAAAGAAAAGTGCACCAAAAGGCAGGGTAGCTAATAAGATCAGGATGTTTTCCTGTTTGATGTTTTTTCCTGCATCACCCAGCCACTGCATTTTCCACAGCACAAAAACAATGATCATGGCAAGGATACCATGCACCAAACCGTTGATGATCAAAGTAAAAGAACTCTCCTCTGCGCTGTATTTTTTTTTGCTGATGAAATAGGTAATGCCAATGCCCGATCCTAAACTTAAAATGGGTACAGAGAAGGAACTGATGAGCAATAAAAAACTAAATTCACCACGTGCTTCGGGCTCTACTAAAAAGCGGGCGATCAACACCGATGTTACAAAGCTAATAGGGTAAAACAACAGTTTTGTGAGCAAACTGTTTATCGATGATTTTGTATTGGTAACTTCTTTAAGCATTTGATTTTAGAGGCCTTAAAGATAGTATTTTGTCGCATAAATTTGTTTTCTTTGTTCATTGTAACCGTGGCCGAAAAAAATAAAATATTATTGGTGTCGTGGACTCTTCCTCCGGCTAAGAGCGGAAGTGCATTTGTGCTGCAGGAAATCATAAAATATTTTTCTGCCGAAGAGTTGGTTGTTTTGGGTGAGAAGGTGGAAGGTGCAGCACCATTGCCCAACATCACTTATGTTTCGTCTAACCCCATAAAATTTAAAAAAGGCAATCGCTTCATTAAGTGGTACAGGTGGCTGATGGTTCCTTTCATTACACGTGCTATTATCCGCTTGAACGATAAGGAAAAATGCACAGCGATCCTTTGTTTATTTCCCGATGAAATTTATCTGGAAAGTGCGCGAAGAGCAGCCAAAAAATTAGATCTGCCTTTTTATTCTTATTTCCACAATACTTACTATGAGAACCGTAGCGGCTTGTGGAAGATGATGGCTAAGCGAATCCAGTCTAAGGTATTTCAGCAATCTGAAAAAGTGTATGTGATGAGCGAAGGGATGGTAGAGCTTTATAAAAAAATCTATCCTCATGTTTCTTTCAAAGCGCTGGTACATCCGTTTAATGCTCCTTTGGCTAAGGGGTATAAGGCATTGCCTGCCAACAGTTCACCATTTGTGATCACCTTCCTGGGGAATTTAAATGAATCGAACATTGATGCTTTTTCTTTCTTTGTGAAAACAATAGCCAATCGCGAAGATTATGTTTTGAAAATAATTTCTGCAACGCCAAAATGGTTTTACGAAAAATTAAATGTGTTGCCTTCCAATGTGGTTTTTTTACCTAATGTAAGCGATGAAAACCTGATGGCTGAATTGCAACAATCTCATGCCTTATTTTTACCTCATGGTTTTAAAGGTTCTTTCAGTGAAGTGGAATACCAAACTATTTTTCCCACGCGTACCATACAATATTTATTTTCGGGTGTTCCTATTCTGGGTGTAATGCCTTCGGATTGTTTTTTGTATCGTTTTTTACACCAACACGAATGCGCTGCATTGGTGTCGGAAAAAGATGAAAGCAAATTGTTTTCTGTTTTAAAGGAAATGAAGGAGAAGGACAAGTGCGAGCACCTGGTGCAGAATGCAATAAAAACAAGTGAGATATTTGTAGCGGAGAATGTGCTCTTAGAACTTAAAAAAGATATTTTCAATTAGAAATGAAAGGTTGGTTTGAAAATATATTTGATGTAAAACCAAGTACTTATAGTAGTTGGACTAATCCACAAAAAGTTTTCTATTGTTTTATCATTTATGGTTACCTGAACATAGGTACCATTTTCACAAAAATATTTCAGCAAAGCATTCCTGTGAATATTGTTTTGTTTGCTTTGGTTTCTATTTATATAGTGCTGCGAATTAGATACAAATTCTATCCAAAATACTTTGTTGCTGTGTGGTTGTTTTATGTCATTTATCTCATTTTTGGATTTATGGGTTCCCGACCCGAGTTTTCTTCGGAAGTAATTCAGGCCATAGTAAAATATTGGATTGCTCTTATTGCTTTGCCATGGCTCGGACTGCAACTCATCAGAAAGGAAGATTTGTATGTTTATTTAAAAACATTTATGGTTTTAGGAGCTTTGGGTGCTGTATTTTGTCTTATTCAATTGCTCTTTTTTGATGCTTTTAGGTGGATGGTCGATTCCTCGCAACCGCGTGCCGGAGGCTTCTGGATTAATCCCAATTTATGCGGATATATGTTAATGGTAACATTTTTCCTCACGTTTTTTTTCAAAGGAGAAAAGTCACCATGGATTGGGATAATGCGCGTATTGTTAATTATTGGAGTTCTGTCTACTGGTTCCAGAACATCAATGGGTTTAATGGTACTTGGGTCTTTTTACTACGCATATATTTCAAAGAACGTAAAATTGGTTTTTCATATTTTTATCGGTTTAGGTTGTAGTATTTTGTTATTCATTATCGTAATTCCTTTTATGGGGGAATATCAGGTTATACGTTTAATGTCGATGCTGCAACTTGCCAGCGGAGAAGAGATGCAGGCAGATACCCGATCTGTGGAATGGCTTCTGGCTTTTGAAGCCGTATATACCAATTCTCCATTCTGGGGTTTAGGGCACGGCACAATGAATAATATCGTTCCGTTAGGTGCCAATGGACTTGGTCCGCACAATTTATATATTTGGATGTGGGGAAATTCCGGTATAATTGGTTTAAGTGCTTTGGTGGTTTTTTTATTTTATTTGTTTTTGATCGCACGGATAAATCAGCTGGTAATTCGGGCAAGCACCATTATCTATAGTTTGATATTATTTGCATACAATTTTATGGCTCATGATTTAATGGCTCATCAAACTTTCTCTACTACTTTAATGATTTTTTTATTGTTTATTTATCATTGTCATAAGCCACATTCCAGTATAAATAAATTGTAAATTTAGTTTTTGAGTATTGTAAAAAATTAATGTAATGAGTGCAATTTCAAAAAGCAACAATCAAATTCCACAAAGCCATTGGCTCTTTCATTTGCCTCGTCATCGTTTTTTTAATTATCTGAAATGTATCTTTTTAAGAAGAAAAGGTGCCGTTGTGGGGAAAGCGGTAGTGTTGTACCCTCGGGTAAAAATATATTCACCATCACCATCGTTGAGAATTGGCAATCATGTTGATTTAGCTTTGGGAGTTGTTGTTTTTGCAGATAACGGATTGCAAATTGGCGACAGAACCCTGATAGGTTATAACACAATCATCGCGCTTCCTTCAGTAAATGAACACAAATCTACCTTAATTGCCAATGATGTTTGGATTGGTGCAGGATGTTCGGTTTTTGAAGGAGTGACTATTGGTGAAGGAGCAGTGGTAGCGGCAGGTAGTGTAGTAAAAGAAGATGTGGCACCTTTCACCATTGTTGGTGGAAATCCGGCTAAGTTTATCAGGAACAGAAGCTAAAAAAGAAGTTCACAATACGGTCGTAAATACTTAATAAGTCATTTCTTTTTATTGGGGGTTTCTCCTTTAAATTTATTTTCTTTGTTGTTCATTATAAATGTGCAAAATGAAGAAGAAAATTTGCGTTGTAGTAACCGCCCGACCAAGCTACAGTCGTGTAAAAACGGCATTAAGAGCTATTCAAAAGCATAGTGAATTAGAATTACAATTGGTGGTGGCGGCTTCTGCACTTTTAGAAAAGCAGGGGCAAGTGGTGAAATATATGGAAGAAGAGGGTTTTAATGTATGTGCAAAAGTGTATAATGTGTTGGAAGGTCATAGCCTATCAAATATGGCCAAAACAACTGCTTTAGGTATATTGGAATTGTCGTCTGTGTTTTCAAGTTTGGAACCAGATGTTGTGGTGACTATTGCCGATAGATATGAAACTTTATCTACAGCTGTTGCTGCTGCCTATATGAATATTCCTTTGGTGCATATTCAAGGTGGTGAGGTAACAGGTTCTATCGATGATAAAGTGCGTCACGCCATCACCAAATTAGCTGATTACCATTTCGTGGCTACAAAGCAAGCTAAAGTGGTGGTAGAGCAAATGGGAGAGTGGAATGATAGGGTTGTTCTCACAGGTTGTCCGTCATTAGATTTAGCACACGAAGTATTGCATAATCCTGATAGGGATTTTGATTTTTATAAAAAATATGGAGGTACGGGGAAAATGATTGATACTAAAAAGCCATTTTTAGTAGTAATGCAACACCCCGTAACTACAGAATTTGATTTTGCCTTAGAGCAAACAAAAATGACGTTGAACGCGGTTTTAAAAAGTGGGATTCCAACTGTTTGGTTTTGGCCAAATATTGATGCGGGTTCAGATGCCACTTCGAAAGCAATTAGGGTTTTTAGAGAAGAGCATCATGACGCGGATATGTTTTTCCTCAAAAATATGGACTCTAAAGATTTCTTGCACTTGCTGAATAATGCTGCATGCTTGATTGGAAATTCAAGCGTTGGAATTAGAGAGTGCAGTACTTTAGGGGTGCCTGTGGTGAATATCGGTACACGTCAATCTTCTCGCGAAAGAGGATATAATGTTGTGGATGTTGATTACAATGAAGACGCAATTTTTAATGCCATTCAACAACAAGTGAAACATGGTAAGCACACTCCTTGTCACATTTATGGTGATGGAAATTCGGGTGAACAAATGGCTGATATTTTAGCTTCATTGGATTTTAAGATTAAGGCACCCGGATTTAATTTAATACCTCAGTAAGCTATGTGCGGGATTTCCGGCATTGTAAATTTTAGTTTTGGTGAGCAGCATAATCTTGAGCAACTGCATCGAATGGTGCAATTGTTACATCATCGTGGTCCCGACAATAGTGATGTTTTTACCGATGAGAGTTCGGGAGTTTATTTAGCGCACAATAGATTATCCATTCTAGATTTATCTGCAGCAGGGCATCAACCCATTTTTTCTAATTCGGGTCGATATGTGATGACATACAATGGTGAAGTATATAACTTCCCTGAGATGAAAAGTGAATTGCTGCAACACAATATTGTTTTCAAAGGTTCTTCCGATTCGGAAGTTATTGTGAACTATGTGGAAGTATTCGGCATTAAAAAAACTGCCAAAAAGTTAAATGGAATTTTTGCTTTTGCCATCTTCGACCGAAAAGAGAAAAAATTATTTATTGTTAGAGATCACCTGGGAATAAAACCTTTGTATTTCGCGCAATACAAATCGAAATTTATTTTTGCATCAGAGCTAGGAGCTATTGCCGTAGATCCCGATTTTTCTAAAGAGTTGAACAAAGAATCTTTGAACAACTATTTGGCTTTCGGTTATGTTACGGCTCCTCATAGCATTTATAGAAATGTACAAAAATTGCCAGCCGGACATCTACTAGAATTAGATGTTAATCCAAGTTTACAGTATAAGATTTCTAGATATTGGACTCTCGAAGAATCATTTTTGAAGAGCGAAAAAGAACCCTTGGATTCTTATCAAGATGCGACTCTAAAGCTTGAGAAATTATTGGAGCAAGCTGTGAAAGATCAAATGATTTCCGATGTGAGTTTGGGCGCCTTTTTATCGGGAGGAATAGATTCAAGTTTGGTAGTTGCCTTGATGCAAAAGAATAGTTCAAAGCCAATTAAAACATTTACAATTGGTTTCGATGATAAAGCTTTCAATGAAGCCGAACATGCTAAAACTGTTGCAAAACATATTGGTACCGACCACAGCGAATTGTATGTAAATGAAAAAGATGCTTTAGATTTTATTCCTAAAATTGCTTCTGTGTTTGGTGAGCCATTTTACGATTCTTCATGCATTCCCACTTTCATGGTTTCACAACTGGCAAAATCACAAGTAACGGTGTCGCTATCTGGTGATGGCGGAGACGAATTTTTTTGTGGCTATAAATCTTTCATTCGTACCTCTCAATATTTCGATAAAATTCAAAAGATTCCAGCTCCCGCTCGAAAACTAGCTGGTGCTTCAATGTTGACTTTGTATAACAACACAAGTTTTTACAACAACAGAAAAGTTCGTTTAGCAAAGGCTTTGCTCGCGAAAGATTATGAAGATTTTTATTTCAACGCCAAAAAAACGTGGGTAAATGAAAGTTTACTTACAAATTTTCAAAATACTACCTTGCCTCACTTCAATAGTTTTGGTAAGCAATTGCAAAATAGATTTAACAAAATGATGTACTTCGATGCTAGCTATTATTTGCCAGATGATATTTTGGCAAAGGTAGACAGAACATCGATGGCGGTGAGTTTAGAAGCTAGGGTTCCTTTGCTAGATAAACGATTGGTGGAATATGCAATTTCATTGCCCTTGAGTTACAAATTAGAAGGACTTACTGGAAAGAGAATACTTCGTGAAGTGTTGTATAAGTATGTTCCTAAAACGCTTATTGATAAACCTAAAACAGGTTTTGCTATTCCATTAGAAAAATGGTTGAAGGGTAGCCTCAAAGATTGGGGAGAGAGCATTGTGGATAATGCAAAAAAGAATGCGGCAATTGACGGACAATTTGTGCGAAAGGAATGGGATGCATTTCAAAAGGGTAAAAGTATTAATACGCAATTGATATGGACCGTTTTAATGTTTCAAGATTGGTGTGATAAAAACAAAATATAGTAGTTGAAAGGAAAGGGCCTTCATATAATTTCTGTGATTATTTCTGTCGATGATTATCGCGATAGGTTCACAATGCTTCATGGATTAAAAGATGGTGTGACCAAGCATATCATATTCACTAAAAAGCTTTCTCCACTTTTTGCCGATGATGATATTGTGACTGTGCGCGCACCGCAGCAAAATATGAATGCCGTTGATTTTTGGAATTGGTGTGTTCAAGAGGCTAGTGCAATTATTCAAAACTCTAGTGAAGATTGGATTTGTGTTCAGTACGTTGCGGGATCTGTATGCAGAGATTTGAAGAAGAAGTTTGGAAAGAAAGTTCATTGTGGAGTTTTTTTGGCATCTGCTGAGAATAATTATTTAAAACAGAAATACTGGAATATCGATCCATATGCCGTTAAAGCAGATTGGAAGCAAAAGTTTAGCTATATCAAGCAAAGTTGGAAGAAGAAGTATATTCAAAGGTTATCTACTAAAGGATGTGATTTTATTCTTGGAAATTCTTCTTTAGCAGTAGATGATGTTAAGTGCTCGAACAGTGTTGTAAAAAAAGTTTTGAATGGTAATGCTATAGTTGGAGACATTAGTCCGCTTGCGCAAAAGCACAGTCCCTTAAAATTCCTCTATGTTGGAAACATACAACCACCTAAAGGCATTGGCACTTTATTAAAAGCTTTTCATGATTTAAATCTTGATAATGTGGAGCTCACTTTGGTAGGTAAAGTTTTGTCTCGAGATAAAATGTGGTTCGATACATTGCAAAGAAAGTATCCCGTTAAAGGGTTGAAATTAGTTGATTTTTTACCACAAGAAAAATTAGCTGAATTTTATAAGCAAAATAACATTTTTGTTTTTCCTTCTTTTTTGGAGGGCTCGCCAAGAGTGGTGGTTGAAGCATTAAAATATGGCACATTAATCGTGGCCAAAGATATTCCTGGCAATCGTTCTGTTGATCCAAAGGGCTTATTTATTCAGTATTATAATAGCTTGGAGGAACTGTGCACATTACTTGCTGAAAATGCGTTACACTATCAAGAAAAGCAACAAACTCTTGCCAGTGCACGTGAATCAGTTATTGAACCATTGAGGGTAGATAATTATAGAAAAAATTTGATTCGTTTTTTTGAAGAAGTACGCGATGGAAAAAGTAGTAATTGATTTTAGTCCGCTTAAATCGGGCGGAGGTGTGCAATTGGCCTATAATTTTTTAGATCAATTAGAGAATTTAGATACAAGCGATTTGGCTCTATATTTACTCGTGCCTCAAGGAAGATTTAACGAGTATAGAAATCATCCAAAATTTGTTGCGGTGATAGACGCTCCTTTAAATATTTTAAAAAGAAATCTATTTGAGAGAACTACATTCCAAAAATTTCTTCGCGCAAACAATATCAATAAAATATTTACATTTTTTGGCTCCGGATTGCCTCATCCAGCGAAGGTAAAAAGTATTGTTGGGGTAGCCTATCCCATTATATGCTATGATGAAAGTGATTTTTGGAAATATTTGCCAGTGAAGGCAAAATTGAAGCAAAAGGTCATCAATTCGTTCAGAAAGAAAAGACTTAGAAAAGCCAATCTTATTTTTGCCGAAACAAGCATCATGAAAATGAGGCTTGAAAAGTATTTGGGATTTTCATCTGATAAAATTCAATTGATCTCTCCTTCTCCCTCTAATTACATTGTTCCAAATGAAAAGTTAAATAGTAGTGGAAGATATATTTTTTTAAGCGGATTGGCGCCTCATAAAAATTTGTGGAGATTGTATGAAGTTGCTCAGCATTTGAAACAGATGCATTGTAAGGTAAAATTGGTGGTAACTGCCAGCAAACAACAGTGGTTGTCTTCATTGAGAATAGAAAAAATTGACGAAAGTTTGGTGAATGAATATTTCGATTTTTTAGATTCGGTACCACAAAAAGAAATCACCAATGTATATAAAAACGCAGAGGCTTTAGTTTTGCTAAGTGATTTAGAAAGTTTTTCTAATAATCATATGGAAGCGTGGAAGGCTGGTGTTCCGCAGATAGTGAGCAAACGCGATTTCATGACGAGTATCTGCAAAGATTCGGCTTTATTTTGTGAGCCTCATGAACCAAGGAGTGTGGCCTATGCCATTGAAAAAATGCATAAGGATGAACAGCTTCGTGAGTTTTTAGTAAATGAAGGAAAAAAGCTTCTACAATTATTGCCTTCTCAGGAACAAAGAACCTCAAATTTACTAGAATTGATTCGTCGTGCTTAAAGAAATTAAATATTCAATGGTGGCCAGCTATGAAGCCATTAACGGCGCTTTGTTTCGTTTGCCTAATAAAGTTTTGTTTACTTTTTTTAAGGTGGCATTTTTAAAGATTCAAGGCGCAAAAATTGGCAAGAATTTTCAGGTGGAGAAAGATGTTTGGATTAATCCGGCAAGAAATATTCAAGTAGGAAATAATGTGCATTTTTATGAGGGTTGCATTATCACCACTAAAGGCGGATTAGTTATAGGTGATAATACGATTTTGGAAGCAGGTGTGAAAATTTTTACTGCCAATCATGTGATTCCAAATAATCGAGGTCGTATTTTTGGTTCGGGTCACACAGCAGCTCTAGTTAAAATTGGAGCTAATGTTGTAGTGGAAAAAGATTGTATAATTCTGCCAGGTGTTGTGCTTGGAGATGGTGTTCAAGTTAAAATGGGAAGTGTAGTTACAAAATCAGTTGAAGCAGGTAAAGTGGTTGCGGGAAATCCGGCAAAGGAAATAGTATTATGAGTTTTGCAGGCAAGATATATCGAAATTTATTTAAGATGGACAATGAGTTTAAAGGCTTAGTATTTAAAGCCTTGTTTTACGCGCTTCAGGTTCGTTTTATGATGTTGTTCGTGAAATTTAAGCGCTATGAATCGCGCTTGGGTATTAGAGGAAAGAAAGATGAATCTATTGTTACCGAAGATCAAATGAAAGTAGTAATGAAAGTAAAAAGTGCTGTTATTGGGGTAAGTAAATATACTCCTTGGGAAAGTAAATGTATGGTACAGGCAGTCGCCGCGAAATGGCTTTTAGAAAAATACAATATTCCTTCTACCATCTATTTTGGAATTATGAAAGATCCAGAAAACAAAACAGAATTAAAGGCACATGCTTGGTTGATTGTAGGTGATTATGTAATGACCGGAAGAGAAGGTCATAGAGCCTTTAAAGTAGTGAATTATTATTCTTAACTAATGAGGTAGGTGATCGGGCGAAGCAAAGGATATAAAATTCGCTTCGCAAAAGGAACTCTTACAATTTTCATATCTCGTGTTGGAAAAATGCTAAGTTGATATAATGTATACTGAAAATCAAGCTTCATAAAAACACGTTGTTTCCAAGCGCTAAATTTACCCACATTTTTACCGGCCAGGGTCTTAAGTCCTTGAACCACGTAAGCTGCGTGCTTGTTGCCAATTTTATTTTTTAAGCATTCGGGAATAGGCATTTCGAAAACAACATTGCATAACGATATAGTGCCTAGGAATATATTTTCCAACTTGTTTTTTAGCGCCAATTCATAAGCCGCTTGAATTTCCTCCTCATTGAATTTTCTAAGGAATAAAACAATATCGAGTAGCCACATCATTTTTTCCCACTGATGGATTTTACCGTGTACCATTAAGTATAACAACGTATAGGCATTATTCAAGCGATACATTTTCCTATTGCAGTACTGTTCTTGAATTAGGTATTCACTTGGATTTTCTGGCAGTTCTAATAAATATGGATTTTTAAACAATTTAAAATGAACATCTAACTTGCTGCGCGTAGGAGAAAAATAACTTTTTTCATTGTCGACTTTTAAGAATAATTCAAATTCTTTTTCATCCATTTCAAAATCCGGACGGTCAACAACATACCCATTTTGTAAAAGTAATTGTTCTAATTTTTTAATGTCGCTTGGAAGTATACAGATATCAACGTCGGTAGAGGTTCGAGAGTTGTTATTGCCGTAAATCATTTCGTTAACAGGATGACCTTTAAAAAGAACTATGTTAATTTTTTCACGATGACCTAAATCTATCAACCTAAGTAAATCGGCTTGCAACAGTAGATTCTTATTAAGCGATCTTTTCGCCCTCCTTACTATTGCCGCTTTTAAATGGATGAGTTCGGGAAAATTGTCAATGTGTGCAGCAATAAACGCATTTACATTATTTGTAGAAAAATATGTGAGAAGTTTATTTTGATCAAATTCAATTTTAGGCAAAGGAGCATTGACTTTGTGGATGATATTTTTCATTATGGCCAAAACCATTTGAAATTCGGGGGTGATATAAGAGTGTTTGTTTGCCAAAGCGCTGCAAGTTATTGTTTTATTTTTTATTGTTGAACATTGCCCATCGATATTTGTTGCCTAATTTTTAAGCTTCATTTGGTTCATCTGTGCTATTATCAATATGGTTTTTATAGAAAACTGTCGCTTAGGCTGTGTGCTTAATTATTGTATTTTTTCCCTCTATACATCATCCATCTTATTTCGTAATTCTTTGTAAAGGCAGCCATATATTCTTCTTTAGTAAAAGAAAAACCATTTTCCTTGGCAAAGGCAATGACCTCTTCTGTATTTTTCGCTTTGTAAGTGCTTAGATCATTTTGAAAGGATTGATTTTCGTATACCTTTTGAAGAAAGAGTAAAGCGTCTTTTAGAGCCATAATTTATTTTTTTCCGCTGATAATAATAATTTCTTTTACTGGAAATTCTTTTGCTTTTTTGTAAATATCTAATGCTGAAATAATTTCATTCTTCGATAAATTGTTCGACATAAAACTTGAGTTGATCCAAGTCTTTAAGTTTTTCAAATATGGTATCCAAGTTTTATCTGTAACGTTTTCCAAGATGATTTCTTTGAAACCAGTTTTTTCAAAAAGTGTTAGGTATTCCGCTGATGTAATGTTGTTGCTGTCTGGTGTCATCCATTGAATTCCTTTATTTAATGTTTTTTCGAATAAAAAGTCGGCTATTGCAATGGTGCCATTTGGCCGCAAGATTTCGTAAGCCTTTTTTAGAAATTGAGATCTTGACGGAAAATGCAATGCAGCTTCAATACTAATAATGGTATCGAATGAATCATTTTTAAAATTCATATTGCAAGCATCCATAGTTTCAAATGTGCAATTTTTGTTTAGTTTTTTACAGAAATCTATCTGTTCCTCGCTGATGTTAATTCCTGTAATTTCTTTGCACCAGTTGTTTGTTTCGATAAAATTGCAAACACTTCCTTTTCCACAGCCCACATCTAAAAGTGTGTTTTTATTTCCACTATGTTTTTGAAGAAGATATTGCACTAAATTTTCACAAGCTTTTTTTTGTGAATCGATAGACTTGTCCCACAAGCCTACATTGTAATAGTCGCTGTTCTCAAAGTACTTATTGAAAACAGGGTAGCTCATTAATGAAGAATATTTTGTATTGAAAGTCGTCATTTATTTTTTTGCATTAATAAGCAGATGATGTTTTACTGGCATTTCTTTGGTGCTTTTGTAAATGTTCATCATAGCTTTAATTTCATTTTTAGAGAGTGTATTACCAATAAATTCTTTTTCAATCCATTGTTTCAGGTATTTTAAGTAGGGTATCCAAGTAGAATTCATTACATCAATGATTTCAATGTTATTGAAGCCAGCGTTTTTAATTAAGCTTTCATATTCGTCAACTGTTATATTTTTATCGGGATTCATCCAATTTAATCCATTTTGCAGAGGCGCATAAAACAGCACATCGCTGATAGATAGAGTGCCTCCTGGTTTAAGTATTTCGAAAGCTTTACTAATAAATATTTGACGAGAAGGGAAATGATTCACCGCGTCAATACTGATGATGGTGTCGAATTGATTGCTTTCAAATTGCATATCACAAGCGTCCATCACTCTAAAATCAGCTTGAGGAACTAAAGTTTTGCAAAACGCAATTTGACTGTCGTTGATGTTAATGCCGCTTATTTTTTTATACAACATTTCGTCGCTAATGTACTTGCACGCAGCACCTTTTCCGCAGGCTACGTCTAACACATGTTCCTTTTCTCCTTTGTGCGCATTTAGTAGTCTTCTAACCAAGTTTTCTGATGCTTCTTTTTGATTCATTGTGCTTTCTTCCCAAAAGCCAACATTGTAAAAATGACTGTAGTCGTAATATTTTTCAATTACAGCTGCGTTCATCATTCCATTGTATTTTTTGTTGAACTTATCGTACATCAAATGCTAATTTTTCAATTCCTCTAACTCTAAAATTGTTGATCCATTTTACTTCACCATTTATTTTATATTCTTTGTAATGATTAAAGAAATTTTTAATAGCTACTCTGCCTTCTATTTCTGCCAAATGGGCGCCTAAGCAGTAATGATTGCCTACCCCAAAGCTAATGTGTGTATTACTTTCTCTAAAGATATCGAACTCATTGGAATTCTTAAATATTTCGCTGTCTCGGTTAGCCGCGTTAATGCTTCCAATAATTCTTTCTCCTTTTTTAATCTGTTGTCCGCGTATTACAACATCTTCAAGTGCAATTCTACTGAAGTAGGGGTTGGGACATTCGTACCTTAATATTTCTTTAATGGCTTTGTGGTAAAGTGTGTTGTCATTTTTTAGCGCTTCAATTATTTTTGGATTTTGGTACAATAGATAAATACCATTGCCAATTAATAATTGCGAAGATTCTTGTCCGGCAAACAAAAAGAAAATACAATTCCCTACAAATTCATCTGCCGTAATTTCTTTTTTTTCAACCAACTCTTTAAGAGATAAAATAATGCCTGGATGGAGAGGGATGTTAGACTGTAATACATTAATAAAAATTTTAGCCAGTTCAACAATTGATAAATGCGCTAAAAACTCGTCTTTTTTGCTCGATTTTAATTTAAAATTTTGAAGTATGTTGGTGGTATGCTTTTTTAGCGCGACGATGTCTTCTGCATCCCAGCCCATTACTTTAAGCAAAACACGCATAGAGATTTCAAATGCATATTCATTAATTATTTCAATGCTATTCGGGTGCTGTTGAAGAATGTCTTTTGAGATTGTTTCGCAGTGTTCTTCTAATTTAATTAATTGATCAGCGGCAAAGCATTTCATCAATTGTTTTCTAATTAGCAAATGTTTTTCTTCTTCAGCAAGTACCAGCCAATCTTGAACAATAAATTTTGCTTTTTGTAGTGATAATTCAAGGTCGGTATTTTTTCCATTTGAAAAAATACTGGTCCAGGATGGAAGATTGTTTTTGTTGTATTTTCCTGGCGGACAAAAATTCTTGTTGCGCATTAAATCCTTAACGTCTTCGTATTTAAAAAGTACCCATTTTTGCTCTTCTTCCCAAAAGTAAACAGGCTTATGCTCAAGCATTTCTTTATAGCAAGGGTAGGGATTTTGAAGGAATTCTTCAGCAAATGGATTAAATACTTTACTCATGTTAATCGATACAAAAAGTTAATTTTTTAAATCCACGAATTCCAAAAGAACTAATTCTTTCGGGTGATTTTTCTTTAATGTAGAAATTTGGGTAATGCTTAACAAGATTCATCAACGTGCACTCATTTTCTACTTTCGCTAAGTAAGCACCTAAGCAATGGTGTCTTCCTATTCCAAAGGATAGATGTTCTTCTCCTTTACGATGAATATTCAATACGTTGGGATTGGCAAATTTCTGTGGGTCGCGATTGGCAGCCCCAGTCAAAATTCCAATTTTTTCACCTTGTTTAATCACCTTTCCATAAATATTGATATCTTCAGTAGCAATTCTAATTGAGCACTCCACCGGACCATCAAAACGTATCAATTCTGTCATAATGGAAGGCAAGGTTGAAGGGTCGTTTAGTAAAATTTTATTTAATTCTGGTTGATTCTTAAAATTGAAAATATTATTCCCGCTCGATACAGAAGTGCTTTCTGTGGCCGCGGTTAAAAATACGCATTGGGTAATAAATTCATCGGCCGTTAATTCGTTGTCGTGATGCATCGACAGCATAATATCGATTAGGCTATTTTTAGTTGCACAAATTTCTTTGGTGATGTATTTATTAAACTCTCTAGCCAGCGCAATAATAGCGAAATGTAAAGTGGCCTTTTCTTGTTTACTTGGATGAATTAGTATGATGTTGGCCATGTGATCGGTGAGAGGAAAAATTGTTTTTTGGTGAGATTCAGGAATTCCTAAAAGCGATGCCAGCACTTTAAAAGCAAATGGGCGTGCGTATTCTTTATTAAATTCAAATTCTTTTTTCGAAAAGAGTTTTTCGAAAAGTACTGTGGAGTACTGATTTATTTCCGCTTCCATTGCTGCCATATTTTTAGGAGAAAAATACTTGCTCAGTATTTTTCTAAATGAAGCATGACGTTGCTCGTCGAAAAAAATGAACCAACTTAAAAATGAGCTTTCTGCCTTCTTTCCCAACTTAAAAAAATCTTGTCCGCTTTTGAAAAGTTCTTCCCATGTAGCGCCAAATTCTTTTTTTTCTGCTCTTGTAATATTGTGGTGAAGACATTGTTTGTTTCTAAAGAAGAATTCTGCCAATTCGTAATTAAATGTGTACCAAATTTTGTCTTCTTCGCTTTGATGCAAAGGATCGTGTTCCCTCATCAATTCATAGAGAGCGTAAGGGTTTTCTATATCGCGACTAGATGGGTTGAATTTCATGTTGTTGATATTGATGTAGCATCTTTACAACAGAGGCTGTGGTGAAAAGATTATTATGATCGTTCACTATAAAATAGTCTTCTTTTGCTTTTGGATGAGTTATTTCTGGTTTTGGCACGCGTAATTCACTGCAACCTTTCCATTCGCCATCGGGACATATTTGAGCTATTACATGATTTACCAAAATGGGTAAATCACTCTTTTCATTCAATTCCATGCAAGTACAAATAAGTAAGGAAAGATAATAAGAATTGCATGATTTATTTTGCGAAATATGCTGTAAGAAAAGTTCTTTTTCTTCTTGCACAAAATGTTTAAGTTCTATTTCATTTGGTATGGATACGCTAGCTTTTTTATAAGCTACAATTGCCATATAAGTTGCATAGATAGGTGATGTCCACCAATAACTTTCCCAGTACCCTTTTTCATGTTGTTTGGAAGAAAGAAAGGGCAATATTTTTTCGGCAAGTATTTGAGCTGTAACTGCGCTTACGCATAAATGTTCGGCGGTCCAACCGTCTACAGAAGTGTGCTTATCGAGTTGAGCATTTTCCTTTATTGATTCTTTGTTATAGTAGGTAACAACGCCATTGTTTTCAGAGAGGTATTGTAAAAGAATATTCTTGTTTCGATTCAAGAAATCAGAATCTATTTTTTCAGCGAGTAGTAAAGTCCACGAGCTGCTATCGGCATCGGTTGGTGTAAGAAAACTATAGCCCCAACCCTCGTTTTCTCGAAATGACTTTTTAAGCATTTGCCAAGCTAAATTTGCTGCTTTTTTGGCATCGGATTGTGGAAGAATGCATAAGATATTGGCAATATAAGCCGTTACCCATTGATCACTTGTTCCTGGGGGCAGCAAGTAATCTCTCCAATAGCCCGATTGCTGTTGGTTTGCAATTAAATACGCAACGCCTTTATCTATTGCATTGCTAATGGAAAAATTTGTGTTGGGCGCTATTTTTTTTATGCTATTTGAAATCCATGTTTGTCCGTAACCCAAATACCCCTTCGCTTTTACATCATTATTATCAATAGAAATTTTGCTGTGGTAGGTGAGTTGTTTTAAAATAGAGAACTGTTCTTTATGCTTATCCAGCGAATTAAGTATTAGTGCTTCGTGCCATTCTATATCATCAAAGGGAAAGAAGGTGCGATTCCATTGCGTAACGATGTTTTTACTTTCTGGGCTGCACAAGCCTTCTTTTACATACCACGAAAGAAGAAAGTCCCATCTGGGGTCGCGGTAGGGCATATTAAGAATAAAAGCTTCAATGCCAATGCGCGGTAGAATTTGATTCTTATAGACATCAAAACTCAAAATTACATTGTCACTTATTTCAACAAGTTTGTTAAAATTATCTTGCACCAACAGCTCATTACCTGTCCAGCCCCATTTTTTTAAGAAAGGAAGCAAATCGTTGGGTGGAACGTTGTGAAGGTTGACGCGAACAACTTCTATTGGTCGTGAAAGCATTAAACCTAAATAACCCAAGTAGCTTCCGTTTGGTCCATTGAAAATGCAAGCTTCAAGCACTTGTTGATTATTCGTATAAAATGTCTCTCCTTTTAAGCTTGTAATTATTTCTTTACTAAGTTGGAGGGCATCGCTTTTATTTCTTTTAGAACTTATCTTAAAAAAGGTTGAAGGAAGAGAGAGTTCATTAGCATCGACAGAAGTGTCAAATTCCAAATACATTCCTTCTATAAACCTGTTAAGTATGTGTTTTTCTTCTAACCAGCGTTCCATTAAAGAAAGCAGAGGTTTCCATTTTTCATCTTGGTGTAAAGTAGATTGTTTGAGCTGTTGTAAAATGGCATCTACATTATCATCTATCTTCAAGTTTAAATGGAAATCGATTCCGTTTGCATGCAATAAATCGAACTCAAAAGCTACTTTGTTAAAATCGGGAAGTAAGAAGCAAAGTTTTTTTATTTCCTCCATTTGCTGAGGTGAAGTTAACATCAACAAATCTTTTTCAATTGTATTTACTAGATAAAGCGGAAGAGGCATTTACCGAATTTATTTATTAATCATGAAATATATCAAACAAAAAACACCTTAGTTTTAAGGTGTTTTTTGTTTGATAAAGATATTCTTGATTATAGAACTTAATCGAAATTTTAAGAAGCATAAGTTACAGAACCACTGTGAAAACTTTCTGGGCCACCTCGATAGCTCCCCGCATTAGTTTTATCAATAGAAATATCTTTCAATTCAGGACTAACCCATGTTTTTTTAGTTTCTTGATTCATAAAATCGATGTTTTTAATTAAAGTGCAGCAAATCTAGATATTTTTTATTTGTTTTACAAGTAAATCCTTTATTTAAAGATGGCAATCAACAGCAATAGCAAGGTATCATTTAATGAAGAACTTAATGAATGGAGAATAAGTGATTATTCTTTGTGCAAAAAAATATTGCAGTCGCCTCATTTTTCATTATTTGTTCGGCCCCTAGCTGTTTCCCCTCAGCTGCAATCATGGGAGAGCATATTGTTTTCAGCCACTGGAGGAACATTGGCTCACAAATTACACAAGATTTCATATGGGGTTTTGCTAAATCCCTTCAAAACAAGATCTGATGAACCTATTCATAAACGATTGAGAAGCGAATTAGCGCCTTTCTTTAATCGATTTTCTGAGGAACAACTCCAAAGAGAATTGAGTTTGTTCATTGAAAAGCAAACAACAGCTTTGCGAGAAAGAAGTTCTTTTTACCTCATGAGTGAATTTGCAATGCCTATTGTTACTTATGGTATTATGCGCTCAATGGGTATTAAAATTATGATGTGGCGCGTTTTAATCAATGCTCATTAGCCTTGCAGAAATTGGCAGCCACCCCAGTCGTAAAGATGCATTCACCCGAAATGGTTGGCCAAATCATGTCGCTCATGCATTTCTTTGCAGATTATTATGCTGGTGTTAAACAAACCGATGAAGAAGGAATTATTTCTAAATTATTAGAGTTGGTTAAATCCAATGTTATCAATACAGAGGATTACTTTTATTTATGTTTGGCAATGTTTTCGGGTGGTTTTGAAACTACACCAGTAATGATCTGCAATGGCTTAAAATTATTGTACGAAAATCCAACACAGTTGCAATACTTGCTTAATCATCCTGCCGCTATAGAGGAAGTATTTTGGGAAGTAGGTCGTCTGAAATCTCCTACTATAAGTGTTTTCAGAAAAGTCAATGTTGAGGTTATTCTCGAAGGCTATAATTTTGAGCCGGGACAGAGAATTGTTTTGCTTATAGATGATGCCCATAGAAATGATTCTAATTTTAATGCATCTCCCCATTTCAATATTGAAAATTCTGCGAAAAAAAATTTAGTTTTTGGTGGTGGTAAATTTCATTGTTTGGCCCATGCACTAGGTAAAACAGAAGTAGAAATGGCTATTGCTCATGCGGTAAAGGATTTTCCTAATTATAGCATAAGATATCGAGAAGGAAAAGATAAAAAATTGAAATATCTGCAATTTATTAAATGATTCAATATTAAAGAGGTGTATTGAACCAATCTGCAATGAAATCACAAGGGTTTTCCATCAAAAATTGAAGAGCTTCAGCGTGTGGTATTGCTTTTTGCACCAATGCTTTGTTGATAGCAAATTTTGTGGGCCATTGTTCTGAATTTTGTTTTTTGTTTTGCAGAAAGAATTGCTCATTAATGCCGCAACCAATCAAATGAATATCAAATGAATAAGCCCCAAATACGTTATCTATATTTAATTTTTTGTGCAGGTCATGGTCGTTTTTATTGTAAATCGGCCCGTTTTTCATAAAATAGTCAACATAATCTTGTGCCCCACTAATGTCGATGTTAGTGTTGCAATTTCTCCAAAATGGACTATCTATTTGTTTGTTAAAGTGGAAGTGAAGTGCAATAAACCATTTTATGAAATCCCACGAGTTATTTAGACTTTTATTGAAATCTTCTTGAGCGTAATTTAACTCTTCAGTGCTTTCTAACTTTTTTCCAATTTTTTTTATTTGTTGAAGAATCATGTGTATTCCTGTTGATTCTAATGGTTCCACAAATGCAAAAGCATTTCCTATTCCAATCGTGTTTCCAACCCAGCTTTTTTCATATCTACCAGGTTTAAATGAAATAATTTTCTCATTATTTACGGTACTGCAATGTTGTCTTAATTCGTGAAATGCCTCATCATCACTGCAAAATTCTTTAGAAAACACATAACCCAAATGGTCTTCTAATTGTGTAGGAATGTTCCATAGCCAGCCATGATTAAGTGTTGTAGCCGTAGTAAAAGGTTTAATGTCACCCAAATGCTCACGCGTGCCAATAATTGCTCTGTTGGTTTTTAAGCTTGGCGAATAATCAATCCATTTTTGCTCTAAACTTTTGCCTAGTAATAAAGATGCAAACCCCGAACAATCAATATAAATGTCATAGGTGAGCACTTCATTTTTATCAGTAATTAAATTTTTAATTCCGGTTTTATTCTCTACAGTGACGACTTTTTCAATATTTTCACGAATGTAAAAACAGCCGCTTTCCTGCAATTTGGTTTGCAAGTACTTTACCAGCGATTTATTGTCGATATGGTAAGCAAAGCCCTGAGGTATTTTTATGGGTTTTATCTCCCCATTTTTATTTTTGATGAAAGGCGCTTTGCAGTCATCCATTAGCATAGAAGACAAAGAGCAATTGTTAATGTTGTTTGTATAATATATTGCATTGTGAGCCTCTGTAGCGCCAAATGGGTCGTTATAATAATATTTACCGCTTTTTCCCCAATGCAATTGAATTCCTAATTTGAAGGTAGGTTTTGTTTGAGCAAAAAATTCTTGTACAGAATAGCCTAAAGTTTTATGCAGAAAGTTTAAAATTACTGGAGTTGTGGCTTCCCCTACACCAATTACGGGGATGTTCGGACTCTCAATTATCGTAATTTTTTTGTCGGGAAATTTCTTTTTTAAATACAAAGCTGTGAAGTAGCCTGCGCTGCCTCCTCCAACAATAACAATTGTTTTTAAACTTACGATGTCTTTTTTCATAAATTAAGTGCGTCTAAGATAATTTTTCTTTTGTAAAGTTCATTTATTTGCAAGTTAAAGGCTTTTATTTCAGTTAATTTTGATTTATTTTTGCGCCATGCAAAAAAAGTACATCGCAGGGGGAATCATAATTGAAACCGAAATTGATTTTCCCGAGTTAATATTAACAGAGGGGGAAACAGATGTGGTTTTGTCTTATGGAAAGGTTCCTGAGGAGCTGGCCAATACCAAGCATGAAAAGGCTTTGTTTTCAAGTAATGAAAATGAAGTGTTGTTTAGAATGCCTGATATCGCTCGATATTTAGTTGAAGGTTACTCTAAAATCACCATAGAATTGATCGATGAAAAGAGAAAGTCAGATGCTGAGAAGTACATTCTTACATTCATCTTAGGTGTTTTGTCTTTCAAGAAAGGCTTTTATCCTTTACACGGTGGTGGGGTTATTCATAATGGTGAAGCGTATTTATTTACTGGTCATTCTGGTGCGGGTAAATCTACTACTATGGCGGGTTTGCAACAACGCGGATTTCAGCCAGTAGGTGACGACATAGCGAATTTATTTGTGGAAGACGGTAAAGTGTATGTTCACCCTTGTTTTCCGCGATTTAAGTTGTGGAAAGATTCATTGCACTTATTGAATAAGAAAGGCTCTGGAGAATATCATTTACGAAGTGATATGGAGAAATTTTTGGTGCCTATGGGCGATGATTTTTCTATTGAGCCTGTTCCCGTAAAAAGAATCTATTTGTTGGTGGAAGACCGCAATTTCGAGTATTCATTTAAGCAAATTAAAGGCAAAGAGAAATTGCAGCGCTTAAAGGTAAATAGCTACAAACCTTGGATGGTAAAAGCATTTTCATTAAACCAGTTGCACTTTGGGTTGATGAATGATATTGTAGGTAAGCTTGAAATGACTGAATATCACCGTCCGCTAGACAAAGCACATCTCGAGAAAATGTACGAATTATTGATTGAAAACATCAAAGCCTAATGTATACTCCACAAAAGAGAATTATTTGGCTAACGTCTTATCCTAAGTCGGGAAACACTTGGATGCGCCTTTTTTTACATGCTTTGCATACTGGCTCAAATGAATTGCAAAACTTAGACGAAATAGAGGCTACCAATGGAATTGCTTCTTCACGTGCTTTGATTGACATTAATTTGGGTGTATTCACGTCTGATATGCCCGATATTGATGTGCAAAAATTACGTGGCGAGGCATACAAATATTGGTCGTCAACGCTTGCAGAAGATGTTATTGTTAAAGTGCACGATGCAGCTTTTCATCGCGGTATCCTTACTTTTCCTAGGGAAGTCACAAAGAAGGTGATTTTTATTGTGCGCAATCCTTTTGATATGGTGGCGTCCTACGCCAACCATATGGGCTGTGATATCAAAACTGCAGTTTGGATGTTGTGCGATGGCATGAACACTTTAGCAAAATCAAAAAACAGGTTGGGCACGCAAGTCGCACAATACATGGGCTCATGGAGTGATTATTACCACAGTTGGAAGAACTTGTATCGCGATGAAATGATAGTAGTGCGCTATGAAGACATGAAGCACGATTCACTCAATACTTTTAGAAAGGTGGTTGATACGTTGGGTTGGAACAAAGCTGATGAAGATATTTTGAAAGCATTAGAGGCTAGTAAGTTCGATAAAGTAAAGAGTTTAGAGAGCGACAAAGGCTTTAAAGAAAAACCACCCAAAACAGAAGCCTTTTTTCGCAAAGGTCAAACTGGTGGATGGAGAAATGAAATTACTGCAGAGCAAGCTCAAATGCTAGTTGACAGACATTTTTATACATTATTGGAATTGGGGTATATTAATGATGCTGGGGAGATATTAGTCTAAGTAATTGTTGCTCTATTTCTAATCTGGAATTTTCATTATCGCTCATTTGTATTTGATTAAATGAAAATCTTACAGCATCTATTTTTTCATAATAGGCATTCCAACCTAAATACGCATTGTTGTATTTTGCTATAGTATTATTTAGAACTAAAATCGTAGCAGTAGTATTAAGCTTTTTGAGGTTTGTCGTATGGAGCAATTTACTATGCTCCTTCATTTCTTGCGTCATTCCTCCACTTAATTTCCTCCATAAATTTTTTCCTATAGTCAGAATATTATTCTGTTTTAACAATCCTTTTTCTGGAGCTACACAATTGAACTGTATGTTGTGTAATACGGTTCCTTTATATCTGCGAGACATTTCTTGTGCAAAATATGAACCTGAAAGTAGTCCGATAAATACAGCAGGACGGGTTAAATCACCCATGTTTTTTTCTAAGGCATCACAAAAAAAATTGAAATTTTGGTCTTCTTCTTTCCAAGCCATGTAATCGGGATAATTAATAATTTTCACCTCTGCATACTTACTTAAGCTTGCCACTATTTTTCTATGTGATGGTGGAAATCCACACAACCAGTGAAATACAAAAACAAGAGGTAATTCTTTCTTTATGTTGCTGCTTTCATTCGGCTCAATTATTTTTTGTACATTTTCTAAGATAACGCTAGCATTCATTTCATTGTGTATGATTTCAAAAGGAAATGAAATGGAGAAAGTTTTTTCTATATCAACTAAAAAATTTACAGCATCTACCGAGGTGCCACCACCACTTTTCCAGCTCCAATTTTTATTGTATGATTCTTCTGATACATATTTACACCAAAGGATTTTAAATCGTTCTTCGATCGATAGCGAGTTGTATGAAATGATTTGTTTTGTGCTATTTTCTTCATCTATTTTTTTAAGCTTAACTGTGTCGACTTTAAAATTTGCTAGTAAAGGAATTTCCGCTACAATGTAAATTTTATAGGGCAGCATAAATGCAGGAAGAATTTCGCTAAGCTTTGAAAGTAAGGCATGTTCGGTTGTAGCTGTTTCTGTTTCAACATAGGCTATTATTTTTTCTGAACGAATCACTATCGCAGCATTTCTTACAGTGGAAAGTGATTTTAATTTTGCAAGAATTTCATCTGTTTCTACGCGGTGTCCGTTAATCTTAATTTGTTTGTCTATTCTACCTCTAAATTCTAATAATCCTTCAGCATTAATTTCACCAACATCGCCTGTATTAAAGGTTCTTGTGCCGTTGTCATTAAATTGAAAATACTGCAGAGTTAATGGTTTGTCATTCCAATAGCCTAGCGCCATGTATGCACTGCTCACTTGTATTTCATTTGTTTCGGGAAGTATTGTGATATTTCGGTCTTCCACAGCATAACCTACGGGTACCAAATCGCTCTCTACTTTTGTTTCATGATTTAAAAACCATTGTCGGTATATCGTTGCACTTTCAGTTGAGCCAAGGCCAATGTACAATTGCGCATTTTCTTTAAAGTGCTTTTTATACAATTCGAAATCACTCTTAAAAATTCTATCTCCAGCTAAATACACCAACCGAACATTTGAAAAATAATGATTGTTATTTACTTGTAAAAGAGTCCTAAAAACAGGAGGTATAGCATGCAAAACGGTAATTTTATTTTCTTCAATAAATGAAGAAAGTTGCAGTAATCCATCTTTCTTCAAATCTTTTATGTACAAAGACGCACCGCTCAATAATGTGCCAAAAATATCTCTAATTGCACCGTTTACTGATGGGGAATAGAATAAAGTACAGTTGTCGGTAGAAGTGAGTTTTATGCTGTTGATGTATTGCCATACATCGTGCAACATGTTTTTTTG
This sequence comes from uncultured Chryseobacterium sp., assembly GCA_964406465.1. Classification (GTDB taxonomy): domain Bacteria; phylum Bacteroidota; class Bacteroidia; order Flavobacteriales_C; genus JAHEZL01. The sequence goes on from CAYORT010000001.1 coordinate 128,104, forward strand.
ATTTTGAAATACTCCTTTGGGTTTGCCCGATGAACCTGAAGTATAGAGGATATAGGCAAGTGAATCTGATGTTCCTTTTGGAATATTAATCTTATTCTCTGTTGCATCCAACTTATCAAGAATGAACTGCACTTTGGCATGCTCAATGATCTCTCTGTTTCTGCTTTGTGGAAAATGATTATCCAATGGTACATATGGAATGCCACACGCTAAACAAGCGAACATAGCCACAATGAAATCAGGATGATTGTTCATCCATATCGCAATGGGTGCTTTGTTTTCTGTGCTTCTTTCTTGGATGTTTGCAGCCGTAGTTTCAATTTGCCGCAATAAATCTTGGTAAGTAATATTGTCGTTTTCGAAATGAAGCGCGATGTTTTTGGGATAACGATGGGCTATGTTTTTAAATATTTCAAAAACACTTTGTTCTATCCAACTTTTGCTTAGCATTTCGATAAATTTCTCCAAAGATGGATTACCTCCTCGCTCACTTCTAAAGGCAAAACACATGCACATGAAATCAGCGGTATATTTTTTCCTTCACTAATATTTTGAAGCACTTGTTGTGCTTTTTCGATGGTGTTTGCTGCCACAATATCTTTGGCCTGAATACCTGGAATTACTGGGTAATGGGTGAGTTTTTGTAGCTGAGAAAATGTAAAATTATTTTCTGAGAGTCCGTAATGCAATTCAATATTTGGAATATTTTCTTCAATGCTCAGGTATATTCTTTCACCATGCAAATGAAAGATGGTGTTTTCAAAAAGTGCAGCGCATTCCTTCAAGCATGCAGCGTCGAAAGGTTTGCCCATCTCATTATATTCTTCTTTCGTGAACATGCTTTCTTGCATCGTTTGCGTGACAAAGTACATTCCTTTAATGCCTTCTTTTTTAAAAAGTCGTAGTACTTCAATCGTGTTTTTAGTGATGATTTCTAAGCCTTTTAAAACCTTTGTTTTATCTTCTTTCCAATGTTTTTTTAAAGTGTCTAATCCTGCACATTGAAAGGCTTGGGTGAGCGGACAAAAAACGGTTGCATACACAGGCTTTTCTGTTATTTCTCGGCAAGTTAATGTTGCCGCTAACAGTTGTTCTTTTAAAGGTTGAGGTGTTGTATCGAAAGAGGTAAGAGTTAGCCAATCATCAATAGATTGTATGATTCTATGCGTAATATTTCTTCTACCTAAAAAGTCGCTTTGAAATTCGTCTTTAACACCATAACAAGTAGCTAACCAACTGCCAGCAGGGGTAATTTTAACGATATCGAAGTTGAATTTTTGTTGGTTGGCAATGGTTTCTTGCGCTAAAACTTCTCCTTTTTGATCAGAAATAGGGTGATGTTTCCAAAAGGAGATAGGAATTGACATGGTGTCTGCAATAGTCTAGGAGTTCATTGGGCAACTAGTTACCGCGTGTGCCGCCTCAGTGCCGGGCGCTCTAGTGCTACCGGTTTCAGTGCTGCTTCCTTCCAAATTAAACAGTAAAGGTGTATTCCACGTTTTTTTATGTTTCATGATGCTGTATTTACATTACAAGGATAGCGAAAATGACCTCACAAAGCAATAGATGCTTAGTCTTCTACACATTTTGAGATCTTTCCCATTGCAAAAATCTGCTTAGAATAATGGTTTTAGAAAAATGATTTCTTTCATTTCTCCAGAAAAGGTAAGGGGCATTATTTTCTAAAATTCTGTATTTTTCCAACATCTTTTTTCTGTCGATGTATTCCCACACCTCATCATTTTCCTTAATGGCCTCAAAATGTTCCTTTAGATGACTTTTTAAATTCCACCATCTTTCTCCCATGTCGGCGGGATAAGAATATTGTTCTCTGTTATTGCGAATCTGATCTGGTACTCTACCTTTCAATAATTCTCTACCGAAATTGCGCTTTAAATGTAAATCGGCGGGAATGGAAACACTGAAATCTAGTAATCGAGGGTCATGCAAAGGATTTACAAAAGCACAATCATAGCGTCGTTCCTGAGCACTCATATATTTCTTCATGCCGTAAGTCCATTGTGCAATTTTCAGCAATTGATCATTGCCAGCAACATGGTATCCATATTTTGCAGGTAGTGCCGAAATGAGCTGCTGCTCTAATTTATCGGCATCTTTAAAGCTCAATAAATGAGTATTTAGTATTGAATATTCTTTCTTTGCGTTTTTGTTTTTAAGTAGATTAAATAGTGCTTTCGGCATCGAATCTATTACTGATTTTGTAATAGCTTTTCTCCTTACGATTTTTAACCATTTGAAATGAAGCAGCCAATAGCTATAAACATCGCTGGCGCTCCAATTGAAATTTTTACCACCGCTAGTGAAGATTATTTGTGTGCCCAATTCTTTTAGTTTTCCATACACTACTTCATGGTCGCTGCCAATTGGGTTAGCCATCATGCTATCTTGTTCCCAAAACTTCTTTTCTAAATGATTTCCAAATGGCTCAGGAAAAGCAGGCTCATTTACATAATGCAAGTTGAGTTGAAGTTCTTTTTGTAAAATCTCGGTAAGATGTTTTTCATCTTTTGCGTTTCCTTCATAATTAGGAGGTAATATATAGGATACGGCGTTTAGATTTTCACCGTAAAGTTGCCTTAAATTCCAAGCAATTTGCGAAGAACTTAAGCCGCTTCCCATTTGAATGCCTGGCGTTAAATTATGTTCGACGTAACCACTTATAATCTTGCTAGTTAAGGCATTTGCTGCTTCGTAATATTCTTCTTTGTTCTTAAAGCGAACTGGAGCTATTTTTCCTGGCACGTAATACGTCCACTTTTTAAATTCATTTTTTTCTACAGTAAAAGCGCATCCATGAGGTAGGTGTAGAATATTTTCGTAGGCCGAATTTTCTGGCTCTAACATCCAGTTTTGCACATGGGCAATAATGAAATCTTTATTAAGTTTTCTTTGCGGTACAAATGGCAAAACGCATTTCAATTCTGTGGATGCTACAAATTCTTCATTATTGAAGTAATACAATAGTCGCGGTCCGCCAGCAGAAGAATTAGCGCCGAACACATTTTTGTTTTCATCGTTATAAATTACAAATGAAAATTGACCGTGCAATCGCTTTAAACAATCTTTTCCAAACGCTAGATAAGCGCGCAAAATGATGAATTGGTCGCTTACATCTCGCTTAAGATTTAATAGTGAAGTAAGTTCATTTCTATTATTTAACAAGGCCATTCCTACCAAGGTTTGATTTTGTTCGGTGGCAATGTTTGCGTTGTTGTAAATCGATAATGTCATCTGACCGCAAAAAGTGTTATTATCAATATTTTTGAATTGATGATGTGCTTTTTCCGGACCCAAATACTTTAAAATATGCTCTCCCTTTCTTGATGCGGTATGATGAGCAAATAAAAAACCTCCAACCATATTATGAACCTATTATAGCTAATGAACTTACTAAACGCAATCCTTCCATTGCAACACCCTTGCCTAGGCCCGACTCTAAGTTCTTTAATTTCATATTCATCAATTGTGGATTTTTCCTTATTCGCATTCTCACGATTTTTGCACGAAGATACTCATTGAAAGTGAAATAGAGATGCAAAATTCATATATTCGCACAATGAATGTATACAGTCAATTTTGTGTTGTTTATGATAAGAAGGGCGACTTCAAATCCTTGGGATTTAAAGAGAAAGAGCCGAATGTTTTTACTAAGGGAAATTTTGCATCATCAAGAGTTATTGGCAATGTTTATTCATACCAAAAAGACAAAGGCTTAAACGAACTAGAAAAGGGGCTGGAAGAGAGTCCATCTAATTTTTTGAAAGATTTTGTAGGTGATTTTTCTTTCGTTTTTTTTGGAAAATCAATTATTGCTGTTCGCGATCATATGGGTATTTTTCCATTGTTTTATTACAATGATTCAAACATGTTCGTTGTGTCGAATGACCAACGTTTAATGATTGATTTACCTAATATCAACTTGCAAAAAGATGACCAATGGATAGCCAACTATGTAGGTGGTTTTCCAGGAAATTTTGAAAGCACTTTTTACAAATACATCAAGAAAGTTCTTCCCGGTCATTTTTTAACTTATCTAAATGACGAAGCTAAACTTACCAAGTATTGGCAATTAGATATTAAAAAGCGTCACCCTAAAAAAAGCGATGAAGACTATATTGCCGAATTTAGAGCGATCTTGAAGGAGGCGGTGGAATGCAGAATACCAAGCGACGTAAAGTTAGGATCTGAAGTTAGTGGCGGTATTGATTGCACGTCAATAGCTGCAATAGCGAAAGCGCACATTGAGGGTAAAAACATAGATTTATATACCTACGCTCATGCAGCAGTAGACGATAACAATCCGAGTGAAAAGCCGGCAATTGAAAGGTTTTTAAAACATTTAAAACCTTACAAACACACCTATGCTCCAATAGAAATGAAAGGCATGTGTGCCGTGGCCGATCCAACATTTTTGTTGCGCAATGGCATTTCACAAAGCCACTATTCACTTTTCAGTAGAGACTTGTACCGTGCAGCAAAATCTGATGGTGTTAAAGTAATGCTGAGCGGAAATGGCGGTGATCATTGCGCAAGTTATAAAGGCGCTGTGATGGTGATTCAGCAAATGATAGTGGAAGGTAATTTTTTAAAGGCATGGCAGGAATTGAAATTTTTGCATAAAACATTTTTTAGAACGACATATAAGTTTTTTACCGCGATTGTTAACTTGTGGATCGCTTCTCCTTTTAAGAATAAGGAAGATATTTCGAAGTTGAATAAATCTATTGAACTTGGTCATTTGTGGCTGCAAAAGAAGTATCCCGAATCGGTGCAATATTTTTTGCCAAGAAGTAAACCAAGAAAAAAATATATACCGCTTCGAAAGGCTATTTTCGATAGAGTCAATCGTGGCGATTTAACATTGCGCGGTGAACATACTACCATGGCTGCTAGCGAATTTGATGTGTTGTACAGATATCCTTTGTTAGATATTAGATTGTTGCAATACACTATTGCATTGCCGCCGCATCTTTTTTTTCACAATGGCATGAATCGTTACATTTTTAGGGAGGCAATTAAGCCATTTGTTCCGCTGTACCTAGCATCACAGCCAAAACCACCGGGAAATATGTATGGTTGGATTAGTGAAGCTTACGATTATGATAAAGCAAATAATATTAAAACTAGCGTTATTCCTACCGATGAAGAAATGAAGCTTTATGTTGAATGGTGGAATAACAGAAATGAGAAATTTAATTTTCAAAATTAGGCACGTATGTCGACAATTTACGGATACACTGGTAAGGTTCTTGCTAGTGATTTGATGGGTGATGCTTTGCGTCATTGGGAGCCAGATAGGGAGGCGATCTTTTCTACTAAAGATATTTTTTTAGGCGCCTTGGAATTGTATAAAACTCCCGAATGTTTGATTTCTCCGCAACCATTTAAATACAAAGATTACTTTGTGGTTGCCGATTGCAGAATAGATAATAGGGAAGACCTAGCGATTGATTTAAATATCAATGATATTTCTAAACATAGTGACATTGAATTTGTTGCTCGAGCTTTTGAGAAGTATGGAGAAAAGGCACCTTTAAAGCTCTATGGCGATTTTGCATTTGTAATTTGGAATTCCAAAACCAATGAAATATTTGCAGCAAGAGATCACTTTGGGGTAAGAACCTTGTATTATTCTTTGGTAGATAATGAATTGGTTTTTGCATCTGAGATTAAGGGAATTTTAGCCTTTCCAAATTTTCAGAAGAAATTCAATCAAGCTTATATCGTAAGTGAATTTTCTGCATTGTTGATTCCCGAGGATTCTACTATGTATGAAAATATATTTTTGCTTCCCGCGGGCCATTATTTTACTTTTAAAAGTGGTAAAGTAGAGCGGAAGAAATATTATCAATTGGGCGATTTAAATACGAAAGTACCCGATTCTGTGGAAGAGCAAGAAGCAGAATTTAATCGCTTGGTTGTTCAAAGTGTTCGAACTAGATTGCGCACTTATCGTCAATTAGGAGCCGAGGTTAGCGGTGGTTTAGATTCTACTGGTATCGCTGCAACAGCTATGGAGATTCTTGGTAAAAATTATCCTTTTTATTCTTTTTGTTATGCCAAACCAGAAAATTCAACGCAAGCGCAAAAAGATGATACTCATATTGTTCGCGAGTTATGCGCTAAGTACGGAATAGAGGAATATTTTACTCCGATTAATGAAAAGGATTTGCCTATAGATGAGCTTATAGAGGTGTCTCTCAAAGTGTATGATGATTATGAAAGCAATGGAGTACCCATGTTTACAGCCTCTTTTTTAAAATATGCACAAGAAAAGGAAATAGGCGTAATGCTTTCTGGCTGGGCTGGTGATCAAATTGTTACCAATACTTGTGGCGGATTTCCAGAACCTTTAGCATATGAGAAAAGATATCTTGATTTGTGGAAAGATCTTACCCGACGCCATAGTGTGCTTAAAAGTATTCCAAGATTTATTGCATATGCTTTAAAATGTTGGAACAGAAAAGGTTTTTATAATAAAAATCTTAGGAAACAAAGAGAGCTTTTGGAGAACCAAGCCTTAAAGAAATCATTAATTGACAAATATGATTTGAGTAATTTGCCTGGGTTAAGGTATTATCTTAAAAGTTGCACCGATATTCGCACTTATCAATTGTTGAATTTTACACATATGGGTATTCAATCTAGAACATTCAATCATGTGCTGATGGGGAAACATTTTAAGGTTGATTATCGCTTTCCAATGATTGATGTTCGTTTAGTGGATTATATTCATCATTTGCCATTTTCTACTCTTGCTCCAAAGGGCAAAACTAGGTATTTGTACAAAAAATATGTTTTTAATTTGGTGCCACGTGAATTACTTGTTGTGCACAAAAGTAAAGTTCCAACAACTCCCTTTGCTTATGAGTATTTAATTGAGAATTTACCAAGAGTTAAAAGCATTTTTTTTGACATTAAAAACCATTCGGAGTTTACAAATTATTTAGATGATAGTAAGTTGCAGGAATTAGCAAATAGTAATGATGAAGAAATGAGAAAGGAATATTTGAAAATGTATTTTTTTGCCAAAAAGATGGAGAAAAATTAGTGGCGAAAGTTGAAAAAAGATGCTACTTTTACGGAAAATAATTTGAGTATGGATTTGAATCAGAAAATCGCGAGAAGCGACAATTTTGTTTTTAACGAAGTTGATGGGGAATTAGTAATGATGAATATTGAGACAGGGGCATATGCATCATTAAATGAAACAGGTAAGTCAATTTGGGGGTTTTTAGATGCACCTAAAAGTATTTCTGAGATTGTGAGTTCGTTGATTGAAGAGTATGAAATTGATCAAGCAACCTGTGAGAAAGAAGTACTACCTTTTATTCAGAATATGATTAAAAGCGAAGTGCTGGTTTTATCTTAGAATGTTTAATGCGCGATAATTTTGCGAATAGGTATATGTTCGCTTCTTAATCGCGCATTTGTTTTTATTACAGTATTGGTTTTCTTACAATAGTGATGTGTGATTTCAATTTTTTAAGTTGAAATTTCAATTCAAAGTGGTCGCCCACATTAACATTTTCTTCCTTTTTAATGAAAAGCTGAGATTGCCAGTGGTTGCTATCATCTACCTGTGCAGGATGAAGGCTTAATTTTGTATCAGCCGACAGTTGTGCTTCAAAAAATACCACAACAGATGAGAAAGTCCCATTTTCAGTTATTATTAGATCACAAAATTTATCTTCAACAGAATTTCCGTCGGTGCTGAAATCGACATGGCAAAGTTCAATAGCATCAGATAACATTTTCCAATTTTTCGCTTGTCTGCTATTGATGGTTAATTTTTGTACTTCATCGCTATTGTAAAAGTGTAAAAAAGAACCAAAGTCAACGCCATACCATGATTTCCAATTGTTAATGTTTTGTGATGAAAGGTACTGTTGATTGTATTTTTTCTCCTCACATTCTGCTGCAATAGCAAAAATTTTAATATTTGATGGAATGATTTTCGCATCGCTTGTAAGTAACCTCACTTTAGCATCGTGAAAGGTATTTAATATGCCTTCATCGAATGGATCATTACCGATGATTTCGCTTACCAGAACAGTGGCTTTTTCTGGTAACTCAATAGCTGTAGAATCACCATTTATTAAGGTGATTTTATCTTCTACATTATTGGCTTTGAAGACTGCCCGAGCAACCTCTATGAATTCTGTTCTTTCGATAGCGTACACATGCTTGGCACCACATAGCGCTGCTGTAACAGCCAAAATTCCATTTCCTGTACCAATGTCTAAAACAACATCATCTTTGCTAACGATTTCTTTGATGGCTTTCTGAAAAGCTAGTGTTCTACATTTGTCGTTCAGCATTCTTATATGCACCGGAAACGAATCGAATTTACCATTGTGAAAGCCGAAAGTATTCTTTTTACTTTGCTTAAATTCAAAAAATCCTAGTTTAAGAAGTTCATGGAAATTTGAACTTATTCCTATGAAGTTATTTTTGTGATTACATTTTTCGGCCATTAGTTTCGTTCCCTCTTCAATGCTAATCCATTTGCTAAAGATGTCTAAAATGATAAGTGAAGCGTGGTTAAGAGGCAATTTGCGTCCCTCGTGCTTTACCAACCAACCTAGTTCGGTAAACTCAACTTTTAAGCCTTTTTTAAAGCGTATGATATCTTTTTTATTAATTTGCACAGGGTCACAAACTTAGTCTATTTTTTAATTTTTTAGCAAAGAAAAATGTTTGGTAAGTATCAAAAAAATGCGCTCGCAACAGTAGATGGGCTTCAGATGCTGCTAAGTGAACGGCATATTACCCCAAATGCCAATGCATTTGAAAAGGCCTTTTATGCCTTAAGGGAGATAATAGATGAGATTTGGTTTACAGAAGAAACCAACAAGTTGGAAGGAGAAAAAAAATCTTTTTTGATCGCAGAAGTCAGGAAGCAAAAGTTAAAGATTGCCAGGGTTGCTAGTAAGATTTATCCCCTTGGTAGATGCTATGAAATAACTAAGATTGTTTTCAATTATCTTCAAGAAATTGAGCTTCATGATGACAGTTCTCCATTTTATCCACTGCATCAATTTGTTAAAGAAGGAGGGGTTTTTAAAGTGATTTGGGGCGAAGTACGTCATGAAGTTTTTCAAACATCAATGCAAATGGGTAATTGGTATTTTGATGCTGCAAATGATACTGTTATACTTACAAAACCCAAAGTTTTGAAATTTACTTTCGATTCTAATGTGTGTGAGTTTTTTGATGTGAAATCTGTACATCAGTATGTAGCTATTAAACGTACTTATCACGAGAGCCAAATTTTTATCAATAATTTGTTTCCAGTGCTAAGCTCATACTTCCCACTTATTGCAGTTAGTAAAGACAATATTTCAATTGATGATTCACGACATATTGCCGACATAATGGTTCAAACAGATTTTAGTTTTTTGCGCGAACACTCCTTACCCAGTCTTTCAAATGAGGAATGTGACAAAATTCGCCAAAAGATTTTTCAAAATAGAAGTATGTCAGCTTTGCTTCCACTTTTAAATAGTTCGCCTCAAGATTTTGTTAACTATTCGTGTCATGAAATATACAGAGTTGTAAAACAGATCAATTTCGTCTTAAAATTTAAATGACTTTGATATTTGGTTTGTAAGCGCTATTTTTGTTTAAAATACTAGACATGAAAAAGAAAATTTGGGTAACGCCATTATTGAACGAAGAATCTGTATCAGAGACTTTAAGCGGATTTTCATTTGCAGGAATTGAAACGCGTAATGCGCACTCATAATCTTTGGTCTATTTCAATTAAATTGCCGACTTTTGCACCATGCAAAAAATTAAGGCGGTAATTTCTTTTTTTCGTTTAATGCTTTCCCACTTTCGTTGGAAAGTGATACTTATTATTTTATTGGGCATCTCTTTTTCTGTGTTTCAAGGTGTAGGTATCGTGATGGTTATACCTCTTCTTGAAGCTTTTCAACACAAAACAAAATCTCGTTTCACACCATTTTTTGAGTATTTAGATGTTGAGCAAACTCTTGGTAACTTGCTCTTACTTTATTTTTTGATTTTGTTGATGTTTGCGCTTTTTAAGGCGCTTCAAATTCTATATACACAGAGAACCATCGCTAAATTTTCTAATAAAATTAATGTCGATTCAATACAAAAATTGTTGCATGCCAATTGGGAATTCTATCTAAAAGTTCCATCTTCTCAGTTGCTCAATATGCTCAATACAGAAGCGCGTCAGTTGCGTTCATTGGCTACACAAATTTTTCAGCTGATTCAAAACATTATCCTGATTGTTATTCAAATAGTATTTGCTTTTTGGATTTCAGCTAAGTTAACTGCCGTTCTAGTTTTTATTCTTTCCATTCTTTTCGTTTTACAGCGTTTCGTGTTTAGAAAAAATTATGATTTGGGTCGTGGACAAATCAAGAATTCTGAAGGTATTCAAAAGTATTTGAATGAGACTTTTAAGGGCATTAAACTTCTTAAATTACATGGTTTGGAAATGAAGCGTAGTGAAGAGTTTAAAGAACATTTACAAGGACAATATTTTAATGAAGAAAGAAGGGCTAGGGTTGAAGCATTAAGTGATTTAGTTTACACTTTAAGCGCTTCTACATTAGTAATTGCGATCATTTGGTATAGCTTAACTTTTACTGCTATTACTATTGGATCGTTGCTCGTGCTGCTTGTATTGTTTTCGCGCGTGATCTCTCAAACTTTAAGTCTGGTGAAGGTTACTTCTCACATCACTAATATGATTCCGTCTTATGTGAAGTTTTCAGAGATTCTGGCTATTGCTGAGCAGCACCAAAATACTATGCCTGCGAGTAAAGAGATTAAAGCAATTGATAGTATTGAATTGCGAAATATCCATTTTTCATTTGATGAAAAAGAGATTTTAAAAGGCATTAATATCAAATTCGAAAAAGGTAAGTTCTACGTGCTTACCGGTCCGAGTGGAGTAGGTAAAACCATCACTTCTGATTTGATTTGCGGACTCATTACTCCGAAAAGTGGAGAGATACTTATCAATGGCGAAGTTAAATCGACCGATGAATTAAAGTTTTATCAGTCTTCTACTTCTTATGTTTTACAAGATACAGTGATGTTTGGATCAACAATTAAAGCAAACATTACTTTTTTTGAAGATTATTCAGATGAGGAGATTAACGCTGCCGTGGATAAAGCAGGATTGCGCAGTTTGCTAGATAAACTACCAAATGGATTAGACACTACGGTGAAGGAAGACAATCGCGGATTCTCTGGCGGTGAACTTCAACGTATGGCCATCGCTCGTGCCATCATTAGAAAGACGCCTCTCATCATTTTAGATGAAGTTACCAACACTCTTGATAGAAAGAACGAAGACATTATCTTAAACACGATCAACGAAATCAAAAAAGAAGGAATTGTGGTGTTGATTACACACAAAGAATATTTGTTTGATTTGGCTGACGAGGTGGTGAGGCTTTAAATTTTGTCTTCCAACTTCACATGGCTCGGGCTCCAGATCTGTGTCTTGTGAAGGGATTTTAGTGCTCTCCTAATTTTTGTTGCATATCAATGATGTTTTTTGGTTGTTCTAATTTTTTTGGGGTAACGCATTCATAACACCTAAAAGCAATCTTTCTTAACTCCTCCATTCGCTGATTTTCTAATGCGATCGCAGCCTCTCTTTCTTTTTTTAATTGTTCTAGTTTTTTCAAATTTTCTGCGGCTTCTTGTTGTAGTTTAATTTGTAATAATGCCATTTGCTCTACTTCTTGAATGCGCTGAGTTAAGTCATTGCCCGGACTAAAAGCGCGCAATCTTTCTTTGATTTCTGATATAGATAGATTTTTCATCTCGATAATAACTTGCTCTGTTTGATAAGGATTGTATCGTTTTTCAAACCACTGGTAGCTATCGCCATTTTTACTTATCGCCAAACAATATGTGTTCTCCATTCTTCTTGCTTCCATGGTATTTTCTTTTGGAAATAGCGCTGTACAATTTCCATTAGAAAGCTGAAGTGGAGTTAAAGTGTTGATGCTGTTCAACCATTGATAGACCTCTGTAGTTCCTACGCCATTGTTCACTTTCATATTAACGTTGTAAACTCCTTTCGACAGTAAATGCAAGTAAGCATCGATATTTGCCCAGCCAAATTTCGACCATTGAAAGGAATACACATTGCCAGTTGCTACGGTTGATTTAGCCAGCGAATTGGCAAGGCTTACTGTATTTATATTTTGTGCGCCCTTTGTTATAGCCTGTAGTTCATTTGTTTTTTTATTTTTCAGTATTGCTGCCAATTCATTTTGAGCAGCAATTCTTTCATTTCTTTTTTTGATGTAATAGGCTGAAAGCTGTTCTTGGTAAATTTGTGCATCTTTAACATTGGTACATTTTTGCATTGCAAAGTCTTCAAAAATGATCTGGTCATTCCCATATAGTTTTGAAGCTACAATTGAATCAGAAATGCACAAATCATCTTTTAAATGTTCTATGTAAATGCTAAGCATTTCATCACCATTTTCTAGTTTGTGCAGCGCTGCAATGCGGTCTTCAAATTCTTTCGTTGCAACAAATGAATTGTTATATTCTTTAGTCTTTATAGTTTGAATGGAAGATGGGTTGATGCCGCAATGCGTGGAATTTTTTGAATCATTTAATGCTGCTTCTGCTTCGGTTAAAACTTGAATATTTCCATATTTTAATGTATCTCTTTTGGATTTGTAACCAGAGTTTTGCCTTTTTAATAATGCAACTTTACCTAAATATCTTTCACTATCTAAATTATAATACAAACTATCCACCAACTTTTTCGTTGCTTTTGTATATCCTTTGTACGGCATAAAACTTTCTACTTTCGCTGCAAATCCATCGGGTAAAAAATCTAAATCATTTAATGGAACATGCACCAAATATTTTTTCAAAGATTTCGGATTTTCCCAATTCAATTTTCCATTTTCTTGTGTTTTTCCTTCAAACACCATCATGTCTTTTTTCACTTCGTTGGTGGGCACTTCAATGTAAAGCGGACGAGCCGGATTGATCTTCACTTGCTGGTTGTTGCAAGTTGCATTGATGTGCAACATTCCACCACTTTCCAATAATTTTCCGTTCGATGTAGTGCCTAAATTATACAATACGATATCTTCTAAAGTGAGTGCTTCAACCAATTCAAATTGAACATTGTCGTTCACGATTTCATTGTTGTCATTTATAAAAGCATTGCTCGGAATAATAATCAATGTTCCTTCTTTTCCTTCAATGGTAGCGCCTTCTTTCGGATTCACATTGTAACTTTGAACATCGGGTTGTACCCATGTTTTTAAGCCATAGAAGTTGAAACAATCACTCACCTTTGGTTCTTCTCCTTTTACTGTTGGTTCGATAAAAAGAGGCAACACATTTTTAGGTGTAGTAATGGCTTTTGCAATAACTGAATTTGGTGTTGTTTGAGCTTCAACACTTTTGTTTTCTAGTGTTTCAGTTTTCTCTTGTTGAGGTGCATTATTTTTCTTTTCTTCTTTTGAAAATAGTAAGATAGAGGCAATGATAATAGCTGTTGCAATGAGTCCGCCTGCCAGCCATTTACTCAATTTTACTAATTTGTTGAAACGTGCTACTTTTTGAATTTCTTTTTTCATACCTATGCGCTGTACAGTGCGCATAATGTCTTTTTGCAAGGCCAATTGCTGTTGTAAATCGGTATCGTTTAGTAAAGCTTTTTCTAAGTCGAATTTCTCTTGTGCGTTTAATTCTCCGCAAAGATATTTTTCAACCAGTTCTATATTTTGAAGTGAAGTTCTCATAGTGGCTTAGATTTTTGATTTAACATTTGCTGCTGCTTTTATAGCCTGTTCCATACACTTATATTTTTGTGTTTTGGCCGAATTCACCGAAGAGAATTCAAGAGCTTTTGCTATCATTTCCATCGATTCTTTTTTGAAGTAAAATCGTTCGAAAATTTCGCGGCATTTGTCGGTAATCGAATTCAATACTTTTTCTAAAGCATTGAATTGTTCTTCTTTTTCAAAATCATAACCCATGTCCTCTTCATTGAGGATGAGTGTGTCACTCCATTCTAATTCATGATATTTATTTTTCTTTTTTAGTTCGTTTTTCCACAAGAACCTAGCTATGCCGTAAAGGAAAGTTGAAAGTTTTGAGCTGAGTACAAATGATGGGTCGTTCACCTTCTCTATCAATAACAATAAACTGTCGTGAAAAATTTCTTCGGCTGCCTCTTTATCACCACCCGATGTGGTGATATTGTGCTTAATCTTAGGGAATTCTTTGTAAAGTGCCTTAATGGCTTTTTCCCTTTCGCCTCGCCTAATAGATGCTATTATTTCGCTGTCTTGCATACTGTTTTTTCTTCTTTATGTAGGCGAAGTGAAAAAGGTAACCAGGTTTTGTTATTTTTTTTCGACTCACTAAAATACAAAAATAGAATGCAGATATTTTTTTATCTTTCACGCTATGAATTTCGCACAAATAATACATCCCATTTCAGTTGAAGAATTCTTTCAAGATTATTACGAAAAGAAACCTTTGCATATTGCTAGAAGCAATTCTTCCTACTATCATTCACTTTTGAGTTTGCCTGAAATTGATTCTTATTTGCAGCTTAAGCAAACCTTTTCGCCCAATGTGAAAATGGCTTTTCAAGGAAAGGAAGTGTCGCCTTTATTGTTTTGCGACCATGACAATAAAGTAGCTCCCTTTAAAGCCAATCCGCAAAAAATACTTGGGTTATTCAAGCAAGGCTATACCATCAAGTACGATAAATTGCATCAAACGTATCCTCCACTTGCGCAAAAGGTTTCGGCGTTAGAACATGAATTAGGAATAAAGATTCGTACCAGCTTGTATCTCACTCCCGAAAATTCACAAGGCTATGGGGTGCACACCGATAGACATGATGTTTTAGCCCTTCAGCTCAACGGCACAAAAATTTGGAAGGTGAAGTTTGCAGACGAAATATTGCCATCAGTGTATGATGGAAGTGTGTTGTCGTCTAATTGGGAGGAAGGAGTTCAAGAAATTCATTTAAAATCAGGCGATTTCTTTTATTGTCCGCGCGGCTTGGCACATGATGTATATACAGCCGACGAATCTTCCATTCATTATACCTTAGGTTTTCAGCCTATTTATGGTTACAAGGCCTTGGGTGTGATAGGGGATATGGCATATGAAAATCCTTTTTTTAGAAAAGCATTGCCCAATAATTTGAGCAGTGAAAGCGCTAGAAAAAATTTCGAGATAGAATTTAAAAATGAGTTTAAGAAGCTGATTGATTCTATGGATGTGAAAGATTTGATTGATAGGAATTCAAAGTTAAATTCGCAATCATTTTTACAATACAAAGAAGACAGGTTTTTTGCCCATTTTTATCAGCCCCACATTAACGATACTTTTTGTTGGCGAGACGACATTGATTGGAAACTAACGTTTACAAAGGTTTCGTGTAGAATAGAGGTTGACAATCAAACAAATGATTTTCCTTTCTTAATTAAAGACTTTTTATTGTCGAAAGAGAATAAAAAGCAATTTACATTGGTCGATATGAGTGCTGCTTTGAATGAAAAGCAAAAATTGAAACTCATTAAACGCCTTTTAAAATTGAGGATAGTTGAAGCAAAAAAGTAGTCCTTACTTTTTCAAGTTAAGGACTATTTTAATTTTTTAATGAGTAATTAAGATTGTGATTCTCCATTTTCTCTATTAATCGCTACACCGCTATTTGTTTCATCCATTTCCATTTCAGAAATAACAGGAGTCGACCAAGTTTTTTTATTTGTTTTCATTTTTATCGATTTTAATTCAACGAAATTTTAATTTGAAATAAAGCAATCATGATCAAAAACAACCAATAGTAATACGGTGTTTAATCAAGAAATCCATTCACCAGCTTCACTTGGACC
Organism: uncultured Chryseobacterium sp.; assembly: GCA_964406465.1. Taxonomy (GTDB): domain Bacteria; phylum Bacteroidota; class Bacteroidia; order Flavobacteriales_C; genus JAHEZL01. The sequence continues at coordinate 144,012 of CAYORT010000001.1, forward strand.
CGTTCTTGTACCTGAATAAGTGGACTCAACTACTAAAGCGCTCATTTGAGGGCAAATCCATTTCTTTTTTTCCATTACTTCAATTTCTTTGAGGTGAAATTACAACTTATTTACTAAATATTTATGTGTTTCCAATGGAAAAGTTTAAGTAAATGGCAATTTAAAACTCAGCAGTTTTAGGTGCTCTAGGAAATGGAATAACATCTCTAATATTTCCCATTCCGGTAATAAATAGCATCAATCGTTCAAAACCTAAGCCAAATCCGGCATGCGGAGCTGTTCCAAATCTTCTGGTGTCTAAATACCACCAAATATCTTTTTCGGGTATATTGAAGCGCTTAACTGCCTCAAGAAGTTTGTCGTAATTCTCTTCGCGCTGAGAACCGCCTATGATTTCGCCAATGCCTGGCACTAAAACGTCCATTGCTGCTACAGTTTTTCCATCATCGTTTTGTTTCATGTAGAAGGCTTTTATTTCGCGCGGATAGTTGGTAACAATCACTGGTTTTTTAAAATGTTTTTCCACCAAATATTTTTCATGCTCGCTTTGCATGTCGAAGCCCCAATTACCAACAGGGTATTGAAATTTACCTGTTTTATTGGGCTTAGAGTCTTTTAAAATTTGAACTGCATCGGTATAGGTGATTCTCTCGAAGTTATGCGCCAAAACGAACTCTAGTTTTTGAATCAAATCCATCTCTTGTCGCTGTTCTTTTGGCTTGTCTTTTTCTTCTTCTAAGAGACGTTGTTTTAAAAATTCAATGTCGTCTCTGTTGTGGTCTAAGGCATATTTTATCAAGTATTTGATAAAATCTTCGGCCAAATCCATGTTTTCTTTGATTTCATTGAAGGCAACTTCTGGTTCTATCATCCAAAATTCTGCTAGGTGTCGTGAAGTGTTCGAATTTTCAGCTCTAAAGGTGGGGCCAAAAGTGTAAATTTTACCCAAAGCCATTGCCGCTAATTCACCATTCAATTGTCCGGAAACCGTAAGATTGGTTTCTTTTCCAAAGAAATCTTGTTTGAAATCTACTGTTCCATCGTCTTTTAGTGGCGGATTTTTAGGATCTAGTATGGTTACTCTAAACATTTCACCGGCACCTTCACAATCAGAACCAGTGATGATGGGCGTGTGCACATTAAAAAATCCTCTCTCATTGAAGAAATTATGTATGGCGAAGGTCATGGAGTGACGCAGGCGCAAAACAGCGCTAAAAGTGTTGGTTCGCGGACGCAAATGGCCGATTTCTCTTAAAAACTCTAAAGAGTGTTTTTTTGGTTGTAAGGGGTATTTCTCAGGGTCGGCCTTTCCCAATACTTCAAAACTATCTACTAAAATTTCAACGGCTTGTCCGCTCCCCGCCGATTGGGCTAATTTACCTGCAACAGCAATACATGCCCCTACAGAAATATGTTTTGTTTCCTCTGGTTTTACCTTCTCTAAATCTAAAACCGCTTGAATATTGTGGATGGTAGATCCATCATTGATAATAATGAATCGATTGCTTCTGAAAAAGCGAACCCAACCCTTTACAATAACATTTTCATTAATGTGGTTGCTCGCTAATATTTGTTTGACATTTGTTGTTTTCGAAGAGGTTTCACTCATAAAGCTTTGATATTAAGGGGTGAAGTTACAAATGAAAAATATTGGCTACGACTTTTTGTGATCGTCTCTCACATGTTTTCATTATAGTAATGTTAATTCTTTATGTTTGATTTTTCTGTTTGGCATAATTTTTACTCATTATTTCGCCTAAATCATTAATTTATATTTCATGAAAAAATTTACACTTGTTCTCTTGGTTTTATGTGCATTTTCCTTTGTTAAAGTTTCAGCGCAAAACAACATTATTCGTTTTTCACCTTTGGCTACTATTAAGTTTAAGGCAAAACTTCATTACGAAAGAGGTTTAACCGATAAGATTTCTGCTGGAGCAATTGGTTCTTACTTTTTTGGTGCTTATCCTGGTTTTAGAATTGAGCCTTTTGGTCGCTACTATTTCAGCGATGAAGCTTTAAATGGATTGTACGGTCAGCTTAAAGGTCATTATTCTGCGAACTCAATTACAATCAATACAACTTCTGGTAACACGGTAGTAAATACATGGACACACTCTTTTTCAGAGTATGGTGTAGCTGTTAACCTTGGATATCAATTTTTGCTTGGAAGAAACGATAACGTAACATTTGATATTTTCACTGGTTACCGTTATTCTTCTTTGAAATATATTGATAACGTTGATAGTACCACGCTTACAACTGAAGAATCAGAGAATCAAGCTGCTGAGTTGGCTTACAGGTTATTGCATTCAAATCTTTTTGATTTTGGATTGTCGGTTGGGTACAAATTTTAGTGCAATTCATTAAGATTAATAAAAGGCTGCTTATTAATAAGCAGCCTTTTGTATTTTTACACCAAAATATGGTCAAATGATAAGTATAGACGACACCTTAATTTCTGATGATTTGGTCAAAACCCGATTTGTATGTGATCTATCGGCATGTAAAGGGGCATGTTGTGTGGAAGGTGATAGCGGCGCTCCCTTGGATGAAGAGGAGTTGGCTATTCTTGATGATATCTATGAAGAGGTTAAGCCCTATATGGTGCCAGCTGGAATTGAGGTGGTGGAGCAAAATGGCAAGTACAATATAGATAGCGATGGCGATTTTGTTACGCCCTTAGTTAATAACAGAGAATGTGCGTATGTTTTTTATGATGAGAAGGGCGCAACTAAGTGCGCCATAGAGAAAGCGTATCTTGATGGTAAAATATCGTTTAAGAAACCCATTTCCTGTCATTTATTTCCTGTAAGGCTTAATAAATACAGTACTTTCACAGCAGTTAATATTCAGTCTTTAGACATATGTAAGGCGGCGTTTGCTTGTGGAAATAGATTGCAAGTGCCGGTTTATCAATTTTTAAAAGAACCCTTAATTCGGAAATTTGGAAACGATTGGTTCGAAGCGCTTGATGCTGTAGCCAAAGATTAAAGGTTTCGCGACTTATCAACCTAAGTCGTTTAATATTTTCAGTAAACTTTTCCCCCCTTTCGGCAGTTTCATAACTAAATTTAGTGGAGACATTGGTTAGTCGATTAAATAAGAAAAAATTCTGAGTAATTGGAGTTTTTTGCTGACTAATTTCACTTTCGTTCTTTTTATTTTTCAATTCATCAGCAAAATATGGTACTTACAATAATTTATTAGTTCTATTGTTTAATGTTTGTTAGTTAAGTATCTTTATTACAGTTACATAAGTGGAATGTTAAAAACTTCATGCCTTTGTGAAAAACTATGAATTGATAGTCCCATAAATTTTATAAACTTTTGTACTCTGCTTCGGTTAACCATTTACAACTGGTTAATCTTAACTCAAAAACAGTTACGCAGTACACAGGAAACGCTCTCTCTTAATAGGGGAGAAAAAGATATAGTCCAATTTATTGAACAGAAAAAGTAAGGGTCATGAACGAACAAGAAATTAAAATCGCACTGAACAAAGATTCTGAGTTGAGTCAGATTCTACCAAATAACAAAATACACGTGGAAGAGCCTATTTTAAAGGAAAGTAAAGATCGTTTTGTTTTGTTTCCTATAGCGCACAGCGATATTTGGGATATGTACAAAGCACAACAAGCAAGTATTTGGACTGCCGAAGAAATAGATTTGTCTGCCGATGTTTTGGACTGGGAGAATAAATTGAACAACGATGAGCGTCACTTCATTAAGCATGTTTTGGCTTTCTTTGCTGCTAGTGATGGTATCGTTAATGAAAATCTTGCAGAGAATTTCTTAAGTGATGTTCAATACACTGAAGCTAAGTTTTTCTATGGTTTCCAAATCATGATGGAAAACGTTCACTCAGAAACATACTCATTGTTGATCGATACTTTGATTAAAGATCCTAAAGAGAAAACATATTTATTCAACGCAGTAGATACTATTCCTTGCGTTAAGAAAAAGGCTGATTGGGCTTTGCGTTGGATTGAAAACGGAACATTTGCCGAAAGATTAATTGCTTTCGCTGCCGTAGAAGGTATTTTCTTCTCTGGTTCATTCTGCTCTATCTTCTGGTTGAAGAAAAGAGGTTTGATGCCAGGTTTGACGTTCTCAAATGAGTTGATTTCACGTGACGAAGGTATGCACTGCGATTTCGCTTGCTTGCTATACACTAAGCACTTGCTAAATAAATTGCCAAAAGAAACTGTTCAGAAAATCATTACTGATGCAGTTGAAATTGAAAAAGAATTCGTTTCAGATGCTATTCCGGTTAAATTGATTGGAATGAACGCTGATATGATGTGTCAATACATCGAGTTTTGTGCCGACAGATTGTTGCTTGAATTGGGTAACAGTCGTGTGTACAACGTAGAAAATCCTTTCGATTTCATGGAGTTGATTTCTCTTCAAGGAAAAACCAATTTCTTCGAAAAACGAGTTGGAGACTACCAAAAATCGGGTGTGATGAGTAAGAAGGAAGACAATGTTTTCCGTTTGGATGAAGATTTTTAGGTCGACTAATTAATAATAAAATAATTCAGGGTTAAAGTTTAGGCTCAGCGGTTGGGCATGGGATTTTAATCTGTAAATCATAAAACCAGGTAAGAGTATGTTTGTAGTAAAAAGAGACGGCAGAAAAGAGTCGGTTAAGTTCGACAAGATTACAGCGAGAATCCAAAAGCTTTGCTATGGATTGGATCCTTTGGTGGATTCGGTGAGTGTTACAATGAAGGTGATTGAAGGGTTGTATGATGGCGTAACAACGGTTGAGCTGGATAATCTTGCTGCCGAGATTGCTGCATCTAACACTACAAAACATCCTGATTATGCTTTGTTAGCATCTCGTATCGCTGTATCAAACTTACATAAGAATACTAAGAAGTCTTTCTCTGATACCATGAAAGATTTGTATGAGTATGTCGATCCAAAAACTGGAGAAAGAGCGGCTTTGATAGCAAAGGATGTTTATGAAATAATTCAAGCTAACTCAGAAATTTTAGATTCATCTATCATCTACGATAGAGACTTCGGATATGATTATTTTGGTTTCAAAACCTTAGAGCGTTCTTATTTATTGAAGATGAACGGTAGAATTGCCGAGCGTCCTCAACAAATGTTGATGCGTGTTTCTATTGGTATTCATAAGGAGGATATCAATGCTGCAATTGAAACTTATAATTTAATGTCGGAAAGATGGTTTACCCATGCTACTCCTACATTATTCAATGCCGGTACACCAAAACCTCAAATGTCTTCTTGTTTCTTGTTAACAATGAAGGATGACAGTATTGATGGTATTTACGATACATTGAAACAAACTGCAAAAATCTCTCAATCAGCGGGTGGTATTGGTTTGTCAATTCACAACGTTCGCGCAACTGGTTCATACATTAAAGGAACTAATGGTACTTCAAATGGTATTATTCCAATGTTGAAAGTATTCAACGATACAGCTCGTTACGTTGATCAAGGTGGAGGTAAAAGAAAAGGTTCTTTTGCTATCTATATGGAGCCTTGGCATGCTGATATCTTTGATTTCTTGGATTTAAGAAAGAATCATGGTAAAGAAGAGTTGCGTGCAAGAGATTTGTTCTTCGCATTGTGGATTCCTGATTTATTCATGAAACGTATTGAGGAAGATGGCAACTGGACTTTATTCTGTCCGAATGAATGCCCTGGCTTGTACAATACTTACGGTGAAGAATTTGAGAAATTATATACTAAGTACGAGAAAGAAGGAAAAGGTAGAAAAACCATCAAAGCTCAAGAGTTGTGGTTTGCTGTATTGGAATCTCAAACTGAAACCGGTACTCCTTACATGTTATACAAAGATGCATGTAACGGTAAGTCGAACCAAAAGAATTTAGGTGTTATTCGTTCTTCTAACTTATGTACCGAGATCATTGAGTACACTGCTCCAGATGAAGTTGCCGTTTGTAACTTGGCATCTTTAGCGTTGCCTAAGTTTGTTGATAGCAATGGTGAGTTTGATCACCAACGTTTATTCGACATCACTTATGTGGTAACAAAGAACTTGAATAAAATTATCGATAGAAACTATTACCCAGTACCTGAGGCTAAGAACTCAAATATGAGACACCGTCCGATTGGTCTTGGTGTACAAGGTTTGGCAGATACTTTTATCATGATGCGTTTGCCATTTACTTCTGATGAAGCTAAGAAATTGAATAGCGAAATTTTCGAAACTATTTACTTTGCGGCTTTAACAGCTTCTAAAGATTTAGCTAGAGAAGAGGGTGCTTACGAAACTTATGCAGGTTCTCCAATCTCTAAAGGTATCTTCCAACAAGATATGTGGAATGTTAGTCCGTCTCCACGTTGGAATTGGAATGAATTACGTGGCGAGATTAAGAAATACGGTGTGCGTAACTCATTGTTGTTAGCGCCAATGCCAACCGCTTCTACGTCTCAAATTTTAGGAAATAACGAATGTTTCGAGCCATATACTTCTAATATTTATTCAAGAAGAACTTTATCTGGTGAGTTTGTTATCGTGAACAAACACTTGATGAAAGACTTAGTGAAATTAGGTTTGTGGAATGACAGTCTTAAAAATGAATTGATTGCTGCCAACGGTTCTGTTCAAAATATTGATGTTATCCCTGATAATATTAAAGAATTGTACAAAACAGTTTGGGAGATGAAAATGAAAGATATTATCGATATGGCTGCTGATCGTGGTGCCTTTATCGATCAATCTCAATCGTTGAACTTATTCATTGAGAATCCAAACTTCGCGAAGTTAACGTCAATGCACTTCTACGGATGGAAGAAAGGTTTGAAAACAGGTATGTACTACTTGAGAACCAAAGCCGCTCGTGATGCTATCAAGTTTACTGTGAAGAAAGAGGAAGTAGTTAATGAAACACCTTCAGCTATTCCATCACAAGTTGCTGTAGCACAACCAGAATTGGTAACTGCAGAACAACGTCAGGCTGAAATTGCTTGTTCATTGGATAATCCAGATGCTTGCGAAGCTTGCGGAAGCTAAGATGTAGCAGATAGAAATAAAAAATCCCTCGAAGAAATTCGGGGGATTTTTGTTTTACATGCAGTACAATAGTTCCTTCCTTCGTCAGGATGACATTCACAGTAATGATGAACTTAGGATGTCATCCTGACGAAGGAAGGAACTACTACTGTGTACTATATGATTTTGATTAAACTTGAGATTTAAACTGCTCTAAAAATCTTACATCATTTTCAGAGAACAATCTTAAATCCTTTACCTGATATTTCATCATGGTCATTCTTTCGATACCGAAACCAAAGGCGAAACCTGTATATTTTTCAGGGTCGATATTACAATTTTTAAGAACATTAGGGTCTACCATTCCACAACCACCAATTTCTACCCAACCTGAGTGTTTACAGATGTTACATCCCTTTCCGCCGCAAATGCTGCACGATACATCCATCTCTGCCGATGGCTCAGTAAAAGGGAAGAAAGAAGGGCGCAATCTTATTTTGGTTTTTTCTCCGTACATCTCTTTGGCGAAAAATTGAAGTGTTTGCTTCAAATCGGCAAAGGATACTTTTTCGGCTACATACAAGCCTTCAATTTGGTGAAAGAAGCAATGAGCACGTGCAGAAATTGCTTCATTACGGTACACTCTTCCCGGAGAAATAATGCGAATAGGAGGTTGTTTTTTCTCCATGTAATGCACTTGACCAGATGAAGTTTGTGTACGCAATAAAATATCGGGATTTTGCTGTATGAAGAAGGTGTCTTGCATATCTCTTGCAGGATGTTCTTCTGGCGTATTCAATGCTGTGAAATTATGCCAATCGTCATCAATCTCAGGGCCGTCGGCCACTACAAATCCTATTCGTTTATAAATATCAATAAATTCATTCGTCACTAAACTAAGCGGATGGATAGAACCCAAAGCTTTTGTTTCACCCGAACGGCTGTAATCTTCAATGCTTTTTTCTTGAGTGGAATCCTTTTCGCTGTTGAATGAATTAAACTTTTCTTCTGCTTTAGTTTTTAAAGAATTGATGTGCTGACCTACTTCTTTGCGCAATTCAGGAGCAACGTTTTTCAAGTCGGCGAAAATGTCTTTAATAACATTTTTACTTCCCAAAAAGCGAATACGAAAAGCTTCAAGCTGCTCTTTATTTTGAATAGCGAATTGTTCTATTTCGCCTAAGAGTGCATCAATTTTTTCTTTCATGGAAGATTAGTCGTTTTTAACAGTCAATGGAATTTCAACCATCGGTTTACCTTGTTGATCAGCTTCAGCAGCCAAAATTTTCTCTAAAACATCCATTCCTTCGATTACTTCTCCAAAAACAGTGAATTTCTCTAGTTGTGGAAAACCACCAACGGTAGTGTATGCATCTATTTGTTCTTTGGTAAATAGTTTACCTAAGCCATCTGCGTACATTTGATCGGCCTGTGCACGTAAAATAGAATCAATTGCCATTAAGCTATCTTGTTTATGCTCTTGATAGTATTTTTGATATTTTGCCATTAAAGCTGCATTTTCCGGATTCTTAACAACAGTACCTAGTAATTGTTCTTTCTCTAAGTCAACTAATTTTTCTTTCGTGTAAACTTCTCCTTTTACCAAAATAAACTGATCATCAACAGAATTTCCCGGATTTCTTTCATCGCTATAGGCAACTAGTGCACCATATTTTGGAAAGTATTTTGGATTAATTTCAGAAGGAATAGAACCGCCTCTATCTTCTCCACCATCTTTTGCTTCGATATCTCCAGCGATTACTATCTGTTTGTTGTATATAGCATTTACAGAAGTTTTATTGTAAGCTTTATCTTTTACCATTTTGATAAAGTTGTCTCTGTGCTGAGGTGTTTCGTCATATAAACGCACTCTAATTTTTCCGTACGATGTTTCAATCACGTAAACTCCAGGTTCACCGCCCAAGTTAGGTAAGAAATTAATTAACAAGAATCCAGCTACCACGATAGCAACGATTACAATTAAAGATGTTTTTTTCATATCAGGAGAATATTTATATATTTGTTTTTATTGAGACTTTGATTTAAACGGGGCGAAGGTAATAAATACAATTATAATGAAGTTCAGATTTAACAAGCTTTTTTCTACTTGTGCTATTTTAATGATAGTAGCTTTTGCTTTTGCAGCTTGCACAAAGCCACCTACAGTAGGTAATATTAAGGTGGTTGATTTGGCTACAGGCGATGCTGTGCCTGGTGCTACTGTTAGATTGTTTATTCAATCTCCACCTGCAGTTGCTGGTGCTGGTTTTACAACAAAGGAGGAAGGGTTTATTACTGAAAAAATATTAACTGCCGACGGTTCAGGTAATTGTACCGTGAATCTCACCTTAGAAGCTACTTTAAGTATTGAAGCTAAATCTGGGGTTAAAACAGGTACAGGAGTTATTGCTTGTCAACGATACAAAACCACAGATGCAGTAGTGAAAATCAAGTAATTATTCTATTTCTCCGTTTGCCTTAAAGTAATCAACAATAGCTTCTTTCATCACCTTTAATTGTTCTCCAGGCTTTAGTAAAGGAAGTTTCTTGGTTTCTTTATAATGAGGCCACCCTTCTTCATCATTTCCCACAAATTCATAATAGTGATATTGACTCAAAAGTGTGCAAATAGCAACGTGAATTACCTCTACTTTTTGGTCTTTTGTGAACTTTACGTAGCCTTTGCCCAATTCTTGCACTCCTATAAGAAATAAGATTCCACGTATGTCGATGTCGGGACCGAATTCTTTTTCGATGAAATCTTCAACTTTTTTCCAGTCTTTCGTTAAAAGGTCTGTCATATATTTTGTTTGTGTAAAAATACAGATAATGCTGTTGTTATGAAGAGATTGTTGATTATAATTCTAGGATTACCCTTATTGCTTGTTGCTCAGGGCAATAAAAATAAAATGGAAATTGTGTTTTGTACCGATTTGAGTGGAAGCACAAACGGTTTAATAAGACAGTTTAACAATGATTTTTGGACTTTAGTTAATACTTTGCCTAAGGATAAATCACTTAAAATTGGCTTAATAGCCTATGGTAGACGATCATTTCCAGAAAAGGAAGGGTACACCAAGGAAATTGCCCCGTTAACCAAGCGCTTTGATGCTTTAACTTATTCTTTACTAAAATTGCCAGAAACAACAGAAGGCGCTGATGCCTATATTGACAATGCCTTGGAGAGAGCAATCACCCAATCTATTTGGTCAAAAGATACTGCTGTTCAAAAGGAAATCATTTTGATTGGCAATGGAGGATTTAGGGCCGATAGGGTAGAGAAGTTATTGGAGCTTGCTGCAGAAAATAGAATTAGTGTGCGGGCTATCTACTATCAAACCTATATTAATCTCAAGGAAGTTGCTGCTTGGCAAAAAACCATGGAAAGATTCAACCAGCCTTTTATTGTTGCAACAAATGCACTTTCAAACATACAGTTTAAAAAGAATTATGATCAACAGTGGTTAATCAATGCGGGTGAAAAACTAAAGGAAACCTATGTTTATTATGGTAACGATGGCAAAGATAATTTTGATTGTATGGATAGTATAGATCACTACGCGCAGCGCCTTGGCGAAAGTGCTTATGAAGAAAGGCTGCTCTTTAAGTGCTCTGCTTTTTATCAAGGAATGAATTCTCACTGGGATTTGGTAGACCTCTATGATAAAGGTAAGATAGACTTCGCATCAATAGATAAAATGCTGTTGCCCGAATTTTTACAAGAATTTAGCGATGAGCAATTGAAAAATTTTATTACTTTGAAGTCAGGACAAAGACAACAAATTTTACAGCAGATAAGTTTGGAGCAGGCCATCTTAGATGCACATCACCAGAGAAAACAATTGAGGTCTGAGCAATTCCAACAAGGAAAGTCTTTGGCAGTTGCTTTGCTTCAATGGTTTGGTTAAAGGAAGAATGAAAAGGGTAATTATAATCTTTTTGCTATTTTGCTCATTCGAGCGGGTTGGGGCCACTGTATATCAAAAAGCAGAGATTGGATTATGCGTGGATTTGAGTCATAGTACCAAAGGTATGTTGGAGGGATTGCGCACTAATATGTGGTATTTGATGCACTTTTTAACTGCTTATGAACCACAACCAGATGTAAAGATAGGTATGGTATCTTATGGGAAAAGAGGCTATGGAATGGAGAATAATTACACCCGAAAGATTTCCGATTTAAGCTACCGTATTAATTTAATTCAAGAAGAGCTTTATGCCACTGTTAATGGCGAACCGGCAAGAGAAAGCTTTCCCGAAGCAGCTCTAAATAAAACTATTGATGAGTTATCGTGGTCGAAAGACCCCAATACCTACAAAACTATTTTTTTTATGGGCAATGGAATGTTGCACGACAAGTATTTTGAAGATATAGCCAAATCGTTGCAAAGAAAGGGAATCGTTATACATGTATTTTACTACAGAACTTCACACAATTTAGAGGAAATAGCTTCTTGGGAGGAGTTGTGTAAGGAATTGAAGATAGAGCTTAAATTTATTGATCCGGCTGTGATAATGCCAATGGAAAGAGAGATAAAATCAACCAATATTGATATTGTTCTTGAAGCCAATAATAAGTTAAATAATACTTATATTCCTTATGGTGAGCATGGAGAAAGAGATTTTCATCGCTACTTGGAATTGGATCAGTGGGCCAAACAAACAGGAGTTCATTGTCAGGAATTTCGTCTCATGTATAAGATTTCTAAAAACTATATAGGTGCCAATAAAGATTGGGATTTGGTAGATCTTAGTATTAGTGGGCAATTGGATACTAATACTATAGAGCGTAAGTATTTACCCGAGAAGTACAGAAATTTGTCGAATAGCCAGTTGCTAAAAGTTATCGATAGGAAGAAGGAGGAGCGCGAGTATTTGCGAGAAATTGCTAGTATCACGACCAAACGCAGCATCACTCTAACGCATGACTATTATCAAGAATATAAGGCCATCATAGGTAAATCATTGTACATGCTTATAATGCTTGATATCAATAGTGATATTGATAATTTGCATTTGATTATGGATTAGTTTTTTATTTTCGCACAAACCTAACTAACATGGCTAAACATTTCGATCTTGGTAAACAAGGTGAACAAGTAGCACTTCAATATTTGCTAAACAAAGGATATATCATTCACCAAAGAAATTGGCGAACAGGTAAAATTGAAGTAGATATTATTGCCGAAAAGGATGAACGAATTGTATTCATTGAAGTGAAAACAAGAAGCACCGATTTCTTTGGCGAACCCGAAGAAGCGGTGGATGATGATAAGGAGCAACAACTCATTAATGGCGCACAAATATTTGCCGAGAAGTATCAAATTGAAGAAGAAATCCGCTTCGATATAATTTCAATTATATTGAATGCACACGAAGTGAAGATCAATCATATTGAGGAAGCTTTTACCGATACTTGGTAAACAAAAATCCCCCGAATTTCTTCGAGGGATTTTCTATCAACCTTTTAACAGATATTATTTTCCAGCCAATTCGCCTTTTTCGTTCATCACGTTGTTTTGACGACGAATAGACTCTTGGTGAATCAATTCCAAAGATTTTTTTACGAAGTCTTCATCTAAGCCCATTGCTTTTCCTAAAGCAATGCGTTTGTTGATGATTTCTTCCCATCTTCCTACTTGTAAAATGGTAACACTGTTTTTCTTTTTGAACTCACCAATTTGTTGAGCTACATTCATACGAGTTGCCAAAGTATGGAAGATTTGATCATCTAATCTGTCGATTTCAGCTCTCAAAGCTTCTAGTTTGCTGCCAAATTCAACGTTATCAGATGATGCTTTTCTGAAAGTTAAAGCATTGTACAATTCGTTTAATCTATCAGGAGTAACTTGTTGTTTAGCGTCGCTCCAAGCTACAGAAGGAGTGATGTGTGTTTCAATCATCAAACCAGCCATATCTAAGTCTAAAGCTTTTTGCGATACATAAGGAATCAACTCACGAGTACCAGCAATGTGTGAAGGGTCGCAAATGATATCCAAATTAGGGAATTGTGTTTTCAATTCAATACCCATTTCCCACATAGGGGCATTACGAAATGGAGATTTCTCGAAAGAAGAAAATCCACGGTGAATCGCAGCAACTCTATCGATGCCACTGTTCGCCAATCTTTCCATAGCGCCAATCCACAAAGCTAAATCTGGATTGATTGGGTTTTTTACCATCACAGGAATATTAACGCCTTTCAATGCATCAGCGATGTCTTGAACAGAGAATGGGTTTACTGTTGTACGAGCACCAATCCATAAAATATCAATGCCGTGTTTTAGAGCCAATTCAACGTGTTCTGTAGTAGCAACCTCAGTGGTAAGTAACATTCCTGTTTCTTTTTTCACTTCATTCATCCACTTCAAACCTTCTTCACCAATACCTTCAAAAGATCCTGGTCTAGTTCTAGGTTTCCATATTCCGGCTCTAAAGACTTGTGCTTTTCCGTGTTTTGCAATTTCTCTACCTGTTTCTACAACTTGCTCTTGTGTTTCTGCACTGCAAGGTCCCGCAATCAAAAGAGGAGTATTCAATCCTAATCCCCAATCTTTGATTTTTTTCATGTTCTTAATCATTGTAATAAAATATTAGGCTACAAATATCTGCACAATATTCGTATTTCCAAATTAAATTCTAAAATTTCTTTTATTCCGATTCTAATTCAGAATTATATTTTGTTTTCTTGGGGCTTTCGTAGCCAGCGATAACTACTACCATTTCTCCTTTCAAACTGTTGGGAGTCATTGAATTTATTACTTCAGATACCGTTCCGCGTTTAATTTCTTCAAACATTTTTGATATCTCTCTGCAGAATGATATTTGGCGATTCTCTCCAAAAAATTCTTTGATTTCATTCAAACAACGCTCTATTCGGTGTGGAGATTCATATAAAACTACCGTTTCTGGCAAGGTAGAAAGGTATTTTAGTCGAGTTTGTCTTCCTTTTTTATGAGGTAAAAATCCTTCGTAATGAAATTTATCGCATGGTAATCCCGATGTTACCAAAGCGGGAACAAAGGCAGTGGCGCCAGGCAAACATTCTACAGCTATTCCTCTGGCAACACATTCTCTTACCAAAAGGAATCCTGGATCAGAAATACCTGGAGTACCAGCGTCGGAAACTAAGGCAGCTGTTTTACCACTAGAAATTTCATCGGCTACTTTTTGCAAAACAGTATGTTCATTATTGAGGTGAAAAGGATAAAGTTTCTTCTCTATCTCGTAATGCTGAAGTAAACGTGAACTTGTGCGTGTATCTTCGGCAAGTATAAAGTCGCAATCTTTTAAAACCTCTAGGGCTCGCAAAGTAATGTCTTTGAGATTTCCTATTGGGGTAGGAACAACGATGAGTTTACTTTGCGACATAATTGATTAAATACTTTTTTGAATAATGGTTCTTGTTGGATAAGCGAAGGTTAATCCTTTTTCTTCAAATAATCGCATTATCTCCAAATTCATTTCTGTTTGCACAACAGGGGGCAATTTTTCTTTTTTGATAAAATACGAGAACTCAATATTTAAAGCTGAGTCTAAGAATTTATTAAAATTGATCACGTAGTTTTTTTCAACGCCTTCATTTTTCTCGGCAATTTCTTTAAGTGTATCCATAGCTAACTTCATTTTCTCATAGCCTGTATCGTATGTTAAGCCTAGGTTTATCACTACTTTAAACAAAGGTTCTGAAGTAACGTTTTCAATTCCGGTGTTCGAGAAAATAGAATTGGGGATAGTTACTTTTCTACCCATCAATGTGCGTAAACGAGTTGAACGAATACCAATTTCTTCAACAACACCTTCGGTTCCCGAAACAATGATTCTGTCTTTAATTTTGAAAGGCTTATCGGTAAAGATGGTAATTCCGCCAAATAGATTTTTCATTGAATCCTGCGCAGCTAGAGCGAAGGCCAAACCTCCAATACCTAAACCTGTGATTAGCGCACCTACGTCGTAACCAGCATTGCTTAAACCAATGATGATGGCAATAATCCAAACAGTAATTTTTAAAGCTTTTCTTACTATTGGTAAAATTTGATCGTCTAAGTCACTCGATGATTTTTCGGTAAGCGGAACGATATATTCATCGATCAAAGCATCTATCAATCGAGTAGAAGACCAAGCAATGTTTACTAAAGTTGCGATGTAGAAAATTACATGTAAAAACTTCTCAAAGCCTGCTCCGAAATGCAGAATATCTGTGGAAATCCAAATACCAAATAAACCAATGGCAAAGGCAACCGGACCTTCAAGTTTTTCAATCAATAAATCATCAAGGTTGGTTTTTGTTTTCGCAGTAAATTTCTTTACTACATTAGAAATGATCCAGTAGATGATTTTTGCTGTGATTATTGAAAGCAATATTCCAGCGGCGGCTATTATCCAATGTGCCAGAGTGTTTCCAAAGAATTCTTCTTGCATAAATGTTGGAAAATATTGAGCAATACCTTGTACTGCTTTTTCATCTATTACCTTTGGCACTATGGTTAAGCTATCGCTAACTGTTTGCTGGGTGCTATCTATTGCTGGCATAATACTATATTTTAATCTCTAAATCTTTTGGTTAAATCTTGAAAAGCATCGATTCTGCGGTCACGGAAAAATGGCCAAATGCGACGCACTTGCTCTGATCTTTTCATGTCTATTTCAAGAACTATGTTTTCTTCTTTGTCGTTGCTAGCGGTATAAATTAGTTCTGCTTGCGGACCGGCAACGAAGCTATTTCCCCAAAATTGAATGCCATTGGTTACGCCCGAAGGATCAGCCTCGTGCCCAACTCTATTCACCGAAATAACATGCAGTCCGTTTGCCACTGCGTGCCCGCGTTGAACACTCACCCAAGCATTCAATTGTCTTTGTTTTTCTTCTTCTTTGTCGCTCGATTCCCAGCCTATTGCTGTTGGATATATTAATAATTCAGCTCCAGCTAGGGCCATTAATCTTGCTGCTTCAGGGTACCACTGATCCCAGCAAATTAAAACACCTAATTTTCCCAATGAAGTTTGTATGGGTTCAAAACCTAAATCACCTGGAGTGAAATAAAATTTTTCATAATAGGCAGGATCATCTGGAATGTGCATTTTGCGGTATTTTCCAGCAATGTTTCCATCTTTTTCAAAAACAACTGATGTATTGTGATACAATCCTGCAGCGCGCTTTTCAAATAATGAAGTAACCAGCACTATTCCTAGTTCTTTGGCCAATTTACCAAATCTATCTGTGCTTGGTCCGGGTATGCTTTCCGCTTGATCAAATTGATTGGTATCTTCTGTTTGACAAAAGTACAATCCATTATGTAGTTCTTGCAGAACTACCAATTGCGCACCTTTTGCTGCACATTCGCGAATGTTTTTCTCTAGCTTATCTACATTTTGCGAAATATTGGCACTATTGGATTGCTGAACGATACCGATTTTCATGCTTCTCTTTTTTGATAGCGCGAATTTAATAAAAATCTTCTCTACTATTTTTTACTTTTACATCATGCTGAACAAAGAATGGGTTAATATTTCATTGGGTGCTACTTCTCAAAAAGAAGAATTAGTGAAAAGCTTAGGAATACACTCAGTTTTAGCGCAACTTCTGTTGAATAGAGGAATAACAAATTTTGAGGAAGCCAAAGCCTTTTTTCGTCCAAATCTAGATTCGCTTCACAATCCTTTTTTGATGCGTGATATGGAAAAAGCAGTGGCTCGATTAGAATTGGCCATCACGAACAATGAAAAGATATTGGTGTTTGGTGATTACGATGTAGACGGAACAACAGCTGTCTCCATGATGTACTTGTTTTTGAAGAAAATCACCCACAATTTATCTTTTTATATTCCCGATAGGTACAAGGAAGGGTACGGGATTTCTAATGATTCCATAGATTTTGCCGAAAGAAATAATTTCACTTTGATTATCGCATTGGATTGCGGCACAAAGTCGGTGGATAAAATCGCTGATGCAAAAAATAGAGGAATAGATTATATTGTTTGTGATCATCATCAACCTGGTGAGGTTTTACCCAACGCGGTGGCCTTGCTCAACCCTAAAAGAAGTGATTGTAGTTATCCTTGCAAACATTTGTCGGGAGCGGGTGTTGGATTTAAGCTGATTCAAGCTTATTGTGAGAAGAATGAATTAGATAAAGATGAGTACTTGTGCTATCTCGATTTATTGGCCGTTAGTATTGGTGCCGATATAGTTCCAATTGTTGATGAAAATAGAGTTTTAGCATATCATGGTCTGCGAAAATTAAATCAAAATCCCTCGCCAGGCTTACAAACAATTATTGCTGTTGCTAAAAGAAAAGAAGGTGAATTAACGATGAGCGATATCGGATTTGGAATTGGCCCGCGTATCAATGCTGCCGGACGATTATACAGTGGAAGCGAAATAGTAGAGTTGTTGGTGAGCAGTGACAAGCAAATGCGCGATGATATAGCGAGCGCCATTGATAGTTATAATGAGGAACGAAAAAGCATAGAAAAATCGATTACAGAAGAAGCACTAAAAATGCTGGTTGGCGAAGAAGAAAAATGTACATCTATAGTTTTTCATTCTTCATGGCATAAAGGTGTGGTGGGTATAGTAGCTTCTAGATTGCAAGAAAAATACTACCGTCCCACGATGGTTTTTACAGAAGTTGATGGTAAGATAACAGGAAGTGCGCGTTCTGTGAAAGGCTTCAATATTTTAGAAGCAATTGAGAAATGCGCCCATTTGTTGGAGCAGTATGGTGGGCACGATCATGCCGCTGGTATGACGATGAAAGTAGAAAACTATTTGGCGTTTAAAAGCAAATTTGAAGAAGTTGTTTCGAATTCAATATCACCCGATTTATTAAAACTAAAAGTATTGGTAGAGGGTGATTTATCCATCAAGGAGATTGATGATAAATTTCACAGAGTGTTGAAGCAATTTGAACCTTTTGGTCCGGGTAACGAAATGCCCATATTCACTTCTAGTGATTTTATCAATAGCGGTGAATGTAGTGTTTTAGGTAAGGAACATTTAAAGTTAGAGTTGAGTTCCATAGAAAATATCAACAGAAAATTTCCAGCTATTGCTTTTCGTCAAGCTGTATTTTCAAAGCATATCTCATCTGGAAATAGGTTTAGTGCTTGTTATTCGATTGCTGAGAACCATTGGAGAAACAAGACTTATATTCAATTAGAGATTAAGGATTTTAAATTTTAATTTTTTTCATGCAACCCTTTTTGACTGTGTGCATCTTTTGTACATAAATCAAAAAGCTATGAAAAAGGATATTTTAAAATTAAGTTATGTTGCCTTGGCAAGTGCCATGGTAATAATGGGAACACAATCGTGTAATAAGAAGGACGACGGACCGGCAACCAATTATAATTCACCGGCCGAAGTTTTAGCAGATCTTGCGCCTGATGTACAATCATTTACTTTAGATGTTAGTAAAGAGAATGTGATTACCGGAGAAGATGGAACGGTGATTACTATTCCGGCTAATGCTTTTGTTGACGCAAATGGTAATCCGGTGCAAGGAGTTGTAACTATGGATCTAAAAGAAGTTCTCTCACTTGGAGATCAATTTACATCAGGAGCTTTTGCAGTATCTGATGGCAAGTTATTGAATAGTGGTGGAGAGTTCTATTTGAAATTTACGGCTGGCGGACAAGAATTGACTCTTGCAGATAATAAATCAATTGACGTGCAAATCCCAACAGATAATGTAGATTCCAACATGACGGTATATACCGGTACAACGGTAAGCAATAATCCTTTGGAAAATGATACATCTGGTTCCACTGTTAATTGGCAGGTTGCAGTAGATACAACAACCAATGACAGCGCTACTTATAAGGATCCTTCTGAATTGTATTTTGCTACCGAAATGTACGTAATGAAGATTTATGAATTGTATCAAAATGGATGGTACAATGTAGATTATTATGCGAACTATGATGAATTACTTCACGATGGTAAATGCTCTGTTGTAGTAGCAGATAATAAAGATGATGAAGAAATTGAATTGGCATTTCAGTTTATTTACAAAGGATTTAATAGCGTTTGTACACTTTATTCCTGGGATAAGAAAACAGTTGTGGGCGAACAAAATTTTGAGCTTAGTGGTTATTGGGTAAAAAATCAAACCCCTGTTTTGGTGGTAATGGGAGTAGGCAAAAAATCTAAGAAATTGTACTTCGGAAAAGTTTCTGTACAGATCACAGAAGGAGTTGAGGCAAAAGTGCAGTTAAACAGTATTTCTAAAGAAGCTTTATCTCAAGAATTGGATAATTTATAAAGAGTCTCCGGTTAGATAGTAGTTTAGTTAGCAAGCCGTCCCAATTTGCGTCGGGACGGCTTTTTTATTGCCAAAGAAAAAAGATAAGCGAGGTCGCTAAAATCCTTTGAATTTAAAGTGAGGGGAAGGTACATTATAAGAGAGTTAGGCGAAAGTATCCCTTTGTCTATAAACCTCCTTGGCAAATTTCTTTGAGTATGTTTACTAAGCCACATTATGGAACCAAAATTTTGCAATCGAATTTTTCCCTTGCGATTCGCGCAATAGTGATTAACCAGCTCACAAAATTTGTTGGCTTTTTCATTATTTGCTGTGCTGTATGGGTTTCCCTCATGCACTAGATGTTCACTAATTTTTAAGAAAGCCCTTAATGCTAAAGAAGAAGGAGCATCTGCTCCGGAGAGGGCCGAATTACCTAATGTGCTGCGGGTGCAAGCGAGAGCGGCGAAGGGAATGCCGTTGGTGTAATTTCCGCCAATTATTATGGCGTCTGCTTTAAACTGAAAAATGAAATTTAAACCTTTTAGGTGAATTCGGGCGGCTGTTTTTCTTTCATCAAGAATAAACGGAATACCGCATCCGGAGCATTGCTTTCTGAGGGTATTGATCTTGCGCATGTATGCGTTTGATCGTATTATGAAAAACAAGGGGTCGATGACAACAGCAGCAATGCGATGAGGATGTTTTAATAGCTCGTTTATCTCGCTAATTTTCTTTACAAATAGAAAATTTGAAGGGAGAGGAAACTCTTGAAAACCCAGCACAAGGATGCTATTTTTATGAGAAATTTTTCTAAAGTATTCCCCTAGGTGCGCAAATGCTTGCCATTCAGAGGAAAATAGATGAGCATCTTCAAACTCAGCAATTGTTTTGATGGAGCTTTTAACTTCATCAATTAAGAATGTATTGCTTTGATGTAAGTCGCTAATGCTTATGTCTTGTAAGATTTCTTTTCTGTAAATGGTGTTGTACTGAGCTAATAATTTGTGTTGTGATTTTTCTGAAAGGTCGAATCTGATAGGAAGAACTCTTTTGTTTCGAGGTCGCTTGGCGACTTCCTTATCTGTTCGATATAACATCGAACCAATCTCTTCTATATATTTTCTCTCTATTGAGTTACCTAATTGCAGTTCCATTGTGTGCTTTAATGACAGCACAAAAATGAATAGAGAAAGGGGTGGTTTTAAACTGATTGTTGCAAATACAGAAACTGATTTTGCATAAAATGCAAAATCATGTTCTTCCTAGAACTTTGGTGAGTGCTTTCTTAATTTCAAGATACCGCATCAATAGTAAGATATCGTCGTCATTGCATTCTTCTTTCGACTTAATGGAAAGGGTGTCTATATTTTTTTGCACGTTGGCAAGTTTAACACGATGAACGGCCGTGTCAACAGCCTTCATTAATAAGTCTTCTTCCTTTCTCACGAAAATATTGTGTTTCTCCCAATCGAACAATTCATATTTAAAATCAATCAAATCAATCACAGCGGCGTTCAACTCAGTATCATGCGAATTAAGAAAATGCTTTTCTGTAGGAATATTTCCTAACTCAATTTGTGTTTTATATTCGTTGAAAATCCCTTGATAAATAGGGTTCTCGAAAGAAAGATTGTCTTCATCCATCGATAAAACAATAAACTCAGCCACAGAAATCATTACCTCTTCTTCGTTTGCTCCCTCAACTTTTATTTCCTTATTTCCATATTGCAAGAGAATGCGCATCAACTCACTTTCTTGTTCTTTGAAAGCAAGATTTTCTTTGTTTTCATCCATCACCTGCGCTGAAGGTGCATCGGCTAAATGAGCGTATTCGGGAGGAAGATCGGTTGGCAGCGGACCAGAGGGAGCTTCTTCACCTCTTACTTTCTTATTGGCATTGCTTAAATCTTTTGCTCTTATCTTATTCAACTCGTTCAGCAAAGTTTGCTCACTGATATCCATTAACCTACTAGTCTCCTGCGTAAACACCGTTCTTTTAATCGGGTCGGGTATTTTGGCAACAGATGTTACAATATCTCTAATTAATTCGGCTCTCTTTATAGGATCACCTCCCGCTTCTTCCAATAATATTTTACACTTAAAGTGAATGAAGTCGGTGGCATCATTCAAAAATGCCATCAATTCTTCCGGAGATTTTTTTTGTGAAAAGGAATCGGGATCTTCCCCATCGGGAAACAAAATCACTTTTACGTTTAAGCCTTCCTCCAAAATCATATCTATACCGCGAAAGGCTGCACGAATACCAGCCGCATCACCATCAAATAAAACTGTAATATTTTCTGTAAATCGTTTTATTAGTCGAATTTGCTCGGTGGTTAGCGCTGTTCCCGAAGAAGCCACTACATTTTCTACCCCCGCTTGATGCATGGAAATGACATCGGTGTATCCTTCAACCAAAAAGCAACGATCGTTTTTTATGATGCTTTTTTTGGCTTGTGAAATGCCATACAGCACTTTGCTTTTATGGTATATGTCTGTTTCCGGACTATTAACATATTTTGCAACAGATTTGTCTTTTTTAAGCGTTCTTCCGCCAAATCCAATTACCCTTCCAGTTAAATTGTGAATAGGAAAAATTACCCTCGCAGCAAATCTATCTACCAGATAATCGCCATATAAAATTCCCGATTTTAACAATAGCTCTTTGCTGTATCCTTTAGCAAGCGCTTTTGCGCCCAAATAGTTTTTGTCTTCAGGGGAATAGCCTAAATCGAATTTTTTTATTGTTTCTAAGGTGAAGCCTCTTTCTTTGAAATAGCTCATTCCAATCGCCTTTCCTTCTTGTAAAGATGTTAAATTGTCTTTGTACAAGGTGCTGGCAAACTGATGGATGAGGTAGAGCGCTTCTCTTTCATTTTCTTGTTCTATCTGCTCTGAACTTTGCTCTTCTTCCTGAATTTCAATATTGTATTTTTTTGCCAAAAAACGAAGCGCTTCAGGATAAGTGAAATGCTCGTGTTCCATTAAAAATGTTACAACGCTACCGCCTTTTCCCGAAGAGAAGTCTTTAAATATTTGTTTGGCAGGGGAAACCACGAAAGACGGACTCTTCTCATTAACAAATGGACTTAATCCTTTGTAGTTAGTGCCGGCCTTCTTTAAATTCACAAACTCCCCAATCACTTCTTCAATGCGGGCTTCTTCAAAAATTTTATCTATGGTCTCCTTTGGAATCACAGCCCTAAAAGTATGAATTAAATAACGATTGGAAAAGTAGGGGCACCCCTTGCGGGTGCCCTTCCAAAAATATTTCCCTTGTTTTGTTATTAACCCTTACCTTTGTGCTGTGAATGCTCAACAAAACATACGACATCTAACACAAGATGAGTTAAAAGAAAGTTTTATTTCTTTTGGCGAAAAGGCCTTTCGTGCTAAGCAAGTATATGAATGGTTGTGGAAAAAATCGGTGACTTCTTTCGATGAAATGACAAGTTTGTCTATTCCCTTACGAGCACAACTAAAGGAGAAGTTTTTCATACCAGGAGTACAAATTCATAAATCGCAGATTAGCAGCGACAGAACCATAAAAAATGCTTTTAAATTGCATGACGGATTTATTGTAGAAGGAGTGCTAATTCCCACCGATACGCGAATGACAGCTTGTATTTCTTCTCAAGTAGGTTGCAGTTTAACTTGCAAATTTTGTGCGACAGGAAGATTAAAAAGAGAGCGAAATATCGAGTTTGATGAGATCTATGATCAAGTGGTTTTGATTAAAAATCAGGCCATGAAGCAATACAATTTACCACTTACCAATATCGTGTATATGGGAATGGGGGAGCCACTGCTTAATTATAAGAATACCTTGGCTTCTATTGAAAAAATTACTTCACCAGAGGGCTTGGGAATGTCGCCTCAAAGAATTACCGTTTCCACTGCAGGTGTTGCTAAGATGATTCAAAAGTTGGGTGACGATCAAGTTAAGTTCAATTTAGCCTTATCACTTCACGCCGCCAACGATGAGAAGAGAAATAAGATTATGCCCATCAATGAGCAAAATTCTTTGGAGTCATTAGCTTCGGCCCTTACCTATTTCTACCAAAAAACGGGAACAAGGCCTACTTTTGAGTTTATTGTTTTTAAAGATTTTAATGATGGAATAGAAGATGCTGCTGATTTGGCGCGTTTTGCGAAGAATATTCCTTGTAAGATAAACATCATCGAATATAACCCTATAGAAGATGGTGAATTTCAGCAAACTACACCCGATAGATTAAAACGTTTCTCCTCCTTTTTAGAGAGTAAGAATTTAGTAGTTAATGTGAGAAGAAGTCGTGGAAAGGATATCGATGCAGCATGCGGGCAGTTGGCCAACAAGCATTAATTTGACTTAGAAATTCTTTTCGATTGTAATCCGTTTGATTGAAAATGGGTATGATTTTGAAAATTTGACAAAATATGGCACAAAATTTTGAAGAAATTAGACTATCACAGCGATTTACAAAACTAATTATGACTTGAAAGAATCATTTTCTGAAGAACAGTATCATGTTAGAATGGTTAAGGAAAATGGTTTGGTTTTTTCTATTTAAGTGGTTAAAAATTGGCTATTTTGAGGGGCATCTTATTGCACTTTTTAACATTCAATTGATGATAAAGCAACTAAGTAAGTTTTAAGACGTAAACGGGATAGGGTTAATCTTGCATTGTAATTATACTATTATGAAAAAATTAAAATTGTTGTGGGTGATTGTTGCTGTTCTAATCTTAAATGAGGCACGAGCAACAGATTATTATTCAAGAGCGAACGGGTCGAATACTTGGTCTTATACCAACGGTGGAGCCGATTGTGGTTGTACACCAGCTAGTGATGATGGCTGGTTGGGTACAGGCGATAATGTATATGTAAACCATAAAACAATTACATCTCCTAACTTTAGTATTACTGGAACACCTAACGTTCAAATAAACTCTGGCGGACACTGGTATGTTAATGGATCATTGTCTATTAATGGCGGACACTGGACGATTGCTTCGGGCGCTTTTTTTACCGTGAATGGTTCGGTGACCGACGTATTGGCAAACTCTATTACAATCAACGGTAGAATGTATGTTACTGGGGCTATGACAAATGATATTAATATTACTGGTACCGGTAGTTTGAGGGTGGATGGTGCTTGGACAAATAACGCGTCTATTGGATCGGTGACATTACCAGTTGAGTTAACATCTTTTGAGGCAGAAAAAAAATCGAAATAAAGTTGATATCAAATGGTCTACTGCAAGTGAGTTGAATAGTGATTTCTATTCGGTAACAAGATCAGATAATGGTGTAGACTTTTTAAGCATAGGAACTAAGCCTGCAGCAGGTTTTAGCAACTCATTGTTGAACTATAGTTTTACAGATGAGAATCCGCTTAAAGGATTAAATTATTATCAATTGATAGAATATGATATGGATGGCCAAACACAGAGTTCGGGTATAGTCACTGTGAATTTTTTAGGCGAGGAAAATATGATTGCGCAATTGTTCCCCAATCCGAGTGCCGATATCGTCTCGCTTTACTTTAACTCATCCAGCGCAGGTTCATACCGGCTAATGCTAATAGATATCTCGGGCAATGAGCTGTATTCGGCGCAGGTGGCCGCAATGCCAGGTGAAAATAAATTCACAATTTCCTTGCTGCCTTATCCCGATGCTCAGTACTTTGTGCGGCTTAGCGATTCGAGTGGATTGAGTTCATCGGTCCCCATCATAAAAAAATAGCACTTCATAATATAGAATTGAGCCGTGAAAATTATGTATTTTCACGGCTCAATGATTTCTATATCTTCCATACAGGCTCCAATATCAAAAGAAATGGAGCAGTTTGAGAAAACTTTTCGATTGTCAATGAAAAGTTCAAATCCACTGTTGGATAAAATTACCTACTTTATTGTAAAGCAAAAAGGCAAGCACGTGCGACCAATGTTTGTATTTCTATCGGCCAATCTATGTGGCGGCACAAGCGAGAGAACATATCGAGCGGCTTCATTGGTAGAAATGATTCATACAGCTACCTTGGTGCATGATGATGTGGTGGATGACTCAACTATACGTAGAGGTTTTTTCTCTATTAACGCCCTCTGGAAGAATAAAATAGCTGTTCTCGTAGGTGATTATCTATTGTCGAAAAGCCTTCAATTATCAGCCGATAATGATGATTTTGATTTTTTAAAAATTCTTTCGTCGGCAACTAAAGAAATGAGTGAAGGGGAGTTGCTTCAAATTGAAAAGGCCAGAAGATTAGATATTGATGAATCTGTTTATTTTGAAATTATTCGTCAGAAAACAGCCACGCTAATTGCTTCATGTTGTGCTACAGGCGCTTCTTCAGCAGGTGCTTCTGCAGAGTTGGTGCAGAAGATGAAAGTATTGGGAGAGAAGGTAGGTATAGCTTTTCAAATTAAAGATGATTTGTTTGATTACGAAGCGCAACTAAGTATCTTAGGTAAGCCAGTGGGAATAGACATTAAAGAGCGAAAAATGACTTTACCCCTTATTTATACTTTGAATAAGGTGAGTAGAAGCGAAAAAAGATGGATGATCAATACAGTGAAAAATCCCAATGAAGATTCGAAGAGGGTGAAGGAACTAATACAGAAAGTAAAGGATAATGGTGGATTAGATTATGCTCGCGAAAAGATGATGAAATATAGGGAAGAAGCAATCGAAATATTGCATACTTTTCCCGATTCTCCTTCACGCAAATCATTCATCGATTTAGTTATTTTTAGTACCGAAAGAAGCAAATAAGATGAGCAAAGTAAGTAAGATATTTCAAGGTATTAGGGCGCTCATCAAGCAGCCTAGTCTGATCAATCTTATTTTAGATTCTTCTGAATTCCATCGAAAAGTAGTTGCCCATAAATATCCTCACATAGAGAAAGGTTTACCGCAAATTTCTTTTGCGCATTTAGCCAACAGTAGCAAAATTAAAGTGATGCCGTTTGCCTTTCTAGAAGGCGGATCATTACCTACTGATTTGGCTTTGCTAAAAATTTTGGCGCAAAAAAATCAGTCATGTACTTATTTTGAAATTGGAACTTGGCGTGGTGAAAGTGTTGCCAATGTGGCTTCTGTAGCCGATAAATGTTATACATTAAACTTGTCGGCCGAAGAAATGCGGAAGATGGGACTGAAAAAAGAGTACATCGACTTACACGCCTTTTTTTCGAAGAATTTACCCAATGTTGAGCATTTGCAAGGACATTCGCATACTTTTGATTTTAGTGCGTTTAAGCATAAAATTGACTTAATTTTTGTAGATGGTGACCACCACTACGAAAGTGTTTTGAAAGATTCAAGAACTGCTTTTTCTTTGTTGAAGGATGAGCAATCGATGATAGTATGGCATGATTATACTGCCGGACCGGAAATCATTCGTTATGAGGTTTTTCGCGGAATTTGGGAAGGAACACCGGTAGAGAAAAGAAAGCATTTGTACAAAGTTGAAAATACGCAATGCGCTGTTTATTATCCTTTTGAAATTAAGTCAAGAGAGGTGGAGTATCCTCAACAACCATCGGTTAGTTTTGATGTAGAACTAAATGTTATTTCCCTATAACATTCCACTGAATTTCCATTTCCCAATTGCCCCTAACTGTTAATGGCTTTTCATAGAAAATTATTTTCTCTGGTTGCGCATGCAGATAATAGTTTCCAGTATCCCATGTTTTGTTACCGTTTGCATCTAAAAGCAGCTTAATTTGATATTCATCTGCAATCAAATTTCTATAGTGAAACATCACATTGTTTTTGCTAAAGTATTCTTCTCTCACCATCTCGCCCTTTGATGAAATTAACTGCAAAACGTAGGGTCCTTGCATATCCTTGATATCAACTTTTAGTTCAAGTTCACCAACATTACTTTCGCTTAGAAGGGTAAACGGAATAGACAAGCTATCGACATTTGATTTGCCATAGATATCTAATAGTCCACCAACAGGAATTTTTAAAAGAGCAGAGCTGCTTTCTTCTTGAGAACAATTCAATACTAAATTGTATTGTGAAACTTTAATGTCGCAGGGTAAAAAAGTGCTGTCTTTTTTAACCTTTATATCTTTTGTGTTTATAGATGCTAAAGGGTAATTGAAGTTTATTCTTAAGGAATCGTTGGGTAGCACTTCCAACTTCTTACGCGCAAGAACGGGTTTTAATTTGGCTGCATATTGATTTTTAGCCTCTTTGGCGTGAAATGCAATGGTGTCGGTAAACAAGCCATCTTTTACTACTATGTTAATGTGGTCATCTTCTGTGAGAGATTTAAACCAAATTACGGCGCTATCTCCATTGTTAAATTTCTCAATATGATGCAGTTTTTCTTTCTCAACCTCAATCGATGGGTTTATCGTTTTATTTCGAAAAGAAATGGAATAGGCTTGCTCGTTGATGTATTTTGAGCTTTTTAAATTTTGTTTGTCATTTTTTTCTAAGAATGCTGCAAGGTTAATTTTTTCAATATCCTGCTGAACCTCAAGAGGAGCTGTATTGTATGCAATTTTTTCATTTGGCAAGTCAAATAGATAATTGCTGTTCATGTCTTGAAGCGCAAAAATTCTGTAGCTACCTTCATGAATATGATTGATTTTAAAACTCCCGTCTTTGTTGGTTTTAGCAAAATAAGTGGGAATTTCTTTACCAACAGCTGAGTCTTTTAAATTGCTGTGTAGCATTACAATCATATTTCCTTCTGGTGTTGAATTGTAGCCGTTTTTTACAAATCCCGATACAGAAATCGAGTCTAATTTTGGTCCGGTTGAGAAAACGAACATGTTTTCTGTCCACACATTTTTTTCAGTATAATCTCTAATGCCATCGCCAAAATACATGGTGTAGGTAGTGTTTTCCCGCAATAGGCTGTCGAAAGTGAGTATTACTGTTTTCCCATGTATTTCTGCTTTTGGAAGAGGTTTAACCAATGGGGAAATTACCAATTGCTGTGGTAAATTGTTTAGTTCAACATACTCGTTAAAAGTAAGCTCAATTCTTGTCTTTTTGAATAAAGTATCTCCGTTTCCCGGAGTACTTTTTACCAGTTTAGGAGGCATAACATCTTTGTCGCCTCCGCTAAGTGAGCCAATTTGAGCGCAGGAGCTCAAAAAAACAAGGGCAATGATGTATGCGATTTGTTTCACCGCACAAACTTAGTGCATTAAAAGTTATTCTGCTAAGTACAGTTCAATTTTTTAAGCTTGAAGAGGGGCAAAGGCGATAGATGCGATTGAAATTTTGATGTGGTGTTTGGAGTGTATTGCATTGGCACAACTTTCTAGCGTTGCACCAGTGGTTATAACATCATCTACCAGCAAAATATGTTTAATATGTGGTGGAATCTCATGGTTTAAACCAAAGCTTTCATTGATATTTTGCCAGCGTGTAAACTTATTGAGTTTGGTTTGACTTTTCTTTTGCACCTTTCTCTGTAGTAGCTTAGGAAACACTGGTTTTTTCATTATTTGTTGTAAGCCTTTGGCAATCAGCTCACTTTGATTGAAGCCTCTTTTTCTTCGCTTTTTAAAGGTCATTGGTACCGGAACTATGGCATCAATATCCTGAAGTTCAGGAAGTAATAGTATTTTTTCTGCCAATATTTTGCCTTCTTCTATGCCTATCTTTGGTACATTGTGGTATTTGAGATGATGCACCAATGATTGACACACTCCCCCCTGCAAAAAATGGTAGTTGCTAATGGCCTTTTCAATTTTCGCTTTGCCATAGAAAAGTTGATCAATTTTATGAGATTCTTCACTGGTTGTATCGATAAGAGATAGCTCTGTTCTGCAAAACACACACAAGTGTTGTTCTAGCTCGATTAGAGAAGATTTGCAATGAACACAATTGTGCCCAAAAATAAGGGAGAAAAAATCGCGAAAATGAAACATTGTTTAGTTAGCGGAAAAAATCTGTACAAGAATAACAATAAATAATTATATTTGCTCAAAGGTGCATTTTAATGTCTGATTTTATGGAAGAGAAGCAAGAAGAAAAGAAGAAAAAAAGAGGAGGGTTAATCATTATTATTTTGGTTGCTGTTATTGCATTGCTGTTGTGCACATCACTATTTTTTGGATGGCAGTTGAGCAGTGAACAAGATAAAGTGATTGTGAAGGAGAAAGACAACCACGAGAAAGATTCTAAGATTGCGAAGTTGAGAGCAACCTTGAAGTTGACTGAGGATATGTTGGCTGAGTCGAAAACAGGTGAAGCTGATAAGGACGAAAAACTTAAAGCGAAGGAAGAAGAAATTATGGCCCTTAAGGCTAAGTTAGATGCCTTCGAGAAAGAAGGTATTGGTAGTCCGGAGGATTTTGCAAAAATTAAAGTTGAGCTTTGGAAGCTTAGAAGCGATATTAGAGAATTGAGAAAACAAAACGCTGAATTATTAGCAGCGAATGAGCAGCTAAAATCTGATGTTCAGCAAAAAGCAGCTAAAATTTCTGGCTTAGAAGGCGACGCTAAATTAACGGCCGCTGAACTAGCTCAAACCAGAGCAAAGGCTACTTTAGGAGCAAAAATTTTAGGTAGAGATTTTCAAGCGGAAGGGGTTAGACAAAGAAGAGGTGGTGAGAAAAACACCAGAAATCCTAGAAGTGTAGAAAGATTAAGATTGACTTTCACTTTGAATGAAAATCCGATTGCTAAAGCTGGTTTAAAAACTATTTATTTGAGAGCATTGGCGCCAGACAACTCAGTATTGAGCAATGGTGGAAGTACTTTCCCTTTCCAGGGTTCAAGCATTCAATACACCGATAAATTAGACATTGATTATGCAAACGTTGATAAAGATGTATTTATGTATGCATCTCCTTACACTCACCAGTTTGTTAGCGGTAAATACACATTAGAAGCTTACATGGACGGTTATTTAATTGGAACCGCAACTGTTGAGTTGAAATAAGAAATTAGAACATCATTTGAACTTGAACACCTCCGATATGAACGGGGGTGTTTTTGTTTGATGCCCTTCCGGTATAGTTTAAGCTAATTTGCATGTTGTTCGCCAAGCGACTTTGTAGAGTCATCGTCCACGTAAAGTTATCTCCTCTGTGCAATCCTTCCAACATTTCAAATTCAAGAGGAGAGCTGTTCTCTGTAGTTTTATTGTAATTAATACTGATGTAGTTGAAACTAGCGTCTAATCGACCCTTATTGCTTAAATTGTAGGTCATTTCCATACCGTATTGGTTCACAATAGTTTTTTCGGTGCCGTAACTAGGGTCGTTGGTCTTTTGTTTATAGTTATAGAGTAGGGATATACGTAGGTTGTTGTTGGGTTGTAAAGTTAATTTCGGACTAGCGATGTAACTGTGGATTTTAAAGTCGGTGATGGAAAAGAATTGAGAAATTTTTAGTTTATCCTGCTCCTCAGCGTTCAGCAATAGCGACCATCTTTTTTGGAAGTTCCAGCGAATATTTATCGATTTAGACTGCAATTCACGCGCTTCCACCCCCGACGTAAGTAAATTCTTGTTTTGATTATTACTGTAAGTGATGTCAATACTATAAATAGGGTTACCTCTATTGAAGAATAATGTATTTCTAAATGATCCGGTGGTGCTAATAAGAGAAGTATCGCTAACGCTTCTCGAATAGGGTAAATACGCTTGTTCTATTGTGGTTTTACCACTTTTCATCAAGGTTCTATAGGCCAGCTGATTGTGAAATTTAGAAACGAATTTCGGCAATCCTTTCACCGATGAGCCTCTAAACAACTGTGCGAACTGAATATTCAATACTTCATTGAATTGTGTTGAATATGTTTTTACATATTCGTTGGTTGGTGTGAACACCTTAATGTATTTAGCTTGATCATTAAATTTTGCAATCTCAAATTCGTTGAGTTGTTGCACGCCATCGTTGTTATAATCTATCCAAGCGTAGGTACCCTGTCCCGTTGCTACTTGTAAGTAAGAATATTCTCTTTTTATTTCCAATCCCGAACCAAATTCATAGTAGGCTTTTGAATTGATTAAAGATCTAAGAATATTAAAGTTTAAATCGATTCTATTCAACAAGGTGTTTTCGGGTCTTTTGGTAGGACTTAAAGTTGAATCGTTAATTCTTAAAGCGCGATAGGTAGAGGATAAACTTAACTGTACAATTTTGTTTTGATTAAAAACACTTTTTGCTTGAAGGTTGTCGGCAACAGTACTTTGTTGTATAAGATTATTCTTTACTCCATAATCTACTCTTCTTTCATAACCTAAGTTGAAGCTATTTTTTAGATGTTCAGCCGTGGAAATAAAAACGCCGTTTTGCTGATAAACGAAGCTGGAATGAAGGAGCGTATCTACTTGTGCATTGCTAATTCTATTGTTTTCTTGCTCAACATTTACGCCCAACACAAACAATCCTACCTTTTGAGAAAGCGTTCCTTTGTATCTAATAAATTGCGTGTTCACAGCATTACCATAGCTTTTTAACGCACTAGCATTTCCAAATAGGGAAGACCCAATTTTGTTTGCATATTTGAAATCACTGCTGGCTTTCAATCCCGTGTAATAAGCACCTTTAGTAAAGATGGATGCCCCAAGGTTAATGCTTTTACGAGAACCTTTATACAGCTCTAATTTTGCCACACCAAAGTGTTCGGTTTCATTTATGTTTGCAATGGAGGTAATATTCCAATCTCTTTCAAATTCGGTGCTTCTAAAGCGCTCAATGCCCGAAAAGTTCTTTTGAATCAATTGATAATCTGCGCTGGTTTTTAGTGCTAGGGTATTGGTGTCACCTTTTTTATGGTTTTCAAAATGCAGTTGAATGGCTGTTCCAACATCGTCGTTTTTGTCTTTGTTTGAAAATAGGTTTACATTTTTATTACTTACCGCAATTTCTCCATCAATTACGGTATTGGGAGCAATTTTGTAATTAGCTCCCAAAGTAGCCATTTGCCTTTGTTTAGGAGTGATGATAAGCGTTTGTGGCTCGTATCTTCCTTGTGGAATTCCATTAATTGGAGCGACCCATTTGTAAGTTCTTCCATTTACCGATGTGTTGGCAAAAACGTAATTTCCTTTTCCCTGTCCGAAATCACTAAAAGCCAACCTATACTTAGCTTTATTCGCATCGGTAGAATATTCGTAAATACTGTAAGTGATGGCATTTACGGTGGTATCTTTTTTTTCATACAGCACATAGTTGGCTGAGTATGCCATGCTATCAATATTGGGAGAAAGTGCGAACTGAATGCTGTCGCCAACTTGCTGAAGAATTAGTAGTTCGTCATCGCTTAATTTCTGCTGCAATTGCTGCCCTTTTACATCTTGTTCGCTGTACAAATTGAAAGTGACATTTCCTTTTTTAAAGCTAAACTCATTTTTGGCGTGAAGAAGAGTTCGAGTGTAGTTCTTATCAGAGTATTGAAATTCAACAATAATTCGCTTGTCTTTGGTGATCAATTGTTGTGATGTGAAGGTGATTTCTGCATTGTTATAGTCTATGATATAGTCGTAATTCTGACCCCTAGTTAAAAGTTTACCATCGATATAAATTTTCTCTGTTCCCGATAACACGATGATAAAACTTTCATTCTCTGCGCCCTGCAGTTTGTAGGGACCCTGATTGCCTTCCACTCCGTTTATTTGGTAGCGTGAAAATTTTCCTTTAGAAAGCGCAATATTAATATCGGCATGGTGAACGGGCTGAAAACCACTTTTAAGTTGGGGCATTTTGTATTCTGATGAAAAGCTAATCCCTTGGGCTTTTTTGTTGAATTTCAAGAACTTGTCTTTTGTTTCTATGATTTGAAAATCGCCGGTAAGTAAGCGTGTATTCTTCTTTTTAAACTGAATGTAGACTTTATCAAATTCTTGCAACTGTTGGGTGTTTCCATCGGCCTGAATAGGTATGGTGTTATCTGAAATAGCTGCAAGAATTTCAATATCGTCGTAGATTTTTCCCGATAGTTGTAAGTTCAAATTTGAGTTTACAGCCAGGTCTTGATTGTTACCAAAGGAAATGCCTCTCGATAAACTACCTCCTTTATTCAAACCGCCGGTATTGAATATATCTTCTTTAATTGCCGCTTTATTGTTGAGCTGCTTTGCTAGAAGTGGAGCCGATCCCATGTTTAATGAATCTTTGTGCATTAATGGTGCATTTACTCTAAATGGGAAAACTCTATATTGAAAAGTAAGAGTATCGTTGCTTATATTTTTAAACAGTAGCTGAGCATTAATATTGTCTATTCTATATAGATTGGAATTTGGTATGCTCCCAGGAACTATACTAAATGAATCAAGGGTAATGGTATCGTTGTTTACTACAATTCTTTTGATTCTTAAATTATTGAAGTTTTGAGTATAGCCTATTTGAGCAAATAGGCATAGGATGAGAAGGACAATATGATTACGTTGTATGGAGCTCATTGAATCTTATACAATTAACGTAAAATCTGTCATTTTTGGTAATTAAAGTGAAGTATACTTCAAAAAAATAAGGTTGAGTGTTGGCTCAACCTTATTTTATCGATGTATTTTACAATTAATCTAATTTTTCGAAACGGTAGTCTTCAATGTCGGCATTGGTTTTTAAAGCATCA
The DNA here is from genome assembly GCA_964406465.1 of uncultured Chryseobacterium sp. Lineage (GTDB taxonomy): Bacteria > Bacteroidota > Bacteroidia > Flavobacteriales_C > JAHEZL01. Next base: position 177,796 of record CAYORT010000001.1, read on the forward strand.
CCAACAAATTTCTCTACAATTCCAGGCTGATTTTGATTGCCTTTGATCTCTCTGTTCATTGCATTTATTTCTTGGCTAAAATCGGTAATTGGCAATAAGCCCGATTTCTTGATAACGAATACTACATAAACTGCACGCTTACCAACGAAAGCTTTCGATAGAGTGTTAGCTGGCAAAGCTCCAACCATACCAATTAAGTCGGCTTCATCAGAGTAAATTACGCCGCCAGTTAAAGGTCCGGGATTGCTTTTCTCTGTGTACAACTCAGGAATGCTGTTTTTGATGTCTTGTATGCTTTTTGCGCCTTTAGCAATAACATCGTTGATTTTCTTTTGAAGAATTTCGCCTTTCTTTTGGTTGCGAACTTTCATTTCAAGCTCTCTTTTTACTTGTTCGTCATCAAGAGTTTTATATCCTTCTTCGTATTGTTTTTGAAGCATTACTACTACATAGTTTTCATAGATGTCTTTTACATCAGAAATGTCACCAACATTAGCATTGTAAGCCCACTTAACAACTTCACGAGCGCCTTGCAAACCTTGCACAAAGATGTCGTGTCTGCCTAGGGCTGGTTGCGACATCAATCTGTAATTGTTTTTAGCGGCCATGCTGTCGATATTTTCTTTTTTATTCGCCAATAGGTCTGCAGCTTTTGTTGCCACAGCGCGAATAGCCAACTTAGTTTCCTCAGAAACTTTAAGCTCTCTAGAGATGGTTCCTACGTTTACTTTCTTAGTTAAAACACCTTGTTGAACAACTTTCACCAAGTGAATACCGTCTCTACCTGGAATTTTCATGATGGCACCAGTATTCAACATACAAGAGTCGAACATATAGCTGTATTTGTTGGTGCTGTTTACCCAGCCAATATCGCCGCCACTTGCTTTAGAAGTAACATCATCAGAGTTTTTCATTGCTAATTCTTCGAACAATTCTTTGTTTTTCTCTACTTTTTTGAAAAGAGAATCTGCTTTAGCGAATAAAGCATCTTGAGTAGTGATGGTTAAGTTTTCTGAACCTAAAACATCTGGTGCTCCTTTGTAGGAAATTAAGATGTGCTTCACTCTCACAGAGTCGGCCAATTGTCTCACTTTTAAAACTTTACTTACGCGAATAGTTTTTTTGCCATTCACCCCAAATTCTGCATAAGGGCCGAAAATCTGACCCTCAGCCAATGATGCGAAGTTTGAGTCAAGAGCCATTGGAAGTCCGTCACCTTTTTTATGGAAAGAAGCGTCGTAAGGAGCATTTCCATCAGATTCACCACTTACAAAAATCCCTTCGTTTTTGGTAATACCAGCAAAGCGCGTTTTAACTTCTTGCATTGTTGCCATTAAAGCTGCCTCATCTTTAGCAGAAGCTTCTTGTGGGAACAAAAGGTATTTGATATCTCTACCTTCTTTTTGTTTGTAGTTGTTTTTGTCTTTCTCGTAAGCTGCTTGTAACTCTTCTTCGCTTACTTTAATGGTTGAGTCGTTCACCAATGTTGTGCTGTATGCAATGCTTCCAACTTCAAACTCTACAATTTCATTGTTGGTGGTGTATTGGTATTTAGCTTCAGATTTAGTAGTAACAAATCCAGCTCTAAGCAAGCTTTGGTATTTGTAATAGTTAAGTTGTTGACGAATTTGTTTTTCAAATTTCGATACTTCGTTCAATACTTTAGCATCGCTGCTATTTTTAATAGCTTCTCTAAGTTGTTCGGTGCTTTCTGGATTGATGTTTAACATCTCGGCAACAGCACGAGAATAGCTGTATTGTGGGTTTAAGAAGATTTCTGCTACTTCTTCATCACTAGAAGAAATACCCATTGCTTCGCACTCATCATCTACTAAAGCCAAGCCCACAGCGGTGTTCCAAGCTTGTTCGTTAATTTGTTGTTGAGTGTAGTCGTCGATAGGCATACCTTGCGACTGACTTCTTTGTCTCATCTCAAGATTTTGCACAAAAGCATTGTATTCTTTTGTTTCAATTGTGGTTCCGTTTACTTCACCAAGTTCGTTAGGATCATCGCTTCCCAGTCCGCCACCTCTTTTGTTCGAAAGCGCGTCCATTAACACGAAAAGCAATAAACTTCCACCTATCACGACAAGCATTAAGCCCGACTTATTTCTCAATTTTTGGATAATAGCCATTGATATAATTTTTTAAGAGGCACGAATATACAATAGAATAAGGGAAAAATAAAAAGAAAGATGAGGAACTTTGTAAAGGGTATTTTAATTCTTGTTTTGATTGAAAACGCGCACCAAGTCGATGCGGTTATTGCTTACCTTTTCGATAAGAAAATCAAAGCCTTCAATGATGATATGTTCGCCGTCTTTTGGTATCGTTTCATGATGCGAGAATATAAGTCCGGCAAGGGTTTCATAAGCATCTGAAGTCGGCAAGTTCAAGTTGTATTTTTGGTTGAGGTAGTCAATTTCAATTCTAGCCGAGAATAAAAATTCGTGATCATCTATTTGTTCTTCAATCAATTCAGGTGAATCGTGTTCGTCTTCAATTTCCCCAAAAATCTCCTCCATCACGTCTTCCATAGTAATCATGCCCGATGTGCCACCAAATTCATCAACCACTATGGCAACGCTTTTCTTCTTTTGAATGAAAGCGTTTAATAGCTGATCGGCAGGCATCGTTTCGGGAACATAAAATACCGGAAGCGTCATTGTTTTAATTTCTTTCGGATTTTTGAACAGCTCCATGGAATGCACGAAGCCAACGATGTTGTCGATGGAACCTCTGTAAATCAAAACTTTAGACAAGCCCGTTTCTGTAAACGTTTTCACCAAAGCTGGCACGCTGGATTGGATATCCATGGCTATCAATTCGGTGCGAGGAACCATGCACTCACGCGCTTTAATTCGTGAGAAATCTAGGGCATTCTTGTAAATGTGAACTTCGTGATCTACTTGTGCATTTTCATCGATCATGCTGGTTTTATCTTCAAGGTATTTCTCCAAATCGAGGCGGTCAAAGATGGGAGGTTCATCGGAAACTTCGGTTTTAAAAACCACTTTTAAGAACATTCTAGAAATCCATATGGTAAAGGCTACTACCCATTTGAGCAATAGATAAAACACATAAACCGGTGCAGCAAAAATCTTTAATACTTTAATGGGGTACGACCTAAAAATGTTTTTTGGAATGTATTCACCCAGTATCAAGATGATAGCGGTAGAAATGATCGTTTGAAGGAAGAATAAAAGGAATGGATTGCTCTGAACATTCAAACTTTCTTCAAGTATTCCTTCCATGTAGGTAGAGTAAACAACTAGGGAGATGTTGTTGCCAATAAGCATGGTGGCCAAGAAGCGAGAAGGGGTACTTACAAATTTAGACACGATACCAGCTAGGAAATTTCCCGATTTTCCTTCCAATTCAATTTCCATTTTGTTGGCAGAAACGAAGGCGATTTCCATTCCCGAGAAAATGGCGGAAAATAATAGCGAAAGAGCAATGATGATGAAAATTTCCATTTATTGCTGATTGAGTTCTTTTCTAATTTTTCTTCTGCGGAAATAGAAAAAGGCCGATACGGCCATCAACAGCAGCCAATTGGCAGCATTGTTAATGTCTTTTTGATAAAAAATATACAAAAAGGTACAGGTGCTAATACCAAAGCGCATAAGCCAAACTACTTCAAAAATTTTGAGTTTAGCCAGCATCTTCTATTTGTTTGCTTTGATATATTTCTCGATGGCCATCGTCATTGAAGGCGCATCTTGAGGAGCTGCAATGTTTAATTTTAATCCGGCCTTTTCAACAGCTCTTTTGGTGCTTTCACCGTAGGCTGCAATCAAGGTTTTATTTTGTTTGAATTTCGGGAAGTTTTTGAACAGCGACTCAATTCCAGCTGGTGAATAGAACACCAATAAGTCGTAAAACACGTTCTCTAAATCACTTAAATCGCTGGCAACAGTTTTAAATAAAATCGCTCTGCTGTAGTCGATTCCCGCTTTATCTAACAATTCGGGAATAATAGGCACTAAAATATCGGAAGAAGGCAACAAGAATTTTTCTCCTTTGTGCTTTTTGATAAGCTCCATCAAATCGGGGAAAGTTTGTTTGCCATGAAAAATCTTTCTTTTGCGGTAAACCACGTATTTCTGTAAGTAGAAAGCTACGGCTTCACTAATGCAAAAATATTTCATGGTATCGGGCACTGTGAAGCGCACCTCTTCGGCCATTCTAAAGTAGTGATCTACAGCGTTTTTACTGGTTAAAATCACCGCAGTATAATCGGGAATATTAATTTTTTGTTTTCTAAATTCTTTGATATCAACCCCTTCCACATGGATGAAGGAACGAAAATCAATTTTCAACTTATACTTGCTAGCCAACTCACCGTAAGGAGATTTTGCGTCATCTGGCTCTGGTTGTGAAACCAAAATACTCTGCAATTTCTTCATTTAATACCTTTTAAAAACTTAGTATCGTTTGAATCTCAGTCTTATACAATTTTATCAATATTGCTATTGGTAAAATTTCTAAAGTGCAAATATATAAAATCGAATAGATTTTTGGAAACGAATTCACATTGAAACCCAATCTAAAGCCGATAAAATACCTTCTTAAGGCGGCGAAAGCAAATAAAAGGAGGCTGAAATAGAGCAGGAATGAGGAAACCGCTTGATTTGAATAAGCAACAAAGAACATCACCGGCAGTGAATAAATACCTAATAACTTATAAATTAACCATAGGTTAAACTCATGTTCTTTGCTTTCATTTTCAGTGTTAAAAATCCACCCAGAAACTCGAATTATAGCACTCTGTAAAAACACTAAAAAAGTGAAGGCGATGAATATCAACAAATAGAGCAAAAATCCTTTAAAGTGATAACCGTTCATTTTATCGTACCATGCAGGAACTTTAAGAGAAGACTTGTCAATCCACAAATAGATGAATAATGATAGTGAAAGCATGGAGATGAAATTAAGTCGCGCCGATACTTTTTTGTAAATCTCATTTTCTTCTCTTTGCAAGCTAATGTAATACTGCTTAAAGAAGGTGGCTAAGATGGCTTTCCACATGAGGTTTCTATGCTGTACAACCACCGATGCAAATACTGCACAAATAAATAGAAGTGTGGCTATTAGCCAATCTCCCTGTCCTTCTATTTTTGGTATACCGTGCATCCTTTCTTCTAATTCGTGCTAAGTTATGAAAACAGCGTCCATACCTTCTTAAAAAAGAATAAATATTTTTACTCTTGTAAAAATTAATTTACTTAAAAGCGTATCTTCATTTTATAAATTTATTAGCATGAGCAAGAATCAATTTAAAGGGGTAGATTATTATGTTTTAGATGAACTACTAACCGATGAGCAGAAGATGGTGCGTGACGCAGCTCGCCAATGGGTAAGCAAAGAGGTTTCTCCAATAATTGAAGACTATTGCCAGAAAGCTACTTTTCCCAAACATTTGATAAAAGGCTTAGGGGAGATTGGTGCTTTCGGACCATACATTCCTCAAGAATATGGAGGCGCTGGATTAGATTATATTTCTTACGGACTCATCATGCAAGAATTGGAAAGGGGAGATTCGGGAATTCGTTCTACGGCTTCTGTACAATCATCTTTGGTGATGTACCCTATTTATGCTTATGGTTCTGAAGAACAAAGAAAAAAATATTTGCCAAAGTTGGCTACCGGAGAAATGATGGGTTGTTTTGGTTTAACTGAGCCCGATCACGGATCGAATCCAAGCGGAATGGTAACCAATATCAAAGATAAAGGTGATCATTATTTGTTGAATGGCGCTAAAATGTGGATTTCAAATGCCCCCTTTGCCGATATAGCTGTGGTTTGGGCAAAGAATGAAGAAGGCAGAATAAAAGGGTTAATTGTAGAAAGAGGAATGCCCGGATTTACAACTCCTGAGACACATGGAAAATGGTCTTTGCGTGCATCGGCGACAGGGGAGTTGGTATTCGACAATGTTAAGGTTCCGAAAGAAAATTTATTGCCTAATAAAGACGGATTGGGAGCACCGCTGGGTTGTTTAGATTCGGCTCGTTACGGTATCGCATGGGGTGCCATAGGAGCGGGCATGGATTGTTACGATTCGGCTTTAAGATATGCGCAAGAGAGAAAGCAATTTGATAAACCGTTGGCTTCTTTTCAATTACAACAAAAAAAATTGGCTGAGATGGTAACAGAAATTACCAAAGCCCAGTTGTTGGTTTGGCGTTTAGGAACATTGAAAAATCAAGGTAAAGCCACCACTGCACAAATTTCTATGGCGAAAAGAAATAACGTGAATATGGCTTTGGAGATAGCACGTGAGGCTCGTCAGGTTCACGGTGCCATGGGGATTACAGGTGAATATCCAATTATGCGTCACATGATGAATTTAGAATCGGTGGTTACTTACGAAGGAACGCACGATATTCATTTGTTGATTACCGGACACGATATTACTGGAATATCGGCCTTTAAGTAAATTATCTTTTGAATAAAATCTCTTTTAGAATCACCGTATCGGTATGTGTTTCTGTGTAGATTAGTTTAAGGTAGTTAGAACTTACGCTGTCTATGTCGTATTTTTCTACATTAAGCAAAGCACCACCGTCATTTTTGGCTTGCATTTCAACAAATTTCCCTTTTTCATCCCAAGATACCTTGCCATCTAAAATGGCAGCGCCACCCCACAGGCTGCCACTACCGTTGTTGTGCAAATCCATGTATTTGTATTTGTCGTAACGCGTATCTGTAACAAAATAACCTGTTTTGTTGGTGGTGATTTTGCCACTATTAAAAATCCAAGTGTTTACCAGCAACGAAGATTCGTTAGAACCAGGGTCGGTGCATGAAATAGTAAACAAACAACTAAGAAATAGAATAACAATAAAATGTTTCATACCTAAAACTATAAATATATTTTAACTTCTATAAATTTTTAATTTCAATAGTTATGCGCAATTTTAGGGTATGCTTGAGATTGAACTGTACAAGGCTATAGGTTTGTTCCTATTGAGCGGAGTGAAAATATTGTTTACTCCGATAGGGATGATTTTTGGTGGTGTGCCTTATTGGACCACTATCTTGATTACCGCGTCGGGAGGAGTAACAGGAGCCATGGTGTTCTTTTTTTTGGGAAAAAGTATTCTATCTCTTTTTAAGAGCAAAAAGAAAAAAAAGGTTTTCACTAAGCAGAATAGAAGAACTGTGAATATTAAAAATCGTTTTGGTTTGATTGGAATGGCTTCGTTAATGGGAATAATTTCTGTACCAGCTGCAGTGATTTTAGTAGCCAAGTATTATGGCAAGCACAAGGCAGTTATTCCGGTATTAATTTTAACGGCAGTTGCTTGGAGCTTTGTAGTGACGACAGTTACTTATGCAGTGTTTAGTTTGTTTTGATCGTTTCTAATAGTAAGCTTTATTTCTTTTCATTTGCTATATCAATAGCCTTTTCTAAAAATTCATCTCTGCCTTCTGCAACACCTTTAATTGTTTTTGACACCAATATGTTGGGCACTATACCAATACCGTGTAATCTGCTGCCATTGTGCTTTAATACTTTCATTCCTGTAAAAGAAATACGATAGCCTGCGGGTAATAAAAATGAGTTCATATTGCCGTTTGTGCCCGCAGACGGCTGTCCAACAAGGGTCGCCAAATTATATCCTTCGATAAATCCGAGGTAACTTTCAGCATAGCTTATGGCATGGCCATCGATAATAAAAATAATTTTTGCAGATAAATGAGGTTTTTTTGATTTCAAATCCCAGCCATATTTTTCGTACCCAACAATATTCTCATGGTCGGGGTAAATAATGTGGGGCACAAACATCCATTTATTTGTATCGTTTTTATCAAGTAAATACGAGATAAAGTCATGATTTGAATTGGGATAACCTCGCAGGTCACATATGATCGCTTTAGCTTGTTTGAGTTGAGGCAATAAACTGTCAATTGTATGCATTGAAATCAGCTCCATATTCAAATACATTATGTTATCACCTACATTTTTATGAACTATGTTTGATGCAGAAATTGAGTTGTCGCATTTTGCAGAATTCATTTCGACGTTTCTCACTAGTTCAATGATGCTATCACTAATGGTAATGTGCATTTTTGAATTTTCTACTCCGCTTAAAGACATCGTATTAGCTCTATGGTTTAGCCAACCTTCTGTTGCAGCAGAAATTCTACTGTTGATGATTTCAAAATACATTTTGCTGGGTAGTCCGTCAATTTTCGTAACAATGTCACCAACTTTAAGATTTAATTTTTCATCGCAAATTTTAGTTATGGTCAATTGGTTCTCTATAAACTCCCATTTTATTGCAGGAGTATATAGTTTTTGTCCTCCTCCTGAAACCCAAATATGACCATCTTTTAGCGCAGCAGTAAGTGTTTGAAGCGTAAACAAAAAGTCTACTCTGCTTCTGTCGTTATATGTTTTTTTTAAGGCTTTTTCAAGTTCCTCCTCCCAATTAACTTTCGTTACATCAAAGTAGGGATAGAAATGCTGAAAGACGTTCCAAGCATTAATAATATCTCCCCATCTAAGATATAGGGTAAGATCATTATGATCGATTGAAAGTAAAGCACTATCGAGATTGTTTTTTATTGCAGACGGGAAAGTAGATTTTTCGTTGCAGTACAATACTAGGGGAATGTAGCACGAAATACCATTTCCAATGCTTTTATTGATTAGTTCACCCACTGATGGTCCTTTATCAAATAATTTTTCTCCCTTTAGAATGTTTGAGTTTACTTTTTTTATAGAAAGGCAATTACTTCTATCGAAACTTTGCAAGGGCGTGATGGTTATCGAGTAATTGTGTCCATCTGTAATCCAAGTTTTATTTTTCGTAAAAGAATTTATTTTTTTACCTGCAAAGTCGTTGTTCTTTATTGGTATTTCAATCCAATTCTCGTTTTCTAAATAATGTAGTTTAAGATTGTCAATAAGAAACTCACCTTCTCCAAATAAAAAACAACCCAGTGAAATGTTTGTTGCCAATGAGTCTACATTAGCAACTATCTCATATTCTTCCCATTTATTTTGTGTAATAGGATCATCAAACATATTATTGAAAAACACACCTTTTGTTTGCGCATTATCAATTCTTAGCCAAAGGTGTCCTGTACCTACATTTCCATCTGTTATGCGACACATGCCGCTTAATTTTATTTTTTTGCTTCTATACTTTGTTGCATCTAATTGTGTCTTTATAATGCCAAAATCAGATGAATTGCGAGCAGGGTTTTGTACAGCTGTGTGCCTATTTACTCTTGTACTTTTGTAGCTTTCGTGGGCTAAGGAATTCATACCCAAATCTACACCCGTGTGTTGCCAATATGTGGATTTATACTCCTTTAAATTGGAAGGTGTTATAGCACGAAAATCGAAAGACACATTTTCTCCTGTACGATAAAATTTAATAGAGGGAGCTATCGGAAGAAAAAGTTCATTGAGAGTATTAAACAAATCTTTTTGTGAAATGCAATTTCCTATCTTTTGTGCCCCATATATAGCAAATTTGTCCCAATTTATTTGAGCCGCTTCATCACTGGGATGAAAGTACTTAACATATCCATAGATTTTCGCAAAAGTTTTTAGATATTCTATTTTTTGCGCGGTATCTAAAGGAGAGAAATCTGATTTATTTTGACCAGTCAATAGTTTGGAGCAGAGCAAAAGAAATAAAGCGATAATTTTTATTTTCATGATTTAATTTTTCACTTTTTTCTATTCGTAGCTATTCAATCTCAATATTATATTTATCGAGCAAGCCCAAAGCTCCATCTCTTGAAAATTTCGCTTTTTTAATTTTATTGTTTTCGGGATTGATGGAGAAATTGAATGCACCTCTTAAATCGGCTTTTTCTAAAATGGTTTTATCGAAAACCGCGCTGCGTAAGTCACAATTTTGAAAAAGCGCCGCACTTAAATCGCAGTTAGAAAAATCTACTTCATGCATGCTACAATTTTTAAACGATGTACTTTTCAATTTCTTTTTAAAAAACGAAGCAAGATTGAGCACGCAGTCATCAAATTTCACGAAAAACAAAAAGTCATTGCAATCTTCAAAGCGCATTCCAAGCAATTTACATCCCTTAAAAGAAACTTCTCTAAATCCTGCGTTGCTTACCCTTGCCAAAGAGAAATTACAGTCGGTAAAAGAACATTCAATGAAATTGATATTGGAAAGGTCAACAGCCGTAAAATTGCAATTGATGAAGGAGCAATTTTCGTATTCTCCTTTCGCAAAAGATTTAATTGAATAATCTATTCCTTTGAATTCTTCTTCTTTTTGATAACTCATATTTTGATTTCTTTCCACTTGCCTTTTTTAAAATAGTACCAGGCTAAAAGTGCGATTAAAGTTTCGGCGATGGGCACAGCTACAAACACTCCGGTAGCCTTAAAATCAAATGTTTTCGCCAAAAGATAAGCAAGTGGTATTTGAATGCACCAGAAGCAAATGATGTTGATGATAGTGGGAGTTTTTGTGTCTCCCGCGCCATTCAATGCTTGTATCATCACCATGGAAATACCATAGAAAATATATCCGGCACTCATCCATTGCATTGATAAAACAGCGAATGTAATTACCTTTTCATCTTGAGTGAAAATGCGAATAATATTTTCGGCAAAAAAGAAGAAAAGTGCGGTGACAAAAGCCATGAAAATAACATTGTATTTCATGATAAGCATAACACTTTTTTCTGCTCTATCAATTTGTTTAGCACCTAAATTTTGTCCTACCAAAGTAGCGGCTGCATTGCTCATTCCATAGGCAGGTAGAATAAAGAAAATTAAATTTCTAAAAGCAATTTGATAGCCGGCCGATGCTTCTGTGCCGCCAGTTTCGGCAACAAGTTTGGCTAAGAAAATCCAGCTTCCACTCATAATGATAAATTGAAAAGTTGCTGGCCACGCAATTTTAATTAAGGTATTGATCAACTCTTTACTTACTTGAAAATGATGTTTGTAAATAGTTAAAATTCCGCTGCCTTTAAACAAATGGTAGCACTGATAAAAAACGCCGGTGCTTCTTCCAATAACTGTTGCAATGGCTGCACCTTTTAATCCGAAGAAATGAATTAAAATCGGACACAAAATAATATTGATAAGGCTAGCCAGCCACAAACTTTTCATGGCCATCATAGCATCTCCGGCCCCTCTGTAAATTCCGTTGATGAGAAAGAGGAACATGATAGCGCCGCTACCGCCTAACATGATTCGTGTAAAGATGCTGCCTTCTTTTATTACCTCATCATTGGCGCCCATCATTCCTAAGATATCTGCGGCAAACACCACTCCCAGCACACTAATGAGCACTGTGGCAATAACGGCAATGACCATTGCTTGTGCGCCAGCATGCGCAGCACCTTCTGGATTTTTTTCGCCAATTCTTCTTGAAACAACAGCTGTTGCGGCTGTGCTAATTCCAATGCCTAAGGAGTAAATGATCATAGTAACCGATTCGGTTAAACCAACAGCAGCAATGGCATTAGCACCTAATTGTCCTACGAAGAAAATATCAACCACAGCAAATACACTTTCTAAACTCAATTCTAAAATCATGGGAATAGCAAGTAGAAACACCGCTTTTGGTATACTGCCTTGTGTGTAATCTAGATTTTCTCCGTTGAGAGATTGTTTGATTGCTGATACAAATTTTTTGAACATGTGACGAAGATAGGAAGAAATTCTCCTATGCTTTTCTCTAGGACTTTAATTTTACTCTTTCACGTAGAAAGGTCTACAACCCCCTCAAAAATTCATTCAACGTGATTTCTTCGGGCACATTAAATTTCTCTTTTAATCTCAGCTTGCGTTTATCGAGAGCACTTAAAGAGATGTTAAGTAAAGACGCTATTTCTTTGTTGTTTTTACCCATTCTTAGGTAGGTGCACATGAGTAACATTGACTCCTTAATTTTTGGATCGAGTTGTTGCAATTTTGTGATAAAGTCGTTGTATTCGGTATTGAAGTGCACTTGAAAATTGTCCCACTTCTCTTGTTCTTCTTCGGTGTTGTTTAATGAATATTCCATTGATTTTAACTCTTTCATCAAGTTAGATGAAACATCATCACGTTGCATTAACGCTTTTAATTTCACTCCGATAGTTTGCAGTAATTCCTTGCGCTGTGCGAAGTTTAAAGCAACATACGATAAGTCCATTTCCTTTTCTTGTAATTGCATTTTAAGTTGTTCTGCTTTGAAATTGCTTTCTTGTAAAAGCATTTCATTTTTCTTTTCTTCTAAAAGTCGATTGGTAATTTTTGTTACTCTAACTTTCCATAAGAAATAGATGAAGTAAGCAAAAGCCAAAAGCAAAAGCACGTAAATTATTTTGGCAACAGTTGTTCGGTACCAAGGAGGAAGTATTGTGAAGTGAATGCTTGATTCGCCTAGCACCTTGAAACGATATAAAGATTTCACTTGAAAGGTATATTCTCCTTCGGGTAAATTTGAATACTCTTTGTAGTTTCCGGCATCGGCCTTTCGCCATTCTCCTTCTTCATCTTTGCTTGATAATTTAACATACCAAGTTGATGGATAGAATTTTTCCATGGGCGAAGAAGAGAAATTAAATACGATACTATTTTCGCTGTATGGAATGATAATTTCTTTGCTGTTGATGGCTAGTAAACTGTCGTTTTCTAAACTTTTAAGGCAGCGAATTTTAGTGGAGGAATAAAATTTTCTCGCTTGTTTATTATCGCAAATAGAGAAGCCTTGAGCGGTACCAATGATGAATTTATTTTGATCAAATTCTTTAATCATTTCTGCTAATCCAACCAATTCTAAAGTTGTGTTGTTAATGATATTGGTACTATCGATTAAGTAAACATTTTTGTGCTTTTTTAATACTACAGGTTCTCCATCAACTATGGTGTACAACAAACCATCTTTTATAGAACGAATTCTTTCAAATTTTAGAGGTATCGCGCTAAATGCTACATCTTTTTGTATGGTGCCATTTTCTACTGAAAATATTCCTTTCAAAGAAGAAATTTTTAGCGTGTTGCCCTCCTTAATAATATCTTTAAAGAAGTCGGCTTGAACATTTAATTTGGCACAATATTCTACCGATTTTTCTACTGCCGTTAAATCGCTATTGATGGTTAAACAGTATAAACCATTTGTTTCGCTATTTACCCATAAATTGCCTTTATTATCGAATTCAAACATTCGAGCAGGATATTGATAACCTTTAATAGTGTTGGCGAATTGCCATGCCCCATTTATTTTTCTGTACACATCTATCCCTTCGAAGGTACCTACCAGAAAAACATCTTTTTGCTGAGGTACTTCGTGAAAAAACCATGCACCCTTCCAACTGCTTTTTGAGATTATTTTGGTAGAGGTTCCAGTTACTTGATAGACTTCTGCATGATCGCCGCAAAAAATATCTCCATTGAGTTCGAAAAGTGAATATACGAAGGCTTTTGGACCGCTTACTTTAGTGAAGCTAGAGTTGTTGTTTTGTTTCCAATTGGCATTGAAAAATAATCCCTGTATGTGCCTAAGTACAATGCTGAGTTGTGAATTAGTGAAGAGTATCCACTGCCCGTAATTCCACCATCTTCTTGTATACCATAAGAAGAGTTGCTGTAATTAAAAATGGTAACACCATTGTCGGTTGCAATTAAAATATCTCCTTGGTTATTCACGTCTATGCCATAAGCATAATTGCTTTGAAGTACCGAGTTACTTTGGTTAAGATGCTGTAAGATTTCTAAATTATTGTTGAGAATGAAGCAACCGTTTTTTTCGGTGCCGATTACTTTTTTATTGCCGATGTACGACACGTTTTTAATAAGAGCATTTTCAAAATATACACTTTGCGGATGCTTATTTAGGGTCGCGTTAGAGTAAGTGAAAATGCCTTTGGTTCCGTAGAAGATGTATGAATTTTCTCCAGTTTTTTCGGCGCCTTTGATTTCTAATAGTTCTAAGTTTCCTGGTAAAAATTCAATGTTTTTATTTTCTTTTAGTTTTCCAATTCCGTATCCCTCAACCATTACAAGAAGTTCGTTGCCTACTTCACCTAAGAAAAGGTACTTGCCATTTTTGTTAGGTTTTATAACAGCGATTGTTTTTCCGTCATAGATATAAATGGAATGCTGATCTACAAAATAAATTTTGTTTTTGTATTCCACCACGTAATCAATCCAATCTCCAATTTTACCATTTGAATTGGGAATCAAATTTGAAAGAGAGTGATAAACAGAAACTCCTTTTTCGTTTTTTTCGATATAGCCAATTTCATTATCTCCACCAACATATATTCTACCATCACTTGATTTGCAGAGGGAGAACGGACAGCGACTAGAGTTTAATTTGATGGTAGTCCAAGTATATCCATCAAACTCTAACACACCGTAAGCATTGGCAACATAAAGCAAGCCATTGTCATCAAAAATGGCATCGTAACTAACTTGATGTCCTTTGTAATCTTTAGAAACGTAAGTGTGTGCGGTAGGTTTATATGCGAAAGATTTTTGATTGCTAAGGAGTATACAGCATAACAATATCCAAATGTAGGTGTGCTTCATCATACTTAATCATCTATAGTTATGTAATCCCTTTTTTACAAGGAACAATTAGTACGTTAATTCATCCAAAAGGCTACAAATACCTATTGTTTTTTAAGAATATCTTTTAGCGCCACCACTTGGTTATTTACCAAAGGTTTTGCCCAGTAAGAGATCCAAAGTATATGTAGCAGCAAAATAAAATTAAAACACATGGCAAATTGCAGTCCTATTAGGTCTTTAAGGGCCCCAATAATAAATGGAGAAATTGCACCTCCAATTACTCCGGTGCAAAGAATTCCGGCAATTGCCCCGTGATTTTTTGCGAAAGAATTTAAACCTAACGAGAAGTTGATCGACCACATCACCGACAAGAAAAATCCAACCATCATGAAAGCGTGGTACGAGATATTTGCAGGAGCAAAGAGAGCAAGTGCCAAAGATGCTATTGCTGCAAAAACAAAATAGCGAAGTAAAATTTTGCAATCGAAAAGTTTAACTAAAACGATCCCTAAAATGCAGCCTATGGTAAGTAGCATCCAGTACCAAAAGATTACCGAGTCGGCTTTTTCTGCTTCAAGCTGATGGTACTGCAATAAGAAATCTTTGATTTTAATTGCAACACCTTGCTCAGTGCCCACATAAGCAAAGATTGCGAAAAAAAATACCCATACTTTTTTATCGCGAAGCAATTCAAAATACAATTCTTTTCCTGCTGCTTTTTCATCTTCTTTTAATTCAACAGTGGGTAGTTTTACAAAAAACATTAGAAGTCCCAAAGTGAGCAATAATATAGCTATCACTTGATAGTTGATGACATAGGGGATATTCACATCAACCGGAAAAAGGGTGCTGCCTTTTGCCGCTGATTCTTGAAAATATTCAGATAAAAATGGAATCAATGCAGCTACACCTCCAAATACAATTTGTGCTACTACACTAAAGAAAGCAAAGTTTTCTTCGCCTCCTGCAGTGCGTAAAAGCGGGTTGATAATCACTTGCAGCATTGCCATGCCCAATCCTATCATAAAAAATGAGGGAAGAATCAACGCATATTTGGGCGCAGCTGCAAACAACAGAGCTCCTGTGCCCGCAAATAAAAAAGCTATGGTCATTGCCTTTTTCTCTTTTATTCTTTCATTCAAGATAGCAGCCGGAATAGAAATAAGATAAGCAATAAAGAAAGATAGTGGTATCAATCCCGACTCGAAACCACTTAGTCCGAAACTCTTTGAAATAGGCACGTCCAGTGGACCAATCATATTCGTGCTAAATGAAATAGCAGCGAAAATGAAGATTACCAATCCTATTAAAAAGTAGTTCTTTTGCATTTTATTTTACGGTTACCGTATTGATACCACGTGATTGCACAATAATATTTTCGTTGATGTCACCCGATAGAATTAGAATTCTTTTTTCTCCTGGTTTCAATGAGATGTAATTGTCGCTCCAAAATACCGGACGAACAGGCTCTTTCGTGATGCTGTTCATAGCAGTAAGTTCAATGAAGAATGCAATAGTGTTTGAAGTGTTGGTGATGGTTACTTCGATTTCTTTGCCTATCATTTTTTGTTCTACCTTGGTGTTGCTCGATGGCAATTTGCGCAAGGCTTTCAAATCGGCAAATTTTATTGCTGGGGTGTATTGCCATGAAGCATGATCGGGATTTGGATCCATTTTATCTTCTTTTTTACTCAACCAATAGAAGTTGGTAGCCACCGTTTCTCCTTTGGCATTTAGTACAGTTAAGCTTAAGAAAGAAACTCCCTTTAATTTTGGCATATCAAACACTTTAGCAGAGCCATTTGCATTTGTTTTTGCGCTTACTTCTTTGCTTAAAATCAATTGTGATTTAATGTTGAATAATTCAATTTTTATTTTGTTTTCACTGCTATCTTTAGTGTCGTTGTTCATGTAAATAGCATTGTTGCCGTAGTTGTAAGAAGCTTGTAAAGGTTCGCACGATGTTTTGGTTCCATAGTAAGCTCCTGTAGGCATTAAATAGGCATCATACAACTGCCAATAGGTATCTAGCCAAGCCGAATTTAGCATCCATTGCACAACGCCTGTGGTGTTCGGACGATTGGTTCTAAATGCTTCAAACATTGGTCGTATAGCCTCGTAGCTCGCTGCTTGTGATACCAAAGAAAAATCTTCTAAAGTAGGCGATGCACCATATCTATTGTTGAAAGCTTTCATGTATCGATTCATATCGGCAAAGGCATGTCGACCATGATGGTAATTCCATGTTGTGTCCATTGGCCAATTGGGATTTTCGCCCAACATTTTGTGTAGAGTCCACAATACAGGAGGCTGTGCTCCCGGACCAGTTTCTGTGTTAAAGCCAAAAGCACCGCCGCGCACAGTATCAGTGTACCAATACATTGGTGGAACGTAGTCGTAAGGACCATTCATCTTTACGCCAGAAGGGCCACTAATGGCGCTAGTCCATGTTTTTGCACTTGCCAAATAAGTTCTAGAAGGGTCAACTTCTTTTAGAATAGCTAGGTAATTTTTTTCAAGATCGGGATGAGGAAGGTAGTCGCTTCCACCCACCCATGAAAAAACCGATGCATGATTTCTAAGCCATAGTACTTGATGTTTCCAGTACGATGATAAAAGGTTGATGGCAGGCGCATCTACAGCGCAACCAAAAGTTTCGGTACATGGTGTACCAATGTAATCTTGCCATTCCCACTGGCAGCTAAAACCAACCATGGCAAGGATTCCATATTTATCGCATAAATTATAGATGTTGTGGTCTTTGCCCCAAAAAGCCTCAAAGCGCACACAATTTAAATTAATGTGCTTTACATACTTTATTTGTGCCTCATCAAATTGAGGAGTATTGCCTAGTAGTAAGTCGTCTACCCAACCAGCTCCTTTAATTAAAATCTTTACGCCGTTAATGGTATAGCCGCGATGACCATTACTATTGAAATAATCGCCCACCTCACGAATACCAAAATCTACATTTTCGAAGGAAGATACCTCGTTGTTGCATTTCGCTGTTAATTGCAGATGGTATAAGTTTGGATCGCCATAGCCATTAGGCCACCAGAGTTTAGGATTTGTCACATGTAATTGAGGAAGCTCGGCGCTATTAATTTTTACCTCTTTGCTTTCTTTTGCTTTTAAATTCACTTTGTAGGTAAAAGAAATATTGTCGATGATACCTTCGAGAGTTAGTTCTTGATCTTGATTGCTATGGTTGATTGCTTCGGTTGAAATAAATAGGTCGGCCTCTTTGAGTGTTTTTAAGTTCACTTTTGAATAAACGAAGGTATTTTTGATTTCAACAGCGCGTGTGATTTTTAGAATAACATCGCGATAAATTCCCATGTTATTGTCGGGAGGGGTTGGCGCCCAATCCACAAAACCAATAGTATAATCTCCGCTTCTTGCTTGAAAAACTTCAACCACCAAATGGTTTAATCCTGCAACTATCGCCGAATCAACATCTAGGTAATATCTATTGAATGCACCAACAATTTTTGAGGAGTCGGCAAGTAATTTACCATTAAGCCATATGTTGGCTCTATAGTTTATACCTTCAAAGTTTAACTGATAGTGATTGCTTTTATCGATTTCACTTAGAGAGAAATCCTGAGTGAAAATCCATGAGTTTTTAAATTGTTCACTTTGTACTTTTTGCATGTTGTCTCCTTCGTACAAATTTTTGTAAACACCATTTTTCACCAACGAATTCAAAACTGTTCCAGGAACTTTAGCTTCGAAGATTTTTTGTGGATTTTTAGAAGAATGCATTTTCCATCCTTTTGAAAGAATGTGTTCCCCTATTTTGTTTGATGTGTTTTCTGTTGTAAAGGATAATAAGCTAATCGCCACTATCGCCAATAAAAATGATTTCAATCGATTCATGCCTTAGTAATTTGTACAAACTTAAATAATGATATGGCAGTAAGCCACTAATTATCATAGACATTTTACAGACAATGAATTGTTGGCTTACGCTCCGTAGCTAATATAATCTTTTGAAGATAAATAAGATAGAAAATTGTTAAGTTTAAAAAAGTGGATAAAAACACCGTACTATTGCCATAAAAAGATAAATTAGCACAAATTAAAAGCCCATGATATTAGGAATTGACATTGGAGGAACCACCATTAAAATAGGAGTGGTAGACGAAAAAGGAAATATTTTAGATGCCCGCAAATTTCCTACGGAAGAATGGACCAATCCGGCTGAAAAATTAACCGAATTGATACAAAGAGAACATGCGAAATTTCAGAAAGAATATAGCATAGATGGGATAGGAATAGGTGTGCCAGGGCAAATTTCTCCCAATAAAGAATCTATTTTAGAATTGACCAATATTCCATCTCTTAATGGCTTTGCATTAAAAGCAGAAGTGCAGAAAGTATTACCTAAACTTAAGGTTGCGATGGAGAACGATGCGAGATGTGCGGCGATGGGTGAATTGCAGTTTGGCGGACACGGTTTTGATAGCTTTGTTTTGATGACCCTAGGTACCGGAGTAGGAGGAGGAGTTGTGATTAACCGAGAAATCTTTACAGGTGCTAGTGGCAACGCTGGTGAAATAGGAATGATACCAGTGGGTAAAGGAAAATATTTAGAAGAATATGTGGGGCAAAGACAAATTGTACAATATGCTACCGATTTGCTTCAAGATAAATTGTACTTAACATCTGTTCTTAAGCAAGATAAAGACTTAAGTGTAGAGAAAATTTATTTTGCAGCCACCGACTTCAATGATTCTTGTGCCAAGGCGGTATTTAAATACGCTGGAACCTTGATAGGTGAAGCTCTATTAAGTATCATTCACCTGTACGATATTCATAACATTGTGATTGGTGGAGGGGTTGGTAACGCTTTCGACTTAATTAAGCCTGCAGCCGAAACAGTATTGAAACATCGCTTAATGAACTATTATTACAAAGATTTAAAGATAGTTAAGGCTAGTAATCAAAGTGATACAGGCATTATTGGTGCAGCCAGTCTTGTGCTGTAAACCCTTGTTTTTATTGATTTGTCCATAAAATGTCCATTTCTTTTTTGGCTTCCTTTCAAGTAAATTGGTATGCCAATTTGCTAGCACTCTAAATTGAAATTTGATTTGTTTGAATAGGGCAAGTTTGAAAAGTTTCAAAATTGCCTCTAGCTACTGGATGATATCAAGAAGGAAATTCAATCGGGTAAGCGATATAATTTCAAAATTAAATGAATGTCCATGCAAAGGATTGAATCTATTTCGCTAAGTCTTTCTTTTGTCCATCTATAATCCTTTTCAAATGCTTGATATGAGAGTATTTTTGTTGTGTACTCTTTGAGGGTTAAGCGTATATCCCCAACCCTGTCGTTCTTTTAATGTAGTTTATAGTTAATAATAGTAGTAGTTAGTAGTAATAATATAGTTCGAATCCCAAATCGGATTATTAATATTCTTAAACTCAAAGAGCACTTTTTTACTCAATCCCAAAACCTTCTCCAACCCCAAAGGAGAAGGTTTTTTTATTTTAGAATTTTGGCAATTGTTTTGTCGAATAGATCATCTATTCTCTTATTGATGATTATAATATGCCAGTAAATTAAAGCAATCAATTTCATTTAATTACAACCAATTTTTCAGAAATATTTGCGCCATCTACATTTGTTCCAACCACATAATAGATACCTGCAGCTAAATGAGACGTGCTAATTTTTAGTGATGAAAGGTTGTTGCTGACTATTTCTTCGATGGTTTTTCCTGTGGCATCTTTAATGTATAAAGTCTGAAAATTGCTTTCATACAATTCAATGGTGGTATTGATATCACTTGGGTTAGGATAGATGCTTATTACACTGTGGCTTCCATCGCTCAAGTTAACAACTACGGTTTTGAAATACTGATATTGAGCGTCAACATCTACTTGCTTCAACCTATAGTAATTGTTGCCAATTGCAGGTGAGTTGTCGGTGAAGGAATAAGTTAGTAATGTATTGCTATTGCCAGCCGCATTAATTACCGCAATGTTCTCGAAGTTTACTCCATCATTTGATCGCTCAACAATGAAATAATTGCTGTTGAGTTCGCTTGCTGTTTGCCAGGTAAGTAAAACAGATTTATCTATTTTTTCTCCCTCGAAGGAAACAAGTTGCACTGGTAAAGTGCCAGTTGGCGTGCCTAAGGCAAAGTATTGTAAGGTATTGCCAGTGCCGTTTACCTCACCTTGTACACCAAGTGTAAAGCCAGTGCTATTGAAGCCATCTATTGCAATATGCGAAACATCATCTACAAATTTGTATGAAGCTGTGGCTGGCATAGCGTAGGTTTTAAACCATACGTTATTGGTTAAGTCACTGGTATTTTTTACGATTACAAAATCGGGATTCACACCAATACTCACATTTAACGCGCTGCCGGTTCCTGTGTAGGTACCCGTATAAACATTTGAATTTCTAAAAGTAACGTAGTGGTATACCGAGCCATCATCTACTCCCGAGCTTCCCGAAGCAGGCACCGAAAAACCAGAGGCGTTGTAAGCGCCCATGCTTGCCGATGAGGCGTCTAAGATTGCGCCATTGTTAAATGCATCGGGGAATGCATCCCATCCATCTTGTGAAATATTTCCGTAATCATTCCAGTCACCCGATTCACCTAGTACCCAAACCATAGCTGGGCGGTAGCCAACGTTGATGTTCTGACTGCTTGTTGAGCCAGTATAAGTGCCTACATTGATGTCGGCATCATCATCAAATGCAACATAATAATAAGTTACACCATTGCTGTTTGCCGAAGTGCCGGCAGTAAAACCATCTGCATCAATTGAATTGATGTAGTTGGATTGAAGCACATTTGCTGGATCTAAAACTTTGGTTCTGCCCGAAGCCATCGTTGAGGTGGTGATGAAAGCGGCGCTTGTGCTGGCTGGTTTTACCAGTATCACTTCGGGTTGAAATCCTAGTCCAGTAACAGCTCTTGTTGCAGCACCTGTGCCAACATATTGTCCGGCAGCTTGTCGCATACCAAAGCCATCATTAAATATTAACATGCTTATTGCAAGCAATAGCGAAACGCGAAAAATTTTCATAGTTCTCTCAATAGGGGCGTCTAAAGTAGCTCACCTTTAGGTGCCTTTGAAAACAAAAAAATCGAAAAATCGCAATTCGTAGGGCAACAATAATTTGGTAAGTCTTTGATAAAGTGTATGTTAATATGATAATAGGAGGACGCGACTAGGCGTGTTTTTACTGTGGTTTATAGTTGCAATTAAAATCATATTTTTACCTATATGAATTTACCACAAGAATTTGTCGAAAGAACTTGTTCGTTGCTACCAAACGATTGGAATGTGTTTGTAGAATCTTTACAAAAGGAGGCTTCCGTTTCTGTGCGTATAAATCATGATAAATTATCGGCTTTAAATTTTCCAAGAATAGAATGGTGTGATAAGGCTTATCAGTTGGCTGTTCGCCCTCAGTTTACCTTAGATCCTTTAATTCATGCTGGGGCTTATTATGTTCAAGAGGCTAACTCGATGTTCATACAAGAAGCACTTCAACAAGTAACCGATACAACTAAGAATCATACCGTTTTAGATTTGTGCGCAGCGCCTGGCGGAAAAACAACATTACTATCGTCACTATTTTCTAAGGACTCGGTTATCGTTGCGAATGAAGTCATCAAACAGCGCGCTGGAATTTTGAAAGAAAACGTGCAGAAATGGGGCAGAGGAAATGTGGTGGTGACAAGTAACGATTCAAAGGATTTTTCGCGTTTAGAAAATTTCTTTGATGTAGTAGTTGCCGACCTACCTTGTTCGGGCGAAGGCATGTTTAGAAAGGATACAAAAGCTATCGAGGAATGGTCGACTGCCAATGTGCATTTGTGTGCAGAGAGACAAAAAAGAATTGTTGCTTCGGTATGGCCATCTTTGAAAAATGGAGGCTATTTGTTGTACAGCACTTGCACTTACAATGAAGAAGAGAATGAGAAGAATATTCAGTGGATTTGTGAAAATTTCGATGCCGAAATGGTGGAACTAAATATAAAGGATGAGTGGGGAATTGTTGCGTCGAAGAAGGGATATAGATTCTATCCACATAAGACTCCTGGAGAAGGATTTTTTCTTTCTGTGCTGAGAAAGAAGGGAGAGCATGAGGAGTTGCGCGGCAAGAAAAATCAGAAGAAAGATTTTTCATTTTTAACGAAGAATGAAAGAGAATGGACCGAAAAGTTTGTAGACGCGCAGGGCGCAGATTTTTTGAAATTCAAGAATTTCGTTTTTCTTTTTGCTGGCGCAACAGATAAATTATTTAACATATCTGAACACTTGTATTTATTGTATTTTGGTGTAGAGGTGGGAGAAATTTTGCGCGATGAAATAAAGCCTGCACCTACCTTAGTTTATTCTTCATATTGCAATAAAAGTTCATTCGATTACATAGAACTTTCTCAATTTGATTCTTTGCGAATTCTCAAAAAAGAAAATATTGTTTTACCTGCAAAGGCATCTAAAAACTGGATTGTTTTTACCTTCAAGAATGTGCCCATAGCCTTGGCAAAAAATATAGGAAATAGAATAAACAATTATTTTCCAAAGGAATGGGTAATACGAATGAATATCAAAGAAGAAGGGTCGGTTAGTTTAGCCGATTTTATCTCGTAAAAACCCAATCATTTGTTCCAGATAATTTTTCATTGAACGAATATTTATCTGCATCAAAATTTTTCAAATCTTCTGTTTTTTTCACGTTGTTTTTGATGATGTAATTGGCCATCATTCCGCGCGCCCTTTTGGCAAAAACCATCACAGGTTTAAACTCTTTTCCTTTCTTTTCTTTAAAGGTGCAAGTGATAATCTCACTTTTTAATTTCTTAGTATTTATTACTTTGAAGTATTCATTTGATGCTAAGTTTATCAGTGCTTCTCCTTGCAGTTCTTCATTGAGTTTGTGAGTGATTTTATCTCCCCAAAAAGAATATAAATTTTTGTGTTTTCCTGGTCCCCAACTGGTGCCCATTTCTAATCTGTATGGTTGAATTAGGTCAAGTGGTTTAAGTATGCCATAGAGTCCCGATAAAAATCGAATTTTTTCTTGCGCTAATTCTAATTCTTTTGCTGAGAAGTGGTAGGCATCTAAACCGTTGGCAACTTCGCCATCGAAAGTAAATACGGCCTGGCGCGCATTGTCGCTGTTGTGAATTTCACTGAAGTTTTTGTATCGCTCCACATTCAAGTCACTTAGCTTTTCGCTCAAATCCATAAGTGACGAGATTTTCTTTGAGCTAAGTTTTCTTAGGCCTTCAATGAGTTGCAAAGTTTCTTTTTGGTTTTCGTGTTGTGTAAATATTTTGGTAGGTATTTTGGTGTCAAAATCCAATGTTTTCGCTGGTGAAAGTACTATCATCATGGTGATTAAGTTTGTTTCAAAAATAGTATAAAACCTTAGAGCGATTGGTAATTGTGCCTATAATATTTTTTTGGGGGTTCCCTTTTTCCTTCTTATTTTGTACGTCCCTGCATTAACTATGAAAAAGAACATCGTTTCTTTTATATTTTCTTTACTCGTATTTTGTGAAGTTTATTCACAGAATGTTGCTGCATTTTCTGTATGTCCGAATCAATCTATTTCATTAGGTAACGACATTACCATATGTGAAGGCGACAGTGTTACGTTAAGTGCAACGGGTGTTTATGATAGAATTGTTTGGAATACAGGAGCAAGCGCTTCATCTATAAAGGTAAAGACCAGCGGAACATACATCGTACACGGATTGAAAGCAGCCACTGTTGATTTAGTGACCAACGGTGATTTTCATGACACTTTAACAACTTTCACCAGTGATTATCGCACAGCAAACGGCAATCAGCCTTACAACAGAATTGTAAATCCGAATTATTTTAAGATTGTGCCTAGAACGGGTGATGCCTATTGGGATTTTGATCCAAATTGTGCTGATCATACTTCGGGTAACGGCAGCAGTAATATGCTTGCTGTAAATGGATATACGGGTTTGAACAAAAAAATTTGGTGTCAAACAGTACCGGTACAAGCGGGTAAAAATTACAATCTTTCGGCTTGGGCCACATCCATGGCAGGTGCCGGAAAGGTAACTTCTAATCCAGCGAAACTGCAATTTAAGATAAATAATGTATCGGTTGGTGCAACGCTCAATTTGCCGGGCACTGAATGCAGTTGGAGAAACATGACGGCAGTTTGGCCATCTGGCGTTGCTACTTCTGCCGAAATTTGTATTTACAATAATGTTTTTACAAATGCAGGTAACGACTTTGCTATTGATGATATTACTTTTACTACATCTGATACTTGTAGAGTTTCAGATACGGTGATTGTTACAGTAAATCCCAAACCAGTGGTGAATTTAGGGAGCGATATTAGCACTTGTGCCGCTTCAGCAGATTTAACAGTGCCCAATACACAACCGTCATGGACTTATTTATGGAACAATTCCGCTACAAGCAATCCCATTACCGTAAATAGCAATGGAACCTATTCTGTGGAAGTTACCGATGCAAACAATTGCAAAGGTAGCGATGCGATAGATGTTGCTTTTGTAAGTGCAAGTAAAATTAATTTGGGAAATGATACTGCATTTTGTTCGGGTGGAAGTAAACTTTTAGATGCAGGAGCGGGGTACACTACTTATGCATGGACAGGCGCAAAAGCAGGAAGCACACAAACTATGGTGGCCGATGTTGCAGGAACCTATTATGTTGAAGCATCGGGAGTTTGCAACAGTAAAGATACCATTGTGGTTTCCATCAATGCCAAACCAATAGTGAATTTGGGAAGCGATATTTCTACCTGTGGAAGTTCGGTAAACTTAACGGTTACTGGCGCTCAGCCCGCAGATGCTTTTGTGTGGAGTGATGGAAGTTTGGTTAATCCTATCACTGTAAATTCTAGTGGTACTTATTCGGTAGAAGTTACCAATACCAGCAATTGTGTTGGCAGAGATACGGTGGTGGTTAATTTGGTGACTGCGCTCAATGTAAATTTAGGAAATGACACTTCGTTTTGTGCTGGAGGAACTAAGCTTTTAGATGCAGGAGCAGGTTACAACTCATATTTATGGACGGGAGCTAAAACAGGCTCTTCACAAACCATGTTGGCCGATATCGCGGGAACTTATGTAGTGAACGTTACTGCAGGAGGTGGTTGCAGCGATGCCGACACCATTGTGGTATCGATCAATGCTAAACCTACTGTAAATTTAGGTGCAGATATTACCTCTTGTGCGGCTAGTGTTGATTTGCATGCGCAGCCAAATTTCACATCTTATTTGTGGAGTGATGCCAGCAGCGATTCGGTATTGACTGTTTCTTCTTCGGGCACCTATTGGGTGGAAGTTGCAAATGCTTCTAACTGTAAGTCGCGAGATACCATCAATGTAAGTTTAGGATCGAATTTGGTGGTTGATCTAGGTGCTGATGCTAGCGTGTGTGCAGGAGCTTCAAAAAGTTTAGATGCTGGTGTAGGTTTTACAAGCTATGCATGGAGTGGTGCTAAAAGTGGTTCAGCACAAACTTTAATAGCCGATGTGGCAGGTGCTTATTATGTTACAGCATACAATGGAGCTTGCGCCGCAAAAGATACTTTTATTTTAACGGTATATCAAAATCCAAAACCATCTTTAGGCAATGATGTTACGATTTGTACAGGCGCTTCAGCTCTCTTTGATGCTGGTGTTTTTAGCTCATATTTATGGAGTGATGCATCAACTTTATCAACATTAAATGCTGCTGTTGATGGAACTTATTGGGTAGAGGTGACCGATGGCAATTTATGCCAAGGAAGAGATACTGTAATGCTAACGATACAAAATACCATTGCAGTAAATTTGGGCGCAGATATCAATGCTTGTTTAGGCGATGCGCCATTGCTTGATGCTGGAAATGGATTTAGCTCATATACTTGGGATGGAGCAAAAAGTGGAAGCGCACAAACGATGCTTGCTGATGTTGCCGGACAATATATCGCTACCGTTACTTCGGGAGGATCATGCTCAGCTAGTGATACCATTAATGTTTCTTTTTTCAATTTACCTCAGGTAGATTTAGGCGCTGATGTGCAGGTGTGTGCTGGTAGTACAACAAGTATAGATGCTGGTACTTTCGTAAGTTATTTGTGGTCTACCGCAGAAACTTCGCAATCAATTAGTAAGGGCGTAGGTGTATATTCTGTTGAGGTTACAGATGCCAATTCATGTACCGATACCGATACAATTATTGTAACTTCTGCTGCTCTGCCTCAAGTAAATGTTGGTAATGATGTTACCGCTTGTGAGGGTGAAGTTTTGGTGGTTCAAGATAATGTTGGACAAGGAGGCTTAACCTACGATTGGTCGGATGGAACAAGTTCTTTAGGAAATTCATCTTCGTTAACAATTACCCAAAGTGGAACCTATACTCTAACAGTAACCGATCCCAACAACTGTAAAAAATCAGATGCAGTGAATGCTACTTTTAACACTCCGCCTTCTGTGGATTTGCTTGGTGGCACTGATACTTCAATAGTATGTAAAGGAAATAATAAAATACTTGATGCTACTGTAAATGCAGCAGGAATTTACTATTTGTGGCTACCAGGTAAAGAGACTTCTTCAACCATTACAGTAAGTAATTCTGGTGAATACTCGGTGATAATAAGTGATGGTTCATGCAGTGATACCGACAAGGTTTATATAAAAGCTGTAAGCATGCCAAAGAGTGTATTGAATGATACTTTCTTGCCAAACAATAGAAATTATTGTTTTGTTGAAGAACCAAATGGAGTGCTTATTAGCGCATACACAGAAGATAAGGTAGGCTATAAATATTTGTGGAGTACAGGAGATACTACGGCCACTATTTATGTAACAAAAGAAGGAACTTACTCGCTTACTTTGTCTTTGGATAATTGCGAGGTGAAAGACAATTTAAAATTGATAGATTATTGTCCAACCATTATCAATTTCCCATCGGCATTTTCACCCAACGGAGACGGTGTTAATGAAACATTTTATGCAAAAGGAGTTTATGTAGAAGATTATCAAATGTTGATTTTCAATAGATGGGGTGAACTCATATTTACTGCCAATAGCATGAGTGATGCTTGGGATGGAACTTATGGCGGAGTTAAGGTTGAGCATGATGTGTATGTATGGAAAGTGCTTTACACTGAGCATCAGCCCAACGGCATCAATTCAAAGAAAGAGAAGATTGGTAAAGTAGTGGTGTTGAGGTAATTTTATTTTTACCTTCAACCCATGCAAGAACTCCTCAAAGAAATATCATTTAAAACATCGCGCAGTGGCGGTAAGGGCGGACAAAATGTGAACAAGGTAGAAACCAAGGTTCATTTGCTTTTCAATGTACAAGCTTCTTCTTTTTTAAATGATGAACAAAAGAATCTCATCTTACAAAAGGCAGCCAATAAAATAAACGATGAAGGTATTTTGATCATAGCAGACGAGAGTGATCGTTCGCAATTGGGCAATAAAGAAATGGCCATAAAAAAGTTTTTTCAGCTTTTAGAAAAATGTTTTGCTAAACCCAAATCCCGCAAAAAAACTAAAGTACCTCGCTCGGTAAAAGAGAAAAGAATCAAAGACAAAAAGAAAAGAGGAGAAACGAAAAAGATGAGAGGTGGCTGGGAGTAAAACAGAGTGAGTGTGAGAGCGGGAGCGATCATACTCACTCTGTTTTCTTGTTCCTCACACTCACTCTGCATTAAAAAAGCCTCCCCGGGGAAGGGAGGCTTTTAACTACTTACTATTAACTACTATTTGAGAGGAAAGAACTATGTTTCAAATTTATTTTAATTGGTGGTGCTGGTCACTTTTATTCACCCTACAAAACACTGACTACAGGCACTGACCAAATACGTACACCTTAGTGTTTTATTACTTTCGTGTTGAATTGTTCGCCTTCGGTTTTCACCAACAAGAAGTATATTCCGCTGCTAAGATTAGCTCCAAATGTTATGTTTCCTGATGTTACCAAAACATCTTCCACTTTCTTTCCTGATAAATCATAAACTGCTGCACTTATCACTTCATTTACATTATTTAATTGCAAAGAGAAGTTATCGCTACTCGGATTTGGGAATACTGTAGTAATCATTGATGCTATTTCTTTGCTATCTGTGCATGGATCTAATAAAGCTTTTACTAAAACTCTTCCGCATCCGCCCGAATTTGAACCTGTATTTAAAACAATATTGTAGATGCTTGGATAGAGCATTCCATCGGCACCCCAAGAAGCTAATGCCCATTTCACTGTGCCAATTCCGTTGATGGTGTAGGGGTAGGGCGCATCTTGTCCGTCGTACCATAATTTGTGCTGCGTTCCTGCCAATGTTAATTTATAACCAGTGCCTGCTGGTAATGAAATTCCAATTGGGATTCTTAGAGTGTATTGACTACCCATTGGAATGGTATAAGTGGTTTGACCCATTTGCACACCAGCACTATTGTATACAGTAAATTTTAAGGTTTTATTTGTATTCGCGTAATCGCTATAAACATCTATAGAATCAATGGTTGCAGCAACATCTAAATCTAGTCTTAGGGAGTCGGCAACCGATGTGGCATAATTGAAATACCATCCTAGGTTTGAGGTTGCTGGGTTATTTAGCGGTGCTTTTGCGCCTATTGAAGTACGTGCTGCAGCAAAACCTTCTACATAAAAATTTGTGGTATTGTTAATAGCAACGCTATAGCTATCTCCTGTATGTAAAAGAGTTCCATTGCTCGAGGCATTGTACCATTTGTATGGTCCGCCCGGAGTAGTAACCTTTAAAGTTGCTGTTTCTCCGGCATTGCAAACCGTATCTCCTACCGTATTTAACGTGGTATTTACGCTAACATCTACCATGTCCCATTTATCGCATCCATTATTGGTTACAATTACCTTGTAAGTTCCTGCAGTAGATGCCATATATGTTGGGCTGCTTGCGTTGGCAATTAGAATATCATCTTTATACCATTTAAAGCTGATACCTGCACCCGCTGATATTCCTGAGTTTAATGTTGCAGAACCGCCACAAATGGTTTGATCGTTCCCCAGATTGGGTTGCGAACCTACACACATGTATGGAAGCATAGCGTTATAGGTACAATTAAGTAAACTATACTGATCGGTTCTATCGGCATCAAGCTCCCATGCCCAAATTCCCGCTCCGCTGCACGTATTCATAATTAGATCTACTTTGTCTTGAATCATCGGACAAGAATTATAAGTATATCCTCCATTGATTCCATCAGCATCATTGTAGTAACTGGCAGGGTTTGAAGTGGCAAAAACATTGTAATTGGTAACAACATCATTGGCGTTTCGAGAATAGAAAGGAACGCCCAAAATAAATTTACTTACTGGTGCATTTTTACTGATGAAATCACCTGCATAGCCTTGTCCTGGATTACTTAATCCTGTGCTCCATTTTTTTATCGTTTTGTCGGCAGTTGATAAAGAAGAGTGGTTATTGGGGTCGCAAGAATAGCAATTTCCCAAAGCGTCGAAAGCCATGAGATATATGAAATCTACGTTGGTAAAAACAGTTGAATTAACGCCAATTCCATCTCCATCAAAGAGCCCAACACCTACCGCAATACTCAATTCTAATGTTTTATTCATGTTAACTCCAGCAGTGTTTAATTTGGTTCTCAGTGAAGCAATGAAGGTTTCAAAGTTACTGAGGTCGTAGCTTTGAGGAAACTCCCAATCTATATTTAAACCGTCGAGATTGTATCTTTTTACCATGGCGACTAGCGTGTCTTCCATTTTAATTCTGTAGCCGCTATTGGCCAGACTGGCCGAAAACCCCCACGACATGTTATGACCACCTACCGCCAAATGTACCTTAACATTGTTGCCATGCGCCAATTGCACTAAGGAAGGTACTTTGGTATTCACTCTGCTTCCTGTATTGTATGCCACCACATCATAGTAGTTGTTGTCGTGAGAGTAAATCACGCCGCTAGCATTCGGAAATACGAATGCAAACAATATATCGGTGAGATTACTGTACTGAATATTGTTCACATTAGTGGTAGAATAGTCGGGAAAGAAACCCGCTATTTTTTTATTCTGCCCAAATGAATATTGAAGCAATAGTAGGAAGCTAAAAAAGACAAGTAATTTTTTTGAGTTTCTCATAATTGAAGGTTTTAGGTTAAGGCATTTTGCTTCCCCAAAAGCAAAGCGCTTGGTTCTAAATTAGGCACACACAGGCTTTAAACCTATTGATATTGCTCGATGTCAGTATTTTGTCAGTGTTTTTCTTGCTCAAAAAGCCTTGTCTATAAAAAATACTTCATTTCTTCCTATATAGATTGTATTTTTGCACAAAATCATTGCAAATGAAAATTTCATACAACTGGCTAAAGCAGTATTTAAATATTAATCTTCCTTTAGAAGATTTGTCGAAAATTTTAACCGATATCGGTTTGGAGGTGGCAGGTTATGAAACCGTTCAATCTGTAAAGGGGGGATTAGAAGGTTTGGTGATTGGAGAGGTGATGTACAAAGAGAAACATCCCGATGCCGACAAACTAAGCCTTACCAAAGTAAATATTGGTGGTGAGAAATTGTTGGAGATTGTTTGTGGAGCACCTAATGTGGCAGCCGGACAAAAAGTGATTGTAGCAACCATAGGTACTGTTCTATACGATGACAAAGGTTCGTTTACTATTAAGCAGTCAAAAATTCGTGGTGCTTTATCTGAAGGGATGTTGTGCGGTGCCGATGAAGTTGGTTTAGGACACAGCGAAGGTATTTTGGTTCTCGACAATTCAGTAGCTGTTGGCACTTTGGCAAAAGATCATTTCAAAATAGAAAGTGATGCAGTGATTGAAGTTGAACCTACTCCAAATCGTGCAGATGCTTTATCGCATTATGGTGTTGCTAGAGATTTATATGCTTACCTAAAAACAAGAGGTGAAGATGTTACGCTTACTTTACCTTCAATAAACGATTTTAAAGTAGAAGAAACTTCTTTGCCAATATCAATAGCTGTGGAAGATACAGAAGCTTGTGCTCGATATATGGGTGTTTGCATTAGTGGAGTAGAGGTGAAGGAATCTCCCGATTGGTTGAAAAATAAATTGAAATTGATTGGCTTGAATCCTATTAATAATGTGGTAGATGCTACCAATTATGTTTTGTTTGAATTGGGGCAGCCTTTGCACGCTTTCGACTACGAAGCAGTTGCTGGAAAAATAGTAGTAAAGAAAAATGCAGCCGGTAAAAAATTTACTGCGCTCGATAAAGTAGAAAGAGAATTAGGTGAAGAAAATCTAATGATTTGGAATGCAAACGAACCAATGTGTGTTGCTGGAGTGATGGGCGGATTGGCATCGGGAACCACAGAAAGGACAAAAAATATTTTCTTGGAATGTGCATATTTCAATCCGGTGATGGTGCGTAAATCATCTAAAAAATTGGGATTGAAATCAGATTCGTCTTACCGTTTCGAACGTGGTGTGGATATCAATATGGTGCCTGTTGCCTTAAAAAGAGCTGCGCTATTAATTCAAGAAGTGGCTGGTGGAAAAATTGCTTCTGAAGTAGTGGATGTGTATTCATCTCCTCAAGAAAATTTTTCTGTCGATTTTAGATATTCAAGATGCAATGCTTTGATTGGTGAAGAGATTCCTAAAGAGAAAATAAAAGCTATTCTTGGTGCATTAGAAATTCAAATTGCCTCTGAAGAGGGTGATGTGTTGAAATTAAAAGTGCCTACTTATCGTGTTGATGTGTTGCGTGAGATAGATGTGATAGAAGAGATTTTAAGAATTTACGGGTACAACACCGTCGCTATTCCAGAAAAGCTAAATGCATATTTAGAAATTAACACAGGAATTCCACAAGAAAAAATTCGCGCTACTGTATCTCAGCAATTGGCCGCTTTAGGATTCAATGAAATTTTATGTAATTCATTAAGCAATAAAGAATACTATGCAGCGCACATCGAATTTGATGAGGAAGGATTTGTTGCTTTGTTGAATCCCTTGAGTAAAGAGTTGGCTGTAATGCGCAGAACAATGGTTTTTGGTGCACTAGAATCGGTGCAGAGAAATGCTAACCGTCAGCGTGCGAATTTGAAGTTTTATGAATTTGGTAGAACATATCGCAAAACAGAAAAGGGATATTTCGAGCAACAAAATCTTACTTTATTACTCACCGGAAATAAAGAAGAAGAAAGCTGGAACAGCAGTAAAGACAAAGTAAATTTCTTTTCTTTAAAAGCTTACGTTCAGCAATTGGCAGAAAAAATTGGCGTGCAAAAATTGAAGTTGAAAGCCACAGAAAATTCTTTGTACTCTGAAGTTTTTGAAATTCGTGCAGGTAAAAAAGTATTGGGTGAAATCGGAATTTTAAATCAAAAAGTGACCAAGAAATTCGACGTCAAACAAGATGTTCTGTTTGCCAATATTTTATGGGATGCTTTCTGCGATTTAGCACAAAATACAAAAATTCAATATTCCGAATTGCCTAAATTTCCTACGGTTAGAAGAGATTTATCGTTGTTGCTTAATAAAGAAACTAAGTTTGTTGAGTTAGAACAAATGGCTTTCGACATGGAAAAAATCTTGTTGAAAGAAGTGAATTTATTCGACGTGTACGAAGGCAAAAATTTACCTGAAGGCAAAAAATCTTACGCTCTTTCTTTCACTTTACAAGACAACGAAAAAACTTTAGTCGACAAAGAAATCGATAAAGTGATGGAGAAGTTGATGAAAGGATACAAAGAGAAATTGGGCGCTGAGGTGAGGTAGTTTTTTCCAATCTATAATTTTTCAAGAACTTACTTCTGGGAGTGTTACTCCCTCTCGGCGGAGAGGGGTGTGTAAAGGCCTGTGAAGTGGGAGGGAGATGGATTAATTTATAATGAATCCATCTCCCTCCTTCCCACAAGCAAAATCGCACCCCTCTTCTCCAAGAGGTAGTCCCACTCCCGGAAATCAACTCTTGATTTTTATCTCAACTCAATCACCTCCACCCACTTCTTATCCTGCATCGTCACAAACAATTTTTTCTCATCATTGCTAAATGCAAGGTTGGTTGGTTTTTGTCCGTGCAAAGTATATTTCTCAATAATTTTTCCTTCAGCAGAAATGCATAAAACACATCCCTTGTCGTATCGTGCAACATACAAATTTCCTTTGCTGTCGCAGCGCATTCCATCCATTCCTCCATCGATGAAGTTGATTAGTAATCTTTTGTTCGAGAGGTTTCCGGCAGAGTCAACATCGAATTTCCAAATGTTTCTTTGTACACTTTCATTAACGTATAGTGTCTTATTGTCGTTACTTATTTCAATGCCATTTGTGGTGCCCATGCTGTCGCTTAACAAATGCGTAGAGCCATCAATATTCACTCTCCACAATTTACCATTTCCATTTTTCCAACTTGGGTCGCTGCAAAAAATAATGCCGTTTTTCATCAATGTTAAATCGTTGGGTTGATTCATTAACGTGTCGTGTGCATGCACAGAAATCTTCTTTGTTTTAAGATTTATTTTCAAAATATTGTGTCCCAAATAGTCGGCTAAAAACATCTCGTTTTTAGCATTAAATCGAATGCCATTTCCAATGCTGCCATTGGGTAAATCGATGAATAATTTCGGCGCTTTTATTCCTTTTTTGATGATGCCAATACTTCCTTCGTGGTTGAAATTAACGATGTATAAGTCTCCTTTTTTATCTACACTGGGACCTTCAATTCCTTCTGTAAAAACATCTTCCGTAAGTATATTCGAGTCGATTCTACTTCTGTTTACAAATGCCACTGAAAACACAATAAAAATTGTACTCACAAACACTTTCGCGTTTAGTAGATTCCTCACTTTGAAAATCATTTTATTTGAATTAAGCTTTGTACAACAAGTTAGCATTTTCTATGAAATCTAATATCTCTTGCATGCCTTCTTTCTTTTCTGCCGAAGTGATAAAGATAGGGGGTAATTCTTCCCAATAGCCCAACAATACTTTTTTATAGTGCGCAATATTTTGATCTTTTTTGGGCTTAGAAAGTTTATCTGTTTTTGTGAAAACGATGCACAATGGAATTTGATTTTCACCTAACCAATTGATAAACTCTAAATCGATTTTTTGTGGTTCATGTCGGCTATCCACCAATACAAAAGTGTATTGCAATTGTTCTCTTTGCAAGAAATAATCACTTATCATATTGCCGAAAAGTTCCTTTTTCGTTTTCGAAACTTTGGCATAGCCATAACCAGGTAAATCGGTGATGTGCCAATTTTGGTTTACTATGAAATGATTGATGAGTTGTGTTTTTCCCGGAGTAGAACTGGTTTTAGCCATGTTCTTTTGATTTACCAAAGCGTTGATTAAACTTGATTTACCAACGTTTGAGCGACCAATAAATGCGTATTCGGGAAAAGGAAAAACAGGACACTGACTTACTTTTTCGCTGCTTTTGGCAAATTCAGCCGAGTGTATAATCATTACTTAGATTTGTTTCTCAATAACCAATCAGCTAAGATGGTGTTGAACTCTTCGTGATGTTCCATCATTGGTGCATGTCCGCATTGATCAATCCATTTCAACTCCGATGTTTTGATGTGTGCATGGAATTCTTCTGCAACTTCTGGCGGAGTGATAATGTCGTTTTTACCCCAAAGCAACAATACTGGAATATTTATTTTGTGTAAATCGTCTTTTACGTTGTGGCGAATAGCACTTTTAGCCAATGCCAAAACACGAATCACCTTATTTCTGTTGTTAACGATTTCGTATACTTCATCTACCAATTCTTCTGTAGCGTGTTTAGGATCGAAAAAAGTAGCAGCAGTTTTTTCTTTGATGAAATTTCTATCTTCTCTTTTAGGGTAAGTGCCACCAAAAGCATTTTCATACAAACCAGAACTTCCTGTTAAAACCATTCTCTCTACTCTTTCTGGCCATCTCTCTTGGTAAACCAAAGCAACGTGTCCGCCTAATGAATTACCCAACAAAGTCACTTTTTCAAAGCCTTTGTGCTTAATAAATTTCTTAAGAAACTCAGCTAAAGTTTTTACACCTGTAGTTAAAACAGGCATATCGTATAGCGGAAGCATTGGAATAACAATTTTGTATTGCCCTTTAAAATGCTCTATAAGATATTCGAAATTTGAAAGCGCACCGAACAAGCCGTGAAGTAATACAATTACCTCTCCTTCCCCTTCTTCAATATATTTAAATTTTCCTTCTTCTTTAATCGTGTAATTCGCCATAGTGAGTTGTCTCTGTTTCAGGCAAAAATAAGAAAATATTCATACCAAAACAGCCTTTCCTTTTTGTAGTGGGTATATGTTGTTAATTTTAATTTTTCTCCCACCTAATTACCTCTTTAATATCAGCTATTTAGAGCTGATTTAAACAAAAGTTTTCAACAATGTGGTATAGAGTGGGTAAAAGTGGTAATTCCTCCTTATATTTACGGCATAATTCACCAAAAGGCGCAAAAACAAAGGGAATGACGAATTTTATCGGAGAATATGATGGAAAGCTAGATGAAAAGGGTCGTTTGATGCTGCCTTCTGGTTTGAAGAAGCAATGTTCGGCTCAATTTGATGGCAAATTTGTGGTGAATAGAGGTATTGAGAATTGTTTGGTATTGTATCAAAAGCAAGATTGGGAAGTGGTGTCGGCTAAAGTGGCCAAATTGAATCAGTTTGTTACTAAAAACCGTCAGTTCATTAGAAGATTTAACAATGGTGCGACGGTGTTAGATTTAGATGGTGTTGGGCGTTTGCTTATTCCAAAGAAGTTATTGGAATACGCAGGCATTTCTAAAGAAGTTGTTTTGTTTGGTTATGCCGACAAAATTGAAATATGGTCGAAGGCAGCATACGAGAAGATGATGAATGAAGAGCAAGATTTTGCTGCATTGGCTGAGGAAGTAATGGGGAAACCAGAAGACGATAAGGGTGAGTGATTATCATGTGCCGGTGTTGTTGCATGAGTGTTTAGATGCTCTGCAAATAAAAGGCGACGGGGTGTATGTGGATGTTACTTATGGTGGTGGTGGTCATTCCAAAAAAATATTAGAGCAACTAACGACCGGTAAATTATTGGCCTTCGATAGAGATGCCGACGCGATAAAGAATGAAGTGCAAGATGAGCGTCTCATTTTGGTGAACGATAATTTTAGTGAGTTGGCTAAGTACGTGAAATTGTATCGACTTAAAGTGGATGGAATTTTGGCAGATTTTGGCATTTCATCATGGCAGATCGATGCGGCAGAAAGAGGTTTTTCTTTGCGTTTTGATGCCGACTTAGATATGCGAATGGATAAGCGCGCTGCGCTTTCCGCTAAAGACGTTCTTAATCAGTATGAAGAAGCTCCGCTAAGTAAGATTTTAAAGGAGTATGGTGAGATAATGAATGCGCGACAAGTGGCTCGACAAATCATTGCTCATCGAACAACACAGCCTTTTCAAACCACTTTCGATTTAAAAAAAGCAGTGGAAAGTTTAGCGCCTAAAATGGAACAAAATCGATTTTATGCGCGCATTTTTCAAGCCATTAGAATCGAAGTAAATAAAGAATTGGAAGAGATAAAATCATTTTTAGCGCAAAGCGAACAAGTGCTAGTTCCTGGTGGTAGATTGGTGTGTATATCTTATCATTCGTTAGAAGATAGATTGGTGAAAAATTTCATGAGGGCTAGCAATGAAAGTGGAGAAGTGGAGACTGATATTTTTGGACACTCGAAAACGCAATGGAAAGTGCTTACCAAAAAACCCATCTTACCAACAGAAAAAGAAATTCAATTAAATAGTAGAGCACGCAGTGCCAAATTGAGAATTGCTGAAAAGAAATGAGTGAGGCAATAGAAAATAAAGTAGAAGAACAAAAACCTAAAAAAACCAAAAAGAGTTTTTTAGGAAGAAAGTTTAATGAAGAGAAAGCATACGCTATTCTTCCCTTTGCTACTTTTTTAACCATCCTTGCGCTCATCTATATCGCAAATTCATATTATGTAGAAAGCTCCATTAGGAAAATTAGCAAACTACAAACTACTATTCATGAATTACGAGCAGAAGACATTGAGTTAAAAACTCAATTGAATATGAAAACACGCCAGTCGGAAATTAATCTGAGAGCAGAAAGCCAAGGCTTGAAACCTCTTACAGATCAACCAACAGGTATTATGGAATTGAAGTTGAACGAGAAAAAACAAGATTGAAGTGGAAGTAAAAAAAGATATTCTTAGGAGAGTATATCTTATGTTTTTTGTGATGACAGCCTTCGCGGTAGTAGTCATCGCCCAAATAATCAACCTCCAATTTTTCCAAGCCAAAAAAATTCAAGAATCGGTAGTTGCTAAAACGGCGGGTTACAGAACTGTTGAAGCAAATCGAGGTGATATTTATTCATGCGATGGTAGTTTAATGGCAACTACTATGACTTACTACTTGGTAGGTATGGACTTAAGTTCACGCGCTTTAGACGACAAAGATTTTAATCAAAATATTGCTGCACTTTGCGACAGTTTAGAAGATTTATTGAAACTAAAAACTGCCAATGAATACCGTAGAGAATTAGAACAAGCGCGAAAAGAAAAAAAGAAATGGTATAAGTTGCACGATGGTTTAACCTTTTCTGAGTTTAGAAGATTAAAGCAGTTTCCGCTTTTCAATAAAGGCAAATATGAAAGTGGCTTGGTGTATTCTAGAATTGTTCGTAGAGAAAGACCTTACGAAATGCTAGCCTACCGTACCATTGGTAATGTTGGTGAAAAGGCAATTGGTATTGAGGGTGCTTACGACTATGAACTGGCTGGTCACGATGGTGAGCAATTTCAACGTAAGATTGGTGAGGGTATTTGGGTGCCTATCGACGATGCCAATTCTATAGAACCAGAAGATGGTGGTGATATTTACACTACTATAGATATGAATGTGCAAGACATTGCCGAAACAGAATTACTAAAGAGTATGCGTCAGTTCGAAGCCAATCACGGTTGTGTGGTGGTGATGGAAGTAGCAACAGGTAAGGTACGCGGTATCGCCAACTTAAAATTAGATTCAACTGGTCGTTATTGGGAAGATGTGAACTATGCTATTGGCGATGCTATTGAGCCGGGCTCGGTATTTAAATTGGCTTCGTACATGGTAGGTTTAGAAGAAGGAAAATTTACCAAAGACACCAAAGTAGAAACTGGAAGCGGGGTGTATAATGTATACAATTTAAAGGCGAGTGATTTAGATCACGGTCCGTACGGAAATATCACCGTTCAACGTGCTTTCGAACTTTCTTCAAACGTAGCCATCGTGAAATTAACCGATGAAAATTACAGAAATAATCCGCAGGGATTTGTAGATAGATTATACAAATTCGGACTCACAGAAGAGTTAGGAATTCGTATTGCCGGTGAGGGTAAACCTTTGATTAGATATCCAGGCGGACCAGGTTGGTCGGGAGTTGCGCTAGCATCCATGTGCTATGGTTACGGATTAAAAATTACGCCTTTACAGTTGCTTAGTTTCTACAATGCCGTAGCCAATAACGGTAGAAAAATGAAACCACAATTCGTAGAGAAAATTGTGTCGAAAGATGGAACAGTGAAAACTTTTCCTACCGAAGTTTTGATCAATTCTATTTGCTCAAAAGAAACCATTAAGCAAGCGCAAGCTATGTTAGAAGCCGTGGTTGAAAGTGGAACCGCAAGTAAATTGAAAAACGATAAGTATAAAATTGCAGGTAAAACAGGTACAGCAAAATTTGGTTATACCAAGAACAAAAATGAAAGAGGTCATTACAACTCTTCCTTTATTGGTTATTTCCCTGCCGATCATCCTAAGTATTCTATTTGTGTGGTAATTACCGATCCGAATCGTGATAAAGGATATTACGCATCGCAAGTGGCAGCGCCCGTTTTCAAAGCTATATCTGATAGAATTTGGGCTACGATGATTGACACCGCAAAGCAATTGAAACCAAAAAAGTTGGAGATGGTGGGTGAAAAAATGAAGCCTATGATGATTGAAGATCAAAACATCTTATCAAAAAAATTACCAGTGAAAAGATTGCCTTCACAAAGGTTGGTGGCTGTACCACCAAAAGGTGTGAATGTGGTTCCCGATTTAACAGGAATGGGGTTGAAAGATGCAATATTTATTTTGGAGAATATGGGCTTATCGGTAAAAATTATCGGTAGAGGTGTTATTGCTAAACAGTCGATTGCACCTGGAACTCATATCACCAAAGGAACAGAAATTATTATTGAATTGATGTAATGAAATTATTATCCGACATACTTTACAAGGCAGGAATCGATGAAATAAAAGGTACCACTAAGTTGGCTATTACTTCTATTTGTTTTGATTCAAGAACAGTTGCTAAATCTTCTTTGTTTGTTGCTGTAAAAGGAACCAAAGTTGATGCGCATGATTTCATCGACAAGGCCATTGCCGATGGCGCAATTGCTATTGTTTGCGAAAGATTTCCTGTAGATATGAATGATAAGATCACTTACATTCAAGTAAAAGATTCAAGCTTTGCGCTGGGAATAATTGCTTCAAACTTTTTCGATAATCCATCAGAGAAGTTAAAACTTGTTGGTATTACCGGTACCAATGGTAAAACAACAACAGCTACCTTGTTGTACACGCTTTTTAAAAGTACAGGAAAAAAGGTGGGATTGCTTTCTACTGTGAAAAACCTCATCAATAATGAGGCTACTGTTTCAACACATACCACTGGAGACGCTATACAAATCAATGCTTTGCTAAGCGAGATGGTGAAGAAGGGATGCACGCATTGTTTCATGGAAGTGAGCTCACATGCCATTCATCAAAACAGAATTGCAGGATTGCAATTCGATGGCGCGGTGTTTACCAACATTACACACGATCACTTAGATTATCACAAAGATTTTAATGAGTATATCAAAGCGAAGAAAATGTTTTTTGATAATCTTTCTTCTTCGGCTTTTGCATTGACCAATGGCGACGATCGACACGGTGATACCATGGTGCTTAACACCCGAGCGAAAATTTATACTTACGGTTTGAAATCGATGGCCGATTTTAAATGCAGAATTTTAGAAAATAGATTTTCTGGATTGTTGTTGAACATCGACAATAATGAAGTGTGGACAAGATTGGTTGGACAATTCAATGCCTACAATCTATTGGCTGTTTACGCTACTTCAATATTGTTGGGTGAAGACAAAACGGTAGTGTTAACTTCACTAAGTGCTCTATCTTCTGTAGAAGGAAGATTTCAATATGTGAAGTCGAAAAACGGAATTGTTGGAATAGTTGATTATGCACATACTCCCGATGCACTAGAAAATGTTTTAGGAACCATCAACGGAATTAGAACAGGCAATGAAACGCTTATTACCATTGTAGGTTGTGGTGGCGATAGAGATGCCGCAAAGCGTCCTGTGATGGCTACCATCGCTTGTGAAAAAAGTGATAAAGTAATTCTTACATCTGATAATCCACGATCAGAAGATCCAGAAGAAATTATTGCGCAAATGAAAAAGGGCGTGGATGCGGTTAACTATAAAAAAACTTTAGCGATACTCGATAGAAAGGAAGCAATAAGAACCGCGGTGGCAATGGCAAATCCGGGTGATATCATTTTAGTTGCAGGCAAAGGACACGAGAAATATCAAGAGATAAAAGGAGTGAAACATCCATTTGATGATTTGGAAATATTAGATGAAAATTTAAAAACAATTGAGGGATAATGTTATACTATTTATTCAAATACTTAGATGAGATGAATGTTCCGGGAGCCGGAGTGTTTCAATACATCACTTTTAGAACTTTATTGGCCTTGGTTTTATCTCTTATCATCTCGATGGTCTTGGGTAAACGCATCATTGAATTGTTGAGAAGAATGCAGGTTGGTGAGACTGTTCGTGATCTAGGTTTAGAAGGTCAGCTTAAGAAACAAGGTACTCCAACTATGGGTGGATTAATGATTTTAGCAGCTATAGTCATTCCAACATTGTTGTTTGCACGTTTAGAAAATGTTTATGTAATTATCATGTTGATCACCACTATTGGTTTAGGTTTTCTGGGATTCATGGACGATTATATCAAGGTGTTTAAAAAGAATAAGGAGGGCTTGCAAGGTAAATTTAAAATTGTTGGTCAGGTAGGAATCGGCTTAATTGTAGGTGCAGTATTGTTCTTCAACGAGAACGTTGTAGTAGCAGAGCCAGTGGGTGATACACGTGTTGAAATTAGCAAGAACGAAAAGCCTGAATTTAGAAATGAGAAGTCGATGACAACTACCATTCCTTTCATGAAGAACAATGAAATGGATTATGGAAAAGTGGTAGAGTATTTTGGTTTAGATCCATTGAAGTGGGCGTGGTTAATTTTCATTCCAGTGGTTATTTTAATTGTTACTGCAGTGTCGAATGGAGCCAACTTAACCGACGGAATTGATGGTTTGGCGGGAGGTTCATCGGCAATTATCGGTACAACTTTAGGGATTTTAGCTTACGTAAGTGGTAACTATTATTTTGCCGATTACTTAAATATCATGTACCTACCCAATATTGGTGAGCTGGTAATTTTTATGGGAGCTTTTGTTGGGGCGTGTATAGGATTTTTATGGTACAATGCTTATCCGGCCCAAGTGTTTATGGGCGATACAGGAAGTTTGTCGTTGGGTGGTATCATTGCAGTATTCGCCATTGCAATTAGAAAAGAGTTGTTGATTCCTATCATATGCGGAATATTTTTAGTTGAAAATTTATCGGTGATAATGCAGGTAAGTTATTTTAAATACACAAAGAAAAAGTATGGTGAAGGAAGAAGAATATTTTTGATGTCACCATTGCATCATCACTATCAGAAGAAAGGAATTCACGAAGCGAAAATTGTAACACGTTTTTGGATTGTAGGAATCATCTTAGCGGTGTGTGCAATTGCCACTTTAAAATTGAGATAGAAGAAAAATGTCGAACAAAATGTTAGTCATATTGGGTGCGGGCGAAAGCGGTGTAGGTGCTGCCATTCTTGGTAAGCAGAAGGGCTACGATGTTTTTGTTTCAGATGGCGGAGTGATTGGCGACGACTACAAAA
Source organism: uncultured Chryseobacterium sp. (assembly GCA_964406465.1). GTDB lineage: Bacteria > Bacteroidota > Bacteroidia > Flavobacteriales_C > JAHEZL01. Next base: position 220,335 of record CAYORT010000001.1, read on the forward strand.
AAACTTTAGAAGAGTACGAAATAAAGTTTGAGTCGGCTCAACACAAAGAAGTTTTCAACTATCAACCCACCCTAATTGTTAAGAGTCCTGGAATTTCAGAAAAAACCGAACTTGTTCAACATTTTTTGAAGAAAAATATTCCGGTGATTTCAGAAATTGAGTTGGCGGGAATGTACAAAAATGAGAATGCAAAGATGATTTGTATCACCGGAAGTAATGGAAAAACTACTACTACTTTGCTTACTTATCACTTGCTAAAAAATGCCGGATATGATGTTGGATTAGGTGGAAATATTGGAATGAGTTTAGCGCGAATGGTAGCCGAGAATCCGCACGAGTACTATGTTGTAGAGTTAAGCAGTTTTCAGTTAGATGGGATGTATTCTTTCAAAGCCGACGTTGCGATTTTATTAAATATTACTCCCGATCATCTCGATCGCTACGATTACAAATTTGAAAATTATGTAGCATCGAAATTTAGAATTTTACAAAATCAGGATTCTAAAAATTCATTCGTTATTAACAAAGATGATCAAGTAATAAACAGTTTTTACACGGGAAAAGATTTCGGCGGAAAAAAATATTTTATCAGTAACATTGGCGATGCAAATTCGGTGTCGAATGAGCATGAATTAATTTTTAATGTTGACGATAAAAAGATGACGATTTCCACGAGTGTTCTTACTATTTCTGGTTTACACAATAGATACAACGCTTTGGCGGCAGGTACTGCAGCAATTTTGATGGGCTTAAAGCAGCAAGAAATTGAAAGCGGATTTAGCACTTTTAAAAACGCCGAACATCGTTTAGAAAAAGTGGCGACTATAGATGAAGTGGTTTATATCAATGATTCGAAAGCAACAAATGTTGATTCTGTGTGGTATGCTTTAGAGAGCATGAAAACTCCTGTAATATGGATTGTTGGTGGTGTTGACAAAGGTAACGACTATTCAGTGTTAATGACTTTTGTTAATAAAAAGGTGAAAGGTATCATCTGTTTAGGCAAAGACAATTCTAAATTGCAGAAGCAGTTTGGAGAATGTGGTAAATTATTTCATTCAACAAGTTCAATTGCCGATGCAGTTGCAAAAGCAAAAGAGTGGGGAGTGAAAGGAGATACTGTGTTGTTGTCGCCAGCCTGCGCGAGTTTCGATTTGTTTAAAAATTATATAGATAGAGGAAATCAGTTCAAGAATATAGTACACCAATTAGTAACACAATCGTAAAGAGTAGAATCTATGACAAAAGGAAACTTCGAATTTCAAGACAAAATTCAAACTGGTCCATCAATGGCCGAGAACATCAAGAAGGATTACGAGAAAATTCGTAAAGAAGGTGTTCGTGAGAGTTTTTCTGAATTTGAAAATGTTGAACATCGTTTAGAATTTGTTGCCAACATTCACGGCATTGAATACATCAATGATTCAAAAGCAACAAACGTTAATTCTACTTGGTATGCGCTTGAGCGAATGACCAAAAATGTGGTTTGGATTGTGGGTGGTGTAGACAAAACTGTAGATTATTCTTCTCTTCTTGATTTGGTTAAAGAAAAGGTAAGATGTGTGGTGTACATCGGTACCGAAAAAAATAAAGCATTCGAAGCATTCTTGGATAAAGTTCAAATGATTGTGGCTGCATCTACCATGGAAGAAGCTGTGCAAATGGCTTACTATGCTGCAGAAAAAGGTGAAGCGGTTTTAATGTCGCCTGCTTCTGCAAGTTTTAATATGTTCGAGAATTACGAGGAAAGAGGAAATAGATTTAAACAGTTGGTAAGAAGTTTATAGCAACTTGTTTTCTATTTATTGGAAGATTTGACATTGCGCTTTGTATTTTAATGTATATATCTGCATATGACAAGATTATTTTTGCTATTGAAAGGTTATGGTTCTACTAGAGAGAAACTTCTCTTTTTAGCATCCCTAGCTGTTCTTGGCATTTTCATTCTTATGGTTTATGTAATTTGTCAGATGGTGCAAGGCGTTCAACAAGTAAAGATTGAAACTGATCCTTTAGATGAAGATGGTAATCCTTATATTCTTGATGGACTGAACGACGAAATGCCAGCACTGACAGATTCATACAACGATGGCCACCACAACTGATCCTGAAAATAAAGCAAAAAATTTTCTTTGGTTAATCTACGATAAACTTCGCGGTGACAAGATTATCTGGTGGATTGTCATCATGCTTTCTCTCTTGTCGATTGTAATGATTTATTATTCTACCGCTTCCTTGGTATACCGCTTTCAAGGTGGAAACTCATTGTACTATGTTGGCAAGCACGTTTTCATTTTGGCCATGGGTATAGGCATGATTTACTTAACTCATCTTCTCAAATACATTTATTATTCTCGATTGTCGCAAATTCTACTTTTCATTTCTGTTCCACTTTTACTTTTCACCTTGCTTGCTGGAGTGAGTGAAAACTCGGCCGACAGATGGATTGAAATACCAGGTATTGGCGTGAGCTTTCAAACTTCCGATTTGGCTAAGCTTGCACTTATCATGTACCTAGCAAGAATGCTACATAAGAATCAGAACGAGATGAAATCTTTCAAAGATATTTTCATGCCTTTGTTGATGCCAATATTTTTGGTTTGCGGACTCATCGTTAAAGTGAATTTTTCTACCGCAGCATTGATTTTTGGAACTTGCATCGTATTGCTTTTTATAGGTAGAGTTCCATTTAAATATATTATGTCGGCTATAGGTTTAGCCATCGCATCTTTCCTCGTGTTTGTAATGGTGGTTAAAATTGTGGCGCCTAACAATAACCGCGTTCTTACTTGGCAACATCGCGTGGAGGCATGGATAAGTGCAGGTGAAGAAGGTGTAGAAGATGAAGCAGAGACAGAAGCGAATTATCAAAGTAGTTTGTCTAAAGCTGCTATCGTGAGCGGTGGTGTGGTGGGAAATTATTTCAGCGGTAAAAATGAAAATCCTTTACCTCCTCAATCTTCTTCCGATTTTATGTTTGCTACGCTCGTGAAAGAACTAGGGTTAATAGGTGGAATTTTTGTGGCCTTCATGTATATGCTTCTTTTTTATAGAGGAATTAGAGTGGCTGTAAAAACAGAATCAACCTTTGGTATGTTGCTCGTGATAGGCTGTGTTATCTCTTTGATTTTTCAGGCGTTTAGTAATATGGGCGTTGCTGTGGGATTATTCCCTGTAACGGGTCAGCCTTTACCGTACCTAAGTATGGGTGGTACTTCACTTTGGTTTACAAGTATTTCGATAGGAATAATATTAAGTGTTAGTAGAGAGGTATATGACAAACAACCAGCAAAAAAAGAAGTGGCCACGAGTAATAATTAGTGGTGGGGGTACAGGCGGACACATCTTTCCGGCTGTTGCTATCGCTAAAGGTATTCAGGAAAAATATCCCGATGCCGAAATTTTATTCGTTGGTGCCAAAGGCAGAATGGAAATGCAAAAAGTTCCGGCTGCCGGATTTAAAATCGAAGGACTTTGGATTAGCGGTTTACAACGCGGTTCTATTTTTAAAAATCTTCTTTTTCCGTTTAAAGTTATTTCTAGTGTTTTTAAAGCGCTTCGCATCATAAGAAAATTTAAACCCGATGTTGCTGTTGGTGTTGGTGGTTATGCGAGTGGAGCTTTGTTGTATGCTGCTACCATGAAGAAAATCCCTGCTTTAATTCAAGAGCAAAATTCTTTTCCCGGCATCACCAATAAAATGCTAAAAAATCGTGTGCAAAGAATTTGTGTTGCTTACGACAATATGGATAGATTTTTTCCAAAGGATAAAATCATTTTAACAGGTAATCCGGTTAGAAAGGAAATCACCAAACTAGAAGGAAAAAAGGAAAGAGGTTTAGAGAAATTTTCGCTCGATAAAACTCGTCTGGTGGTACTAGTTGTTGGCGGTAGCCTTGGTGCACGTTCTATCAATCATGCGATTGATGCCGACCTGCAAAAATTTGCCGATGCCGATGCGCAATTGATTTGGCAAACAGGAAAACTTTATACCGAACAAGCAAAAAATAGAGTTGCGGCGGTGGGCAAAAATGGTATTATGACTTTCGATTTTATTGCCGATATGGATTTGGCTTATGCGGCTGCCGATATTGTGATTTCTAGAGCTGGAGCGCTAGCTGTTTCTGAACTATGTTTGGTGAAGAAGCCTTGTATTCTTGTTCCATTACCTACTGCGGCAGAAGATCATCAAACAAAAAATGCTTTGTCACTGGTGAATTACAATGCCGCAATTTTAGTGAAGGATAGTGATGCTAAATCGACATTAGTAGACGAAGCACTTTCTTTATTGAAAGACAAAGAACGTTGCGAAAAATTAGCTTACAACATGGAAAAATTGGCTTTTGCCAATGCTACAGAAACGATAGTGAACGAGGTGATTAGTTTGATAAAAAAATGAGATTAGCAGAAAAAAATATTATTTATTTCATCGGCATCGGTGGTATTGGAATGAGTGCCCTAGCACGTCATTTCAAAGCACAAGGCAAGAAGGTGTGTGGTTACGATAAAACAGAAACGAAGCTTACCAAGCAGTTGGCCGAAGAAGGAATTTTTGTGAATTATGATGATGCTGTCGAAGCTATTCCTAGCGATGTTTTAAGCAAGAGCAATGAAGTGTTGATAGTTTACACGCCGGCTATTCCACCCACTCACAGAGGAAAAAATTATTTGGTGGAACAAGGCTTTACATTGTACAAACGTTCTGAAGTTTTGGGTGAGTTAACGAAGTTGTTGTTTAACGTTTCTGTTTCGGGAACACATGGTAAAACAACTATTTCGTCGATGGTAGCGCACTTATTTAAAACTGCCGATTTATCTTTTTCGGCTTTTTTGGGCGGTGTTTCTAAAAATTTAAATAGCAATTATTTAGGCAACAAAGATGCTAAAGCGTGCGTGGTAGAAGCCGATGAATACGATCGTAGTTTCTTGAGATTGTATCCAGATATTCTAACGGTTTCTTCGGTGGATGCCGATCACTTAGACATCTATGGTACCGGAGATAAAGTGGTAGAATCTTTTCAATTGTTTACCAAAAATTTGAAGAAAGACGGTAAACTTATCGTTAACTATAAGGTGAAAGATAATTTTGAGAGGCCTTATTTAACTTACAGTTTAGACAATGCTGCTGCCGATTTTTATGCACAAAATATTCGCGTAGAAGATGGTGCTTATCACTTCGATTTTGTGGCGAAAGGAAAAGTGATTGAAGGTGCATCACTAGGCTTACCTGGTTTACACAATATTGAAAATTGTATTGTGGCAAGTGCCGTTACTTATGAGATGGGAGTAGACCCTGCAGTTATCTTAAAAGGATTGAAAGAATACAAAGGGGTGGATAGAAGATTTGAAATTGTATACCGCGACGATAAAAGAGTTTATATTGATGACTATGCGCATCATCCCGAAGAGCTTAAAAGATGTATCACCTCATTGCGTCATTTCTTTCCGGGTAAAAAGTTAACGGGTGCATTTCAACCTCACTTGTTTTCACGTACACGTGATTTCGCCGACGGATTTGCTGAAAGCTTATCGATGCTTGACGAAGTATTGTTGCTTGAAATTTATCCTGCCAGAGAATTGCCAATGCCAGGTATCAATTCTCAATTTTTGTTAGATAAAATTTCTCTTGCTAATAAGAAGTTAGTGAGCAAAGATGAGTTGCTGCAAGAAATTAAAAATCGCGATATAGAGGTAATGTTAACTGTGGGTGCGGGAGATATAGGGGCTATGGTAGACGATGTTAAAAAAATAATGCAAGCTAAAGGTTAATGAAAAAGGTAAGAATCATATTGTGGATTTTGTTTGGTGTAGGCATCATTGTGGCTACTGGTTTTGTGGAAGCTGCCAATCAAGAGGTGCGTTGCAAAAAAGTAAATATCACCATCGATGCTCCTCAAGGCAACTATTTTTTAGATGAAAAAGATGTGCGTAACGCCCTTAAGCCCATCGCCGAAAAATTGGAGGGAAGAAAAATAAGAGATATTAACACTGGAGACGTAGAGAAGTTGATAAAAAATTTAGAACCTGTAAGTAGCGTGGAATCCTTTGCTACTGTAGACGGACACTTATTTATTAACATTTCGCTGAGAAAAGTTTTGCTGAGAGCTATTCCACAAAACGGGAAAGGTTTCTACATTGACACCACGGGAGCGCGTATGAACTGGCTGCCGAAGTACACAGCGAGGGTGATAATTGCTACAGGAAATTTTTCGAGATACTGTGGAAGCCTTGATAGTTCTTTGAGTAAGAAAGATGAACCTAAAATTATTAAGGACTTATTTGTTCTTGGGAAATTCTTTGAGGCCAATGAATTTTGGAATGCTTTTACCGATCAGGTGTATTTTAACGACAATGGAGATATCGAAATTGTTCCTAAATACGGTGATTTTAAAGTGGTGTTGGGCGATGTAAGCAACCTTGAAGAGAAATTTGCCAAGCTGGAGAAGTTCTATAATGAGGGTTTGAATAAAGAGAATATCGACGTGTATTCTGAGATTATTTTAAAGTTTAAGAATCAAATTGTTTGTAAAAAGAAAGCGTAATGGAAGCTTCAGAAATTGTAGTAGGATTAGATATTGGTACAACGAAAATTGTTTGTATTGTTGGTCGTAGAAATGAATACGGCAAAATTGAGATTTTGGGAATGGGTCGCTCCGAATCAGTGGGCGTAACTCGTGGTGTGGTTTCCAACATTGAGAAAACGGTTCAGTCTATCAAGGCTGCTGTTACAGAAGCAGAAAATCAAAGTGGTGTTGACATTCGCACAGTGAATGTTGGTATCGCTGGTCAGCATATTAAATCTCTTCAGCACCGCGGTATCAAAATGAGAAATTCTTTGGAAGAAGAAATTTCACAAAAAGATATCGATGCGCTAATCGACGATATGTACAAGTTGGTGATGTTGCCTGGTGAAGAAATTATTCACGTGCTTCCTCAAGAATATATTGTAGATAGCGAAGTGGGTATCAAAGATCCAATTGGTATGTCGGGTGTAAGATTGGAAGCGAATTTTCATATCATTACCGGACAAGTTGCTGCAGTGAAGAACATTCACAAATGTATTCAGAAAGCTGGGTTAGAGGTAGTAGAATTAATTCTTGAGCCATTGGCATCTTCTGAAGCGGTATTGAATGATGAGGAGAAAGAGGCCGGAGTAGTGTTGGTGGATATTGGTGGTGGAACAACAGATATAGCTATTTTCCAAGAAGGTATTATTCGTCACACTGCCGTTATTCCATTTGGTGGTAATGTGATTACAGAAGACATTAAAGAAGGATGTACCATCATTAAATCTCAAGCCGAACTATTGAAAATGAAATTCGGTTCTGCTTTAGCAAGTGAGAATAAAGAAAACGAAATTGTTTCTATTCCTGGTTTAAGAGGTAGAGAGCCAAAAGAAATTTCCGTGAAGAATTTGGCGCATATCATTCAAGCGAGAATGGAAGAGATTATCGAAAACATTTACTACGAGATAAAAAATTCGGGCTACGAGAAAAAGTTAATAGCAGGTATTGTAGTAACTGGTGGTGGAGCGCAATTGAAGCACATGGCTCAGTTGGTTGAGTACATGACGGGTATGGATACTCGCATTGGTTTCCCTAACGAACATTTAGCTAAAGGCGCACAAGATGTAACTAGTCCGATATTCGCTACCGGTGTAGGTTTGGTAATAAAAGGTTTGCAAGTAATCGACAAACAAAACGCCAACAAACCAAAAGCTGTTGAGCAACCAAAAGCTGCCGAAGAGCAAGAAACTCCAGAAACTGAAATCGATAAAAAGACAACAGTTGCCGAGCATAGTTCAAAACAGAAAGGTTCTTTCTTCGATAAAATTTTACAAAAGGGAAAGCAATTTTTCGAAGACGATGCGGAGTAGGTTTAAAGTATAAAATTTCATCTTAGACTTTATGCATTAAACCTTAGACAATAAAATAAATAACATTCAATTAAATAGAAGATGATGATGCAATTTGATTTACCAAAAGACCACAATTCAATCATTAAAGTGATTGGAGTAGGAGGAGGAGGAAGTAATGCCGTTAACCACATGTACCGTCAAGGGATCAATGGTGTTGACTTTTTAATTTGCAATACCGACCAGCAAGCGTTGGATGCTAGTCCGGTACCAACCAAAGTACAACTTGGAACTGCTTTAACAAGCGGAAGAGGTGCAGGTTCTATAGCTGAGGTTGGACACAATGCTGCTTTAGAAAACTACGATGAAATAAGACAATTGCTTTCTGATGGAACGCGTATGGTGTTCATCACTGCAGGTATGGGTGGTGGAACTGGTACGGGTGCAGCACCAGTGATTGCTCAAATTGCAAAAGAGATGGGTATCTTAACGGTAGGTATCGTAACTTATCCTTTCCAATTTGAAGGTAAAAAAAGAGCAAAACAAGCAGAAGAAGGAATCACTCAATTGAGACAAAATGTTGATACGCTTTTGGTAGTGTGCAACGACAAATTGAGAGAGATGTATGGCAATCTTTCATTGAAAGAAGCTTTCGGAAAAGCCGATGATATTTTAACAACTGCAGCAAAAGGAATCGCTGAAGTAATTACAGTAACAGGGTACATCAACGTAGATTTTGAAGATGTAAGAACTGTAATGAGCAACAGCGGTGTAGCAATCATGGGATCGGCTAAAGCTAGTGGCGAGAACAGAGCGTTGCGCGCAGTGCAAGAGGCAATGGCTTCACCATTGTTGAACGATAACAATATTAAAGGTGCAAACTATATCTTGTTGAACATCACTTCTGGTATTTCTGAAGTAATGATGGATGAGATTGCAGAAATCACCGACTATATCCAAGATGAAGCAGGTTCTACTGCCGAAATTATTTGGGGTACTGGAATGGATGAAACTTTAGGCGACAATATTTCTGTTACTTTAATTGCTACTGGTTTTAAAACAAGTATGCAAGTAGGTAGCGAGTTAGAAGCTAAGCCAGCTAAGATTGTACACGAGTTGAAAAAAGATGAGCCGGTGCAAAAAGTAGTTACTCCTTTGTTCGAAACTCCTGCCCCTGTCGTTGCTGCTGTTGAACCAGTAGCAGTGGTGGAGCCAGTAGTTGAAAAAGTTGAATTGCCTGTTGAGCCTGTGGTTGCAGAAGTAGAAACTCCACAAGTGAGCGAAGAAATTACTTTCGAATTTGAATTGCCAACAGAGCAAGAAGAAGTTGCAAAAGAGCAAGTAACGATGAGCTTTGATATTGAAGAGCCATTTGCTGAGCAAGATCAAGTAGTAACTTTTGAAGAAGAAAACGCTTTGCCTGACGGATGGGAAGTTAAAACTGTAAGCAGTGAGGAAGTGAAAGAGATCGTTTTCGAAACTCCATCTGAACCAATCGTAGCAAAAAGATTATTTGATGAGCCTGTTTTAGAATCACCAGTGATTGAAACTCCAAAAGAGCCATCTGTAATTTCACAGCTTAAGAGAGAAGAATTTTCATTGTCTAATGACTTAGATACCGAAGAGCAAATGCGTCAATCTCAAGAGAGAATTATGCGTTTGAAAGCTTTAAGCTACAGAATGAAAACTCCATCTGGAATTTCTGAATTGGAAAACGAACCCGCATACAAAAGAAAGAGCGTTAACTTAGAGAAAGTTCCACATTCATCTGAGTCACCGGTGTCTCGTTACACTTTGTCTCACGATGAGCAAGAGGGTCCGGAAATTAGACCAAACAACTCTTTCTTACACGACAATGTAGATTGATTTCAGATTGTAGAATTACGATTTTAGATATAAAGAATCCTCTGAAGAAATTCAGGGGATTTTTTGTTTTACAAACGCTCATAAGTGGATAAATGAATAGAACTTTCAAAAGAGAGAAAACTTATTCTTCTTAACTTTCCCTTTTAAAATCTAAATATGAAAATAATTCGATTGTTTATTTTCTTATTGCTCCTTAGTAGCAAAGCTTCTGCCACCGTTGGTTGGTCTTTCGGTTATAATGGAACGGTGATGGGGAATGGTATTGGAAATATTAGGAATGAGGTTTACATGTTGAACTGCTTTGATTATCCAAACCTTAGCAAACCTTTTGAATTCAATAATTTCTTTCGCGGATTTAATCTCGATGTCATCTTCAATTTCAATGAAGAAAAGGAGATGTTTTATTTTTGATCGTGGACACAAAGATTGAATTTTTACAAAGGTGAGGGAACGGTGAATGGAGCCGATTTTGAAATGCGAATGAAACATCGTTTCAATAATTTTACATTCGCTGGTATTGGTTATCGAGGCACAAAATGGGCTTATTCTTTTAGTGCTGCTACCATCGGTATTTTTCAAGTGAAATATAAATCTACTGCTGAAGCGGATGGTGATAAATGGAAAGATTATTACAATATTTCCAAAGGGCTGGTATCCTCAAATGTGGGTTTTGGTTCCTCGCTATTCGTTGATTATTTTTTCACACCTCATTTGCGCGCAAGAGCCGAGGGCTATTACGATTGGTTTGGCGTAACAATGCGCAATAGAGACGACATCTTAATCAATTATAAATTCACTACCACTAGTTTGAGCTTATCATTGTCTTACATCTTATTTAAAGACTAAACATGAGAAAATTAATTGTCATAGTGATCGCATTACTCACAGCAAATGCTAATGCTGCAAAAGGCGATTTATATCTTTTTGCCAATACTGGTTACAACATCATTTACCACGATAAAGCAATTCAGCAGTTTCATACCGATTTCAATGAAGTGTGGTCAAATGTTTTGAAAGAAGGGTATCACAAAACAGGTTTGTCTTATCAGTATCAACTGAGAGCGGTATATTGGATTACCGATAAATTGGGAATGTATATGTCGATGAACCGTGCCCGACAAAATTATGAAGCCGAGTATTTGAATGGAACAAAAAGGATTATGAAGATGAAGACACGCGGACTCTTTAATTTTGGATTGAATATAGGTAGTGCTGAGAAGTTTTATGTGAGCGCCGGATTTGGCTTAGGTACCACGCTTTTTAATTCATATGAGTTGTACAAAGATGGAACGATAAGTTACAATTATGCTTATCAATACAACTACGATTCCAATATCAATGGCGTGTATTCAAATTTTGGCTTCACCTACGATTTGAGTCTGAATTTTAATGTTTATCGCGGTTTGCGTTTGGTGGCAGGCGTTAACGGATTATATGGATCGGAGTATACCGACAAAAATCAAATTAAGGGTATAGATAGAAATGCTCTTTATGAAACTGTTTATTTTCCTGGTGATTATAAGATATATGAAGAGTTGACCCATATGGGAATATCATACGAATATCCTTTGGAAAAAGTAGCGAAGGCGCGTACTTACAACTTTTATTTAGGCGTTCAATACAACATTAAATTAGCTAATTTATGAGATTGATTAAGATATTTATTTGTGTTTCATTTGCTGTTTTATCATTCAGTTCTTGCGACACTTTTCGTACTTCACAAGCGGTGATGGATGTGGCCGGACCAAAAAACATAGCGCGCTATGTTTGGAAGAAAATGGATGCGAATGGTGATTTTTCAATTTCAATTTACGACACCGCAAACTTTGGTAAAATCATCTTTTGGAACAATGATAATGATGTAATCAACAACGTAACTTTTGATGGTGATAAAGCACCCGCTGGATGGTTTTATGCCAACGTAGGGGTTGGTACTCCATCATTACCTATAGGTTGGTTTGTTGATTACGAAGATGGAAAAACATTAACCTTGTGGAGCGAAGAAAGCCTAGGAGGTAAATCACGTGTAACCTACACCATGACCAAAAATTACAACGCCAGTAAAATCAATTTAGAAACCGTTTACTACACACAACACGGCACCTTTAAGGAAGTATTGGAGTTGGAGAGTATAAGTGGGAATAACGAGTAGAAGTGTTATAGATGGGCCTTTATAGCTTTGATACTATCAAATGATAGTATTATGGGAAAGATCGTTTAATCGATTGCTTGATGAAAGAATTCTCCGCTGCGCTTAGGCTGCATTTTGTTTTGCCTAAGTGTTCTTACCATTTTAGAGGCTTTGCCTCGTGTTTAATATTTTTATAAAAAAGAAGAAGCCGAAGGCTTAGGGAGTTGAAGAATCGCTTAGGCAAAAGAAAATGCAGCCTAAGCGAGGCGGGGAAATTATCTCACCGAGAAGCTATACCAATTTTCATAGATTGGTCGATATTCCACTAAATTTCCTCCACAGAATCCCGATGGTAAATTTTCTTTGTTCTCAAAATACATAAAGCCGTCGATATTGTCTAGCATGCCATTGACACCAATTGCAGTGAAACCGATAGATTTGTGTACAATAAAATCATCCATTAAAAACGAATTAGAGTCTATTTTTTCAATTCTTTCTCTTGAAAATTCTGATAAGGTTTGTGTATTAATTTTTTCAAATTTATTGAGGTGCATGAAGAAATATGTTTTTTTTGACAAAACACCTTCTTCTGATGAAAAAATGAATGGAGTTAAGATTAGAAAGGAGGCCGTAAAAAGTCTTAAAAATTTGGCTTTTCCAGTCGATTTTAAATCAATAAAATAGATACCTGATATTAATGCAATGGTGAAGAAAGGTAAAAGTAAAATTGAAAAAAATAATCCACTTGAATACTCAAATAGAATTATCAAAACATGTATTAATGCAATTACTATAAAGAATAACCATTTATTTTTCATAGAATCATTTTAGTAAGTTCCTTCATCCCCTCCTCAATCTTACTCACATACTCAAACCCAATGCTCAATTTATCTTTCACTTGCTTAAGTGTGCAGCGTTGCGGATTTTCTTGTACGTACTTTAAAATGTGGCCGAATTGATCTGATTGGAAGAATCTGTTTTCTTGGTTAGCGATGAAGTTGCATCGCATTTTTCCATTTTTGATGGTGATTTTTTCGAAGCCTAATTTTTCTCCTAACCAACGCAAACGCATAGCATTTAACAATTCGGTGGTTGGCTTAGGGAGTGCACCAAATCTATCTATCAAGTGTTTTTCGAAGCTTAGTAAATCTTCTTCTGTTTTTACTTCGTTGAGTTCTTTGTAGAGAGCTAATCTTTCTGAAACTGTGTTTACGTAATTTGTTGGAATGAGTATTTCCACATCAGTATCAATCACGCAATCGTCGCCAAACATTCTTCCTTTTGGCGCTTCATCGGCATACAAATCTTTAAACTCTGTTTCACGCAACTCATGCAAGGCTTCATCTAAAATTCTTTGGTACATATCGTAACCTACATCGGTGATGAAGCCACTTTGTTCTGCGCCCAATAAATCTCCTGCACCACGAATATCTAAATCGCGCATGGCGATGTTGAATCCACTTCCTAAATCAGAAAATTCTTCAATGGCGCGCAAACGTTTTCTTGATTCATCGCTCAAAGTTGAAAGCGGCGGAGTGATTAAATAACAGTATGCTTTTTTGTTGGAACGGCCCACTCTTCCGCGCATTTGATGCAAGTCGCTGAGTCCGAAATTTTGTGCGTTGTTGATGATAATGGTATTTGCATTTGGCACATCCAATCCTGATTCGATGATCGTTGTTGCCACTAAAATATCGAACTGACCTTCGATGAAATCCAGCATCACTTCTTCCAGTTTTTTTCCATCCATTTGTCCGTGACCAATCGCAATTCTCGCACTCGGCAACAAGCTTTGCAACCTACCTGCCACTTCCATGATATTGCCTACTTTGTTGTGCACGAAATAAACTTGTCCGCCACGCTCAATTTCATGACGAATGGCATCTCTTATTTTTTCTTGGTCGAAGCCAATCACATTGGTGTCAACTGGATATCTGTTGGGTGGCGGAGTATTGATCACACTAAGGTCGCGAGCGCCCATCAACGAGAATTGCAATGTTCGTGGAATAGGAGTGGCAGTAAGTGTTAGCGTATCTACATTAGCTTTGATGGTTTTCAATTTATCTTTAATGGCCACTCCAAATTTTTGTTCTTCATCGATGATGAGCAAACCTAAATCTTTAAAGATTACATCTTTTCCAACGATGCGATGTGTGCCAATAATCACATCCACTTTTCCATCTTTTAATGCCGCAACAGTTTCGCTTTGCGCTTTGGTAGAACGAAAGCGATTGATGTAATCTACCTTAACAGGAAAATCTTTGAAACGTTCGCTAAATGAGCGGTAATGCTGTAATGCGAGAATGGTGGTAGGTACTAAAACAGCCACTTGTTTTCCATCACACACTGCTTTAAAAGCGGCACGCATGGCAATTTCTGTTTTACCAAATCCAACGTCACCACACACCAATCGGTCCATAGGAAATTCTTTTTCCATATCGGCTTTAACTGATGCTGTAGACGATTCTTGGTCGGGAGTATCTTCGTATATAAATGATGCTTCTAATTCTTGTTGAAGGTAATTGTCATGAGAAAATGCAAAACCTTTTTGTGCTTTTCTTTTAGCGTAAAGTTTGATGAGGTCGTAAGCAATTTCTTTAACTTTTTTCTTGGTGTTTTCTTTCTTCGTTTTCCAAGTAGTAGTGCCCAATTTATTCATCGAAGGTTCTTTGCCTTCTTTGCCCGAGTAGCGAGAAATTTTGTGCAACGATTGAATATTTACATATAGTAAATCGCTGTCTTTGTATAGAATTCGAACGGCTTCATGTTTTTTGCCATCGTTCTCAATAGTTTCCAATCCGTCGAACAAGCCAATTCCATAATCGCTGTGCACAACATAATCTCCTTTGTGCAAACCAGTGAGTTCTTTTATAGTGATGGTTTGTTTGCTTTTTTTGTAACGCTCTTTTAATTTGAAACGGTGGTAACGATTGAAAATTTGATGATCGGTATACACCAATATTTTTAAATCGTGATCGATAAAACCTTCGTGAAGCGCCAGTAACATCATCTCGTATTTCAGCGGTGTAGCTTGCGGATGATGATCGACAATTTCTTTTAAGCGCGCCAACTCTTTTTGATTGTCGCTTACCAAAAATATCTCGTAATTTTTTTCTTGATATTCATGCAAGTGCTGCAGCAGCAAATCGAAATTTTTGTTGAAGTTGGGTTGAGGAGAAGAACTAACCTTTACATCATCGCTACTATTTTCTAAAAAGATAATAGGATGATTTTTGAGTTCTTGTATGAAAGCAGTTTCGGTTAAAAATAATTCTTCGGGAGTAGCTTTTTTAAGTGTTGATGTTCCCGATTTTTCGAACAATCTTTCTGTTTTTTTGAAAGCTTTATCTACTTGTTCGATAAATAAAGTTGAATTGGCAATCCACAGCACACTTTGTTTTCCTAAGAAGTTAAGCAAAGATTCACGTTGTGAAATTCCTTCTTGCAAAATCATATCGGGTACTACAGTAATGCTATCTAAGGGATCAACAGAGAGCTGCGTAGAAGGGTCGAAAGAGCGAATGGTTTCTACTTCATCGCCAAAAAATTCTACGCGAAAAGGATAATCGTTAGAGAAAGAAAAAATATCGATGATGCCACCGCGCACGGCAAATTGTCCGGGCTCAGCCACAAAATCAGTTCTTGTAAAATGATATTCAAACAACATGTCGATGACAAAATCAACAGAGAGTGTTTCTCCTTTTTTTATTTGCAAGGAATGTTGATGAAACACTTTTTCGCTCACTACTTTTTCGGCGATGGCTTCGGGGTACGTAACAATGAATTTATTTTTGTGCGCAGCCAATTCAGAAAGAATTTCTGTACGTGTTAAAACATTGGCATTTTGAATTTCTTCGGGTTCGTATGGATTTCTGAAAGATGCCGGAAAAAAGAGTACATCATCTTTAGCAATAAACTGCTGTAAGTTGTTGTAAAAATAAGCTGCTTCTTCGTTGTCGTTGAGTAAGAAAATATGTGGAGAGTGATGTTTATTCCAAACGCCTGTAGCGATGAGTGCGGGCAAGGAACCTTTGGCCCCCGATAATTTTATAGGGGAGTGATTTTCTTTTTTAAGTTTTGCAATCAACTCGGAAATGGCGGTATTTAACCGATATTTTTCCGACAGCAAATTTTGTTGCATGGCTTAAAGATAGGAAATGTGGCAGGTAATAGTGGTAAAATAGGAATAAAAAAATAACCGCCTCATGGGGTGAAGCGGTTAAATGACAGGTTCGACTATGCACAAAGCAAGGCTGCTTGTAATAACAAATATGATTTAGTTCAATGTGCTTTTCAAAACAAATTTATCTTAGAATTACCTTTCAATGTACCACACTAAACTTGATGATACCCATTTGTTTTTCGTCTCTGTATATTTTAATATAATATAGGCCTTCGTTTAAATTAGAGCAATCAAACCATTCGCTAGTACCTGTGCTTGTTCGGGTTTCAATTATTTTTCCAGTGATATCTGCTACGCTTATCACATCACCTACTGCGGTGTTTTTAAGCATGCATATTGAGGAGGCCGGATTAGGATACAATCCTATTTCATTATTGGTGATAAACGGCACGCCAATATTTCCATAGATTTCAAATCCAACAACATCCGACCAAGCGCTCGTATCTGCATTGTTGCTTACTTTCATTCTCATATAGAAAGTACCCGAATTTGAGAAAGGATTGATGCCGATGCCAATATTCTGTCCTTGCCAGTATACCACGTTGATGGTGGTTACATCAAGAACTTGTTTATAGTAGATAGGATATGTAAATGAAGGATCATCGGAAAAATCCATGTAGTACACTCTATTTCCAATATTGTGGTTCGTATAAACAAAGAAGCTTGCCGGATTTACAATATCGTTATTGAGAGGAAAGGTGATGGTGGGCGCTCCAACAGTGTGAAAGCTTAAAATGTTGGTCCAAACACTGGTATCGCTGGCAGTTCTGCTACGCGCTCTCCAGTAGTATTGCTGATCGTAAAATAGTTCGGCAATGGTGTCTCTAACGCTGGAGCCTATGGAGTAGCTGCCAAAATCAACAGTTCCTAATTTAAGTATTCTAAGTGGGGAGTTAAATGAAGAGGTAGTATCTAGTTCAATATCGTAAAAATTTTCATTGGCTGCATGACTGAAACGAAATACGCATTTGGTTGGAATATTGGCTGAGTTGTCGACCGGATTAAGTGTAGTAGGCGGTGTAGCATAGCTACAAATTGCAAAGAAAAATAAGTAGAATAATGTAAAAATTTTGCCCCTAACCATAGTAGTAAAATAAAGTAGTGTTTTAAATATACAGTGAATATTTGTTCGTTGCGAATATTTTTTTTGAATTATTACTGTTCAATCAAATACCTCTCAAAAGCCCTTGTTCTCATTTTATATTTTCTGTACCTTTCTAAATTATGGCGAAGGACAAGGATCATTTATTTGTACTTATTGAGAGTTTAAAGAAAACCGAAAAGGCTTATTTCAAGAAAATTAAGTCGGCTTTTGGCAACAACGACTCTTACATCATGCAAATTTACAATGAGATTCAGCGCTTAGGCGACTACGACGAGAAGAAGATTATTGATAAGTTAAGTAAATCATCGCCTAAAGAATCATTTGCTGTAAAGAAGTTTGTTCTTTACAATGATATACTCGATACGCTAGCACATTCTAAGGCCAAATCACCTGATGTTTTATGGCAGATCAGCAGAAGCATTGGCCATGGAATTATATTGAAGGATAAGCAGCTATTTCACGATGCCATAAGGATACTTCAAAAACCAGGTAAACAAGCTTTTGAGAACGAATTCTTTTATAAGCAATTAGAGGTGAATCAGCTACTCATTGAAATATTTAGAGAAAGTAAGGCTCTTACCGATTTCAATGCATTGGATGAGTTGGAAGCGATTAGATACAACAACTTACACATTAGCGAGCAGATTGGCAATGCCGAAAAATTTTTCATTCTTGCCGATAAGTTGCACAGAAAAGGAGAGTTATTGCGTCATACATCAAACAAAGAAATTTCTCAGGAAATTGAAAATCTGTATGCCGATGAGCTGCTAAAGGAAGAGAGCAAAGCGCTTAGTAAAACTGCCTTGGTGTGTTATCATTTTATTCACTATTTAAAATATTTTACGCGCAAAGGGGGTAGCGAAAAAGCATTGTACCATTTAAAGAATATTATCGATTTACAAGAGCTCTTAGAGCGTTTTCCTTTGCGCTCGCGTTTCGTTCAAATGGGCAATTATGTGCGCATGGCTGTTGAAGCTCAATTTAAAGAAGAGGCAGGTAGCATGTTGCAAAGGATGAAAAAGATTGTAGATGAGGAGAAAGATATTTTCATTCATATTTTTTATTTCGTGCATGTCGACTTTTTCTATTTGCACTTTAAAAACAAGGAGTCGTATTTTCAATTCCATCAAGAGATAGAGAAAACCTTCGAAACTTTGCCAGTCACTTCGGCTTTTAACATGGAGATCATGGATTTGAAGCACGCCCAGTTTCACTGTCAGTTTATGAAGGAGAACTTCAAGAAAGCTTATAACATTGCTAATTTTATAGACAATCAGCACAATTTGCATTCTTTTAAAAATGGAAAATTTTTAGAAAAGATTTTAAAAATCATTTGTGCTTATGAGCTTAATGATGCAGAGATGATGGCGGCAGAAATTAGAGCCGTGAAGTACTTATTAAAAACGATGGAGCACCCTCTCTCTGTTGAACTAAAAGTTTTTGAAACATTAAATAGTTTAAGTAAATGCGATACCAAGGACGATAAGATTAAAATTTTGAAAGCTTACAAGAGTGAGGAAAATGAGGCTGAACCCAAATTCTCCTTCTTGCTCAATAGCTTTAGATTTGATTTGTGGGTGAAGTCGAAAATTACCGGTTCCACCTATGTAGAAATGGTTTTTGCTTAATATTTTAAAACGAAATCTTCTTTAACCTGTCCCTTCTTAAAGAAGACCATTCCCACAAAAAATAGGTCGATAGAAACGCTTACATCCGGATGAAGTTTAATTTCATTCCAAGCTTTTTCCATGCCGTCGCTCCAGTGCACATCATCGAAGATAATCACAGAACCTTCATTCACGTGCGGCAAGCATTGTTTGAAGTAGCGCACAGTTGGTTCATACTGATGATTTCCATCAATAAAAACGAAATCAAGTGAACTTAAATTTTTTAAAACCTTTTCAAAAGTGTCGTCGAAATTTCCAACAGTAATTTGAATGTTACTTAGCTTTTGAGAATCGAAAACTTTTTGAGCCATTTTGGCGGTTTCCGGACAACCTTCTAAAGTGTTAACCATCGCCGATGAGCTGGCCGAGGCAAGGTAAGAGGTGCTTAAGCCTAAGGAGGTGCCCAACTCAACTATGTTTTTGGGTTGCATGTCAACTATCATTCTAAAAAACAACTTGCCATATTTTTCTGGTTTGGCAGCGTTTTTAGCAATGGCTTTTATCTTCTTTTTTTTGCCGTTGTTGTAAAGTGAACCCGCGCCAAAATCGGTGATGGTAATTTCTGTTTCGTTGGACAACAATGCCTTTCTAACCGCCTTGATATTTTCGAAATGATAATAATTTTTATCTGATAGAATAACATCGCTATAAAACTTAAACACAAAGGGAGAGTGCACACCATAACGAGTGTTGGCTACCACTAAATATTTTAAGTATTTTAAAAAGAATAGCAAATGATGCATGGTTCAAACATACATGATTTTGGTGGATTGAAAAAAAAGCTGCCCCTATTGAAGAAGAGTGAGAGCCTGTCGGTTTGCCGAAGGTTGAGCTTCTAGAGCGAAGGGGCGGGGCAGCTTTGGTTGGTTATTTGAGGATAACGGGAATTTCAAATGGGTAAGTTTGCAAATCTTCGCCAATTGTTGTTCCAATCAAATAAACAGTACTTCCTTTAGGCGCCAATCTTATTTTATCCTGAACATCTTGGGTGAAGACTCCATTATTTATAACTTTTTCAAAGAAGATATTAGCGTTGTGCCAAATTTCTATTCTGCAACTTTTGATTTTTGGATTTGCATTTATTGGAAAGTCAGGAGAGTATCTCGCATCTATTTTTCCATTTCCTATTAAATCAGTTTTTGATATTTTCCCCTTAATAATGCCATTTCCCAACCAAATATCAGGCTTAGGCAACTGTTTTGCCTTCCATGCATAAGTGCCCATGGTTTCCCATTTGCCTGGAGCAATTTCTGCCTGAACGGTGATTTTTGTGCTTCCTGCTTTGTTAGGCGTGATATTGAATTTCCCGTTGGAAATTTTGCTTACAGTGCAATTTTCGGCTGTTACTCTAAGCTTTTCACTTGCAATTCCAGGAACAGAGATGTTGATTTCATTTGGAATTTTAAGATACATGATATTCAACTTTTCTGATGAAACCACTGCCGAAGGTTGCGCTACCAAAAATTTATTCTCAAAAGGATAAGTTAAATATTCGCCTTTTTTATGTGGGTTAGGATGAGGTATTCTAACCAATCCTTTCCAAGCATGTTCACCCACTGTGCTTTCTGTTTTTCGGTATTGTCCGAACCCATCTTTAATATCCAATGTGTCAACTTTTGACAGCCATTTTATTTGTCCGTTCTTCGCAAATAGCTCCTCATCATATTCACCCACCAGAATCATTGGTTCTTGCGTGGTATCAGAAGCAGCCAAAAATATTTTAGCTTGAAATTCTTCTCCTCGCATTACATAAGAATTGTCGGTGAGAATAGCTGCTTGAATTTTATTGACTTTATAGTCGTTGATGCCGATATTTTCATACAGATAATTGATCGAAATCGACTCGGCATTGCGCAAATACGACTGTAGGTTGCTCAAATTGGCTGTTACTGCGGCGAGTGGCAAATGCTCTGAAATACCCGCCTCCCAACTCATTTTGTTTTCTTCGTAATCTACATATTCATCGGTTGCCAGAAGCTCATTGATACTTTTAATGATGGCTTGGTCTTTTTTGTCGATGCTGCCCGTCATCAAACTTTTTAAATGCATGATTTTTTCTTTGAGCACTTTTCCATTTTCTTTTACCAAGAAATATTCTGCCGCAATATCTTGGTTGTCTTTTGCCTTGAGCACTCCCTTATCGTCTAGGCCATCTGTATTTTCGATTAACCATTTTTTATGACTGTTAATCAAATCGAAAACCTCTTGGGTCTCCTTTTTAATTAGAGTGGCTTTTTGATGCGCTTCTTTGGCAGCTACCGAATTAGTGGCGGCGGCACTGCTAATTTTATTGTACACAGGCAGCACATTGTTAGAGAAGTTGCTGGCTGTGAGGTCGATACCAGTTTCTAATTTTAAAAAAGCATCTAGTAAATCTTTCGATGCATTCATAGCCAACATGGCAAGTAGCACGAGGTACATAATGCCGATCATTTGTTGGCGCGGACTCAATTTTTCTGCTGACATAGGGATAGGGTTTTAAAGTTAATTTTGCTTTTGGTGGCCAAACCATGGTTTCTGTGGAAACAATGCGTGATTTTTCAATTGGTAACAGCTTTTGATTTCAATTTTTTTTGATGCACATTTTTTTGTGCTCTTAGTGGTTGATTATCAGATACTTTCAAATTTTAAAACGGAAGCCTCAACTTTTTTCTATTTCCTTATGTTTTTTCTTAGCAATTGCCTAACTTTGCCGTTCTTTTTCCGCCACATTTTTAATAAAGAATTGATTAGATATGACTGAGAATCAAGGATTGTATGACCCCTCTTTTGAGCACGACTCGTGCGGGATTGGTTTTGTAGCCAACCTTAAAAACAAGAAATCAAATAAGATTATTCAGGATGCGATTGCCATGTTGGAAAACATGGAACATCGCGGTGGCTGCGGCTGCGAACCTGAAAGTGGTGACGGTGCCGGTGTGCTTATTCAGCTGCCTCACGACTTCTTCAAAAAAGAATTGAAGAAGCAAGGTGTGGAGTTGCCTGAGTTCGGACAATACGGTGTTTGTATGACTTTCTTTCCGAAGGATGTTATTGAACAACAGCGTTGCAAAGATTTGTTCGTGGAGTATTCTCACCGTTTAGGCTTTGATGTAATTGCTTTCCGAGTGGTGCCTACCGACAATACGATGTTGGGTAAAACTTCAAGAAACGTTGAGCCTCATGTTGAGCAAATCTTCTTGAAGTTCAATGAGAGCAACGATCCTGAAGCTTTAGAAAGAAGATTGTGTGTATTGAGAAAATATGCCAACCGTAACATTCACCGCGAATTACCTACCACTTACGATAGCTTCTATATTTCTTCAAGCTCTTACAAGGTGATGGTATATAAAGGTCAGCTTAGAACCAACCAGCTTAAACCTTACTACTTAGATTTACAAAGCAAAGAGATAGCTTCTGCAATGGCAGTAGTTCACTCTCGTTTCTCTACCAATACTTTCCCTAAATGGAGATTGGCTCAGCCTTTCCGTTTCATTGCACACAATGGTGAGATTAACACCATTAAAGGTAACGTAAATTGGATGCGTTCTAAGCAAGTGTTGTTGGAGAGTACTTTATTTACAGTGGAAGAAATCGACTGGATGATGCCAATTTGTGATATCAACCGTTCCGACTCATCTAACTTAGATAACGTTATTGAAATATTGACTTTGGGTGGTCGTCCGATGGCCCAAGTAATGATGATGTTGATTCCAGAGGCTTGGCAACAAAATCCAGATATGAGAGAAGAAAAACGTGCTTTCTATGAGTACTATTCTTCTATTATGGAGCCATGGGATGGTCCGGCTTCTATCTCTTTTACAGATGGTAAAATTGTAGGTGCAACCTTAGATAGAAATGGTTTGCGTCCTTCTAGATATTGTGTTTTAGATGACGATACTTTAATCATGTCTTCTGAAGCGGGTTCATTGCCTGTTGACGAGTCAAAAGTGATTGAAAAAGGTCGTTTACAACCTGGTAAAATTTTCGTTGCCGACTTAGAAAAAGGACGCATCATTTCCGATAAAGAATTGAAAGACGAAATTTGTGCTGCTAAACCATACGGTCGTTGGTTGAAAGAGAACAAGCTTACGTTGAAAGACTTGGCTCGTCCGATGAAAAAAACCAATGTTCCAGCAAAAGGATTAGAGTTAACTCAAAAACAAATTGCTTACGGTTTCACTCGTGAAGATTTGTTCACAGTTCTTGAGCCAATGGCGAAAGAGGGTCAGGAAGCCCTAGGCTCAATGGGTACCGATACTCCATTGGCTGTTCTTTCTTCTCAAAGTCAGCCTTTAGCAAACTACTTCAAACAATTGTTTGCACAGGTTTCTAACCCGCCAATCGACCCAATTCGTGAAAAAGTGATTATGTCACTATTCACCAACTTGGGTTCTCAAAAGAATATCTTGGCTGAAACGCCTGAGCATTGCCGTCAGATTCACTTGGATACTCCATTGTTGTCGAACGGACAATTAGATAAATTGCGCAAGTTGAATGATGGTTCATTTAAATCATATACCATCAACGCAATATTTAGTGCATCTGATAGAGAGGGTACTTTAGAAAGTGCTATCGATGAGATTTGTGCTAATGCCGAGCGTGCTACCTTAATGGGTTGCAACATCTTAATTATCTCTGATAGAAACGTAGATAAAAATACTGCTCCAATTCCTTCTTTATTGGCGGTGGGTGCTATTCACTCAAGCTTAATTAAGAAAGGGTTGCGAACTCGTACTTCTTTGGTTGTTGAAGCTGGTGATGCTATCGAAGTTCACCATTTTGCTACATTGATTGGTTTTGGTGCCAATGCGGTGAATGCTTACTTAGCTGGCGACACCATTCGTTCAATGTTTGAAGAAGAGTTGGAAGCTGGTGAAACTACCATCAAGAAATTATTGGGTAACTACAGCAAAGCTATCAATTACGGTTTGTTGAAAGTGTTCTCTAAAATGGGTATTTCAACAGTACAATCTTACCAAGGTGCTCAAATATTCGAAGCGTTAGGTATTGGTCCGGCTGTAATCGAAAAATGTTTTACTGGCACAGTATCACGTATTAAAGGTATGAGTTTCGACGACCTTGCTAAAGAGGTGTTGATTCGTCACAAACGAGCTTTCCAAGATACAAGCATAGAGAAACACTTATTTATTGGTGGTTACTATCAGTGGAAAAGAAAAGGTGAAGCGCATTTATTCAATCCAGAAACTATCTCATTGTTACAAAAAGCTACACGTAACAATGACCTTACGGTATACAAACAATTTGCTCAAAAAATCAACGATCAAAGTCAGCAAGCGCTTACACTTCGCGGCTTATTGAAATTGAAAAAAGGAAATCCAATTCCTTTAGATCAAGTAGAGTCTAAAGAAAGCATCATGAAGCGTTTTGCTACAGGTGCGATGTCTTTTGGATCTATTTCTTTTGAAGCACATACTACATTGGCTATCGCAATGAACCGAATTGGTGGTAAATCAAACTCGGGTGAAGGTGGTGAAGATGAAATTCGTTATGCTAAGAAAGCAAACGGAGATTGGGAAAGAAGTGCGATTAAGCAAGTAGCATCTGGTCGTTTTGGGGTTACTTCACATTACTTAACCAATGCCGATGAGTTACAAATTAAGATTGCTCAAGGGGCTAAGCCTGGTGAGGGCGGACAGCTTCCTGGACACAAAGTAGATGAGTGGATTGGTAGAGTTCGTCATAGCACACCGGGTGTTGGATTAATTTCTCCGCCTCCTCACCATGATATTTATTCTATCGAGGATTTGGCTCAATTGATTTACGATTTGAAAAATGCCAACCGTGCTGCTCGTATCAACGTTAAGTTGGTATCTGAAGCTGGTGTGGGAACTATCGCTACTGGTGTTGCTAAAGCAAAAGGTGATGTGGTGTTAATCGCTGGTTACGATGGTGGAACTGGAGCTTCTCCACTTTCTTCTATTCGTCACGCTGGTTTACCATGGGAACTTGGTTTAGCTGAAACGCACCAAACTTTATTATTAAATGATTTAAGAAGTCGTATCACTGTTCAAACTGATGGTCAGTTGAGAACTGGTCGCGACATCGCAATAGCAACTTTATTGGGTGCCGAAGAGTGGGGTGTAGCAACTGCTGCCCTTGTTGTTTCTGGCTGTATCATGATGCGCAAGTGTCATTTAAATACTTGTCCGGTTGGTGTTGCCACACAAGATCCTGAATTAAGAAAACTATTTACAGGTAATCCAGATCACGTAGTAAATTATTTCAACTTCATCGCTGAAGATTTACGTGAAATTATGGCTGAGCTTGGTTTCAAAACCATCAACGAGATGGTGGGTAGAACCGACATGCTAGAAGTGAGCTACAACGAGCCACACTGGAAAACTAAAAACTTAGATTTATCTCCTCTATTGTTCCGTCCGAATGTTGCTGAAACTGTTGGTACTTATAAAACAAAAGAGCAAGATCACGAGATCGAGAATGTATTAGACAGAAAATTAATTGAAGCGGCTAAACCTGCTTTAACCAATGGAACTAAGGTTTCTAAAGAATACCCAATCATCAACTTAGATCGTTCTGTAGGCGCAATGTTGTCGAACGAAATTTCTAAAGTATACGGTGGAGCTGGTTTACCTGATGGAACGTTAGATTTCAAATTTATTGGTTCAGCCGGACAAAGTTTAGGTGCTTTCACCGCTAAAGGAGTTAGATTCACTGTTGAAGGTGAAGCGAACGACTACTTCGGTAAAGGTTTATCGGGTGGTGAATTGATTATTTACCCTAACAAAAAATCGAAATTTGTTGCCGAGGACAATATGATTATTGGTAACGTGGCATTCTATGGTGCTACTTCTGGTAAGGCGTTTATTCGCGGACAAGCTGGTGAGCGTTTCTGCGTAAGAAATTCGGGTGTAACTGCTGTTGTTGAAGGAATTGGAGATCACGGTGTAGAGTACATGACAGGCGGTAGAGTGGTGATTTTAGGTAAAACTGGAAGAAACTTTGGTGCCGGATTTAGTGGTGGATACGCGTTTGTTTGGGATAAATGGAAAGAGTTTGAAGCTAATTTCAACAATGAATTATCTGATATCGAGGCTTTATCTGCCGATGATGCTGCAGAGTTGAAATCGTTGATTGAAGAGCATTTCCAATACACTCAAAGTAATGTGGCTAAAAATATCTTGGGCAACTGGGAGAAAGAATTGAAGTTCTTTAAAAAGATTATGCCACGCGACTATAAACGTGTGTTAGAGAAAAAGAAATTAGAGAAAAAAGACAAAAAGGAATTAGTAAAATAATTCTAAATTTTGAGTTCTTAATTCTTAGTTGCTAGGAATTAAAAATTAAAAATTGGAAATTAAAAATTAATAAGATGGGTCAAGCAGACGGCTTTTTAAAATTTGATAGAAATCTTCCTGAGTACGAAAAACCTGAGGAAAGAAAGAAACACTGGACAGAGTTTTACAAACCAATGTCGGAAGAAAAAACTCGTGAGCAAGCAGCGCGTTGCATGAACTGTGGCGTGCCTTTTTGCCACAATGGTTGTCCGCTAGGAAACATCATTCCTGAGTTCAACGACGCAGTGTATCGCAAAGAATGGAAATATGCATACGAGATACTAAGCAACACCAACAATTTCCCTGAATTTACAGGAAGAATTTGTCCGGCACCATGCGAAGGTTCTTGCGTTTTAGGTATCAACAAACCTCCTGTTGCTATTGAGCATATTGAGAAAAGTATTATCGAAGAGGCCTACAAACAAGGTTGGGTTAAACCAAACTTAAACATCAAAAGAACTGGTAAAAAGGTTGCTATTGTTGGTTCTGGTCCGGCAGGCTTGGCAGCAGCCGACCAATTAAACAAAGCTGGTCACTCTGTTACGGTTTACGAAAGAGCTCAAAAACCTGGTGGTTTGGTTCGTTTTGGTATTCCCGATTTCAAATTGGATAAAAAAGTGGTGGAGCGTCGTATCAAATTAATGGAGCAAGAAGGAGTTATCTTTATTTGCGGCGTTGAGGTTGGAGTGACGATGTCGAAAGAGGAATTGTTGAACAATTACGATGCAGTAGTATTGGCTGGTGGCGCTACAGAACCAAGAGATGTAACCATCCCTGGTCGTCAGTTCAAAGGTATTTATGCTGCTATGGACTTCTTGTCTCAAAGCAATGCACGTGTTTCTAAATTGAAACATGAAAATCATAAAGGAAAAAATGTAGATGAAGTTTTGGCTACTGGCAAAAACGTAATCGTAATTGGTGGTGGTGATACAGGTAGTGACTGTGTTGGTACTTCTAACCGTCATGGCGCTAAGTCAATCACTCAATTAGAAATTGCTCCTAAACCTTCTGCAACAAGAACTCCAGGTAATCCTTGGCCAGAATATCCAATGGTTCTTAAAACAAGTACTTCTCATGAAGAAGGTGCAGAAAGAGCTTGGAGCGTATTAACTAAAGAGTTTATTGGAGATAAAGATGGCAATGTTACCGGATTGAAAATTGCCGATATAGAATGGACTAAAGACGCTCAAGGAAAACACATTTTCAACGAAATTCCTGGTACTGAAAGAGTATTGCCATGTGAATTGGTAACAATTGCTGCTGGTTTCTTAGGCCCTGAGCACAAAGGCTTATTAGATAGCTTGGGTGTGGCTTACGATGAAAGAAGCAATGTAAAAGCGAATACAAAAGATTACAAAACTTCAATCGAGAAGGTTTTTGCAGCGGGTGATATGCGTCGCGGACAATCATTGGTTGTTTGGGCGATAAGTGAGGGTAGAGAATGCGCTAAATCAGTAGATACCTTCTTGATGGGTGATACCGTTTTAGAATCGAAAGATCAATCGCAATTGGCTTTAAACGCATAATAATGAAGCAGCACAAATACATATTTGTGCTGCTTTTATTTTTCTTTGTTGCCCCAAGTTGGGCTCAATCTTCAACGAACGACGAACCTTTCAAATTTAAACCTTCTTTTCACCAAGAAAGCGGCTTTTCTGTATTTTTCAACAGCTATTCAATTATCCCTGTAGGAACTTATTGGGGGAGACTTAACATGTTTGAACCTAAGAAATATCTATCTATTTCAGCATCTTGTCCTTTTAGCATAGGAGGTAGTATAGGTTCTTTTGGTAGTTTTTTGGCCATAGATGTCCCCTTAACAGTAGACCTAAATATTGGTGATCGTGCCACTTCAGAAACTGATATTTCTGCAGGTGCATTTATAGGTGGTGGTGGAGGTTTTAATATGTTGGTTGGAGGTGGCATGTTGCGGTCTTACGGCCCCCTCGCTCATGCCGGAGTGCGTGTTACATCGCCGCTTTCCGGTAGGTCTATAACTCTTAGAATTTCATATTTGTTCGGTTTGGGTGGAATAGATGCAAATGGCATTGATTTTAATCCGAATGTCTTTGGAATAGGCGCATTTTACGCCATGTAGAAATATTCTTTCCTTTTTTTCTTTCTTAATTGCACAGTCGCTAAGTATAATTTATATTAGCGTTCCGAAAGCATTGATAATCAAACGAGATAGGTATCGCGAATGGCAACATTAGAAAAATTTCAAAACAACGTAGCTGTAAAATTTCAGATTTATAACAGTCTATTCTTAACTCTTCCTTTTGAAGAGATCACCAACACTGGCGTGGTTTTGCCGCTTCTTTTTGAAGATTGTAAAGACGGTTTTGCCGATGAAAAAACGCCACTTGAAATCATTGATACTTTCTTTGCCAAGCGTACCAAGATTAAAAGTGATAAGAAAAAGTTTGAGTCTATTTTTAAATTTATTCAATACATCGAAAGACAGGTGGTATTGTTTGATGCTATTGAAGATGCAGCTTTTGAGAAAATAAATGATTTAGACGGACAAGGAACGGTGAAATATCTTTTCTCTCGTTCGCAAAACGCCAACAGAACAGATAAGTTGATTCAAAAATTGAACGATTTTAAAGTTCGTCCGGTACTCACTGCTCACCCTACACAGTTCTATCCTGGTAGAGTTTTATCTATCATCAATGATTTAGAAAGTGCCATTCGCGAGAACGATTTGCGCACTATCAACGATTTGTTGCGTCAATTGGGTAGAACACCTTTTGTAAGTAAAGAAAAACCTACGCCGTATGATGAGGCGATGCGTTTGATGTGGTATTTAGAGTATGTTTTCTACCATTCTGTGCCTAAGATTCATGGTCGTATTCGCAAGCAAATGCGCATGATTGGCGAAGATGTAGATGCTTTCCAAAATAATTTAATTGACCTTGGTTTCTGGCCAGGTGGCGATAGAGATGGTAACCCTTTCGTTACTGCCGATATCACGCGTAAAGTGGCTTCTGAGTTGAAACAGAAAGTATTTATTTGCTACTATCGTGATTTGCGCGCTTTACGCCGCCGATTGACTTTTGGAGGTATTGATGAGCGCGTAGAGAAAATCTACAATAAATTGTCGAGTACCATTTTTAACACCGAAGGAAAACGCTACCACGATAAAGAAGAATTGTTGGCCGATTTAAATGAAACGCGTCAAGCAATTGTTGAGCATCATCATGGCTTGTTTGTTCACTTGTTAGACGAACTAATTTGGAAAGTGAAAATCTTTGGATTCCATTTCTCAATCTTAGATATTCGTCAGGATTCTCGTATCCACGGACAAGTTCTTAATGATGTTTTTGCTGCATTCCACGACGGTAAATTGAAGGATTCTGTAAAAGGAAAAATTCCTAAAAATTACCACGAACTTTCTGAGGCGAAAAAGATTGCAGCCTTGTTGACTTTAGAAGGTACCATCGACCCAGATATTTTTGAAGATGAAATGACAAGAGAGACTTTAAAATCTTTCTATGTTATTAAAGATATTCAACGCGCCAACGGTGAAATTGCTTGTCATCGTTACATCATAAGCAATACACAAAGAGCTTCAAATGTGATTGAGGTTTATGCCATGGCGCGCATGTGTGGTTTCACTGCAGACATGCATTTAGATATCGTTCCGTTGTTTGAAACAATCGACGATTTAACCAACGCAAACGATATCATGCAAACCTTGTATTCAAATGAAGCTTATTCAGCCCATTTGAAACATCGTGGTAAAAAACAATACATCATGTTAGGTTTTAGTGATGGTACAAAAGATGGTGGTTATTTGGCTGCCAACTGGGCTATTTATCGCGCAAAAGAAAACCTAACGGAGATCGCAAGAAAGAGTAAAATTTCTGTTGTGTTTTTTGATGGTCGTGGCGGACCACCGGCACGTGGTGGAGGTAATACCAATAAGTTTTATTCAAGTTTAGGTGACAGAATTGAAGATGATGAAATTCAATTGACTGTTCAAGGTCAAACCATATCTTCAAATTTTGGTACAGTAAATTCTTCTCAATACAATATTGAACAATTGATTTGTGCTGGTTTAGAAAATCATGTGTTTAAAGGAGATTTAGTGAAACTTAGCGATAAACATCGCGAGTTAATTGACGATATGGCGAAAGAAGCTTACGATGAGTACTGCCGATTTAAAGCCGATCCTAAATTTATCGATTACTTGGAAGAAGTAAGTGTATTGCAATACTACGGTAAAACAAATATTGGCTCTCGTCCGAGCAAAAGAAAGAAAGCAGAGAAGTTAACGCTAGGTGATTTACGTGCTATTCCTTTTGTTGGTGCATGGACGCAGATGAAACAAAATGTACCTGGGTTCTTCGGTTTTGGTACAGCGATTAAAAAATACAAAGACGCAGGAAGAATTGATGAGATTAAAGACTTGTTTCAAAAATCATTGTTCTTTAGAACTTTGGCCGAGAACTCAATGATGTCTTTATCTAAAACCTATTTCCCTTTAACAGCTTACTTGGCGAAAGACAAAAAATTCGGCAAATTCTGGGGATGGATCCACGAAGAATACACCATCACTAAAGCAATGTTGTTAGAGATTTCTGGTTCTGAGGAACTGATGGACAATCAGCCGTCGAATCAAGCTTCTATCAAATTGAGAGAAGGAATTATTCTACCGTTGATCACCATTCAGCAATATGCTTTAATGAATTTGAAAGCGATTGAAAAAGGCGAAAATCCAAATACAGAACACGCTCCAATTTACGAGAAAATGATTATTAGAGCCTTCTTTGGAAGTATTAACGCGAGTAGAAATTCGGCGTAAAATATTTTACGATAATGGAAATGCGCTGGGTGAAAATCCAGCGCATTTTTTTTGTTCCTATTTTTTCGGTGTGAGTTACTAATCAACTCCTCCCTATTAAAAATGGAGAAGGAGATTATTGATCCCATTGTTTAACAAACCAGATGTTTAACTTTTACATTCAAGGTTTCCAACGCCCCATAGTGAACAAGTACTTACTCAACTTAACTCAATATTTTTCGTAAAGACGTACTTTAGTAATCATAAAATATTTGCTTTGAAAAATCAAAATCTGTTTAATTCTAATTATGCTCCAAAGCCCGGGGTATATGATGAATATGTAGGCAACGACATGACTGTGCGCTTACATTATGATGTGTTATCTAAACAGTTTTCAGAATACAGCACAGAAGATTATTGCAAGTTCAATGAAGAAGCAAAAATTGTTTTTTTTAATGAAGGAATCACTTTTGCCGTGTATTCAGATAATCCTCTAGGTGCAGAAAAAATATTTCCTTTCGATTTCATTCCAAGAATTATTGATAACAAAGAGTGGAGTAAAATTGAAAAAGGTGCAATTCAAAGAAATCGCGCCATCAATGAATTCTTGAAAGATTTATATCACGATAAAAAAATATTGAAAGACGGAATCGTTCCCAAAGAACTCATTTATTCGAGTGTGAATATGAGTCCGGTAATGGAAGGATTCATGCCCAAAGGCGGTATTTACAATCATATTTCGGGCACCGACTTAATTCGTCACAATGATGGTGAATACTACGTTTTAGAAGATAATGTGCGTTGTCCGTCGGGAGTAAGTTATGTATTGGCGAACCGCAATACATTGAAAAAAACTTTTCCAAAACTCTTTAGTAA
This sequence comes from uncultured Chryseobacterium sp., assembly GCA_964406465.1. GTDB lineage: Bacteria > Bacteroidota > Bacteroidia > Flavobacteriales_C > JAHEZL01. The sequence continues at coordinate 252,102 of CAYORT010000001.1, forward strand.
ATGTCAGCCGCAACCTATTATCGATTATCCCGAAAAATTGCTCACGATGTTGCAAAGTGTGAGCCCTGGAATTAGTGCACCCAACTGTGTTGTTCTAACTCCGGGAATGTACAACTCAGCCTATTTCGAACATTCTTTCTTAGCGCAAAGCATGGGTGTAGAGCTGGTAGAAGGAAGAGATTTATTTGTGAAGAATGATGTTGTTTACATGAAAACCATTCATGGTCCGGAAAGAGTGCACGTTATTTATCGTCGTATTGATGATCCGTTTTTAGATCCATTGATGTTCAATCTCGATTCAGTTTTGGGAACCCCAGGATTGATGAGCGCCTATTTAGCAGGAAATGTTACCTTGGTAAATGCTCCCGGAACAGGTGTAGCCGATGATAAAGCGGTGTATGCTTACATGCCTGAAATCATCAAATATTATTTGGGTGAAGAACAAATTTTGAAAAATGTTCCAACGTATCGTTGTGGTGAAGAAAAGGATTTCAAGTACGTTTTGGAGAACATTGATAAGCTTGTTGTTAAGCCCGTGGATGAATCAGGTGGCTACGGAATTTCAATAGGCAATACCTTAACAAAAGAACAAATTGAAGAGGTTAAGTTGAATATTAAAGCCAACAGAAGAAAGTACATTGCGCAGCCTATTATGTCGTTATCTGTTCATCCTACTTTTATTGAAGGAGAAGATATTATAGAACCGCGTCACATTGACTTGCGAACATTCTGTTTGCTTGGAAAAAACAGTGAATACGTTTTGCCTGGCGGCTTAACTCGTGTGGCATTGAAGCGCGGAAATTTAATTGTAAACTCATCGCAAGGTGGAGGTTCTAAAGACACTTGGGTAATTTAATATTGTAGTATGCTATCAAGAATTGCAAATAACTTATTTTGGATGGGCCGCTATATCGAAAGGATAGAGCACACTGCACGATATACAAAAGTGAATTACTTCTCTGCTATGGATGCGCCAATTTCTATTCAAAAAGAATTTGTGTTGAATTCTATTTTGAAGATGAATGGCACCACACTGCCAGAAAAAGAATTTGATGAACAAAATGTTTTGTTCACTATCGCCTTTGATAAGAAAAATCCGGCTTCCATTATTTCTAGCGTCATCAATGCACGCGAAAATGCCCGTGGTGCCAGAGATATCATTAGCACCGAATTGTGGGAGAGCATCAATAAGTATTATCACTTTGTGTTGAATTACGATGTTGAGTTGTACAAAACAACCGGACTCTTTGATTTCACGCAAAATTCAATTGAGCAACTCACCATTGTGAAAGGACAAATGGATGCTACTTTGGTGCACAATGAAGCCTGGTCGATAATTAAGTTGGGCTTGTACTTGGAACGCGCTGCACAAATTTTACGCGCCATTAAAACCAAGATAGATGATATTGCATCGTTGCATGGAGATGAAAAAGAAAGTGCATCCATGCTATCGCATCAGCTGGCTGCATTAATGCGCGGCTTAGAGTCGTTTGATATGAGTAGAAAGCATTATCGTAGGGCTCCAAATTTAAATGACTCCTTAGAGTTTTTATTGTTGAATGATAGATTTCCTCGTTCTGTTTTAAGTTGTTTAAGAAAGGTGACAGAGCAGATACATGTAATTAGCGCGGCTAAAACACCATCTAAAGACTCTGCAGAGTTTTTGGCCAACAAAAAGTATTCGGGATTGAAGCATTTAACCATTGAAGAAATCAACGATGATTTGCATGGCTTCATCAATAAAACACAAAATGATATTTACTTAATCGGCGTGAAACTCGTTGATGAATATTTTTCTTTTTAATGCAATATAAATTAGAATATAGCGCCACTAACATCTACGCACAGCCAGTGTGGGGCGCGTACATGAAGTTTTTAATTCATCCTTATGCAGCTTTTGGTGTGCAAGCTTCTTTTCCATTTTTTCAAACCAGTGCAGAGGGTTCATGGTGGACCAGTAATTCACGCAAACAAGAGGTAACAGAAATATTTTTTAAAACAGAAAATCGTTTCGACACATTGGATATTTTATATTCAACCGATGTTTTTGTGCCCGAAGTAAATCCTTTTGAAAGAGAATGGCTAGCCGTTACAAAGGAGAAAACAATTTTACAATCTGATGCATGGATTGTAGATAATTACAAGTACATCTTTAGTAGTAAACATCGATTAAAATCATATTTAAGTGACGAAGAATTGACTCTGTTCACGGTGCCCAACAAAGGTAATTTAATAGATAAAATCATCGCCTTACGAGATCAACTTCACGCTTACTTGGAATTCGTTCCCGGTATCACCAATACGCAAACAGTGGCCAGTGAAGTGGTGAATTTAAAGAAAGGAGTTTGTCAGGATTTCGTTCATGTCTTCTTAGCCATACTTCGTCATCATGGAATTGCTGCAAGATATACTAGTGGTTATTTGCATCAAGGTGAAAATATGCGCGGAGCTTCACAATTGCATGCATGGGTGGAATGTCACATACCGCAGGTAGGATGGGTGGGTGTAGATCCTTCCAATAAGTTGATGGTAGATCACAACTACGTTAAAATTTGTCATGGCTACGATTACGACGATTGCATGCCATTGCGCGGTGTGGTAAATACTTTTGCGCAAAATCAAAGTTCAAATTATCAAGTTAAAGTTCAACAAATACAATAATAAAATGACTTACTGTTTAGGAATTAAATTGAAAGAAGGTTTAGTAGGAATTGCCGATACACGCATCACTTCTGGTACCGAAACGACGATGGCTAAAAAACTCTTTACCTATGAAGATGGAAAGAACTCTTTGTTCTTAATGACTTCTGGTTTGCGTTCTGTGCGCGATAAAGCACTTACTTATTTTAAAGAAGTATTAGAGGCAAAAGAAGAGCCAATGGATAAGATTTACAAGGTGGTGAATCTTTTTAGCAAGCAAATAAAAATTGTAGCTAAAGAAGATAAAGCATCTTTGCATGAGGCAGGATTGAATTTCAATATACATACATTGATTGGCGGACAAATGGAAGGTGATACCGATGTGAAGTTGTTTTTGATTTATCCCGAAGGAAACTGGATTGAAATTGGTGGTGCATCGCCATTCATGATCATCGGAAATTCGGGTTATGGTAAACCCATTTTGAATCGTTCAATCACCAAAGAAGTAGGAATTCCTTTTGCCTTGAAAACAGGTCTCTTATCATTTGATTCCACTCGCGTTTGTGCCAACGATGTTGGTTACCCAATAGATGTTTTCGTTTATGAGACAGGTTCATTTAAAATTAAACAACATCGTTTTCACGAAAAAGATTTACGTCATTTAAGCGATCAATGGGCGAAAGTGCTTAACAATGGAATTGCTCAAATGAGTGAAGATTTCGCAAATGTTTTTATAGAAAAGAAAAAGAAAGCGCCAGCAAAAAGGAAGGTGGTGAAGAAGAAGTAATTATCTCTTCAATGTTAGCTTGCCTTTGTATTCAAACATTTTACCGTTACGCAAAGTGCCAGTAACGTTGTACTTATACGTATTGTTGGGAACTGGTTTTCCATCATAAGTTCCATCCCAGCCTTTATTGATATCACTGCTTTCAAATAACTTGCTGTTGTTCATCGAGTAGATAGTGAATTGAATGGAGGTAATTCCGCTTCCTACAGGTGCCCAAGTATCAAATATACCATCGTTATTGGGTGTGAAAGCATCGGGTATGTTTTCGATTTTACACGGACAAAGATAAATGCCTAATTTGTGGTTGCTTACAACTAAATTTTTTACCACTCTCACCTTGTACAAACCTGTTTGTGCAATGGTAATAGATGGAGCTTTTGCTACTTCAAGCCATTGTAAATTATTTCGTTTATACCAGCAAATGGTATCATAAGAATCAACATAATTCAATTGTGCTGCATTGTTCTCGAAGTAACAATCCTGCGTTGAATCGGGTGAGGTAGCGTCGATGTCTATTTGTATGGTAGTAGGACTAAAATTAGGGTCGTCGGAAATCAAAACCGTATCGTTAATTTCTCTGTCACCGCACGATGCAAAGGCCAAAGCAACAACAATATAGAATAGAAGCTTTTTCATTGCAATGGAATTTGTTTGTTGTTAGATGAAATGGTGTATTTAATTCCACCCTGAATGAATCCTTCTTTTTCTGTTCCTAAATACAAACTTTCTTGTTGCGCTAGCATACCTCCGTTAATATGGAATCTTAATCTATTGGCTATGTTCATTCCTAATGTAAAGGCCGCATAGTTTGAATTTTCTACAGATATACCAGCAAATACTTTATTGTTAAAACTCATCATTGCACCTGCTGTCCACAAGGCAATAATACTTGATTGTCTTTGCGCATAAATAGTAGCAGTGGTTTTTTTGCTAAATGGTAAATTGATTCCACCGATTACATTGTTTTCTATTTGTAATTGCGGACTCTTAGTAAATGTATTTTGTGCTAAGTTGTTAAGGGTTATTCCTGCAAAATACAATGGATGCGACAACCACATACCTGCATTATAATTTAAATATCTTTCAGGAGCATTGATGGCTTCATCTTCAGCAGATAGTAAGCCTCCTGCTGTACTTTTCTCCCAAAAATTGATATTACTTGTAATTACAGCATTATTACAATAAGTAGCGCCAACTCCCAATTTTAATAGAGTGAATTTAGAAATCATCTTGTTGTAAGCTACAGAAACATTTACGTTGTTGCTTTGCCAGTTATTATTATCATTTCGATGATAGTAAGCACCTACAGCAAATTGATTTCTTCTGCCCAAAGCAGCATCGGCAGAAACATAATAATTGGTTGGATTTTCCAACATCATTTTTTTATTAGCCAAACCTCTCAGCATTTTATCTGTCCACAAAGTGTTATACATCACTTTAACAGATGTGCCTTTATCTAAACCAGCAACTGCTGGGTTATCCCAAAGATTGGTAAGAACAGAAGATGTTAAATATGATGGGATAGATAAATATTTAAATGTTTGTCTATTGAAATCTGGAGCATTTGCCGTACTTACCACCGAACCCAAAGCATCATTTGCGCTAATTGTTTTTTTAGTCGCCACGGTTATATGTGGAGTATAAAAGTATTCTTCGCCTACCTCCACCAAATGATCATATAAATAAACGGGTACAATTTCTCCAAGGTCATTGTTGTTATTTGAAGTGGACTTATTTTTATACTTCTTTGAACCTTTCTTTTTGTTAGCACCAGCCACCGAATTTGAGTTTTCTTTTTTGATAGATTCAGCATCTATTGTAGCATCTTTATCGCTTTTATCAGCACCATTTAAAATGCTATTATCATTCGATGAATTAGCAGCGGCATTTTTATTTAATTCACGATTGATTTCGCTGTTTTCAAGTTGCTGAGAATTGCTTCCCACAGAAGATATAGTTGAAGAAGCGTCTTCTTTTTTCGCGCTGTTATTGTCAGCTGTATTGTTAATCAAAGCATAGGTAGCCCAGCTCAAGAATAGCACCGCAGCTGCAGCAGCAACTTTTTTCCAAGTGAAGAAGCCTCCCTTGTCGCTGTTTTGTGCATCTAGCATGGCCTCCATTTGCGTCCAATGTTTTGCATTGTAAGCAGTTTCATTGCCATTTAAAATTTCATTAACCTTTTGCTCAAAGGAAGTGCGGTTGTTGTTCAACTGAGCCTCTATTTTATTCCAATGCTCAGTGTTGTATGGAACATTCGCCGATTCTAATTTTTCTTTTGCAGCCTTTTCGAAAGGGGTTGACGGATTATTTAACTTACTTTCAAATTGATCCCAAGCCCCAGCTGGCATTGCCACTTCGGCATCACCCAAAATATTTTTAGCCTTCTCCTCAAAAGGCGAAGGCTCGGCAGCGTCTAATCTTGCTTTCAATTGTTCCCAATGCTGGGGATTGAAAGGGATTTCCTCTCCGTCGAGAATATTTTTTATGTCGTCGTCTTGGGCCATTTTATCTGCCGTTTGCCACGGCTATTTTCTCACTTAAAAATTTCTTCAAATTCATTTTGGCTTTAGCCAAGTTAGATTTTGAGGTGCCCACACTAATGTTAAGCATCTCAGCAATCTCTTGGTGTTGATATCCATCTACCACATACAAGTTAAACACCTGCTTATAGGCAGGCGATAAATTTTGTACACACTTTAGCAATTCATCATAACTTACATTACCTAAGATAGAATCTCCATCTTCCTCCTCGTCTTGGTTGCCCATACTATCGGAATGTCTATCTGTAAGTTCTACCATTTGTCCGCTCGCCTTAGCTCTCCTAATAAAATCTATAGCTGTATTCACCATAATACGGCGAATCCAGCCCTCAAAAGAGCCTTTGTCTCCATATTTGTGGATATTGTTAAATACTTTGATGAAAGCCTCTTGAAAAATATCAAGCGCTTCATCATTGTCTCTTGCATACCTGCGGCACACAGCCATCATCTTTCCGTAGTAAGCCTCGTATAGGCGCTGCTGACTACGTCGGTCGCCCTCTATGCACCCACGTATGATTATTGCGTTATCTATTACAATACCCATTAAATACAGCTTATTTGCACTGACGCACCTTCCTGCAAAGGGTTGCCTTGATTTTTATTAATTCTTTTTTTCGTGCACCAATTTACTCAATTGTTTCCATTGGCGCCACCTTTTACGGCCTTTTCTCTTTAATTGATTATTTTTGGTTTTCATGAAGAGAACTTTGATTCAAACCCACGACGGCTCTCACTCAATTAGGGTGGAGGAGATGAATGAAACCTACCATTCTATTCACGGGGCTTTGCAAGAGGCTAGACACGTATTCTTAAAGGAAGGTTTTTACCAAACTGAGGAGGAGGTGAGTATATTGGAGATTGGCTTTGGTACCGGACTCAATACTTTTATTACCATGTTGGAGGCGCACAAAACGGCTCGAAAGGTGAATTATGTTGGGATAGAAAAGTTTCCGGTAGATTTTGAAATGCTTAGGGCTTTGAACTATGGTGAATTGTTGAATGAACCCGAGTGGTTTGATGAAATACATGCATTGAATTGGAATGTTGAGGTGCCTGTTTCCGATTATTTTACACTTACCAAGCTAGAAAAAGATATTGCTGATATTGATTACTACGCGCAATTTGACATTGTTTATTTCGATGCTTTTGCACCCGATAAACAACCAGAAATGTGGAGTATGGAGGTTTTTGCTAAAATGTTCACGGCGCTGAAACCGGGTGGAATTTTAGTAACCTACTGCGCCAAAGGGCAGGTGAAGCGCGACTTGAAAGAAGCTGGTTTTGTAGTGGAAACGGTCGCTGGTCCGCCAGGAAAAAGAGAAATGACAAGAGGAAGCAAGCCTTAGTACATCACGATTTAATATTCAATCCTAGTAGCACATTTGTTTAGCGTTTCTCGCAGAAGTGTTCTTCTGCGAGAAACTGCTAGAGAATCTTATTTCACCGTAACATAGATCACCTTTTTTTCGGCAATTGTTGTGTTGTCCCAAGATTGTGCATAGATCATTACCACACTGTCTTGTCCGCTGGCCGTTCCTTCAATTTTAAATGATTCTACATTGTTGCCTCCCGCGGTGTTGCTGCATTTATGACTTTCCTGCGAAATTAGTTTAAGATGTTTGTTGTTCTCTTCGTTTGTCCATTTCCAGGAATATCCTGTTGAAGCAGTTTGTTGGTTGAAAGCAACCTCAAAGGATTTGCCTACTTCAATGATGTAAGAGGAATTTACCTCATCGACTTGGTAACAATCTCTATTACATGAATACATAAAAGTAAGGCTTAGAGATAACACTGTAATTACTAGCTTTTTCATCGTTTTATTTGATTAATTTGTTGGTGATTTTTTCATTGTATGCTTCAATAATGTGGAATGCGCTTTCCAAGTCTATTGGGTCAAGAATTGCACTATTCCAATATGAAAGTAGAGAAGGGATAGAGGGGAGAGTAATTAAAAAACATAAAAATTAGTGATTCGTAATACGGTTAATAGTGGTGTTATCAAACGTTTGATGCTCAAATGTTTTGTTGCTCTTGCGTATTTAATGTTTACTAAAAAACTAGATTAGAGAATAAAATTTTATCACATGCAACTCGATAAATTTAATTTGCGCATATACGGACTCCTTATTCAAGATGGAAAAATTTTAGTGACCGACGAATTTCGTGGCGGAATGAAAATGACTAAGTTTCCTGGCGGTGGCTTAGAATTTCATGAGACTTTTGAAGAATGTTTGTACCGCGAATTCATGGAAGAAATGGATCAACCTATCAACGTATTGAATTATTTCTACCACAACGAGAACGTTCAGCCATCGGCCTTTAAAGCAAATGAAAGATTAATAAGTTTTTACTACTATGTAGAATTAAAAGGTCGTAAGTTTTTTGAAACTGTTGATGTTCCGTTTCAGTTCAAAGAAGGTGAAGTTCAATGTTTTCGTTGGCTCGATATAGCTAAGATGAGTGCCGATGATTTTACATTTCCTATTGATAAAAAGGTTGTGCAAATGCTTAAAGAAAAAAACATATGAAGAAAATTTTCATCTTCGCTTGTGTGCTACTCTTTTTGTTTTCGTGTTCTCCAAGTCACCATGTTGTGCCACTAAACAAAAAAGAAAAGGCGGTGAGTTTTAATTTGGGCGGACCGCTAATTTCCTATTCTGGTTCGGTAATTCCGGTGCCGTTTTCGAGTTTTAATTTTGCCTATGGTTTAAAGAAAAATACTACCATATTTGGGGGTTTGCATTCTACATCTTTGGCCTATGGAGTTATTCAAACCGAATTAGGATTAACGCATCAATTGCAATATTGGGACTTCAAAAAAATAGGACTTACTATCTCTCCTAACATCAATTTTATGCTCGACAAGTGGGAGTGGAATTATAAAGTTTATCCTCAATTTGATGTAAATTTTTATTGGTTTCTTAAGGGTGAGCCACACCAGCATTGCGATTGTAGAGGTAAAGCAGGAAGAGCAATTTATTTGTATGGTGGAGTAAGCAATTGGTTTGAGTTTTCTACAAAAAGATATGATGGTGTTAGTCAGCCTACCAACTATATCTTAATGCCACAACTAGGTATCAATATGGGGGGTGAAAGTTGGAGATATAATGTTGAACTAAAGTACATGGGACTTGGAACTCCCAACAACAATACCGTTGTGAGTTATGTTAACCCTATTTCTGATAAAGGTGCAATTGGTGTTTATTTCACAGTAAGTAAAATTATAGCTCCAAAAAAATGAAAAAATTAATTTATCTCTTGGCAGTTATTTTGCCTTTAGCTTCATGCTTGAGGTTAGATAGTAATTTGTACAACAACGCTAAAATTGATAAGTACAAATGGGACGATTATTATGGTGCTGTAGATTTTTATTTACCTCAATCTTATAATATTTCTCCAGCTAACATGAATGAATTGACTTTGGTCTCTAAGGACACTGTTTCCAATTCGAATTACAGTATCAAAGGCTTATACATTGGTGATATCAACACTATTGCACAAGACACAGTAATCTTGTATTTGCATGGCAATAGAGATCATATGGATTTTTATTGGCCACGTGCTAAGCTGTTGGCCAATGTTGGTAGTAAATATCGCTTTGGTGTTTTAATGATTGATTACAGAGGATTCGGATTATCTGAAGGTGAGCCAACAGAAGAAGGAATGTACGAGGATGTAACAGCGGCGCTCGAATGGTTAAAAGGCAAAGGAGTTAGCAAGGATAGATTGGTGGTTTACGGTTTCTCGTTGGGATCTGCTGCTGCAACTAAATTATTGGCTGAACCTCGAAGTTCTTTGGTGCCATCGAAATTGATTTTAGAAAATCCCTTTGCATCGGCAGAGGTGATGGTTCAAGATGCTTCAAGATTGGCCATGCCTGCCTCATTTTTCACAAACGTGAAGGTTGATGTGGCCGAAAAAATTAAAAGTATTAAACAACCATTCATGCTGCTGTCGAGCGCAGAGGATAAATTTTTAAAGCCAGAATCTCATGCCAATTTGGTTTCAAAAAATTACAATGGAATCTATAAAGAAGTGCATTCTATACCTGGTGCAGATCACTCTACTTTACAAGTGAAATGGGGTTTTGAAAGTTATCAAAAGGCCATTGAAGACTTCATAGTTAAATGAATCAACTCATCCTCATTAGTTTTTAATCAGCTTAACGAAATCGCTATTGTTGATCACTACAGTATAAATTCCAGTTGCTAAATTTGAAATGTCTAAAGGGTTATTTTGTATCGTGTTTTCTTGCATCATTAATTTACCCGCGATATCGTAAATTTTAATGGAGTTTGTAGTTTTTCCATTGAAATGCAATTCGTTTTGAGCCGGATTCGGATAAATAGAAAATGGATTTATTTCATTTTCATGCACGCCTATATTGCTGCTCGGATTAGCAAAAGTGAAATCGAGATAGTTTAAATTGAAATCGCCGGTTTCAAAGACGATTTTTATGGTTTTCTCTCCTTGTGTCAAATGCACATCATTCACCACAACATTCAACCAATTTTGCCATCCGCCCGATGATGGAATTGCAAAATGAGCGATGTTTTCTTCGTTGATTTCAATGTGAAATGCTTTGTTGTTGGCGGTGGCTGCTACTCTTGCGCGAATATCGTATATTGTATCTTGAGTTACATTTATAGTGTACTCCAACCATTCGCCCATTTGTATCCAACCCACACTGTAACCACCTCCGTTATCAGAACAACTTTCAATATCAACATTTCCGGTTCTGTAGGCCGAACCATTATTTCCTGCTGTTAAATCGTAGTAACCCAAGTTGCTTCCAATATCAAAATTTTCGGCTTCAACCTTACCGGGAATGTCTTGCGCTTTTCCTCCAAAGGCACTTTGAACAATAGCAGAATTTACAGTGATATAAATGGTGTCACTAAATACAGAAGCGTATGCATCATCAACGGCCATAGCATGTATTTTATAGATACCTGGTCCGGCTGTCTTCCAGCTAAATTGAAAATTTGTGCCTGTATCTTGTGCTAATTTATCGTTATCGGCATAAAATGAAACGAAGGAAATTACGCCATCGCTGTCGTTAGCGTTTGCCGAAATTAATATAGCATCTCCTTCCGTGAATACGTTGTTGTTTTGCGGCGTAATTAAAGAGATGGTTGGTTTTTTATTTCCGTTGGTTGCCTGAATTACATCATGCATCGCTTTAAGCAGTGATTTGCTGTCGTTCGATGGAAAGTCGAATTGCATTGCCCACCACATAATTCCACCAGCATGATCTATGGCCAAAGTTGTTTTTTGTTTGATGGTAGGAATACCGTTGTAATAGATATCACCATTGGTAATCGTTTTTATATGATCATCGTTTTCAGTACCAGGAAAAAGATTTACTATTTCCTTGAAGGTTAAACTGCTTTTCGAATTTGTTTCCCATCTGTATCCGTAACTTGGTAATCCTAAGATGAGTTTTTCTTTGGCTATTCCTCTTGTTGTTCCCCAGTAGTTTAAGTCATTTACAGCAGCTGCGTAGGAGGAATGTTGTCCTGGTCCGCTCCAAGTTCCATACTGATCATAAGACATTATATTGATGAAATCGAAGCGCGCTAAAGCAGCATTTGAAATGCTGTTACCATTCCATGTGGCAACGGCAGCGGTTAAGGTTATTCCTGTTCCAATTAAAGAGTCAGAAAGCTCAACAATAAAATCACTGTAGTTATTGTCGATGGCCGAGCCTTCCAAATCAATGTCAATTCCATCTAGGTTGTATTGTTTTAGAAATTGTTTGGTAGTATGAATAAACGCCGATCGATTGGCGGCTTGCATCAGTGTAGCCCAAGAGCTGGGTGAATTTGCTCCGCCCACAGAAACAATGGCTTTCGCGTTTCCGTTGTGAATGATGTTTACCACTGTATTTAAATTGTTTGTAGGTGTCATTACTCCTGCATTATTCGGATTTAAAAACGCAATGTTGATGTGCGTCACTTTTGTGTAGTCAACAGCTTGTGCATCTTGCACAAAATTTCCCCAATTGTATAGATAGCCTACTACTTTAAATTCGGCGTGAGAGAATAAGAAGGAAAAAATAAACAATGATGTTAAAGTGAATTTTCCTGTAAGAAATTTTAAGTGAGTCATAGTAGTGATTTTAGTCGTTGGCAAGATACCATCACCACCATGTTATTCAAAGTGATTTCTAACGAGTGCGGAGAATGTCCGGTGGAAATTATTTTAAAGAAATTGCTGTAAAATACACACTACTAACTACTTGTGATATTTTAGTATAATTTAATTTTTCGGGAGTGTCCAGTGCTGTGTGGTAGTTTTTATTTCTAAAAAAACCGGTGTTGCTAATCATTACTGCTTCAAAATTATGATTCCAATAATTGAGGTGATCAGAAAAATCTATGCCTACAAGTGAGGATGGAGCTGAAATACTTTCCACAGGAATTGAGCTTCCTTGCATCATTAATTTTTTTACTTCTTTAGTTAAATCGCCTCCGCCAATTTTTCCAACAACGGTGATATAATTTCCAACTTTTGGGTATACAGCTTTTAGTGCAGCAATTGGATAATCTTGTGAGCCTTCAGCATCGCTAAAATAGCCTATCATTTCTAAACAAATCATACCCATAATGTTGTTGCGGTCGCTGAGCAAACTTTTTGCATGAATGGCGCTTCCCATATTTTGAGTACGAAAGAATGGAGGTTCTTCTAGGGTGTAGGCCACAAGATCAATTCTTTTGTTGAGGTTTTTTCCATGCAGCATTTTTCCTAGTTCGAGCAAGCCAGCTGTTCCACTGGCATTGTCATCGGCACCGGGCAACTCTTCGCAAGCATCGTAGTGCGCACCAATTATAAGTCGTTTTTTGTTTTGTGTACCAAAGGATGCAATCACATTCTTGTATATTTTTCCCTCTACTTCAAATTCTTGAAAGTACACCGTGTCGGCAAAAGGCAACCAATAATTTTTTATATAGTTGGCGCAAGAGTCGAGTGATTGAATGTTGGCAAAATTTCTTGCAGGTTGAATAGTAGATAAAAATAGTACGTGTTTTTTAAGCTGCACCGAATCGGCGAGAATTGTTTCTTTAGATACTTCAACCTTTTTAATGATTGGATCTTTAATTATGAAAAAGGCGATAGAAACTATGATGCTAAATGGCAAGAGAATAAAAAGTAATATTTTTTTAAGCATGAATTAAATGTAAAATAAAAAGGCGTTAGTCAGCAGACCAACGCCTTTTCTTAAGAATTATTTTGAATTACTTAGTAAGTTTACCGCTAGCTAAAATTGCATTGTCGCTTGATAAAACATATTCGTAGAAGCCTGCGCTCAGATCAGCTGTTGACATCGAAACTTGGTTGTTTCCGCTATTCGCTGTAAAGGACTTACTTTGAAGTAATTTACCCTCGATGCTATAAATTTTCAAAGTTGTATTTGAAGTAGCGTTTGCATTGAAGTTTACAAATATTTCATTTTGAAACGGATTAGGAAATACAGAGAAATTACTGTTGTTGTAAATTTCATGTACGCCCACAGTTAAATCACTCATCAATGCCATGTCATCTATTTCTAGAACACTCCCGCTTTGTTGCATGCCATTTAAATTGTACTTGGCCGCTGAGAATTGAATTTCAATTTTAGTTGGATTTAATCCTGCCAGTGGCGCTTTAAATTCGGTCCAGTTTACAGAAGGAGGAAAGTTCAATTGAGTAAAGCCAACATAGTTTGATCCATTGCGCAAGTTTATTGTTACGCTGCCCGAATCTGAGCTGTTCAACTTATACCAAAAAACTAAGGTATCCATATTGTTGGTGAAATTGAATCCTTCACCTACTGTATTGTAGTGGAAATTTTTTACAGCGCCTAAATCGTAATAACTGCTATTGTAGAATTTAACATCAGCCGTAGTTTTTAGTGCATAATTGCCCGCATGAGCATTGTTGCTTTTTTCCACCGGAATATTTTCGTTGCTGCTAAGTGCATCGGCGTTGTTAGTTAACCAAGAGTCAGGTTCATCATAAAGATGGTTGTTCGTCCAGTTTTCAAAATCGGTATTTGGCAATTGTGTAGCATTGATTCCTACAAAGTGAACATCATCCCAGATGATAGTGCTTCCCAATACTGGTGTAGCCATAAAATTTCCTGAAGTTAAGCCTACGCCAATACTATCTACAGCACCAGTACCTAAATCAAGTTTATAAGCCAATCTTACAAAGCCGTTAGAGGTACCTGTTACCATAAAAATATTACTTGTTGGTACCGGATTTCCACCCGCCCATACGATTACCATCACCAAGCCGGCATCGGTGTTTTTAATGTCGTATTTTGCAAAACCCACTATTGAATCGGGTGCTCCGTTGTAGGGCAAACCGCCATCAATGCCTTGATTTCCAGTTCTACCAAAAACAACCACTCCGGTCTCCACTTTACTGTTTTGCGTTTGGTTTTCTAATTTAACGGAATACATTCCTTGTGTTTTGTCGGTAGATTCTTTTGAACCTAACTGAAACATGCCAGCTCCATCAAGAGATTCTTGCGTTACTGCCGTCCAGTTTTCAAAATCACCATTTAAAATGGTTTGTGCATTTGATGCTGTTCCTAAGGTACTAGCTAAAATAAGCGAGAGTAATTTTTTTTTCATGCAGTAGATTTATGATTTATAGAATAGGCTTTCTACGTCTTCTGCAGAAAAAAGTTAACAAAAAAAAAGACCGCCCTTTCGAGCGGTCTTTCCTTTAATAGATATAAATTCTAGTATCTATACGCATCAGATTTGTAAGGACCTTCAACTTTAACGCCGATATAATCAGCTTGTTCTTTGTTCAATACATCTAATTCAACACCAATTTTCGCTAAGTGCAAACGAGCAACTTTTTCATCTAATGATTTAGGAAGAACGTACACTTTGTTTTCGTATTTACCAGGGTTCAACCACAACTCTAATTGTGCCAAAGTTTGGTTGGTGAAAGAAGAAGACATTACGAATGATGGGTGACCAGTTGCACAACCTAAGTTAACCAAACGACCTTCAGCCAAGATGATGATGTCATTTCCAGCTTTGTTGGTGTATTTATCAACTTGTGGTTTGATATTTTCTTTAGTGTGACCGTAAGTTTTATTCAACCAAGCCATATCGATTTCGTTATCGAAGTGACCGATGTTACAAACGATAGCTTTATCTTTCATGTTTTCGAAGTGACGACCAACGATGATGTCTTTGTTACCAGTAGTAGTAACGATGATATCACCTTCTAAAACAGCTTTGTCCATTGGTTTAACTTCATAACCTTCCATTGCAGCTTGAAGCGCACAAATAGGGTCAATTTCAGTAACGATAACACGAGCACCTGCACCTCTTAATGAATCTGCAGAACCTTTACCTACATCACCAAAACCAGCAACAACAGCAACTTTACCAGCCATCATTACATCGGTAGCACGACGGATACCATCTACTAATGATTCACGGCAACCGTATTTGTTATCGAATTTAGATTTAGTAACAGAGTCATTGATATTGATAGCAGGCAATGTTAAAGTGCCTTTAGCTACTCTTTCGTGCAAACGGTGCACACCAGTGGTAGTTTCTTCAGAGATACCTCTAATTCCTTTAACCAATTCAGGATATCTATCCAATACCATGTTGGTTAAGTCACCACCGTCATCTAGGATCATATTTAATGGCTGACCACCTTCAAATGCGAAAAGTGTTTGTTCAATACACCAGTCGAATTCTTGTTCGTTTAGGCCTTTCCAAGCATAAACCGGAATACCAGCAGCAGCGATTGCAGCAGCAGCATGATCTTGTGTAGAGAAAATATTGCAAGAAGACCAGGTAACTTCAGCACCTAGAGCTTTCAATGTCTCAATCAATACAGCAGTTTGAATAGTCATGTGAAGACATCCAGCGATACGTGCACCTTTAAGAGGTTGAGATTTGCCAAATTCTTCACGAAGTGCCATTAATCCTGGCATTTCAGCCTCAGCAAGGCGAATTTCTTTTCTTCCCCATTCAGCCAAAGACATATCTTTTACTTTATAAGGGAGCTTTTTTTCGGTCATTTTTTCCATGTTAATTTTTAATTTGTGCAAACTTACAAAATGTTCATTCTTAATACAATTATAAATTCATTATTTTAGCCGCCGTTATATGAACATTTATCAACAAATATTTAAGAAATCGGCCGAAGGCAAAAAGCAATTCGCCATTTTGATCGACCCTGATAAAGAGAATGAAGACTCTTTGGAGGCATTGTGTGAACTGGCTAATCAATACAAGGTTGATTATCTTTTTGTGGGCGGAAGCTTATTGACACAGGATTGCTTGAGTGATTGTATTGAGGTTATTAAACTTCACACTCAAATTCCAGTGGTTTTGTTCCCTGGAGATAATTTGCAAATTAATTCTCATGCCGATGCTATTTTGTTCTTGTCGCTGATTAGCGGAAGAAATCCCGATTTATTAATAGGTAAGCATGTGATTTCTGCTCCCATTTTAAAAGACTCGGGAATTGAGGTGGTTTCTACAGGTTATATGTTGATAGATGGAGGTACTCCAACCTCTGTTAGTTACATGAGTAATACGACTCCGATACCAGCAAACAAGCGTGATATTGCGGTTTGTACTGCGATGGCAGGCGAGATGCTCGGTTTGAAACTCATTTTTATGGATGCCGGCAGCGGTGCCTTAAATCCGGTGGGCGAAAACATGATTTCGGCGGTTAAGAAATCAATAGATATTCCTCTTATTGTTGGTGGCGGGATTCGTTCTGCAGAGAAGGCAAAGGCTGCATTTGAAGCAGGTGCCGATGTGGTGGTGGTGGGCAATGCCATTGAAAGCAATAAGGATTTGATTAGAGAGATTGCGCAAATTATAGCATAGGTTTCTGATTTAATTCATTTCAATTTAATTTCTTGCTTTATTTTTCTTCATTCTATTAAAAACAGTTAAATATAATTGTGCATACAAATAATGTTTATACCTTTGATTTAAACATTTAAATAAATCTATTATGAACATTAAGTTATCTTTTAAGAAATCAATTCTTGCTGGTTTAGCAGCGGCAGCAGCAGCAGCGGTATTAAATTCAATATTGTTTTTTGTTTTTCATGGAGCTGGAGTATTAAGTGATACCATATTCATTCGACCCAATCAACCTCTTACAATAGTGCCTATTTTAATCTCTAGCATCTTACCTGCTATACTAGGTAGCATCGTGTTTTTTCTAATAGAGAAGTTTAGCAGCAAGGGATTCAAAGTTTTCAGCATCGTGTCTGTAGTACTATTGGTATTGTCTTTTGTCAATCCATTTGTTGGAATTCCAAATGTAACGGTTGCCTATGCTGTAGTGCTTAATGTAATGCATGTAGTGGTAGCAGGTGCTTTACTTTTCTTCATCAATAGAAGTGTTAAAAATAATGCGTAATCGATTATGAAAATTCTCGCTTTCGGCGCATCGTATAGTAAGTCGTCTATCAATAAGGTTTTTGCCAGTTATGTAGCAAATCAAATTGGTGCTGCAGAAGTGGAAGTTTTGGATTTGAATCAATATGATTTGCCTCTTTTTACGGTAGATAAGGAAATGGAAATAGGTGCGCCCGAATTGGTGAAGGATTTCCTAAATAAAATTGAGAAGTCAGATTTGTTAGTCATTTCAATGGCCGAACACAATGGAAGTTATACTGCTGCCTTTAAAAATTTATTTGATTGGACTTCGCGCTCAAAATTGAAAATGTTTGAGAATAAGAAAGTGATTTTGCTTTCCACTTCTCCTGGTCCGCGAGGAGGCAAAGGTGCTTTGGATGCAGCTCTTGTTAGATTTCCTATTCATGGAGCAAATATTATCATGACTTTCACTTTGCCAAAATTTGCTGATAATTTCGCTTTAGGCGAAGGAATTATAAATGAAGAGTTACGAAAAGAACTTGAATTAAAGTTTGGCGCACTTCAATGGTAAACGACATTTTTTTAGTAAATTGAAGGATGATTGTTAGAACCTTCCTTTTTTTAGTATTCAATTTTTTAGCTCTTGCTGTTGGTGGTTTTTTTACCGGACAAGGCGTTGTATCGTCATGGTATCAGGAATTAGAAAAAGCACCATGGACTCCCCCTGGATGGGTGTTTGGCGCAGCTTGGACTACCATAATGATTTGTTATGCTTTCTATATGGCTTATCTATGGGGAGCTAAGGAGAATAAATCACAAATTCTCTTGTTGTTTGCTTTGCAGTGGATTTTAAATGTTGCTTGGAATCCTGTTTTCTTTTACTACCATAATGTCTTAATGGCTTTGCTTATCATTGTTTCATTGACTGTTCTGATGGGCTTTTTCTTCTTTTACTTTCTTTTAGATCAAAAATATAAGTCTCTGTTTGTGCTGCCTTATTTCATTTGGCTTTTGATAGCGACTTCTTTAAATGCCTTTATTTTGCTGAGGAATTAGTTCTTTTGGCAATATTTACTGTCATCACTTTGAAATTTTTTTTGATTTTTATTTTTTATTCTGTTTTAGTGGGTGATACATTGTAAAAAATGTATAACCATGAAAAAGATTTTTATTCTGCTTTCGCCGCTAATGATTTCGGTGCAATCTATCGTTTTCATTTTAGTGATAGTTCTCTTTTCGTGTGGGAAGGAAAAGAAGGAAAAAGCGACAAATAAAGATCCTCGATTGAATTTGATTGGTAAGTATGAAGTGCGGCAAACTAAAGTGTTTGGCGGAATGTACTATAAAGGCATTTTCACTTATGTAAAAGATACTGTTGTTTCGGTGAATTTGGGTTCCACGCATGATACCTATTCAATTTTAGGAGAAGATAAAGCGGTAGGCAATCATATTGGAAATTGCTCTAGCTACAGTCACAATGATCTTTATTTGCTTGGTGATAGCATCTATTACTATGTTACATGTGAGGGGTTGGGTGGTTATACTAAAGTAACCTTGGAAGGGCATAAAATTAGCTCGCAACCTTAGTTTAATTTACCCAAAAAGCACAATGTGCTTTATTAAACATTACTGTTTGCTGCATCTACCTTCTTATCTTACATTAAATTTTATTGAGATATTTGTTGCATTTGGGCAAATCACAAATTTAGTTGAGGCTAATAATTTCAAATTTAATTAAGAATCCCAGCAAGAATAAGCCAAATAGCAAAAAAAGGTAAAGTATCAACATCGTAAAAATTAAGAGCATTATCGAAGATTTTTCCATAATTCATTGAATTTTTCTCTGCGTTAAGTACTAAGCTGAATGGTAAAACATTTTACTGCTTTTGAGTTGAATTGGTATTATCAGATTAGTCATTATTTTCACTTTATTTAAGGTACATTTCGCAGATTAATTCAACTAAATAAAAAACGCCTTTTATTATGAAGTGTGTTTAATGTGCAATAGGCTTGGCACTTTTATAGCGAAACGTTCTGGTAGAAAATGTTGAGTGCAGCTTTTGAAACTTAGTTTGATTAAATTGTATAAGGTTGTTTTATATACAGGTTTTATTTTTTCCTTTACTATCTCCCAAAAAATCCTATCTTTGTTACATCTTATAGGGGTGCTATAAAGGCTGAGAAAAACCCTCATAACCTGATACAGATAATGCTGTCGAAGGGAATAAGTTCCGCAAGGATTCTCTGCCTGTTTGTGCACTCCACGTAAATAATGAAACGTGGAAGTAAAAGTCAACAACGATATCATTCAAATTGCTAACAACACAACAATTATGTCTTTATTGCATCAGTTGCGTGGAGATAAATTGAATGGCTTGGCCGTTGCCCTTAATGAAACAGTTGTTCCTCGTTCTCAATGGGAAAAAACACAATTAAATCAAAACGATAATATATTAATCATTCAAGCTACTCAAGGTGGGTAGATGGGTTTAAAGTTTAATGTTCAAAATTCAATGTTAGATTAACACAAAAGATATGAAAGCAAAAGAAGAAAATTTACCAAGCGAAAACACCATTTCGAAAACACCATTTCCGGGTTCTAATAAAATCTATGTGAAAGGTGAGTTGCATGATATCTCGGTAGCAATGCGTGAGATTAAATTAACGCCAACCAAGTTCAATGGAAAGGAAATTGAAAATCCATCGGTGACTGTTTACGACACTAGCGGTCCGTTTACCGATCCAAGCATCGACATTGACGTGAAAAAAGGTTTGCCTAAAATTCGTGAGAAGTGGATCTTAGAAAGAGGAGATGTTGAGCAATTAGACGGAATGACTTCTGCATACGGTAATGAGCGTTTAAAAGACAAAGGTTTGGATGCATTGCGTTTTGTTAAAATTGAAAAACCTTTGCGCGCCAAGAAAGGTGCCAATGTTTCGCAAATGTACTATGCTAAAAAAGGCATTATTACTCCAGAAATGGAATACGTTGCTATTCGTGAAAATCAAAAAATAGAGCAAGTAAAAAATAAAGGTGTTGAACACCCTGGAAATTCTTGGGGAGCCTTCACACCTAAAAGTAAAATTACACCCGAGTTTGTTCGCGATGAAATAGCTGCTGGTCGTGCTATCATTCCCAATAACATCAACCATCCCGAATCTGAGCCAATGATTATTGGTAGAAATTTCTTGGTGAAAATAAATGCCAATATTGGTAACTCCGCTGTTACATCTAGTATCGAAGAAGAAGTTGAAAAAGCCGTTTGGGCTTGTCGCTGGGGTGCCGATACTATCATGGATTTATCTACAGGAAAAAACATTCATGAAACGAGAGAATGGATTGTTAGAAATTCACCAGTGCCAATAGGTACTGTACCTATCTACCAAGCGCTTGAAAAAGTGAATGGAAAGGCAGAAGATTTAACATGGGAAATTTTTAGAGATACTTTGATTGAGCAAGCTGAGCAAGGCGTAGATTATTTTACCATTCACGCTGGTGTTTTATTGCGCTATGTGCCAATGACTGCAAAACGCGTAACAGGTATAGTTTCTCGTGGAGGTTCTATCATGGCAAAATGGTGTTTATCACACCACAAAGAAAATTTCTTGTACACGCATTTCGAAGAAATTTGCGAAATCATGAAAGCTTACGACGTAGCCTTCTCTTTAGGTGATGGTCTGCGTCCGGGCTCTATCGCCGATGCAAACGATGAAGCGCAATTTGCCGAATTGAAAACTTTAGGAGAACTTACTCAAATCGCATGGAAACATGATGTGCAAGTGATGATTGAAGGGCCGGGTCACGTACCTATGCAAATGATTAAGGAGAACATGGATTTGCAATTGCAGCATTGCTTTGAGGCTCCGTTTTACACTCTCGGACCATTAACTACCGATATTGCGCCAGGATATGATCACATTACTTCTGCCATTGGTGCTGCTCAAATTGGTTGGTACGGATGCGCAATGTTGTGCTACGTTACGCCAAAAGAACATTTAGGTTTGCCAAATAAAAAAGATGTAAAAGACGGAGTGATTACTTATAAAATCGCTGCACATGCTGCCGATTTAGCAAAAGGTCACCCTGGAGCTTACATTAGAGATAACGCTTTATCTAAAGCGCGTTTCGAATTCCGTTGGCAAGATCAATTCAACTTGTCGCTAGACCCAGATACCGCTCGTGAATTCCACGATGAAACATTGCCTGCGGATAATGCGAAGGTAGCCCATTTCTGCTCTATGTGCGGACCGAAATTCTGCTCGATGAAAATTTCTCAAGAGGTGAGAGAATATGCGGCTGAACAAGAAACTATCGAAGCTGCTATGCAAGAGAAATCAAATGAGTTCAAAGAAATTGGAGGAGAAATTTATATCTAAACCTTATGAAAGTTGTTGTAATATCTTCTACAGAAATTTCTTCCTCTCGAGAAATTGAGCTGATGAAGCAGTTGTTCAACGAAGGATTGGAAACTTTTCATCTTCGCCGACCAACTTACGATTATAAGAAGATGAGAGATTATCTTAACCGAATTCCCGAGGAGTTTCATAATAAGATTGTCATTCATTCTCATCCAAAATTAGCTCTTAAGTACAATCTAAAAGGTATTCATGTTACTTCGAAAGTTAGAAAAAGCAAGTTCAAATTTTGGTATTTAAAACGTTTTGTGATCAATAAGAAGCGTCATTTAACTGTTTCAACTTCGATGCATCATATGTCGCATCTAGACCAAGCCGACCCAATTTTCAACTACGTTTTTTTGAGTCCGATTTTCGATAGTATTTCCAAAAAAGATTACCAAAGTGGATTTAATGAATTTACCTTACGTAAGGCATTAGAGAAAACAAAATATTCTGTTTATGCTTTAGGTGGAATCGAGCTCAAGAATATTGATAAAGTGAAAGAGTACGGTTTTGCAGGTTGTGCATTAGTAGGTGCCATTTGGACTAGCAAAGAACCCATAGAAAGCTTTAAGGAGATTCTACAAAAATGTCGCTAAATAGACCCTACATATTGTCTATTGCAGGTTTCGATCCTTCGGCGGGGGCGGGTGTACTCGCGGATATTAAAACCTTTGAAGGTGTTGGTGTTTATGGGTTAGCAATAAGCACTGCAACTGCCATTCAAACAGATGTTGAGTTTGTTGATTGTATTTGGGAAGAATTATCGGTGGTAAAAAAACAAGTAAAAATTTTAGCCAATAGATTTTCTTTTGATGTGGTAAAAATTGGGATTGTACCATCGTTGATTTATTTGAATGAACTTTTAGATTTTATTGTTGAAATTATTCCGAATGCTAAAGTTGTTTGGGACCCTGTTTATGCTTCAAGCACCGGATATCAATTTATCGATAAAGATTGGCAAGAAGAGACTCTTCAATCGGTATTGAAAAAAGTATTTTTAATTACGCCCAATGCTATTGAAGCACGTGTTTTCGCACAAGAAGATAATGCAGTAAATGCTGCAAAAAGATTGGCAAATTATTGTTCGGTTTTGCTTAAAGGCGGACATGTAGATGGAGTGAAATCTATCGACACTTTATTTTACAATCAACAAGAATTTAGCTTCGAAAATGACCGTTTGAATGGCTTTTCAAAGCATGGCTCTGGTTGTGTGTTGTCTTCGGCAATTGCAGCATACTTGGCCAAGGGAGAACCAGTAGAAATCTCTTGTGCAAAAGGCAAAAAATATATTCATTCTTATTTACAAAGTTCTAATTCGTTATTGGGTTATCATGTATCAGTCGACTAAGAAAATAGCGCGTCTTCAATTTATAACATCCGATGATGCTGCATTGAGTCATTTGGAGCAAATTCGATTGGTGCTAGATAACGGCGTGAATTGGGTGCAGTTGCGTGCAAAAAATTTGTCGTCAACTGAATTATTGAAACTCGCCGAAGAGGCAAAAGAAATTACAGAAGAGTATAAATCTACTTTAATCATAAATGACAATCATTTGGTTGCTGCGATGGTTAACGCAGAAGGTTTACATATTGGAAAGGAAGATGTTGCACCAAATGATGCGCGCAAATTTTTATTGGAGCAAATCATTGGTGGAACAGCCAATGATTTGAAGGATATCAAAAGAATAAATGACGAGGTAGATTATATTGGCTTGGGGCCATTGCGCTTTACCAGTACCAAGAAGAAGTTGGCTGATATTTTGGGATTCGAAGGATATCAATCTATCTTAAAAGCTGTGCCCAATCTCAAGCCTGTTATCGCTATTGGTGGAGTGGTGGTAGAAGATATAGATCAGCTAATGAAAATCGGTGTTCATGGTATTGCTGTTTCGGGAGCGATTATCAATGACGCCAATCCAGCACAAAAGACAAAACAATTTCTAAAGGAAATAGGAAAATATGAAAGCATCAAAGCTTAAAATAGGAGATAAGATTTTTCAATCTCGCTTGTTTACAGGCACAGGTAAGTTCAGCACCAACCAATTGATGGAAGATGCAATAGAAATTAGCGAATCTGAGTTGGTAACCGTAGCCTTAAAAAGGGTGAACTTAGAGGATAAAAACGATGATATCATTAAACATCTTAAGAACCCTCGAATCAATTTGCTACCCAATACCTCGGGAGTGAGAACAGCTAAAGAAGCCGTTTTTGCAGCACAATTGGCACGCGAGGCTTTGGAGACAAATTGGTTGAAATTAGAAATTCATCCAGATCCACGTTATTTATTGCCCGATCCAATCGAGACTTTGAAAGCAGCCGAAGAACTAGTGAAATTGGGCTTTATTGTTTTGCCTTATATCAATGCCGATCCTGTGTTGTGTAAAAGATTAGAGGAGGTAGGAGTGGCTGCGGTAATGCCTTTAGGTGCTGCAATTGGGAGCAATAAAGGTTTAAAGACTGTTGACATGCTTCAAATTATTATTGAAGAAAGTAATGTGCCTGTTGTTGTTGATGCCGGAATTGGTGCACCTTCGCACGCAGCTTATGCAATGGAGCTTGGAGCCGATGCAGTTTTGGTGAATACTGCCATTGCAGTGGCGAAAGATCCTGTTGCTATGGGATACGCGTTTAAAATGGCTGTTGAAGCGGGTAGATTGGCCTATGAAGCTAAGTTGGCACCTATCAGCAATAAAGCAGAAGCAAGTAGTCCGTTAACCGCATTTTTACAATGAGTGATTTTTATAAAATACTTTCCCAGCATTCTTGGGATGACATTAAAGATAGTATCTACTCTAAAACTTTAGAGGAAGCAAAGGAAGCATTGTACAAAAAAGAGTTTCGCACTTTAGAAGATTTTAAAGCGCTTATTTCTCCTGCTGCTGAACCTTTGTTGGAGGAGATGGCTCAACTTAGCCGCCAGCTTACTTTAAAGCGTTTTGGCAATACAGTGCAAATGTATGTGCCGTTTTATTTGTCTAATGAATGTCAAAATATCTGCACCTACTGTGGTTTCAGTTTACATAACAAAATCAAAAGAACTACACTTAGCGACGCGCAAATAATTAAGGAATGTGAGGCGATTAAGGACTTAGGATATGATCATGTTTTACTAGTTACTGGTGAGGCTAATAAAACTGTAGGCGTTGAGTATTTGCAACGTGCCATTAGATTAGTTAAACCTTATTTTTCAAATATCTCTATCGAAGTGCAACCTCTCGAGGAAGATGAATATCGTTTGCTTATCGCTGAGGGATTATATGCCGTATTGGTTTATCAAGAAACTTACCACGAAGAGGAATATAAAACGCACCATACCAAGGGTAGAAAATCAAATTATGAATATCGTATTGATACTCCAGAAAGACTTGGTAGAGCTGGTATTCATAAAATTGGATTGGGTTGTTTGATCGGACTAGAAGATTGGCGAACAGATTCTTTTTATACGGCTATGCATCTTGATTTTTTAGAGAAGAAATTTTGGCAAACAAGATATTCTATCTCTTTTCCTCGCTTGCGACCAGCAGAAGGTATATTAGAACCAAAATCTGTAATGAGCGACAAGCAATTGGTTCAGCTTATTTGTGCCTATCGTATTTTTAAAGAAGATGTAGAACTTTCAATTTCTACTCGTGAGAATGCCTCATTTAGAAACAATATATTTCGTTTAGGTATCACTTCCATGAGTGCGGGCTCAAAAACCAATCCGGGAGGTTATGCCGTTTTTCCCGAAAAGGAAAGTCTCGAGCAATTTGAGATTGATGACAAGCGCAGTGCAAAAGAAATTGCCCAAATGCTAAAATCGAACGGTTACGAGGCGGTATGGAAAGATTGGGATAAATCCCTTATGCAGCCTGCGTTTACAAATTCTTAACAATGTATATGGAAAACATTTTTACAAAAAAATGTTTTTACCCAAGGCAACCATTTATCTTCGCCGCTGTCTTTCAATAAATTTGTCACTATGGTGATTACCACAATTGAGCAGCATGTAGATGCATTAGAAACCGTTAAAAAATGGTGGATGCGCGAAGATTATTCTCTTGAGAGTATGCAAGAGATTGATGATGTTATTAGAGCCATCGAGAACTACTCTGGCATGCCATTACCAGCTAGGAGTTTTATTATGTCGAAGGTTTTTTTGAGAAAAACGGCCTAATTGTTTTTTAGTCCGTTTTGAAATCTTTTGAATGCTTCTAAATCTTCTTCTCTCACGCCTCCAGGCTTTATTCCTGGATTCAATAGCATAAAAATTAGGTTATTTAAGTCTTCTGATAAGCGTCTATTCTTTTTAATTCTTGCGTTATCATTCTCCTCATAAAGTTTGGGAAGGATTTCAGCAGTGCTTTTTCCCTCCAATTCAATCATTAATTTTTTAATACTTTCAGTCATTAGTTGCGGTTTGGTCGCACTAAAGTAAAAAATTAATGTTGTATTAGATATAAGTTATTTGCTCGATGTTGTGGTGGTGGTAAGTCCCAATTGAACTGCGTATCGGCCACATTTGATAGCCATTAAATTGCCAGCTTGAGAAAATCCTAATTCATCGGCCTTTTGTAAATCTTTGCAAGCATCTAAAGTGTACATAAATCGAGCCTTTGAAATAGCTCTGTTGTAATAGGGAATGGCTTGTTTGGGGTCGAGGGAGATTGCTTTGTTGTAGTCTTTGATGGCTTCAACATGCAGTCCTAATTCAGCGAAATAGGTACCTCTATTTACGTATGCTCCTAAATTGGTAGAATCGGCAGCTATTTGGTCATTAAAGAATTGAATGGCTTGTTTGTGTTTCAACCTTTCTTTATCGCTCATTTCAGGATTGAAAAGTTTTTCTAGTTTTTCTGCATCGTAATTTACCTTGGTATCGGGCATTTTATATTTAGTGGAGTCGGTCTTAGTGATTGTTTGATAAACTCTTACTGTGTCGCCAGTGTAAGTTTCTTTTTCACGTATTCTTGTTTGTGCGCTCAAAGTAGCGCTGCAAATAAAAATTAGTAATAGTGAGAGTAAGGTTTTCAAGCGTGATTTTTTTTGTTGTTTTATGTTCCTACGCTGAAGCATGAATTAGGTTGCGACTTTATTTTATTATTTTAATTCGCTGTGTTTCTGTGCCAGTAGTTATTTGTAGAAAATAGATTCCTGAAGCTACATTGTCATGAATTTCAGTCAATTGTATTTTCGAATCTTTACTATTTTCAATGCTTAGAGATTTGCCCAATTGTTCGCCGAGTGTATTGTAAAGGCTAATTTTGAAATTGTTGGGTGAAGCCGACATGATTTCTATTATTGAGCTCGAATGGATAGGGTTGGGGTAAACTACTGCACTAAAATCAATTGCGTTTTGCTCTTCAACGCCAACGTTAGTGTGGTACAAACTTATATTGTCTAGGTAGATTTTATTTCCTCCTTTTGCATTCACTGCGAACAATATTCTAACATTTGGATTGCCTACAAAGGCGCTCATATCAATATTTGTTGATCCCCATTCAGATACGCTTGGTGTAAAATTACTGCTGGTTGGAGTTTTTGTGGTTAGTTGAACATAATTCATGCTTTTTTTCAAAATCCAATTCACTCCACAATCTGTTGAAATGTAAATCCTCAATAAGTCATTGTTATTGGCAGTTCTTTGGGCATAAGCAAAGTTGAAATCAAGAAATATTGAATCGGAATATTGAGATAAGTCGATGTTCGGACTCATTAAATAATGCCACATTTCACTGGTGCCATAGCCGCTTTCGCTGTGCAAATCAAGTACTAAAGAAGCACTTCCGCTTTTCTTCGCAGCAGTGGTTCTCGTGAATTTCTCTGTGCCTGGCGTTACAATGGTCCAGTCGTTATTGTTGTTCAAATTATCTGGGAAACCACTGTCCTCAAAGCCTTCAAAGATTGCTAATGTTTTGCTATTGCTGTTGTCTACGACTTGAATGTAATTGTTAAAGACGATGGAATCTGATCCATTTGCATTGCTTATTTTAAGTTTTACATCGTAGGTTCCAGCGCTGTTGTATGTTACGCTGGGGTTGGCAGCTGAAGAGGTTGAGGGAGTTCCGCCTTCAAAAGTCCACTCATATAATCTGTTCGAACTTAGACTATCATTGTAAGACAAATCATCGAATGATATCGTTGTTCCAACACAAAAGAAAACAGAATCGTTGTGCGCTCTAAAAAATGGGGTAGGTTTACATTCATATACAACATGATTGTCTTCGGTTCCTGTTGCGACTAGATTTCCGGCTGCCCATAAACTCGATCTGTAGCCCACTGCCGAGGCAGCGGAGTTTTGCATGTAGGTAGCCTGACCTTTAGTAAACATACATACACAAGAACTATAGTCCATTATATTTTGAACATTTTCAAGTCCGCTGCATAAATTCTGTGAAAGATTACAAATTCCATTAGATCCTTTGGTGGGCGGCGTATCATTGATACCGTCATTTCCACAGCTGGTTCCTATGGCCGAAAGGCCCCATGTGTGCAGCAATCCAAAGAAATGTCCGGTTTCATGTGCTAAGGTGTGAATAGCTCCTGGCACCGCATAAGATGTACCTATGCTTCCATATTGTTTATTAATTACAATTGTTCCTTCATGACTTTGAGAAGGGGCGGTTCCGGGCAAATAGCTGTAGCCTCCAACAGAATTGCCACCACTTTCTAAATAATTTACCACCCAAATGTTATAGTACTTTTTAGTGTCCCAACTAATCAAGTCTTTTATTGGCTCACCGCTTCCTACATTTGTTAGGTAAGAGAAGGTGCGGGTGATACCTTTGGTGCAATTGCCATTGGGGTCGATGGTGGCCAATCTAAATTCAAATTGAGCGTCGGCAGCGATATTTAGAAATGAAGGTACAATACCGATAGTATCGGCATTTAGTTTTCTGAAATCTTCATTTAATTTTTTTATTCCATCGAGTACTTGAGCGTCAGAAATATTAGAAACTCCGCCATCGTGCACCACATGAACCACCACTGGTATGATATACAAAGGAGCTCCCCCGCCTAATGTTTGTGTGTTTCCTTGCTTTTGGGCGAGGGTTGTGATGTTCTTTAAAATTTCATTTTTCTTTGCGGGGTCTTTTTCAACCATTTCTTGAATGATATGGTCGAATCCGCAATTTTGAGCATTAGCCCCAAAGCCGCATAACAGTAATATTAGTGCAAGTATCTTTTTCATCGTCAACATAACTTTATTAAAAGTAACAATACATCGCTTTTAGTCAAAATTTAATTGCGATTTCGACAGCTCCATAAGCTCGGGAAAAATTTTTCGAAAATCTTTTTCAATTTCTTGGTAATGCTCATTGAGAACCAATGAAGCCTTTTCTAAATTAGATTCGAATCGAGTGCGTTTAGACATTTGTGTGAGTATAGCGTGTAAACCGTCTTTGCTCTTATACATGTTGAGCCAATCATTTTTAAGTAAATAATGCACTAGAATTTGTGCGCGCTCTGGTAAATTTGCTTGCCAACTCCCTATTGAAAGGTAAAAATCCTTGCTAAATGAAGCCAAGTCTCTTCCGTAATATTCTTCAAAATGAAGTGCTAAAAAATGATCGAAAAACACGTCGGTAGCCACTGGAGCATATTTTCTAAGTATAGGCCGCGCTAATAACGTTGTATTGAGAAACGAAGAGTGTTGGTCGGTAAATGTGTCTATGGCATGATGAAGCGTAACTCCGCGCATCATTTTATCAGTCAATAATTTACGTTCTTTTGGTAAGATAGTATCGGCAATGAAATTACCTATGGCTACTTCCTGTTCGTTTCCCGATAAGGCGATATGTGCTAAGAAATTCAAGGGTTCTAAACTAATAAATTCAATATCGTAAATCTATGTTTCCTAAAGGTAAAATTAATGTGAAAAAAAACTTGAGCTGCAGCAATTATATTTTTATTTTAGTGCAGAGGGAAAACTTGAGCATTAATTTAACCTATTAATCAATCATGAAAGGGACGACCGTGAATACTAATTTATTCATTGAAGCTACAGAATTAACACCCCGTGTGTTGTTCAATCTTAGCGAAGGTGAGTTTGCCATTACCGGAAAATCTTTGCCAGAGAGTGGTGAACAGTTTTATCAACCTATTTTAGATTGGCTCGACAATTCGTTAAATGCCACCGCCGATAAGGTGAAGATGCACATCGCCCTTGATCAAATGAATATCTCGTCTTCTAAAATGATTCTCTTCATTTTATACAAACTCAAAAATCTTAAAGAAGCAGGAAAATCGGTATCGGTATGGTGGTATCATGCCGAAGAAGATTCAGATATGCTTGAAGTGGGTGAAGATTACGAGTTTATGGTTGATCTTCCATTCCGCTTTAAAACAGGAAAAATCGAGAACAGCGAATTATTAGTAGCTTAATTCATCCTTTTAATTCTTACTTATTATATTAGCGCTTCAATTAAGAAGTGTAATAATATTATTGTATATGCTAAAGAAAGTAATTATTGGTTTACAAGTGGTGATTTTAATTGCCATGGGTTTTTTGTTTTATAAAGCTTATCAGCCAGCCGCACCCGAGAAGTACGTTTTTAACGACAAAGGAAAGGCGGTGGAGAAAGTAACAGAGAACGATGTTATTGTATACTATAAATTAGATGCTTTTTTAACCAAGAGTAATTATATAGATAGCATTAAAAAGGCAGGCAATAGAATTAAGGAAAGTTATGAGGTTAATTTGAGAAGGCTTGAAGAAAATTACAACAAATTGAATTATGATTTCGGAGTGAAAGCGCAAGCGAAACAGCTTACAGCTTTAGAAGAAAAGAATGCTGCCGATTTATTGCGTGCCAAAGCAGAAGAGTTTCAAAGAGAGGAAGAGAGAGCTCAATTTGAATTGATGAAACTTCAAGAAAAGGTAGGCAAGAACATTAATGATGCGATTCTTAAAACCATCAATGAATTGAACACCAAACGAAAAATTAAATTCGTGTTGGCTTACACCGAAACATCTCAAGAAGTAATGCCTACAAAAGGGGCAATTGATGTTACAAACGACATGATTGAAATCATCAATAACCTTTACAAAACAAAAAGATAGTGTTCATCTCCCAAGAAAAACTTAAAAACAACATTGCCGAATACATCCTCTATATGTGGCATGTAGAAGATGTTGTGCGCGCTTGTGCTTTTGATTTGAATAAGATAGAGGAGGTGATTATTCAAAAAACCGCAAGCTCTGAAGTTCAACAAATTCAATTGCGAAATTGGTACAAAGGCATTGTTGAGGA
This sequence comes from uncultured Chryseobacterium sp., assembly GCA_964406465.1. Taxonomy (GTDB): domain Bacteria; phylum Bacteroidota; class Bacteroidia; order Flavobacteriales_C; genus JAHEZL01. Next base: position 283,070 of record CAYORT010000001.1, read on the forward strand.
AATGAAAAGCGCTAAATTATTACAGCGTGGTCACCTCAAAGAAGTAGAAGAGAAGATGGCCGAATTGCATTTGTTGCACACTACCTTACTCACTGTTTTAAAGAATAAAGATTACATCGAACTTTTTGAAATTGCAAAACCAGAGATTGAAGAATTGAAAAAGAAATCTGAGGTAAAAGTTGACGATAGTTTATCTGCCGAAAAAAAAACGCGCATTGTAAAGAACGATATCGAAGCTTGTTTTAATGGCTTGTATGGTTTGTGGATGCTTCGTCTTCAGAAAAAAGAAGTGAGCTCAGAAACTTCTGCTGCACTTAATAAAATTTCAAAATTAATTTCTTATCTTACTCGTAACTATCACACGATGATGACGGGACTATGATAAAGAAATTACTTTTTTTACTTCTACTTACGGGTTTAAAATCTCTTACAGCGCAGTCAAGTGCTATTTTAGAAACCGACACAGCCTTTGCTAAGCAATTTGATGTTAAAGAATATTTTAACGTGAGTATTACCCCCGAGCAAAGAGCACAATATAAAGCCGAAATAGAAAAACTTACTGCTTACATTAATGTTCATCCTACAGATGCAAGCGCATATATCAATCGAGGCGCATATTTTTCTTATTTAGGTTTTCATGTAAATGCAATTAAGGATTATGATGCAGCACTAAAGATTAATCCAAGTATTCCTGAAGCTTTATTCAATAGAGGTTTAGCAAAGGCACGTTATTTCTATACCGTAGATAGTTGTAAAGATATTTATGCCTCATCTCAATTGGGATTAACACTAGCGCAGACATCATTTGATAAAAATTGTAAGCGTTATACCAATCTTATTGTAGCGAAGTAATCGTAGGGGCGAGCTGCCGCTCGCCCGAATTATTTTTGAATTTTTCTATTCACGGGCGAAAGCATTTCGCCCCTACGGAAGTAAATTCTTAAAAAAGTTAAGCGTTACATTTCTTAAACAATGAAGTCGCAATATGCCCTCCAAATCCAAAGGTATTACTCATCGCATAATTAACTGTTCTTTGCTGTGCTTTACCCAGAGTTAAATTGAATTTCTCTGCATATTCAGGCTCAGGTTCATCAGTGTTAATTGTTGGAGGAATAATGTTTTCCTTGGTAGCCATAATACATGCAATGGCTTCTACTGCACCAGCTGCGCCTAGTAAGTGTCCGGTCATCGATTTGGTAGCGCTAATATTAAACTTCTTCGATGCGCCGAATAACCTTTCTACTGCGCGCAATTCACTCACATCTCCTTGTGGAGTTGAGGTGGCGTGAAGGTTTATATAGTCAATTTCTTCTGGTGAAATTCCCGCTTCATTTAACGCTTCGCTCATTCCCAAAAATGCTCCTTCTCCTTCGGGATGCGTTCCAGTTAAATGGTAAGCATCTGCAGTTTGTCCGCCTCCCACTATTTCTGCTAAGATTGGCGCACCACGTTTTATGGCGTGTTCATAGCTTTCTAAAATTAGAGCTCCACCACCTTCGCCCATTACAAACCCATCGCGTTTAATATCGAAAGGTCTACATGCTTTTTGAGGATCTTCATTTAAGGAAGATAGAGCCTTTGCTGCACTAAATCCGCCAATAGCACTTTCGCAAATAGGCGCTTCAGAACCACCCGTAATAATCATGTCGGCTTTTCCCCAATGAATATGATTGAACGATTCAATGATGGCGGTATTTGAGGTGGCACAAGCAGATACGGAAGTAAAATTAACACCACGTAATCCGTATTTAATAGAGATAATACCCGATGCGATATCTACTATCATTTTAGGTATTAAGAACGGACTAAACCTAGGTGTTCCGTCGCCTTTAGCGTATTCTTTAACCTGTTCTTCGAAGAAGGAAATTCCACCATTTCCACTTCCCCAAATTACACCGATTCTATTTTTATTCAGTTTTTCAAAATCGATGTTGGCGTTGCGAACAGCCTCGTCAACGGCCACTAATGCGTACTGCGTGAAGGGGTCGTATCTTCTCGCTTCACCTTTATCGATAAAGTCAAGCGCATTAAAATTCTTTATCTCGCAGGCAAAACGTGTTTTAAATTTTGAAGCATCGAACTTGGTGATATTGCCAGCGCCGCTCACTCCCTTTTTTAAATTCTCCCAAAAGTCGTGGGCGTTATTTCCAATAGGCGTTAAGGCGCCAATGCCTGTAACTACAACTCTTTTCATATAATTTGTTCAAAGTTTAATGTTCAAAGTTCAATGTTCGCTAAGTTATTATTTCTTTAACTCAGTTCGTATTAAATTGCTTTGTCCGCGCGCCACCAATCGTGTTTCGTCGGCATTCCAAATTTCGCATTCGGCGTGAATCAGTTGTTTGCCATGCTTAATAATTTTGCTGTGTGCTACAACTGTATCTCCGTTTTTAACTGCCGACAAATAATCGATAGATAAATTGATAGTAGCAAAGAATTGTTGCTCACCCAAAGTAAACACGGTTGCACCTAAAATATCATCAATGATGCCCGATGTTACGCCACCATGAAGGTTTCCCATAGCATTTGTCATTTCGTCGCGCACCACATATTTCAAAGAGATTTTTCCTTTTTCAGCTTTTAGAATAGTGGGTTTTAGCCAATTCATAAAAGCCGATGGTGAACCTTTAATTTCTTGTCCGACCCCCAATTGTAGCATTGTTAATACATCCATATTTATTTTTTTAAATCGTTAATCACTGTTTTTTTTATAGTATCAAAATCTTTCACATTCGTCAATCGGCAAATTTGCACAGCAGCCAGCATAGTGCTTATCACCATCAATGCTTTGGTGCGTGAAGGTAGGTCGAAATAAAATACTTTTTTCTTTTTTCCTTCCTCTAAAATTTCGGTCACCCATTGTAAAATTTCGCCTGCTAATGCTTTCACTTCTTTGGCAATTTTTTTGTCGATAGAGTGGAGGTCGGTTGCCAATGATCCAACAATACAAACTTTATCTTCTGCTTTTATTTTGCTGTAAATAGAAAGAAATGCCTCTAGCTTTTTCTCGGGAGATCTGTCTTTTACTTTGTCTCTTAAATCTCTAACGCATTGCGTATGGTAATTTAAAAGAGCCACGCCTAGAGTAGTTTTTGTTGGGAAATGATAGTGAATCGAAGCAGTTTTTATCCCCAAAGATTTCGATAAATCATGAAAGCTAAAAGCGTTAAAACCTCTTTCTCTAATGAGCTCATCGCTCAATTGCAATATTTTATCTTTTGTATTGATGTTACAAATATAACTACCTACTAGTAGATAGGCAAGGAATATGTATTTTTATTTTCACGGTAATATTTTTCAAGTATGCGTAACTTATCTCCTTCTCCCTTTTTAAAAGGGAGAGTGCGAGAATGCCTGCGAGGGGGAAGAGGGATTTTGCAATGTGACTGAAATCCCTCTTGCCTTTGCGCTTCAAGCCTTTACCCACTCTCCCTTTAAAAAGGGAGAAGTTAGTTAGCTTCTCATTTTCGAAAAACCATACTAAATCTTATCTTCACCAAAATACTTTTATGTACTCTTTTGCCTTAAGTTTACATTCGCTATTTCGCTGGGTAGTTCTTGTATTTCTGCTTGTTGCCATTATTGATGGATATGTTGGATGGAAAGTTAAGAAGGCTTTTACGAGACCTCATCATTTTTTGCGAATCACAACTCTTACTGTATCCCACATTCAACTTTTATTGGGTTTGTATTTGTATGTGTTGAGTCCGATAACCCAATATTTTCTAAATAATTTTTCAGAATCAATTCATGAGAGACAGTTGCGGTTTTTTGGTATGGAGCACAGTAGCGTAATGCTTGTTGCCATAAGTGTATTGACGATTGGATCCATCAAATCTAAGAGAAGGGAAAACGATGAATCGAAGTTTAAAACTATGTTTATTTGGTGTTCTATTGCTTTACTTTTAATACTGACTTCCATTCCCTGGGAATTTTCGCCTTTGATTAGCAGGCCAAGTTTTCGCCCGTTTTAGTAAAGAACTAGATTTCTTTGTTGCTATTTTTAGTCTCTTGTGCATGATTATCGGAATTGAAAATTCCTAAAAATGAAGATTTCAGATTCGCTTCGCAAAATCTGAAATTACTGGGGTATTTTGTTTCCTTGAATTATTGTTATTCTTGTGTTACCGATGTAATGGTAATAATTTCTATAATAGATAGTGTTGTTTTTTAGGACTAAATTATCTCCTATTTCTAAATCTTCGCCCATAACTGAAAAGGTTTTTTCGCTAGCTCCTTTATGCACTGAAATTATGGTATCGCTTTCATAATTAATTTTAGGCCCCATTATTATATCATCGTTACGAGAAAAGTGTACCTCGTATTTTCCAATTAAATCATCGCGAAAATCTTTTTTTTGGCACTGTATCAGTATCAGCACTAAAGTTGTTAGAAGCAAGTATTTCATTATTTAGCTAATTCAAGGTTAATTGAATGTAGCATTTATCTTTTGAAATCAAAAGTTTAAAATTGAATTGTTGCAGATAGACTTTGTTTTTTGTTGAACTCTTCAATGAAAAGGAGATATGTTTCGCGACTAAATGGATTATCGGAATTGAAAATTCCTAAAAAAAATTAAGATTTCAGATTCGCTTCGCAAAATCTGAAATTACTGGGTTTGACTTGTAAAATATGAAAATACATTTGCAGAATTATTCTTAAATAATCAATAGAACACTGAAGTACAGTAAAATCATGGCGACTACTGTAAATGGGATTAATATTCCAATACCAATAGCACGATATCTTCTTATTAAAGTCAATGTAATTCCTGAAACAAAACCAACAAATGCATAGGCTTTCATTACCCAATTTGATCCTATTGCAAAAGCTAAAAGAAGCAAGAATAGTGTAATTAAACACGACACTGTGGCTTTTGTTACTTTTGTTGTGCCGTTATTATTTTGTTGTGCTTCCAACTTTAATTTTGTTTAAAAATATAGGGCGTTAGTTTTCACCAACGCCCTCAAATCTCATTCTCACACTCGAGTCTTCTACAAATGTATCACCTCCCCATAAGCCATCGCCGTAGCTTCCATTATCGCCTCACTCATCGTTGGATGTGGATGTACTGCTTTCAAAATCTCGTGACCAGTAGTCTCCAATTTCTTAGCCACTACAATTTCAGCAATCATTTCGGTAACGTTAGCTCCAATCATATGGGCACCTAAAAGTTCGCCGTATTTTGCATCGTAAATTACTTTGATGAATCCGTCTTTCGCTCCGGCAGCTGATGCTTTTCCAGAGGCGCTGAAAGGGAATTTACCTATTTTCAATTCGTGTCCGGCTGCTTTTGCCTTAGCCTCTGTTAAACCAACAGATGCAATTTCTGGAGAGCAATAAGTACAACCTGGAATGTTTGAATAATCTAAAGGTTCTGGGTGGTGACCCGCAATTTTTTCTACTGCAATGATTCCTTCTGCAGAAGCTACGTGCGCCAAAGCAGCGGTTGGAATAACATCACCTATTGCATAGTAGCCAGGGATGTTGGTTTGGTAGAACTCATCCACTTTAATTCTTCCTTTGTCTACTACGATACCCACTTCTTCCAATCCTAAGTTTTCAATATTTGCTTCGATACCTACAGCAGATAAAACTACTTCAGCATCGATTACTTTTTCGCCATCTTTTGTTTTGATGGTTACTTTACAATCTTTACCGCTAGTATCTACTTTCTCAACAGAAGCATTGGTCATTACTGTAATGCCTTGTTTTTTGAATGATTTTTCAAGTGCTTGAGAAACATCGGTATCTTCAATAGGAACGATGTTAGGCAAGAACTCCACTACTGTTACTTGCGTGCCCATAGTATTGTAGAAATAAGCGAATTCAACGCCTATTGCTCCCGAACCTACTATAACCATTGATTTTGGTGCTTTAGGCAAAACCAAAGCATCGCGGTATCCTATAATTTTTTTGCCATCTTGAGGCAAGTTAGGCAATACGCGAGAACGTGCGCCTGTTGCTATCATGATGCTTTTTGCAGAAATCTCTTGTTTTTTACCATCGGCAGCAGTCACTTCAACTACTTTGCCTGATTTTACTTTACCAACACCGGCAATCACCTCAATTTTGTTCTTTTTCATCAAGAACTGAATACCTTTGCTCATTCCGTCGGCAACATCGCGACTTCTTTTCACGATGCCTTTGAAATCGGCTTCTGCATCTTTAACCGTGATACCATAATCGGCAGCATGTTTAATATATTCGAAAACATTAGCGCTTTTTAACAAAGCTTTGGTAGGAATACATCCCCAGTTTAAGCAAATACCACCCAGTTCAGAACGCTCAACGATAGCAGTTTTTAAACCTAATTGTGATGCGCGAATGGCAGCTACATATCCACCAGGGCCGCTACCTATAACGATAAGATCAAAGCTCATGTTTATTGTTTTTGAAAGTTAAGTGGCGAAGATAAGAAATTGGCATTAAAAAATTACCACCAATATTTACACTCTTTCTTTTCACAGATATCACTCCACTGATATTTGTCTTTATTGTCTCTTACTAAGCTATTTATTTGCTGAATCTTCCAAGAATCGCTCTTTAAATTATTGGCTCTAATGTAGATTTCATTGGCTTCGGCATACATTTTTAGCGCTATTACTTTTCTTACTCTTTCTGCCATGGCATCTGGATTGTTTGGAAACAGTCGATACCATTGGTCTTGAATGACTTCTAAATCTTTTTCATATTTCACACTTTCGGAAGCAAATTCTAACATGGGTGTGATATTTTCGAAGAAATATTCGTGTGTAGAATCCAATTGAAGCGCAATTTTCATTTCTACTATGGCCGAGTCTTCGTACTTTTTTCTCGATTCAAATTTTAAATTTTCACCGAAATCGTCGTAGCATCTTCCTAAGTTATAATGAAGCACACCTTTGTTGGGCTCTAACAAAAGTTGTCTTTTAAAAATGTCTATCCCTCTTCTGCTGTATGTTCTTTGAAGTTTTGTGCCGTTTTTTGCGTGAATTGCTAAACTGTTAATGGCATGCCATAAATCGTAATCAAGAGAGTCAATTTTGAGTCCGTCCTCAACAATTTTAAGTCCTTCTTGATAGTCGTTTTCATTGTTCATTGAAAAAGCCAAATAGAAGTGCAAGCGGGTGTCGGTAGGATTTAATTCAAGTGCTTTTTTTAAGTAGATTACTACATTTTTATATTTCTCGGCTTCTTTTTCGCGAGTCCAATCTTGTATTTCCGAGTTGTAATTGCACATGCCCGCTTTTCGGTAGTTCTCTGCTTTTTTTGGTTGATCAATGATAGCCAACTTATAGTGCGTTAAGGCTTCGCTCAGTTTATCTAAATTGTAATAGCAATCTCCAATTTGTTCATTTAATCTAATGTTTTCGTAATTCGACTTTTTTAAATTCAAAAAAGTTTGCAGTGCTAAATCGTATTGCTTTAAGTTTTCATAACACAAACCTATGTTGAAGAAAGCGGCTTTTTCTCGATCTAGCGCATAGCTTTTGCGATAATACATCATCGCTTTTTCGTAATCTTCCATTTCATAGTAGGTGGTTCCCAGCTGGAAGTACCCCGATGCTTCATCAAGTTTAGTTAGCTCATTAAAGATCAAGAGGGATTTTTCGTATTTCTCATTGTCTAAATTATATGTGCCAGCAGTTTTGTAGCATTTAACGTAGTAAGGATTTTCTTTTTTTACCAGTTCAAAATACTTCTCTATATCGTTTTCATCTTTAAACTCAACAGCCAAAATGAGGCGAAATTGTAAAGCATCAAGAAACCTAGGATCTCTTTTTAAAACCAATTGCAAAAAATCTAGTGCTTGGGTAAAATTTTCGTTTTGATGTGCATCGTAAGCTTTAGAGTAAAAATACAGTGTTGAATCGTAAAACACTTTGTATTTTTTAAGGATTTTAAGTGCTTTTTTGTTTTCTTTTTTACTTAAATCGAGATAGCCTATTGCATTGTTAAGTAATCGCTGCGATTCACAAATCTTATTGTTTTCAAGGTAGATTAATCCGGCGTAATACAATTCTCTTCCTTCACCTTTTTCGGGAATATTGTATTTCTCGCAAAAAAGCAATGCTTCTTTAAAGGCTTTCTTTTTGTAAAGTAATTGTAAACTATCAACGCGGTTTTGCGCGCTCGCAAAAAGCAGTGAAGCGCAGGCTATTAGGAGGCAGAAATACTTTTTCAAGAGTTTTTGTTTTGTTGGAAACGAAGATAATAATTGAGTTTAATATTTAATGCATAAAGTTCAGGGTCTTTTCGTATTTTGGCACAATGAATAAGCAAGAGAATAAAACATACTATACTATCAAAAGAAGTCAGACTGGCAGCCACTTGGTAGACATTGAAATGCGAATTGAAAATAAAGAAGGACGCGATTTAGTGCTTTTTTATTTACCCATTTGGAGACCTGGTAGATACGAATTGGCCGATTATGCTAAAAATATTCATAACGTAAAATTTTTTACCGGAAAAGGTACCGAGCTTTACTTTGAAAAAATTGATAAAAGTTGTTGGGAATTGCAAACGGGAGGTATCATTGATTTGGTAGTAAAATATTCTTACTATGCCAATCAATTAGATGCCGGAGCATCATTTACCGACGAGAATCAGCTGTATATCAATCCTTGCAATTGCTTTATGTATACGCAAGAGCATTTTTATAATGAGATTGAGCTCACGGTTGATGTGCCTGCGAGTTTTACCATTGCCACCGGACTCACTAAGTTGAAGAAGAATGTTTTTTCGGCTAAGAATTTTGATGAGCTGGCCGATTCTCCTTTCATTGCAAGCAATGCACTTCAGCAACAATCTTATAAAGTTAAAGATGCCAATTTTGTAGTTTGGTTTAATGGTGAATGCAAACCCGATTGGGAAAAAATATTAAGTGATTTTAAAGCTTTTACTGCCGAGCAAATTAAGGTGTTTGGTGGATTTCCCGAGCAAGAATATCATTTCTTATATCAAATCTTACCTGTTAGTTTTTACCACGGTGTAGAACATTGTAATAGCACTGTGATTGCTTTAGGACCAGGTTGCAACATCATGAAAGGAAAAGCCTACGAGAATTTCTTGGGAATTTCTTCTCATGAATTGTTTCATGCTTGGAATATCAAGGCAATTCGTCCGGTAGAAATGTATCCCTACAATTTCCAAAAAGAGAATTATTCGCGCTTAGGATATGTAGCTGAAGGTGTAACAACCTATTATGGAGACTTAATGTTGGCGCGTGCAGAGGTGGTTACCAAAGAACAATATTTTGCGATGTTGAATGAAAATTTCGACAAGCATTTTTACAATTTTGGAAGATTCAATCAGTCGGTGGCTGAAGCGTCATTCGATACATGGTTAGATGGATATAGCAAAGGAATTCCAAACAGAAAAGTTTCTATCTATACTGAGGGTTGTTTGAATGCCTTAATGTATGATTTGCAAATAAGAAAAGAGAGCGATGGCAAGCGTGATTTAGACTGGGTGATGAAAAAGCTTTATGTTGATTTTGCTCAAGAAGATAGAGCCTATACCGAAGATGATTTTAAGAAGTTGGTGAGTGATGCAGCTGGTGAAGATTTGTCGTGGATTTTTGAAGAGCATGTGTATGGCAAAGCCGATTATTTTCCGGCACTCAATGAGTCGTTGAAGTATGTAGGTTGTGCACTAAAAAAATATGAGCATCCTCAGTTGGCTGCATCCGTTTTCGGATTGCGTTTAGATGGTAATATAGTATTGGATGTTGCGCCTTGTTCTCCTGCCTGGGAAGTGGGTTTGCATAGAAACGACGAAATTATTGCCGTAAATGGTATTGCTGCCGAGAAGAATAAAGTGAACGATTGGATTGCTTATTTTGAGAATGATATCTTACTTACAGTAAAAAAAGACAATCAAATCGTAGAGAAAATTTTAAAGAAGGGAGAGTTTAAGTTTTATACTTCAGGTAGAATTGAAAGGGTGAAAAATCCAAGTGCGCAGCAAGAAGAAGCTTTTAAAGAATGGTTGGGTTAATTTAGTTTTATGAGTAAATCTATATTGGTTCTTGGTTCAGATCATTTGGTAAGCAGAATAAAGAAATTGGCAGCAGAGAAGGGCTATTCTGTAAAACATTTTTCTGATTTGCATGTTAACTCACCAGAAGATGGTATTTCAACCATTTCATCTACACGAAATTTGTTAGCCGATATTGACCTCAATTCATTCGCGATTACCTATATTTTATTTGAAAGTGATAAGGATAATTTGGAAATGGTAATTACCATGATGGCATTACACCCCGATTTGCGCATGGCTACCAGTTTGTTCAATGAAAATCTAAGACCACATTTGCAGGCAGCAAGTAAAAATTTGCAGGTAATCAATCCAGCAAAAGTTGCTTCGCAGGCTTTTATTGAAGCAATAGAGTTTAAGGTGGAGAGGAAGAGAAAAGCAAAGGCGCTACCTAAAATTGTTCAGCAAAAGATAAATGATACAGATAGTTTTTTAAAAGTATTGATTGTAGCCTTTCTTTTCGTAATTGTTGGCGCTACATTGTATTTTCATTATGTGGAACATTTGCCATGGATAGATTCAATTTATTTTGTGGTGGTTACTTGTTCTACGGTTGGGTATGGTGATATTAGTTTACAGTCGTCGGCGGGTATCACAAAATTGGTAGGTATTATTTTGATCTTGTCTTCCACCATTTTTATATGGCTAATTTTTTCATTGATTGTGGATAGGATGATTAAAAGAAGGGAGCAGCAATCTTTAGGAAGGAAAGTTTACAACTATAAAAATCATGTGATTGTTTGCGGCTTAGGTCGTTTAGGATATTTTATTGCTGAAGGTCTTCATTTTAAAGGGCATAAAGTGATTATTATTGAGGAGAATGAAAACTCACCTAACCTCGATTACTTTAGAAATTTAAAAGTTGATGTTTACAATGGTGATGCAAAGTTGCCAAAGGTATTGCAGGATGTTGGTGCCGAGAATTGTAAGGCTCTTATAGCCGCTACCAATGATGATTATGCCAACATTGAAATCGGATTAAATGCGCGCTATTTTCAACCCGAAATGAAATTGGTTTTGCGTATTTTTGATGATTCAATGGCAAAGATTATTAAGGAAAAATTCGACATCCATTTAACACAAAGTATGTCCTATATTGCCGCTCAAAAATTCGTTGAACTTTTGGAAAACAAAGAGAATTGATGACAAAAAAAGAGTTATGGCTTAGAATTGCCAATTACAATTTCGATCACTTAGTACCTACCCATCTGTTGGATAAAATTGCTTCCTTATTTGGTGGAGTAAACCCTTCGCTTTTGGCTTTTGCTGAAAAACTTCAGAATAAGTTAAATTGGGAAGATGAATTTTCTAGAAAAGTGATTTGGGAGTACAAGAAGTTTGTTTATCTGGGCGTGATAAGTAGAACAGGAGTTACTCCATCTAAAATTATTGATCAAGTGTGGCATGAACATTTGCTATTTACCCTTGGTTATCGAGCTTTTTGCGAAGATGTAATTTGTTATGATTTTGTTCATCATCCAGAGCTGGTACCGGTAAGTTCTCAAAAGCAAATGTTTGAATCGCAATATTTATATACGCTGGCGTTGTATAAAAGAGAATTTGGTAGTGATGCACCTTCAGATATTTGGGGAATAACAAAATTTGCAAAGAGAAAGAGAGATGATGTGGAATCTACTTATGACTGGAGTTCTAGTTATGGTGACTACTCATTGATCTCTAGTTTTGATGGCGCATCAAGCAGCAGCTTTGAGTTTGGTGGAGGGGAATACGGTGGTGGAGGAGCAGGTGGAGGTTGGGATGATGGAAGCGGAAGTGATGGAGATAGTGGTGGCGATTCTGGCGGTGACTCTGGAGATGGAGGTGGTTGCAGTTCTAGTTGCGGTGGTGGTAGCGGCGGTGATTAACTTTTAATTAAATTTTACAATGTTAAATATTACCAATATTCCTCTTTCCAAAACTAATCTTGTTCCTCCAATCATTACAGATTTGTTGAAGCAAGAGGAATTGAATTTCAATAAAAAAACCGATAGAAAATTATTGGTTTCGAAGTTAAGGGAACAATACGCTTCTTATGATGCAAATGAAAAGGTAAAGTTGAATATTGATGCGCTTTTAGATGAAAATACCTTTACGGTAACCACCGGCCACCAGCTGTGTTTGTTGGGTGGGCCAGCGTATTTCATTTATAAAATTGTTTCAACCATTAAGGCATGCGAATTATATGCGCTGCAGCATCCTTCAAAGAAATTTGTTCCTGTTTTTTGGTTGGCTTCAGAAGACCACGATTTTGCGGAAGTAGATCATTTGTATCTGTTCAACAAAAAAATACAATGGCAAAAGGAGGCTAGCGGGGCTGTGGGAAGATTGAATGTAGAAGGCCTACAGTCTATTGTTGAAGAAGTGAAATCACTAACAGGGGATAGCGACCTTATCACGATTTTTGAGCAAGCCTTACACTCAAGTGATTTAGCTGCTTTCACAAAGTATTGGGTGAATGCGCTTTTTGCAAAATATGGTTTGCTAATCATCGATGCCGATGATGCCGATTTTAAACGTAGTTTCGCGCCAATTATAAGTAGAGAATTCAAGGATAATATTGGAAAGAGAGAGGTTGAAAAAACCAATGCAATTTTAAGCGAAAAGTATAAATTGCAGGTTAACCCTCGCGAAATAAATTTCTTTCGCTTAGAAGATGATAAAAGAGAAAGATTTGTAGAGCCCTTAGGAAATTGGGAAGATTTGTTGGATACGAATCCCGAGAAATTTTCACCCAATGTAATTTACCGCCCTTTGTACCAAGAATTTATTTTGCCTAATGTTGCTTATGTAGGCGGACCCAATGAATTGGCTTACTGGTTTCAAATTAAAGGTGTTTTTGCTGCGCATCAAATTAGCTATCCGCAGCTTATTTTGCGTGATTCATTTTTGGTGCTCAATGCCAATCAGCAAAAAGTGATGAATATCTTAAATTTTTCTTTCGTTGATCTTTTAGAGAGTGCTGAAGCCTTAAAATCCCGCTTTTTAAAATCAAAGATGGAAATATCTGATGCTAATTACAGCAATGCTTTGCTTAAAGTCTTTGAAGATTTAAAGTTGGAGGTTTCTAAAATAGATACAACCCTAGTGGGCGCGGTGGAAGCTGAAAAAGCAAAAAATTTAAAATCGTTAGAGAACCTTTTTGGTCGTATAAAAAAAGCCGAGAAAACCCGCCATGAGGTGGATTTGAATAAAATCGACAAGCTTAAAAATCAGCTTTTCCCTGAAGGCATTTTTCAAGAAAGAAGGGTTAATTTTATGGAGTTTTATTCTCGCTATGGTGCTGCTTACCTAGATGCCCTTATCCAAAATGCTAATCCGTTGAATTCGTGTTTAAAAGTTTTACAAGAAGGGTGAGGTATATCGCTTAAATTTTAAGATTTTAGCTGTCGGATTCATTTAAAAATAATTATGAAAAAGTATTTCTCTCTCGCTCTAATAGCGTTAATCGTATTTTCTTGTATTGAAGAAAGTGAAACAACTCAAAATCCTTTAGTAAAACCATTAAGCGACACTGTGCCGCTGGTGAGTATGGCCGATAGTTTATCTTACGCTTTGGGTTCTAGCTTAGGAACTGGATTGCGTGATAATTTTAAAGATGTAAATATAGATGAGCTTTTAAAAGGAGTTAAAGATTGTATCAACGATTCTTTCCCTAGAATGGATCAAACGGCAGCGAAAGCAAAAGTTGTTGCATTTAGAAATAGACCAGATTCAGTAGCAGATAAAAATGATTTAGCTTACGCTTTCGGAGTTGATTTTGCTAGTGCTTATTCAACCTTTGGCGATATGACCAAATTAAATTTAGAGGTGTATAAAAGAGCAGTTAAGCATGGTTTGTTTGAAGATCAATTGCAAATTGACCCAAGACACGCTAGTGATTTCATGACTAAGTTCAGAAGAGAAATGATGCAGCAAAGCATGAAGGTGGAGGAAGACAAGATGAAGAGTGTTCCTTATATCACTACTCCAAGTGGTTTGAAATATAAAGTTTACCGTCAGGGAAGTGGTCCAAAACCTACATCACCATCCGATCAAGTAACGGTTCATTATAGAGGAACTTTATTAAATGGAACCATTTTCGATAGTTCATATGAAAGACAGCAACCTGCGTCATTTAATCTTGATCAGGTGATTAAAGGTTGGACTGAAGGTTTAATGTTAATGAATGTAGGTTCTAAATTTGAGTTTTATATTCCATCTAATTTAGCTTATGGTCCGCAAGGAAACAGAGGTATTCCTGGTAATTCAGATTTGATTTTTATTGTAGAGCTATTGAATGTAAATGGAAAGTAGGATGGAAGCCAAGTTGGATATAGCCAAAGATTTTGAATACATCAAAACGCAAGTTTTTTATTTGGAGAATTTTTCAAAAAAGGTAGAGATAGAGTGTTCAAATTATTTTGGTACCAAAAATTATTGGAGTGGTATTCCTTTAGATGCGCCAATCTATCCTCATATTGATAAATGGGTAAGCAACTATCAAAAATTGCACAAACATATTTGGCAGCAAAGTTACGAACCAGAAGTAATGGAATTGGTGGCTACTTTGCATGAGATTAAATTTAGCCGACCTACTTTAACTTCAGAGGATTTGTTGTCGTTTCCAATGTGGAAAAAAGCTTTGTATTATTTGTTGCCACCTTTCCGTTGGAATTACAACAAGAAGAAAGTAAAAGAAATAAAAAATAAGTTGAGTGAATTTAAGCAAACTATAGAAAATGCTAAGAAGTTCGTAATTCGACTTGAAGGCCACTATTTTTATTCTTAACTTACTTTCTTCAAACCGAAAGAATGAGAGTTGCTTTTATTTCTGATACACACAATCGCCACCAACAAGTTGTTTTACCCAGTGCAGATATTTTGATTCATGCTGGTGATGTGTCGGGAAGAGGAACTCAAAAAGAAATTGAAGATTTCCTAGTTTGGTTTTCTTCACAGCCGCATAAGTACAAGATTTTTATAGCAGGAAATCACGATTTTTTTATTCAACAAAATCCAGAAAAATTTCAAAGTATTTTGCCTAAAAATGTAATTTATCTGCAAGATGAATTGGTGGAAATTGAGGGCAAAAAGATTTATGGTAGTCCATGGACACCTCGATTTATGAATTGGGCTTTCATGAGAGAGAAAGGTCGCGATATAAGCTTGGTATGGAAGAAGATTCCCAGCAATATTGATGTTTTGATTACTCATGGTCCGGCTTTCGGTTTTCATGATGAAGTGTACACCGGAATTCAAGTAGGATGCGAAGATTTGGCACTTGAGCTCGAAAGGATAAAACCAAAATACTTTTTGTTTGGGCATATACATGAGTGTTATGGCGTAACAGAGAGAGGCGGAATTACCTTTATGAATGGCGCTGTTTTAAATGAAAGATATGTGTTACAAAACGCACCATTAGTTTTCAATCTGTAAGTATGAAAAATTTAGCACCTATAGTTTTATTTGCTTACAACCGTCCGCAGCACACCTTGCAAACTTTGCAATCATTGGCAAAAAATATTTATGCCGATGCGTCAACCTTAATTGTTTTTTGTGATGGCGCTAAGAAAGATGCGAACCAAGAAGATTTAGATAAGATAGCGGAGGTGCGCAAAATAGTAAAATCGCAATCTTGGTGTAAAGATTTAAAAGTTATTGAGGGGCTAGAGAATAAAGGTTTAGCAAATTCAATCATTGAAGGGGTAAGCCAGGTGGTAAATCAATATGGGAAAATAATTGTATTGGAAGATGATTTGCTGACCTCTAAGTATTTTTTAAAATTCATGAATGAAGCATTAAATACTTATGAATTAGAGGAGAAAGTGTTAAGTGTGGGGGCTTGTAATTTTTTTGCACGAGACGAAAAAACACCCGAGACTTTTTTTGTTCCAATACCCGACTGTTGGGGCTGGGCAACATGGAATGATAGATGGAAATTGTTTGAGAAGGATGGAAGTAAATTACTTGCTCAGCTCAAAGAGCGATCTCTTCTCGACGATTTCAATTTGCATGGCGCATACAATTATCAGCAAATGCTTGAAGACCAAATTGCTGGCAAAAATAATTCATGGGCTATAAGATGGCAGGCGGTTGCTTATTTAACAGGCAAACTCTCCTTGTATCCAAAGTACGCCAAAACATTTAATTCGGGCTTTGATAGCAGTGCCACACATACTAGTTCTTTTAGGCAAATATTCGATACCAGAGAGATGTTGCCTTACGATACAAAAGTGGATAAAATGGAAGTCAATGTTTTGCCTTCTGTGATGCATCAAATGATAAAAGGAAATGCACTAGCTAGCGGCAAAATTAGCCAAGAGTCTGCGTCGAGTAGAATTTTAACTTTTCTCAAAAGAAAACTAAAAATAACATAGTATCTTTAGCGAATGCACTTGGATTTTTGCACCATATTTAATCATCATTACTTAAGCAGGGCTTACGCGATGTACGCTTCTTTGAAGAAGCATTGCGATAGCTTTCATATTTATGCTTACGTTTTGGATGATGAATGTTTGCAATATTTCTCTTCAGGTGAATTTCCAAGTTTAACTGCTTTACCAATTTCTGATATCGAGGATGAAGAATTGCTTAGAGTGAAGTCAGATAGAACTTTAGGCGAGTATTGTTGGACTTGCACTCCTTCTTTGATTTTGGGTACCATCAAAAAGTATAATTTGTCGCATTGTACCTATATCGATGCCGACTTGTATTTCTATCAGAATCCTAAAGTATTGGTAGAGGAGATGGGCAATAAATCGGTATTAATTACTCCCCATAATTTTTCTAAAGAATACCATGAGGCCATTAAGTTTGGTAAGTATTGCATACAGTTCATGACATTTAAAAACGATGAATATGCCATGAAAGCTTTGCTTTGGTGGCGCAATGCTTGTATTGATTGGTGCTACAATCGATTAGAAGATGGTAAGTTTGGTGATCAATTGTATTTAGATGATTGGCTTACTCGTTTTGAAAATATTCATGAATCACAGCATGAAGGAATTTTGGCTCCTTGGAACAATTTAAGTTTCGAAGTGGTGAGAGAAGGCAATCAATTTGTGGTTGTAAACAATGAAACTAAAAAGCGTTCACCGCTAATTTTTTATCATTATCACGGGTTTAAATTTATCGAGGAAAGATATCATATTTTTAAATCCTATCTGTTTAGAAGAATGAAAATTGATTATGGAAGTTTTCAGGTTTCTAAATCAGCCAATACTTTGCTGTATGGCCCTTATAGTGAGCATTTAAAAAACAAGGCGTCAATCGTGCGTGTCAATATGGAAGATGATATAGATGTGGAAGGAGTTGTAGTGTACGAGAGAAATTTTGAAAATATCTTTAAAAGTAATTCGTGAGAAAGTTGTTGAATTTAGGTTGTGGAACACGTTTTCACAAGGATTGGATCAATGTTGATATTCAGTCGAATAACGAGCATGTAATTGCACATGATTTAAAAAAGGGAATTCCTTTTGGTGACAATGAATTTGACATGGTTTACCATTCACATGTACTTGAGCATATTCCCAAAAATGAGGCTCAGAATTTTTTAAAAGAATGTGTTCGTGTTTTAAAACCTGGGGGCATTTTAAGAATAGTGATCCCCGATTTGGAGCAAATCACAAGAAAGTACATCGCTTTATTGGAGAAAGGAGTTAAATCACCTGAAGACCAAGAAAATTGGGAAAATTACCAATGGATTTTGATTGAGATGTACGACCAAACCGTGCGCACAAAATCGGGTGGAGAGATGCTCAATTTCTTGAAGAAGAAAAATATTGTAAATCAAGATTTTATTATTGAGCGTTGTGGCACAGAAGTGAAAAATATCTGGGAAGAATTAGCGAAAAATGATGCGAATATAGCTCAGCCATCGTTCGTAAAGAAAGTATTTTGGTTTCTCAAATACGGTCAATATAGAATGGATACCATTCATTCATTTCTTTTTCCAAAGCGTCATCAGTTGTTCTTAGATGCTCGGTTTAGAAATTCTGGTGAAATTCATCAATGGATGTACGACAGATATTCTATTAAGCATTTAATGACCTCATTGAATTTAAAGGATGTAAAAGCATTTGGCGCCGTTGATAGCCATTTAGAATCATGGTCCGATTATCGTTTAGACAATGAGGCAAACGGTTCTACCTATAAGCCCGATTCACTTTTTATGGAGGGTATTAAGTAAAATTTGTATATTTCAAGCCTCAAAGAGATAAGATGGCTTATATTTTAAACTTAAATACATTCTCCGATTCAAGGGGTAAATTAACAGTTATTGAGAAGATATTGCCTTTTGAAATTAAAAGGGTGTTTTATATTCATAGTGTTATCAACCCAATGTCTGAGCGCGGTAAACACCGTCATAAGAAAACGCAGATGGCGGTAGTTTGTGTGAAAGGAAGCTGCAGAATTGTGAACAACGACGGTACATCAGAAAGAGAGTATTATTTAAACAATCCCGAAACTTGTTTAATATTGGAACCAAAAGATTGGCATTATATGTATGCTTTTAGTTTTGATGCAGTATTGTTGGTGATGGCTTCTGAATATTTTGATGTGGACGATTATATCTACGATAAATATTTACCTGAATGATCGAATACGAGAATCTCAAGAAGTCGAATCTAAAATTCCATTCGGAATTCGAGAAATCATTTCAAAAGAATCTTACTGAAGGTAGATTTGTTTTGGCGCAAAACGTGCAAGATTTCGAACGAAATTTTGCCGCCTACTGTGGTGTTAAAAATTGTGTTGGAGTGGCATCGGGATTAGATGCACTTTTTTTTGCGGTTAAAGCTCTCGATTTGCCTAAAGGTTCGGAAGTGTTGGTGCCGGCAAATACTTATATAGCTTCCATTTTGGGTGTTGTTAATGCGGGATTCAAAGCGGTTTTAGTGGAACCTGATATCAAAACTTACAATATTTCTCCTTCAGAAATTGAACGCAAAATCACATCGAAGACAAAGGCCATTATGGTGGTTCATTTGTACGGTAAATTGTGCGACATGAAGGCGATTATGGCAATAGCGAAGAAGCATAAACTTAAATTGATAGAAGATTGTGCTCAGGCGCACGGCGCTGCTTACAAAGGAAAGCGTGCTGGAAGTTTTGGAGATGCCGCTGCATTTAGCTTTTATCCTACAAAGAATTTAGGCGCATTGGGCGATGGTGGTGCTCTCACAAGCAATGATAGTAAGCTTGCCAGTCAGTTTAAATTGCTAAGAAATTACGGGTCGGTTGAGAGATATAAAAATGAAATTTTAGGATATAATTCGCGCTTAGACGATATTCAGGCTGGTTTTTTAAACGTGAAATTGAAGGCTCTTGATGTGCTTACAGAACACAAAAGAAAACTTGCTCAAATATATTTGTCTCAGCTTAAATCAGATTTTATTCTTCCTTCTGTAAACAAAGATTATTATGACGTTTACCACATTTTTAATGTTCGACACGAAAAGCGAGATGCCTTAAGAAGTTATTTGTTAAAGAACGAGATCCAAACTGATATACATTATCCTGTTGCGCCACATCATCAGCCAGCTTTAAAATCATTGTATAGGGGTAGAAAATTTCCCGTTTCTGAAGAAATTCATGCCACAACATTGAGTTTACCAATTGCTTATTTTCATACCGAAAAGGATATTGAAAAGGTGGTGAAGGTGATGAATAAATTTTAATCTCTTTTGATTAATGCTAAAGTGTGCTTACATTTGCTAAGTGCGCCCGGGTGGCGAAATTGGTAGACGTACCATCTTGAGGGGGTGGCGCTCGCAAGGGCATAAGAGTTCGAGTCTCTTTCCGGGCACAAAAATCAGAGTGAGAGTGAGAAGTGAGAGCAATCACGAACACTCTGATTTTTCTCTAATCTCATAATCACTCTTCTTATTTCTTCAACTCGGCAATAGTCGCCAATGGATCTTTCGACGCAAAAACCGCATTGCCAGCTACCATTGCGTTTACGCCCACTTCAACTAATTTTTTGTAATTGTTTAAACCAACACCACCATCAATTTCAATTAATGCTTTACTTCCTTTATCTGTCATTAATTGTTTAAGCTTTTTCACTTTATCGTAGGTGTTCTCTATAAATTTTTGTCCGCCAAATCCTGGGTTTACCGACATAATCAGCACCAAATCCACATCGCAAATGATATCTTCCAACAAATGCACCGGGGTATGCGGATTTAAGGCAACGCCAGCCTTCATTCCTTCGGCTTTTATGGCTTGAATGGTTCGGTGAAGATGCGTGCAAGCTTCGTAGTGAACGGTTAAAATATCGGCACCAATTTGTTTGAAAGTGGAAATATATCTTTCTGGCTTAATAATCATTAAATGCACATCAAGTGGCTTCTTAGCATGTTTTTTTATGGCTTCGATAACCGGCATGCCAAATGAGATATTTGGCACAAATTCACCGTCCATCACATCAATATGAAACCAATCGGCCGAGCTGTTATTCACCAACTCGATATCTCTTTGAAGATTTGCAAAATCGGCAGCTAAAATAGATGGAGCAATAATGTGCGACATAAGTTAAAATTTATGGGGTAAATTTAGGTCTAAAGTTTAAAGTTCAAAGACTAAAGAGAAATGATTTATAAACAAAAAACCCTCTGTTACTAACGGAGGGTTTTTGATTGGTTGTAAGAAAAGTAGTTAACCAAGATATTTTGAAAGCAGTGCACTTCGTGAAGAGTGTTTCAATCTGCGCAGAGCTTTTTCTTTTATTTGTCGAACTCTCTCTCTAGTTAAATCAAATTTTTCTCCAATTTCTTCTAGAGTAAGTGAGGCATTTTCAGAACCTAATCCAAAATAAAGTGAAATTACATCGGCTTCTCTTGGCGTTAATGTATCTAATGTTCTTTTTATCTCTTCTTTGAGTGATTCATCAAGTAATTTGAAGTCGGGGCGCGGACTGTCATCGCTTGTCATCAAATCATACATGTTTCCTGCATCGGCATCATCGCCAAGTGGCGCATCCATCGAGACATGTCGGGTATTGCTTTTTAAAGATTCACGCACTTCTTCAATGGGTAAATCAAGTACTTCTGCGATTTCATCAGCAGATGGCTCTCTCTCAAACTCTTGTTCTAAGTTTGAAAAAGTTTTGTTGATTTTATTAATTGAACCAATTTTATTCAATGGCAAACGCACTATTCTCGATTGTTCGGCTAATGCTTGCAATATCGATTGACGAATCCACCATACGGCGTATGAAATGAATTTAAACCCTCTTGTTTCATCGAATCTTTGCGCGGCTTTGATTAGTCCTAAATTACCTTCGTTGATAAGATCACTTAGAGTTAATCCTTGGTTTTGATATTGTTTAGATACCGACACCACAAAACGTAAGTTTGCTCTGGTTAATTTTTCCAAGGCCTTTGCATCGCCTTGCTTAATTCTTTTAGCCAATTCAACTTCTTGCTCCGCGGTAATCAGTCCCTCTTTACTAATCTCATGCAGATATTTATCTAAAGAAATGGTTTCCCTGTTGGTAACCTGCTTGGTGATTTTTAGTTGTCTCATGCTAAATTGGTATTATAATATTGTTGATTCGTAGTAAGAAAATGTACATCTATCGAAACGCTTAAAGGCTATTTAAAGTTTCATCATTTTTGAATTACTTAATAACTTTTTCTTGTAACCTTTTTTGTATAACGTGTATGTAGCCAATTGTTATTTTGTTAGATTTATTAAAATTTGTTGCCATGAAAAATATCTTGTTGTTAGGTGCGGGTAGAAGTAGTTCGGTTTTGTTGGATTATTTTAAAGAACATGCCGAATCTCTAAATTGGAAGATTAATGTTGCCGATTTATCCCTAAATCATGCCAAGGAAGTAGTAAACAATCACGCAGCTTTTTCCTTTCACGATCTATCGAAAGACAGCACTATAAAAGATCAATTAATAGCGCAAAGCGACATCGTAATATCAATGCTGCCTGCCAATTGTCATATTGAAATTGCTCAACTATGTATCAAGCACAAAAAGCATTTGGTTACGGCTTCATATGTGTCTAAAGAAATGAAGGCCATGGAAAATGAAGTGAAGGAGAATGGATTGATTTTTATGAATGAATGTGGGTTAGATCCTGGTATTGATCATCTTTCTGCAATGAAGATTATTGATGAGCTAAAAGAAGAGGGCATGACTATTCATGGTTTTGAGTCTTTTTGTGGCGGTTTGGTAGCTCCTTCTTGCGATGATAATCCATGGAGATATAAATTTACGTGGAATCCTAGAAATGTGGTGATAGCTGGGCAAGGAGGTGCAGCTAAGTTTTTGCAAGAGGGAACCTATAAGTATATTCCTTATCATAAATTGTTTAGAAGAACCGAAGTGATCGACATTGAAGGTTACGGTAAGTTTGAGGGTTACGCCAATCGCGATTCGTTAAGTTATATTGATATTTATGGATTGCAGGGAATAAAGACGATGTTTCGTGGTACTTTACGCAGATTGGGTTTTTGCAGAGCATGGGATTTGTTTGTTCAATTGGGGATGACCGATGATAGCTATACCATTCCAGATAGTGATAAAATGACACATCGCCAGTTTATTAATTTGTTTTTGGCTTACAATCGTCACGATTCGGTTGAACTTAAATTAAAGCATTATTTGAAGCTTGAGCAAGATGATGTGGATATGTGGGAGAAGCTTGAGTATACTGGTATTTTTAGTCAGGAAAAGATTGGATTAAAGAATGCTACTCCAGCACAAATATTACAGCATATCCTAGAAAAAAAGTGGAAATTGAAAGAACATGATAAAGACATGATCGTGATGTTCCATAAGTTTCATTATTTCGATAAGCAAAATAAGATGAATGAGCTCCACTCCTA
The DNA here is from genome assembly GCA_964406465.1 of uncultured Chryseobacterium sp. Lineage (GTDB taxonomy): Bacteria > Bacteroidota > Bacteroidia > Flavobacteriales_C > JAHEZL01. Next base: position 305,913 of record CAYORT010000001.1, read on the forward strand.
TTTGGTGGTGGAGGGAAGTGATCAAAATAGAACAGCCATGGCGAAAACGGTAGGTTTACCTATTGGTATTGTTACTAAGATGATACTCAATGGGGATATCATGCAAAGAGGTGTGATTGTTCCTGTTCATAAGGAGGTTTACCAACCTATCTTGAATGAACTTAAGAAATACAACATTCTTTTCACCGAAAAGAAGTTATCTAATTAGCGCAACGCTGCCGTATCGCTTAATATTTCTGCGCAGTCCGGTATCGGGCATTATACTCTCATATTCATAATACACTGCATAAACATCTATCGGACATGGCTTGCCATTGTATTTTCCATCCCAACCATTGGCGATATCATTGCTTTCAAATATTAGTTCGCCCCATCTATTGAAGATGCGCAATTTAAATTCATAAACACCAGAACCAACGGGTTGAAAAATTTCGTTTTTATCGTCGTTGTTAGGGGTGAATGCATTGGGAATATTGAAATAGGTAGGTTCGCAGTAATTTTTGATGTATAAGCTATCTTTGCTTGTGCAATTTTTACCGTTAGAAAGTGTAACCGAATAGGAGCCTTCTTTAGTAGCATTAATATTTGGCGTGGTTTCGCCTGTCGACCACATATAGCTGCTTGCGCTACCTCCGCTGTGCAATGGATACACAGGGTAGAATTCAAAACAAATGGTAGTGTCGTCCTCAAGATTAATGGTAGGTATTGGTAACTGATGAAGAATAATAGTGTCTTGATCTGCGCATCCTAATCCGTTGTCAACTACTACTGTGTATTGCGCTGCGGTAGTAACATAGGTTTGATTTTGAGTAGCCCCATTCGACCATTGGTAAATGTAGTTGGCAGGTAAGTTGGTTTGCAGTAAGATGCTATCTCCATTACAAATATTTTTATCGGCTCCTAAATCAACACTAACGTTAGGGTTCACTTGAACTACTACACTGTCTTGACTAAAACATACTGGTTTGAAGGAGATATCATCCATAGCAAAATCATTTCCCCAGCCTAATGTATTTTGATTCACAATACAAATTTGTGCAGAGGTTGCCGGACCCGAATCCCAGATGGCAAAAAATTCGTTCCATTCACACACTGTTCCCGATGCCCTAAACGGTTCACCTAATAAAGTGTTGTTTACAGTAAATTGAAGAAGAGCAGGGTTGTCGGGAAAAACCGATGAAATCCATGTGCTAAAAGCATAATCTGTATTGGCTGAAACAGTGATGTTTTCACACCACAATTGCACTCCGGCTGCTGTAGAGGCATTAATGATCATCATATTTCCACTTCCAGAGGTGTGATCACTGCATGCTCCCCAATTAGAATAGTAAACCGCAGAGGTGTTGTTTACGCAGTAAAACCCTTCTTGAATGCTGCCAGGTGAGCAATCTACTCCGTACTGACTCGTAAAATCTTGATCGCCTAATTCAAAATCACCATTGATGATTCTTTCATTGGGATATTCGTATCTGTTACTCAAAATGTATTTCGTTGTTACCGATGGCGAGGCGATGGGATTTTTAATGCTCGAGTCACTCAAACCATTCTTATTCGACCAATGAATTTTGTATGGATTTCCGGCGGTATTAATTTGTATGGACTCTCCTTCACAAATTTTAAGTGTATCGGCAGTGATATTGATATTGCAATTGATTTGCGCAGGCGAGGCTATCGCTAGCAAAACAAGGGTAAAAGCAATAATTATTTTTTTAATTTCCACCATTAAAAATTAAGATAAAATTCCTTGGTAAGTTGAACATATTCTGCCGTAAATTCATTGGCGTTAGCCTGAATCGACAGCTCGTTCATCATTACTTCAAAATTTGTGCTTCTGGTTATCTCAACCAGAACTCTCTTAGGCGGTTTGGATATAATAGGTTTTACTAATGTAAGGCTTTTTATGGATAGGGCGCAAATTTTTGTTTGCTCTTCGATAGCTTTTAAACCATCAAAAGGATATACAATGCATATTCTGCCTGATTCTGCTAAAATTGATTTTGACTTGTTTAAAAGTTCAAAGAGAGGCAAAGAATCATCATGTCGAGCCAAATTGCGCTCTTCTTTTTGAGATTTTAAGCTCGCTGTAAAATAGGGAGGATTGCTAATAATTAAATCGAATTTTATATCGCTTTTCCAATCTTTAAAATCTTCATTATGCAAGTGAAGTCGATTGCTCCACGAACTATTTTTAAAGTTTATTTGAGCTTGTTCAAAAGCATTTTTTTCTATTTCTATAGCTTGTATTTGAGCTTCGCTGTTTTTTTGAGCGGCCATAAGAGCAATTAATCCGCTACCCGTTCCAACGTCTAATATGTTTTTGCAATTATTGGTATTTGCCCATGCGCCCAAAAGTGTTCCATCAACACCCACTTTCATCGAGCATAGGTTATGATCTACAGAAAATTGTTTGAATCGAAATGGTTGATATTTCTTTTCGGGTTTAGTCATTTAAGTCTAAAAGTCCGTCGGGCAATTCAAAATGTATTTCTCTAGTAGCAGCATCCATTTTTTTCACGAATTGATCTACCAAAGGAATATAAATTTCTTTTTTGCCATTTTTCACATTGAGCAATACTTGTGGCGTGCTGTCGTTTACCGAATACACTTCGCCAACCAAACCTTTATTGGCATCAAAAACTTTGTATCCAACTAATTCCTGAATGCTTTCGTTGTCTTCCATCTCCGGGAAATCATCTAACGATAAATACATTTTTGTTTTTGACAGAGCAAGGGCATCTTTTTCGTTATCAATTCCTTCAAATTTCACATGTCCTTTTTCTCCTAAAGTTGAAATTCTTTCCACTTCGTATTCGGCTAGATGTTTTCCTATGAGTAGATAAACACTTTTAATATCGTCTAACTCCAAATCGGGAGTTTCATTTTTAAAGTGCAATTCACCTTTAAATCCTTTGGGTTTGGTGATTACACCATAATAAAAAACATCATTAAGAGTCATTTCGTATTTAATTTTCATCGAAAATACAAAACACTCGGTAGAACTCAATTAACATTCTTTGTTTGATTTCTATTTGGCGGCACATAAATGGCGTGTTGAGATTATATCTATTTTCATTTTTATAAAAAATAAGTATGAGCGAAGGATTAATTTTAACCATCATAATTGCATATTTCTCGGTATTGATTTTGTTCTCTTATTTAACCAGTAGGGGAGCAGATACCAATACTTTTTTTGTTGGAAATAAAGAATCAAAATGGTATGTGGTTGCCTTTGGTATGATTGGCGCTTCTCTATCGGGAGTTACATTTATATCAGTGCCAGGCTGGGTTGATGGAAAACAGTTTGCTTACATGCAAATTGTGTTGGGGTATTTGGTAGGATATATTGTAGTGGCCTATGTTTTATTGCCCATTTATTACCGAATGAATTTAATTTCTATTTATGGTTATTTAGAGGATAGATTTGGTGGCTGGACTTATAAGACCGGAGCGTCGTTGTTCCTGCTTTCTAGAATTATTGGCGCTTCTATTCGTTTGCTTTTAGCCGCAACAGTTTTTCATGAATTTATTTTTGCAAAGTGGGGAATTCCTTTCGCTGCCACAGTAACATTTTCGATACTTTTTATTTGGGTTTGTACTTTCAAAGGAGGTATTAAAACTATAGTGTGGACAGATACTTTGCAAACGCTGTTTATGCTGTTGTCATTGGGGATTGCGATTTATCTTATATCTGATTCTTTAGGCTTTTCAGAGCAAGGTGGTTTGATAAAAGTGATTTCTGAGAGCAAATATTCAAAGATATTTTTCTTCGAAGAGATGGGTGCTAACAATTATTTCTGGAAACAATTTATAGCGGGGATGTTCATTACGATAGGTATGACTGGTTTAGATCAAGATTTAATGCAGAAGAACTTAAGTTGTAAGAATATTAAAGAGGCTCAAAAGAATATGGTTTCTTTTGCTTTTGTATTAACTATCGTGAATCTAGCATTCTTAGTTTTAGGTGCAACACTCTTTATGTATGCCCAAAAGAATGGTGTTGAAATTCCAATGCACGATGGTAAAGCACGAACAGATTTGTTGTTCCCTACGTTAGCACTTGGAGATTATTTTCCACAGGTAGTTGGCATATTTTTTATTCTAGGTTTGTTTGCTGCAACATATGCTAGTGCCGATTCTGCCTTAGCAAGCTTAACTACTTCCTTTTGTGTAGATTTCATAGGTGTTAGAAAGATGGAAGAAGCACAACAGAAAAAATGGAAGGATAGGGTTCATGTTGGAATGTCGCTTGTTTTATTGGTTGTAATTTTGGTTTTAAATGAGTTTATGTCGGCAAATGCAATAGAGCAAATTCTTACGTTTGCTTCATTTACTTATGGTCCGTTGATAGGGATTTTTGCTTTCGGAATTTTTACTAAACGAACTTTAAACAAAGACAAATATTCGCTATTTACTGCAGTTACTGCCATTATTCTTACAACAGTCTTGTATATACTCACTAATAAAACAAAGGAAATTACAGCGTTTTTTGAGTTGGATAAGCCTTTCGATTTAGGATTTAAAATTGGGGCAGAGCTAATTATTTATAACGCATTTATCACTTTCGTTATATTGTGGTTTGTTTCTAAAAAGAAACCTGCTTAAAATATTTAAAATCCTTGCTCGTTTCAAATTAAACGGGCTGGATGAAACTTACTTCAATTTCTTTAATTATGATGCTTGCTATGCATTTTAAAGTGCACTGTCAGTGTTGCGACGAATCTACAACTTTACAGATAGGAGGCGATGAAAAAGACACCTTTCATTTGCAGGTTTTAAACGAAGCCGATGTGCTTTGGAGCAAAAGGGTTTGGCGCATCGTAGAAATGCGTGAGAGCTCAAATAGAATGTTGCTCAATCCAAGAATTAAGAATGAAATAAATCTCATGAATTTTTTGGAAAATTCCATTTACGCCAATTACATGAAAGCTTATGTAAGCGACGATTTTAAGCAGAGGATGAATGCCAGTCAAATTAGAACAGCATTAACTAAGTACGACAGCTCAAATGTTGGAGGCGTGCTACAGATCGATTCTTCCTTACTAAACATGAATACTATTCATCGTTTTCTAATTAAAGAAGATTATTATTTCAACAAAAGAAATAGCACTGTGGATGTGAAAATTTTAGGTTTAGCACCTTTGGCAGATGTTTATGATTCGGCGGGAATGTATGTGGGTGAACGGCAATTGTTTTGGATATATTATCCTTCCATAAAGTGTTGTTTAAATAAACATACAGTGCGATTAAATAATGATTCAATGGTCACTTTAGAAAGTTTCATCTCTAAGCACATGTTTACAAGTAAAGTGTATTATGTTAGTTATGAAAGCTCAACATTACCCAATCAAATGAAGGGTACAAGGAGAATAGAGATGGAGATGCAAAGGAATAGAATTAGAGAAATAGAAAATGATTACTGGGATCATTAATTACTGCACCCATTGCTGTTTAGAGATCATGAGTGCTTCTTGCACAGTGATTCTAATTCCTTTATTGTAGGCAGTAACAAAGGGTCCAACAATTTTATTTTCTGTTTTTACCGTTTCTCTGTAATCACGAGCCTCTTTGTACACACCGAATTCACCAACAGTGTACTTGTGCCATCCTTCATGCATTTGAACATATATCTTTTGTTTCATCGCGTGATTTTTCTCAAAGTATGAAACATCAACTGCTCTCTTAAGTGCACAAATTTGAACACTGTAGAACAATTCTTGGTTGTTGTTTGTAGCTCCTGGATTATTGATCACTTCTGGAGTAGATGAAACTTTTGTGCTAGGCTCTTTCGCCGTTTTCGTTTTTTTAGGAGTGCTAGTACTCGACGTAGTGCTGGTAGCACTTGGTTTTTCCTTTTCAATTACTTTTACAACTGCAGTTTCCTTTGGTTGAGTTGAGGTTTGTGTACTGTCTGTATTTGATGAGTTATTACTTTCAGTGCTAGCTGTATTGGATGTATTGCTTGTAGTATTTGCACTTGCAGCTGTTGTATTGTTTTCTGTTTTTGTTGAATTATTGGTTGTTGCTGCGTTATTTGCAGCAGCGGTGGTGTTGTTTGCTGTATTTGCAGATGGCGTATTTGTTGTGTTTGTTGTTGCAGTGTTTGTAGTTGTACTGTTTGTAGCTGCAGTATTGGTGGTAGTTGGAGAGTTGTTGTTAACAGCAGTAGCAGCCTCACCAACAGTTATTTCACTTGTCGCGATTGTAATTTTGGTGTCGGCATTTTGATCAGGTAAGTAAGAGAAAAAACCATCTATTTTTTGTTTTCCTTTTACTGTGTTGTCAACATTTACTTTGTATTTTACTTTAAAGACAGTGGCGCTTGGCATGGTTGTCCATAATATTTTTGCTTTGCCATCTTCCACAGTAAACAACCCGCCATATGAGTCAACTTCCTCTGCTGTGAAACCTGCTGGCAGATTGTCTTGAATTTTAGCGTAGCCTGTTATGTCATTTTTTGTAACAGTGATTTCTACCATAAATGAACCTCCGTTGGCAACTGTGGTGGCAGATAAAACACGTTTAGCTGTGATAGAATTAGAGCTTTGGTTGTTCGCTGTGGCAGCTGCAGTAGTATTTGAAGCTGCGGTATTGTTTTGTGCAACTGCAGTAGTACTTGTGGTTGCGGTTGTTGTTGTGTTGTTACTTGGTGTGTTTGCTGTAGCACTAGCATTTCCAAAGTTGATATTGCTTTGAGTGAAGAAAACTTCTTTCACTTCTCCATTAGAGGTGTAGGCAAATTTACCAGTTAAAGGCACAATCCCACTTGTTTCGGTTGAAGTAGTAACTTTAAATTTTACAGTGAAAGTTGATTCGTGTGGCAAACCAGTCCAATTGATTTTCACAACATTATTGCTTACTTTAAAGTCGCCTCCCTTTGAATCGACAGGAGTTGCTGTTGCGCCTGCTGGAATATCGTATTGCAATTTTGAAAAGCTCATTAAGTCACCCTTGTTCACTGTAAGAGCAATTTCAAAGGTTTCTCCAGGCTTTGCGGTGGTTGGAACTGATGCGCTAACAGTGACTTCGCCCGCAGTAAAGAAACTGATGGCCGATAAAAAAATAATGTTGATGTAAATAAGTAAACCCTTTATCATATTTGCCTTTTTTGCACTTTAAACAAATCTATTTTAAAAACAAAGTGGGTGTGGGGTGGGCGTTTCATTCTTACAAACACGAGCTTGTTCATAAGCCTTGCTTTTTGTTAATAAAAAAACAAAAAGGGCATCAGCCTTTAGGTTGATGCCCTTTCATTAGAAGTTCTTATTTTACGGCTGATCGAAGAAGAAATCGATGATTTTATGAATGTCCTCCATCTTCATGTTTACTTTCTTATCGAAGAATTTATCAATTACTGTATAAATCTCCTTAATGCTGATTTTACCATTGTTGTCTTCATCTGCTAGGGCGTAAGGAGCAACCAACACTGTTCCTTCAGGCAAGCTTTCAGGTTCTTTTTCACCAGCTGCAATGCATAAACTTGGGTATATCTTACAAATTAGTTCGTGATCCATAGCAATGGAGTCATTGTACATCTTTTGGAAAATGGAATCGTTTATGGTAACACCGCTATCATTTACGAAAGCATTTTTCTCGGTTTTAGGTTCAGCATCTTTGTAGTCTACAACTCCATCGTTATCGCTATCTAATGGGCATCCTTTTGCGTCTACTTTAGTTTTTTCTGGTGTAAACGGACACATGTCTATTGGATCTGTCACGCCGTCGCCATCTGAATCTGCATTTACTACTAAAGCAGTAACGTTCGGACCAGTATACACCTCGGAGGTTGGTTTTTTCTGGAAGTTAACTTGTACACCAATTGTAGCCGACCAAAACCCATCGTTTTGAGTTCCCGCTTTAAAATTGTCAAGGTAATCTGTTTGCGCAAAATAATACGTTCCTTGCATCAAGAAATCGGCATTTCTACCGATTTTGGCCTTGAGTCCGAAACCAACTGGAAAAACAAGTGCACTTCGTGAATAATTGTTGTTTGGATCAGTTAATTTAGTCTCATAAGTGAAATCGCGCTTTAATTTCTTTGAAAGGGGAATATTGGCAGAGCTTTCAATCATATTTCTAATGCTTCCGTCACTCCAATAGAAGTACTGTTCTTTATTGGCATCGGTTAAGTCTCCGTATGGATCAAACAAGAAATATCCAGCGCCGCCAAAAAAATAGGGACCCAACTTGCCACTTTTCATCATATATTTATTATCCAAGTGGAAACCCAAGGTAAATTGTCCACCCATCAAACTAGATTCGAAATTTAAATTTCGACCACCAGATCTCTCATTACTCGCTACTTGAGCGTAGAATCCTGTTAAATCGGCACTAAACATGGTAAGAAATCGTTGGTTCAATGAAAAGGTGTATCCAGGCCTAACATCATCTACCGAACCTAATTGCTTAAACGTTCCAATGTCTCCAATGTAATTGAATCCTCCTACACCTACGCCAATTCTAAAAAGGTTGAATTTTACTGAATCTTGGGCATTCAGTAAACCTATAAAGAGTGTCAATGCAAATGATAATACGTATCGTAGTTTCATGGTAATTTTATTGATGGTGCCCTAATTTAGATTTTTTTTTAGTAAAAATAAATTTTGCTTAGAAGTTTGGCTTCAATAAATACTTGGTATAGAACTTATCAATCTCAACAACTGCTTCTTCTGCGGTGTCTACTAAGATGTATAAATCAAGGTCTTCCTGACTAATATTTTTGTTTTTCAAGAGGGTGTTTTTGAACCATTCAATTAATCCACCCCAAAATTCTTTGCCTACTAGTATGATTGGAAAGTGTCCGATTTTTTGTGTTTGAATTAATGTCATTGCTTCAAACAATTCGTCTAATGTTCCAAAACCGCCAGGCAATACAATAAATCCTTGTGCATATTTCACAAACATTACTTTTCTCACAAAGAAATATTCAAAATCAAGATTTTTGTCTTTATCGATATAGGGGTTAGAGGATTGCTCAAAAGGCAAATCAATATTTAGTCCCACCGATTTACCGCCACCGCGTTTAGCGCCCTTGTTTGCCGCTTCCATGATACCTGGTCCGCCACCTGTAATAACACCATATCCGTGCTGAGTAAGTTTAAAAGCAATATCTTCTGCCAATAAATAATACTTATCGTCTTGTGGAGTTCGGGCCGAACCAAAAATAGAAACGCAGGGTCCGATTACCGATAATTTATCAAATGCTTCAACGAACTCGGCCATGATTTTAAAAATAGCCCATGAATCGTTTGTTTTGATCTCATTCCATTTCTTTTTCTTGAATGCTTCTCTAACTCTTTTTTCTTCTTCTTTACCTGCCATAATGAAAGATTATTTTCTTAAAGATAGCAGCAAAAAGTAAGTAGGGAAGAAAACATCAAAAACAATATCAAACAAGCATTGTTAATTGCTCAGTTCTTGTTTTAAATACTGGCCGGTGACACTTTTTTTATTCTTGGCAATTTCTTCGGGTGTGCCTTCGGCAACAATTTGTCCGCCATTTTTTCCGCCTTCAGGGCCCATGTCTACCACGTAATCGGCTAACTTAATCACATCTAGGTTGTGTTCAATCACCAAAACAGTGTTTCCTTTGTCGACTAATTTTTGCAAAATCTCCATCAAGATTCTGATATCTTCAAAATGCAATCCGGTGGTAGGTTCATCAAGGATATAGAGCGTTTTGCCGGTGTCTTTTTTTGATAGTTCACTTGCCAGCTTTATTCGTTGCGCTTCACCACCCGAAAGGGTTGTAGAGGGTTGTCCTAAATGAATGTATCCCAATCCTACATTCACCAATGTATTTAGTTTTTGTGCGATTTTTGGATGACTTTCAAAGAAAACTGCGGCTTCAGAAATTCCTAAATTCAGCACATCGTTGATGTTCTTTCCCTTGTATTTTACTCTTAATGTTTCAGCATTGAACCTCTTTCCATTGCACACTTCACATTGCGCAAAAACATCAGGTAAAAAATTCATTTCAATTTTTTTAACTCCTGCTCCTTTGCACTCTTCACATCTTCCGCCGCTCACATTAAATGAAAAACGATTGGCTTTAAATCCTTTAATTTTTGCTTCTGGAAGCAAGGCATATAGATTTCTAATGTCGGTATAAACGTCGGTGTAGGTGGCCGGATTTGATCGTGGAGTTCTGCCAATTGGTGCTTGATCAATTTGTATTAATTTGTCAATGTTTTCAACACCTTCAATACTTTTAAATGCGAGTGCGAGATTGTTTCCTTTATTGACAATTTGGTTTACTGCCGGACACAAAGTTTCGTTTACAAGCGTTGATTTTCCGCTTCCACTTAAACCACTTATACAAACCAATTTTCCCAACGGTAAGGTGAAATTCACCTTCTTTAAATTGTTGCCTGAAGCTTCCTTCAGTACTATCTTTTTACCATTTCCTTTTCTTCTTTTTGAAGGCACTTCTATTTTTTTTATGCCCGATAAATATTGAAAAGTTGTGGAGTTTTTATTACTTAGTTTTTTAGGTGTTGCCGCGTCAATTATTTCTCCACCGTTTACACCTGCGCCCGGACCAACATCTATCACGTAATCGGCGGCTTCAATCATTTCTTTGTCGTGCTCAACAACCAGTACAGAATTTCCTGTATCACGTAACTTTTTGAGTGCATTAATGAGCTTAATGTTATCTTTTTGATGCAAGCCAATACTAGGTTCATCTAATATGTACAATACACCCACTAAATCTGATCCTATTTGTGATGCCAATCTAATACGTTGGCTTTCGCCTCCCGATAAGCTTTTTGAGCTTCGGTTTAGTGTTAGGTAGTGCAATCCTACATCAATTAAAAACTGCGCTTTTCGCTTTATTTCCTTGATGATTTCAAATCCGATTTGCATCTGATTCTTGTTCAATTTTTTTTCCAAAGCAAAAATCCATGCATAGAAATCTTCCACATCTTGGTTTACCAGCTGAGGTATATTTTTACCATCGATTTTAAAATGAACGGCAATTTTATTTAATCTATCTCCATTGCAAACTTTGCATGTAACATAGTTTGAGAAAGTACTCAGCCATTTGTCGGATGTGCCTTCTTGTTCATCGGCCAACTGCTCTAATAGATTGATGATGCCCGAAAAACCATCGGGTTCGCCATAGAACATTTCATTTAGAAGTTCCTCTGTATAATCGGCAATTGGAGTGGTGATAGTTGCTTCGTGTTTTTTACACAATTTTTCCAATTGAGAGAAAATCCAATTTTCGCGATATTTTCCCAAAGGCAAAATCGCACCATTTTTTAATGATAATTTCTTATTTGGAATGATCTTATTGGAATCAATTTCGGGGATGCTACCTAGGCCTTTGCAATGCGGACAAGCCCCGTAGGGCGAGTTGAAAGAAAACAAGTTTGGTTCTGGATCAGGGTAGGAGAGTCCGGTTGTTGGACACATTAAATTTCTGCTGTAAAACTTAAGATTATTCGATTCGTGTTCACCGGCCATAACAACGCCGTTTCCTACTTTTAAAGCGGTTTCGATAGATGCTTTAAATCTATCGTCTTGTTCTTTCGAAAGATCTAGGCGATCAATAACCACTTCGATATCATGTATCTTGTATCTGTCGACTTGATAACCTTTGCTTAGTTCTACTATCTTTCCATCAACTCTAACTCTTAAATATCCTTGTTTGATAAGCTTTTCGAATAATTCTCGGTAATGTCCTTTTCTTCCTTTTACCAATGGTGCATAAAGCACTACTTTTTTCTTATTGAAATCGCTGGTTATTTTTTTTACAATTTGTGCAGTAGTAAAGCGTACCATTTCTTCGCCACTTTCATAGGAATAGGCGGTACCAACTCTGGCAAAAAGTAGACGCAATAAATCGTAAATTTCTGTTGTTGTTCCAACTGTGGATCGCGGACTTTTTCCGGTGGTTTTTTGTTCAATCGACACCACCGGACTTAAACCTTCAATGCTGTCAACGTCGGGTTTTTCCAGATTTCCTAGGTATTGTCGCGCATAAACAGAAAAGCTTTCAATGTAGCGTCTTTGACCCTCTGCATAAATGGTGTCGAATGCTAGTGAAGACTTACCACTTCCGCTCAAACCGGTGATAACAACCAATTCATTGCGTGGAATAGTAACAGAGATGTCTTTAAGGTTATGCTCTCTTGCGCCAAAAACCTTAATATATTCTTTGCTGTTTTCTTTCATTATTTAGGGTCGGTGGCAGTTCCTGGATCAGAAATATCCATTAGTGAATCATCAACATTACCCAATGAATCATCTGGTGAAGAAATTAGCTCGGAATATTGATAAATACCACTTTTTGGAAACTTGAAGGTGTATGATTTTCCTGCTTTTACAGTCAATCTATTTTCACGTAGCCAAGGATTTAAAGTTTTCAATATTTTGTAATTCGAACCTTTAGCTTTGGCATAATCCATAAGGTTTGCAATGGTGCTGTCTACTTTTACTTCGTATGTGTCGTAAGGAGGATAGGCATCTATTTCATCAGGATCGTAGCCATAGTATCGCGGATTAGAAAAAATGGCTTTGTATGCTAAAATTCTAAATACATATCTCGATGTTTCAGTGTTCAATAGCAAATCGTAGTAGTTCTTAACTTGTTGTTCGCGCATTCTGCTGTTTAAACCGCCCATTCCCATGTTGTAAGAAGCAGCCACTGAGGTCCAATTTTTAAATCTTTTATAGGCCGCTTTAAAATACTTACATGCTGCGTAGGTAGATTTTTCTACATCGTATCGGTCATCAACTTCTTCGCGAATTTCCATGTCGAATTCTTTAGCGGTATTAGGCATAAGCTGCCAAAAACCGGTAGCGCCCACAGGGGAAACAACATTGGTTAATCCGCTTTCAATTACTGCTACATATTTTAAATCTTCGGGAAGCCCTTGTTCTTTCAATATTCTTTCTATTAAAGGGAACCATCTTTTGGAGCGTTTAAAATACATTATGGTTTCCGATTGCCAGTAGGCTGTTTTTAGCAATTCTCTATCGTAACGTTCCCTAATGTCATCACTTTGGAAAGGCACTTGTTCACCGCAGAAGTTAATATCGGGAGAGATTTTAAAATCTCTAAAAATCATGTAAAATGGAGACTTGTCGCTGTTTGTCGAGAAAGTAAACAACTCGAAAACACCGAATATACCTAAAACGATAACTATTGCTGCAACACCTTTTTTCATGCTATTTTTTATCTTCTTTCCTTTTTCGCTTGGTAAGGTAGAAAAGTACAGAGAATAATAAAACACAATAAGTGCCAAAAATGGAGATTGTTATATAATTCCAATTGTTAATAAAGTGAAGAATTGCAATGGCCAAACACATTGATACGGCTGAAATAGCGCAGAATACAATGGCAACATGCCTATCGCTTAAACCTGCATAAGATAGGTGGTGGGTGGTGTGGTCTCGGCCCCCCACAAACGGACTCTGTTTGCGCATTAGGCGATTAATTGTCACTGTGGTTGTGTCTACAATAGGTAAAATGAATACAGTAACTGCTGAAAGAACTCTTTTTGAAAAAATGAGATCACCATTTTGATCGGCCCCATTCCAAAAGAATACAATTCCAACTGCTGCTAATAAAACCCCTAAAAATTGACTTCCAGTATCTCCCATATACATTCTTGAAGGATTCCAGTTGAAATACAAAAAGCCTAACAGGGCAGCTACCTGCACCAAACATATAATAAAAAAGGTTTTTTGTGTTAGGTGTAAATTAGTGTCTAACACTATTAGAAAAAGCGTGGTTAAACACACAAAAATGGATACTGAAGTAGTGATTGCATCCATATTGTCAAGCATATTAATGGAGTTCATCATTCCTATCACCCAAAAAATTGTAAGTGCATAATTTAGCCATTGGTATTGCTCATCAAAAAGTGTTATTACCGTGCCTGTTACCAGTAAAATAATTCCGCATAAAACCTGTCCCAAAAATTTCATCAAAGGCTTGGTATTGTAGGCGTCGTCGGCCAAACCAATCATGAAGCCTAAAGATGATGCTACCAATATTCCTATTGTTGCTGTGTCTCCGGTTTCAAAGTGCTTAAAGGATGCTACTACAAATGAAACCAAGAAAAGGATGTAAAATGAGATGCCACCAAAAGCGGGTTTGGAAGTGCTACCCCATCTAATAATAGTTCCATCATTATTTGAGTTAGATCTAACACCTAGTGTTTTTGAAAAATTAAGGAATAGTCCGTTTATTAGGACAGAGAATCCAACAATGATTAAAAACAAAGTGAGATAAAAAATGACATCGTTGATTTTAAGCATTTTTTTTATTTAATCCTGCAAAAGTAAACTTTTACAAAATTAAAACAAACCTTTAAATTCGGTAAATGGCTTCCCGAGTAGGTCTTTTTGCGAAATAATTGGATTTTTTATGTTCCAATCAATATTTAAAGTAGGGTCATTCCACAAAATGGAACGCTCTGAATCTCTATTGTAATTTGCAGTGCATTTATATGAGAAGATACTGTCGTCTTCAAGTGTAACGAATCCGTGAGCAAAGCCTTCTGGAATGTACAACATCTTATGATTTTCTTCCGATAATATAATATCAGTGTATTTTCCGAATGTAGGAGAACCTGTTCTCAAATCCACCGCGATGTCTCTTACAGCGCCTCTTAAGACACTAATCAATTTGCCTTGAGCAAAAGGAGGCACCTGAAAATGAAGTCCTCTCAATGTGTTTTTAGATGATTTTGAAATATTATCTTGAACGAAATTATGCTGTATACCTAAATTTTTGAAAGTATTTTCATTGAATGATTCAAAGAAATATCCTCTTTCGTCGAAGAATACTCTAGGTTCAATTATTATTACGCCGGCTATCTTAGTTGGAGTGATTTGCATGATTTTTATCTGCCTAATAATTTTTGAAAGAAAGTTTTTTTCTTTTTTGAGTGCTTTGGTTTTTCCTCTTCATAATAGCCATAGCCATATCCATAACCGTAACCATAGCCGTACCCATAACCATAGCCCGATCCATACCCGTATCCATAGCTATCTCGCTTCGCCCTTTCACCAGCACCGTTTAAAATAAGGGAAATGTTCTTCAATTTATTCTCCTCTTTAAGGTGATTGATGTTTTGTAAGAATATTTTTTTCGATACCCCCGCTCTTAATATGTAAATTGGGAAATCGGCTTTAGTGATAATTGGTAAGGCATCGGTTACAATACCGATCGGTGGATTATCGATAACAATGAAGTCATACTTTGTTTTTAGGTAGTTAATGACCTCGGTCATTTTCGGACTAATAACCAACTCAGAAGGATTGGGAGGAATTGGTCCGGCGGTAATGAAGTGCAGATTTTCCAAGCTACTTCTTTGAATTGAATCATCAATACTAACTCTATTGATCAATACAGTACTCATCCCCACTGTATTTTGAGCGTTAAAACCAATGTGTGTTTTTGGTTTTCTCATGTCTAAGTCGAGAATTATTACCTTTTTACCTGAAAAGGCTATAATACCACCTAAGTTAATTGCCACAAATGTTTTCCCCTCTCCACTTATTGTTGAAGTCACCGCGATTACTTTGCAGCCTTCCCCTTGCAATAAGAATTGAAGATTTGACCTCACCGAACGGAATGCTTCCGTCATAAGCGATTTAGGATTTTTATCTACCAGTAATTGAGAAACAGGAATACTTTCTTTGTATTCGGGTATCATACCTAAAATTGTAACTTCATTTGTATACTTTACAATATCACCAATCATTGCGATAGTGTTATGCAGCAAGTATCGTGTAACAATAATTGCAATACTCAATACCAATGCAATCGTTAAAAAAGTAATGTATGTTATTCTGGTTCTTGGTTCAATAGGAACAATGTTAGGGTATGCATATTCTAAAATATCTGTGTTCGATACAAATCCTGCCTTTACCATTTCATACTCAGATTTCTTTTGCAAAAGTTTAGAATAGTAATCCTGACTAATTTCGTACATCCTTTGAACCTGAAGAATCTCTTGGTTGTTCATTGGTTTTTTCTTTTCCTGACTCACCTCTGCAACAACCATTGAGTTTTTTTGATTCATTAATGAGTTGTACTCGTCGTCAAGTTTTTCAATTGCGATATCTATATTCTCGAAGATGACTTTCTTTTTTAAAGTTATTTGATAATCTAACTCTTTAATAGGGCCGCTATTTTCCTTGAATTGATATTCTAATTCTTTTCTTTTAGATAAATCAAGTTGTAAATCTTGAATGCTTTGTATTAACGGAGCAGCATACGGAGAAGACAGCATGGGCGCATAAATGTAATTGTCTTTCTTACCTGTGATTTTTTTCTTGTAATCTTTTAATGCTTCGGCTTCAAACTTAACCAATTGCAATGCCTCACTTATCTTTTCATTCTTTGCATCCTGCATACTTTGGTAAACAAACGGATTGGCAGCTGCTGGAGCAGCTTGATCTTCAATTCCATAAGGCTCTAAAATTTTTGAATACTCGTTAATTTTGTCATTAATTAGAGAAAGTTGGTCGTTTGTAAAGGCAATCATTTGATTGGCACTTTCTCCTTTTTTCTCTACATTATATTTTAAAAATTCAGCTGCAACTGAATTTGCTAAATCGGCACATTTGTTAGGATGGTTCGTAATAAAAGATAGGTCAATAGTTTTAGCTTCTTCGTTTAAAACGTTGGCAGAAAATTGAGACATTGTAGTAGCAAGAATTTCTTCCTCGCTTAAGATTTTGAAAAATAGAGGGTCTTTGTACTCAATTAACTTTGAATACCCCATTTGAGAGCAATTTATTTTCATTTCAACTCCCGGTAAACTTGCCCAAGAATTAATTGGGAAAATGTATTCGTATGGTGTTTCACCGATATTATAATTCAACTGAACTTTTTCATCGGGAAGAAATTTTACATTGAAATTTATGGCATAAACGGCTGGGTTTTTAATCTGTGCAAATACCTCATACAATGAGCTTTTGTATTGCTCTGTATTCAAAAATGCACCTTCTGAAAAATAACTAAATCTTAATGGTAAGTTTTTTAATGCTCTTTTGAACAAGGTTTTTGATCTGATCAATTCAATTTCACCAGCAAGAGCCATTTCGTAAATGTTCTCAAACTGCATGATTTTGTTTACATTATTGTTTTCACCAATTTTTACAACGGTATTTGATTGATAGATGGGCACAGTATACCTATTATATAATGCCGCTGAAATATAGGCAGATGTAAGTAGGAAAATAGTCCACGGCATGCACGCCTCAACAATCTTGAGTACTAAATGAATATCAAAATCATCATTAAGAATAGATATATTTTTCTTCGCTGCCATTGCTATTTTTTGGTAATCAAATTATAAATAAGAAAAATACTTAATACACTCGAAACTAATCCTGTTACGGATCCAATGTCTTGTGAAATAGAATATCCATAGTTGATAACCGGATCTATGTAAACTATATCGCCAGCTTGCATTATGATATCGGCATCTTTAAGACCGTCTATTTTCGATAGATCAACCAAGTAAATAGTTGGGTTTTTAAGATCACCTCTAATTATCTTTATTTTGCTTGCATAGTTCTGACCGTTATTAGCCATGTTATTTCCTCCTAAAGCACCCGTAGATCCAGCAACACCTCCAGATTTTGCCAGCACTTCAAAGAGGGTAGAGTTTTCGTTTTCCAAAGTTACTTCATTTGCGAAGGAGCCCCCTTTGAACATAAAAATTCTCTTATTGGTAATCTCAACAATCACAAATGGATTTACAAAAAATTGCTGAAACTTGGTTTCAAGCATTTCTTCGGTTTCCTTTACTGTTAAACCTAAAACATTAACCTCTCCTAGAACAGGCATTTTTATATTGCCATCTGGACGCACTTTAAATTCAATGAAATTTTGAACAGCACTGTTGCCCTGTATACCAATTTCTTGATTTCCTAAAATACTTGCTAATTTGAAACCATCATTGGTGTATAAACTAAATCTTACTACATCATTTACTGCAATTCTGTAAGGTTCAATTTTAACCGAATCTGGAAATTTTGCGAATTGATAATCCTTAGGCGTTTTAAGCATTCTGCCCGGATTCAAAGTGATACAAGACGACAAACTAGCCGCAGCAAATATCACCAGAATCAATTTTTTTAATAGTTTAATTTTCACTTCAATAATGAGCTATAAAGTTTATCAATATCTTTTACCAATCTGGTATAATGAAATTTCTCTTTCACACTTTCCCAACCAGCCTTTTGCATTTTTGTTCTTAACTCGTCGTTTTCCAATAACTCCAAAAGTTGGGCACTGTATTTTTCTAAATCTCCCACTTCACAAAGTAAGCCCGTTTTGCCTTCCATCACTATATTTTCAACTCCTCCAACTTTAGTGCTTAAAACCGGATTGTTAGCGGCTTGCGCTTCAATTAAACTTACCGGAGTACCCTCATTTAAAGAACATAAAGCAACAATGTCTAAGCCAGCATTCACCACATCAATCTCCTTTATCCACGATGTAAACGTAAGACTACATTTGGACTTTTCAAAATTTTCGGTACATATGCTCATTCCCAGTTCTTTAGCTAGGTTTTCTACTTTCGTCCTGTCCTCTCCATCACCCACGATAAATGCGCGTATTTTTTTTGTGGTTTTATCACTTGCCGATTTCCACGCTCTAATAAACATTTCGTGGTTTTTGATTGGCACAATTCTACCAATGATTCCCACTGCTATCTCATCATCTGCTAAGTTGTACTTGCTTCTGAAGCTTTTTCTCTTTGCTTCGTAATCTTCTTGAAATCGGCTGAGGTCGAAGCCTAAAGGGATAACTTCTATTTTTTCTGGCGGACAAATTCTGTGGATAGTGCCCAACTCATATTTCTGACGCTCACTAATAGCAATAATCTTGGTGCTTTTAGCAGCCAAATTCCTTTCTATATTCTTAAAAACAGAGGTTTTGGCCTTGTTGAAATACGAGTGAAATACGTGTCCGTGAAACGTATGTAAAATCACAGGTACTTTTGCGTTGTAAGCAGCCAATCTTCCTATTGTGCCTGCCTTTGCTGCGTGAGTATGAACGATATCGGGCTTAAACTCCTCAATTATATTTTTAAGTTTTCTGTAAACAAAATAGTCGTTCAAAGGATTTATGGAACGACGCATTTCGGGAATGATCAAGGGATGTAAACCCAACTCATTCAACACGTGCAAAGAGCTTTCTTCATGATCTTCCTTTTCACCACCTATGAGCAAAGTCTCGTAGTTCGAAGGCAGGTATTTGCTAAGATAAGCCGCGTTAAAGGTAGGTCCACCTATATTAAATCTGTTGATTATCCTTAAAACCTTTGGCATTTCGCGGTAAAATTATTGTTACGCGAAAGTAATCAATTTATCCACTTCTTCCACCAATATTGAAAGACAATTAATCCCCAGATATGGGCTGTGGCGTCTTGCGGACTAGAACTGTTCAGTTTTGCTTTTAGTTGTTCTATTTTCTCTGGATTGAAAATTCCTTGTTTTTCTATCAGTTCTTTTGATAGTAAATCGTTGTTAATCATAGACTTTAAGTCGTTTCTAAACCATGAAAGTAAGGGGACTTCAAATCCGTGTTTTGGTCGTTTGTACAAGCGTTCGGGTAAGACGTCTTTAAAAGTGTCTTGCAGTATTCGCTTGCGATGTGTGCTGCATATTTTGTAATCTTCTGGTAATGAGAATACAAAGTTCACCAATTCATGATCCAAGAATGGAACCCTAACCTCTAAACTATTGGCCATCGACATGCGATCTACCTTGGTTAGCATATCTCCCGGCAAAACCATATTCATGTCGGCCAACAATACTTCGTTGAAGTCGCCATCTTGGGTAAATCCTTTTAATAATTTGTTTTTTTCGTCCTGGTACAAACTCTGTTCAAACGATACTTTTAAAAATTCTTTGGCCGATTCTTCGTTCATCAAACCTGCCCATTGCCAATATCTTTCCGAAGAACTTAATTTTGCCGCCGATGAAAATTTATCAAATTGTCTGATTTTATTTCCAATAGAACTGTTTCTCGATTGCGGCAAGTTTTTCCAAAGCCAGCCAAAATTATTAATGATGCTGCCTGCTGCCGATGGATGTCGCATGATATATTCGGCCTTGTGCTTGTTGTAGCCAGAAAATAGTTCATCTGCGCCATCTCCCGAAAGGGCAACCGTTACTTTTTGACGTGTTTCTCTGCTCAAAATGTACACTGCCAAGGCCGATGAATCGGCAAATGGCTCATCGGTATATTCCAATACTTCCTCTAAAACATTGTATAAATCTTTGTTGGTGAGTTTAAAAACGGTGTGATTGGTATTGAATTTTTTTGCTACTTCTTCTGCATATGCTGTTTCGTCAAACAAGGGCTCATCTTGGTATCCAATAGAAAAGGTATTCAACTTTTCTGTTTTTTTACTGGCTAAAGCAGTTACTATCGATGAATCTGTGCCCCCGCTCAAAAATGCTCCCAAAGGTACATCGGCGATCATCCTTCTTTCTACCGATTTATCCAACAATTCCATCAATTTCTTTTGTGCCTCAGGGTAAGAAAGATTGCTGTATTCTCCTCTTGTAACTGGTATTTGGTAGTATTTCGAAATTTTTAATTCGTTGTTTTTTATCAACGCATAATGCCCTTGCTCCAGTTGTCGGGCATTCTTAAAAATACATTGATTGCCTGGTATGTAATTGAACTGCAAGAATTGGTATAAGGCAGTAAAATTGATGTCTTTTTTGATATCGAAAGCCATGATGGATTTCAATTCACTGCCGAACAAAATCTTATGTTCATCCTGATAGATATATAAAGGCTTTATTCCGTATCTATCTCTGGCTATAAAAACAGAACCATCTCTTTTATCAAGAATAGCAAAGGCAAAAAATCCAACAAATTGGTCGATGCATTTTTCTTTTTCCTTTTTGTACAACTCCAGTAAAACCTCGGTGTCTGAATGTGTTCTAAATTTAATCCCTTCTTTTTCTAACGGAATTCTCAGCTCCTTAAAATTGTAAATCTCACCATTGAAAACCAGTACATGATTTCCATCTTCGTGCACGAAAGGCTGACTAGCGGCCGCACTGGTATCCATAATGGATAAACGCGCGTGTCCTAAGCCAACCTTATCATGAACAAAGGTCCCTTGGCTATCGGGACCTCTTTTGTTCATTGCTTTTACCGATGCGCTCAGCTGAGCGATATCGTTTTGCGATAAAGTTTGTTTACTTATTATGCCGCTAATTCCACACATCTATATTTTCGAAAAATATCTGAAATCTTGATTGTTCTTAATCGTTTTTACCGATTCTAAAATCAACTTAATTACGTTTTCCACATCGTCTCTGTGCGAAGCCTCAACAGTGGTGTGCATGTATCTTAACGGAATGGAAATCAAAGCAGAAGGAACACCGCCAATTGAATAAGCAAAAGCATCGGTATCTGTTCCTGTGGCGCGAGATGCAGCTAATCTTTGGAAAGGTATTTTGTTTTTTCCAGCAACGTCTTTGATGAGTTTTAAAAGGTTGTTGTGAACGGCCGGACCAGTTGTTAAAACCGGACCTTTTCCACATCTGGTATCACCTTGTTCTTTGATGTTGATTAATGGCGTTCCGGTGTCGTGACAAACGTCGGTTACTATGGCAACATTCGGACGAATAGTTTCAGTAATCATTTGAGCACCTCTCAATCCAACCTCCTCTTGCACCGCATTCACGATGTATAAGCCAAATGGCAATTTAGTTTTCGATTCTTTCAACAATCTCGCTACTTCGGCGATGATAAAACCACCCAAACGGTTGTCTAATGCGCGACCAACAAAATATTTTTGATTCAAGATGATGAATTCATCTTCATATGTAACAACATCACCCACATTGATTCCTAATTTTTCTACTTCTTCTTTCGATTCAGCTCCACAATCTAACCAAATGTTTGTTGATTTAGGTGTTTCTTCTTTACCGTCGATTCTTGTATGAATAGCAGGCCAGCCGAAAACCGCCTTAACAATTCCTTTTTCAGTATGAATATTTACTCTTTTTGAAGGTGCAATTTGATGATCGCTACCACCATTTCTTCTCAAATAAATGAATCCTTCTTTGGTGATTAAATGCACGAACCAAGAAATTTCATCGGCATGCGCCTCAATCACTACTTTGTATTTTGCTTCGGGGTTGATAATGGCAGCAACAGAACCGTAATTGTCAACCGTGTAAGTGTCAACATATGGCTTGATATATTTCAACCATAATTTTTGTCCTTCGGCTTCAAATCCAGTAGGAGAGGGGTTATTGATATAGGCTTCTAAGAAGTCGAGAGATTTTTGAGTTAAAATGCTTTTCGGTTTTTTTTCTGCTTTAGCTTTTGCCATAATTGTGATTTTTAACAAAAATAATTAACTGGGTAAAAAAGGAAAGTAAAAAAGCAAAAACTTCTTACCGTTTAAGTGTTAACTTCTTTGGCGATAAAAATGTTTATCTATCTTTAAAATCATAATCACATTTTTCATGCATGTTTTAATTGTAGATAACGGAAAAATTCCTGCTGTAAATTATGGCGGAACAGAGCGTGTCATTTGGTATTTAGGAAAAGAGTTGTTGAAACTTGGGCATCAATTGACGTATCTCGTTAAAGAAGGCTCTACATGTGATTTTGCAAAGGTGATAATTCGAGATCATACAAAATCTATTGCTTCACAAATTCCACAAGATATAGATGTTGTTCATTTTAATTTTTCACCAAAAGAGGAAATAAATGTGCCATACATCGTAACTGTTCACGGCAACAGTAATGACAAAAATGAGTTTGACGAAAATTCGGTTTTTGTATCAAGTAATCACGCCGAAAGATATGGCTCAAATTCTTTTGTTTACAATGGTTTGGATTGGAATGATTACGGCAAAGCTGATTTAAATAACGAAAGAAAATATTTTCATTTTTTAGCGAAAGCTGCATGGCGAGTTAAGAATGTGAAAGGTGCAATTTCTGTGGTGGAGAAAACAACCAATGAAAAATTGCATGTGATTGGAGGAACACGATTAAATATTTCAATGGGTTTTCGATTTACAACAAGTTTGCGAGTTAGATTTCATGGAATGTTGGGCGGACAAGATAAACTGGCTGTTTTGCAAAAGTCGAAAGGTTTGATATTCCCTGTTTTGTGGAATGAGCCCTTCGGTTTATCTATTGTAGAGAGTCTGTATTTCGGTTGTCCGGTTTTCGCCACACCATACGGCTCTCTGCCAGAAATCGTGAATAAAGAAATCGGATTTTTATCCTCACATTCATCCGAGTTAGCTGAAGCTCTTCAACATTCTTCGCAATACGATCGCAAAAAATGTCACGAATATGCTGTTGAGTTTTTTAATTCTGCAAAGATGGCTAGCAATTATATCGAAAAGTATGAAGCAGTGCTAAATGGCAAGAAATTGAATGAAATGAAACCGCAATTAAAAGTAATTCAAAACGAAAGATTTTTGCCTTGGGATTAAACCCCAATTGCTTCTATGCTTGTTACTTCAGGAACGTCTCTTCTAATGTTTTCTTCAATGCCTGCTTTAAAGGTCATTCTATTCATTGAACAATCTTTACATGCGCCAATGAATTCTAGTTTTAGGTTATAATCAGCAGTAAATTCTACCACCTTAACATCACCGCCGTCGGCGTGTAAAAACGGACGAATTTTCGTTAATGAATCTTCTACTTTCTGTAACACTTCACTATAGCTCATAGTTTGAATTTTAATGATGATGTCCGTGCGTTATTTTTAATGTTTTCGTCGGCTCAGCTTCCGCATTTCTTTTTTCAACTGCTGCTTCCACATTGCTCACTAGCTCTTTAAATGCCAAAGCTTGAGGTGTATCTTCTTGCAAAACTGCTGGTCTTCCTGCTTCGCCCGATTCGCATATGCTTTGTACCAATGGAATTTGAGCTAGAAGCGGTAAGCCCATTTTTTCGGCCAATGCTACTCCTCCTTCTTTTCCAAAGATGTAATATTTGTTGTTTGGTAATTCGGCAGGGGTGAAGTAAGCCATGTTTTCAACGATACCCAAAACAGGAACATTGATAGAATCCATTTTAAACATAGCAACACCTTTGCGCACATCGGCTAAAGCGATTCCTTGCGGAGTGGTTACAATTACTGCTCCGGTTACCGGAACGGTTTGTACCAAAGAAAGGTGAATATCTCCAGTGCCCGGAGGTAAATCGATTAACATAAAATCAAGCTCTCCCCAAAAGGCCTCGGTAAACATTTGTCCGAGCGCACGAGAAGCCATCGGACCTCTCCACGCAATGGCCTGATCGGCATTGGCGAAGAATCCAATAGATAACATTTTAACGCCATAGCTGGTTACCGGACGAATCCATGTTTTGCCATCTTTCTCAAATGCTTCTGGTTTTTCCTCTAAGCAGTCGAACATCAAAGGCATGCTCGGACCGTAAATATCGGCATCTACCAAGCCCACTTTGTATCCTTTTTGGGCCAAACCAACCGCTAGGTTGGCAGTAACTGTAGATTTTCCAACACCGCCTTTGCCCGATGAAATGGCGATGATGTTTTTAACATTTGGTAAAACTTTGCGCAATTCATTAGGGCGATCTACCGGCAATGCAATAACATTTACAGTAGTGCTATATTCTTTACCAACAAAGCGTTCCATGGCAAAAGCACAAGCTTCTTCCATTTTCTTTTTGTTGTGTAATGCGGGGTTGTGCACCTTAAGCGTAAAGGAGATTTTCTTGTCTTGAATTTGTATATCGCTAACCAAATTTAGTTCAACGATATTTTTCTTTAAATCGGGCTCCTGCACCGATTCTAAAGCTTTTAATATTTGCTCATTACCAATTGCCATGTGGCAAATTTAATAAAACAGAATCATTATTTAGAATAATTCTTAAGAAGCTTTACAAAGCCAATTCAATAGTGGGGTCCCAGAATATTTTATCGAAATTTTGTACTTGATCTTTTTTCACTTTAACCCCTTCTTTCTCTAATTTCTTTTGCATTTCATCGGGGTTTTTGAAATGGTGCTTTCCGGTAAGGAGTCCGTTTCTATTCACCACGCGATGAGCCGGCACACTGGGTTTTTGGGCATGAGAAGCATTCATAGCATAGCCAACTGAGCGTGATGCACGAGGTGAAGAAAGGTATTTTGCTATGGCACCATAAGAGGTAACTCTACCTTTTGGAATCAATCGTACTACTTGGTAAACCTGAAGAAAAAAATCAGTTTCCATTGATCATTTCATCATAGAAATTTGCCAGTTCTGCTTGTTCTGCGATGGTTGGAAATCTTGAAAAATCATTGCTTAAAAAAGCTTTGGTTTCAAGATACAAACCTGGCTTAAAATCAACGTCAAGTTTATTGTCGAATTCTACTTTATTTACAGCAACACTTCCTTTATTTTGTATTTGAAGATCCTCCATTGGTTTAAAATACAATCGGAAGTTATCGGTTAAAATTTCTACCACCCATCGGCCTGGAGCAGCCCAATTGGCGCCGTATGAGAAGAGGGCTCCTTTATCGGTAATGCCTGCGCCGGCAAATACAGCCTTGTCATGCCACGACAATTTTCCTGCTGAGAAAGATTTAAGTTGCACAGGTTTACCACCAAGGTAGAAAGCTAAATCTACAGGGTGCGTGGAATTGGCATAAAACCAGTTGGTTTTTACTAAATCAATATTGTTAGTTTTTTCAATTACATGAGCCCATTCAGTAAACTCAAAATTGAATGATTTTACTCCGCCATCTTTCTCGATAATTTTTTCTGCTTCTAGAACCGAAGCGTAAAATCTTCTGTTGTAAGCCAAAAGAACATTGGCCTTTGTGCTAGAAATGAAGTTTGCCAAATCTTGAATTTCTTGTTTGTGCAGTGCACCCGGTTTTTCCAATAAGATGTTTTTAAAGCCCTTATTTACCAATGCTTTTGTTACTTCAGCAAGTTTTTCAACACCAACCGCTACTATTGCTGCATCGAAATTTTCTGCAGAGGAGTTTTGTAAGAATACATCTACTCCGCCTACATGTGGTTTAATTCCACTTTCTTTTTCAAAGGCATCCGCATTTTTTTGTCCGCGACCAACCACCGTTGTTTCGCAATTTAATGCCTTCAATACTTTTAAGTAATCTAATGACATTTGTGTTGTTCCAATCAACAACACTTTTTTATTTAGGTTATCGGACATATTGTAATTTTTTCTTTAGAGGATTGTTGCATGTATTGTAGAAAAGGATTCAAAAATAGTAAATGAATTCTTTCGGCTTCTTCGTAGGGAGTTAGCTTGCAAGTACCATTTTTTATAGCTGTTTCAGCGATGATGCCCGAAAGCTCACTTTGGTATTGTACTTTAAATTTATCTTGTTTCCAAGTGTTGTTGGTGGCAGCCGATTTCATCCAATATTCACCATTCATTTCGTCGATCATGATTTGTTTGTCGGCGGTTTGAATGAGGTAATTAATTTCCAATGCACCGTTGTTGATGGAGGTAATATTTACCATATTTCCTTTCTCATCAATTCCGTTCAGAGCTCCGTCAAATTCAATATAACCAAGTCTTTTCGATTCGTATTGTTTACTCAATTCGGCCGTTAATTTGATGTTTGAGCTACCCGCTAAGTAAGCAAAATAATCTAAGTAGTGAATGCCATTGCAAGCTAGTCCGGCCGACTTTGCACTAATTGCTAAAGTGAATTTGCTTCCGTTGATTTCTTCCTTTATACTTCTAAAGAAATCGTTCATTCTCATAGAGCAGTTTACCCAAGTTTTAATGTTTTTTTCTCTTAAAATTTGAGATGCGATGCTGTATTCTTCAATTGAAGGGAAAAGTATTTTTTCCAATAAAAGGTATTCAACAGCGCATTGATTGCTTAGGCTTTGTAATGCATGAAGCCTGTATTTTGAACCGGTGGCGATAATGGCAAAATTAATTTTCGAAGTAGTTATTTTTTTGAAATCAGTGATAAAGTGGACTTTCATTTTATCCGACTTCACCTCATTATATCGAGATTCTGCGATGTTGAGCGATTCTTGCGAAACGTCAACCACCCATATTTCTGCTTCTAAATTGGCTTTTGCCAAACCTTGCAAATGTCTGCTTCCAAGTTGTCCGGCCCCTATAACTGCTAATTGATACATGTGATTTGATTAAAGTTCAAAAGTAAGAAGATAAAGAAAGTAACTTAAGGAATGAACGAAATAAATTTTATTTTTTTTCCTTCACTCAACCATCTGCTTTCATAGTAGGTTCGAATCATAAGGTCTTTGGCTAGAGGAGCCTCGCCTAGAGAAGGAATTAATTCTTCGTAGATATTGGCTGAATTCACTTTAACTTCCAATTTATTTTCATTCACCACTTCGTTGGTAAATTCGTAAAAGAAAGTACTATCGGTTTTTAAATTTACGCTACCACCTTTTTTCAATAATTGACGATATCTATCTAAAAACATTTCTCCCGTAAGTCTTTTTCTTGCTCTGTTTTTAGGTTTCTGCGGATCGGGAAAAGTAATCCATATTTCACTCACTTCATCGGGACCAAAGAGGTTGGTGATGAAATCTATTCTGGTTTTCACAAAACCAACATTGGTCATTTTATTTTGCAAAGCGTATTTTGCTCCGTTCCACAAACGATTTCCTTTGATGTCTATTCCAATGAAATTTTTATTGGGGTAGTTCTTTGCTAAGCCAATGGTATATTCACCTTTGCCGCAAGCCAACTCAAGAACTATCGGATTGTCGTTTTTAAAAAAATCTTTGTTCCATTTCCCTTTCAAAGGAAAAGAATCGTTCATCGCTTCTTCAATGGTTGGTTTAGCAACATTGTCGAATGTTTCAACTTCTGCAAATCTTTGTAGCTTTCTCTTCGCCATGTTAAATGTTTAAGGTTCAAAGTTTAATGTTAGCCAACTTTAAACTTTATAAGTAAGTTTGCAAAAGTAGAAAAGCTTTGAACATAAAAAAGAAAATACTCGTTGCGCCATTGAATTGGGGATTGGGACACGCTACCCGTTGTATGCCCATCATTGAGCGCTTGTTGCATGAGGGAAATGAAGTTCTCATTGGTGCCGATGGCGCGCCGTTAGTGCTTTTAAAAGCTAGATTTCCGCAGTGTACGTTCATAGATTGGAAAGGCGTAAGCATTAATTATTCGGGCAACATGATTTTTTCTATGTTGATTCAAGTGCCTAAAATCTTGTGGTCTATTTACAAAGAACATCAGCACTTAGAGAAGGTAGTTGAAGAGTATAAAATTGATATGGTGATTTCCGACAATCGTTTTGGATTGTGGAATAAGAAGATTCACTCTGTTTTCATCACTCATCAGGTGAATATTATTAGTCCGTTCGCAGAGAAGCTGCTCTTCAAAATCAATAAATGGTTCATAGAGAAATACGATGAATGTTGGGTTCCCGATTATGAAGGAGCCCTTAATTTATCAGGCGATTTATCACATCCTAAGAATGAATATTACAAAAAGAACTTTCCCAAGAATTTAAAATATATTGGTCCGCAATCTCGCTTCACCAAAGGAAATATTGCTGCAGAAAAAAAATACGAAGTCGTTGGAATCGTCTCCGGACCAGAACCACAGCGCACATTATTTTTTGAGAAATTGAAAAGCGATTTTGAGAAGATAAATGGTGAAACTTTAATCATCGCAGGCACTCCTAACAATTCAGAATTCAGAATTCAAAAACCTGTCCGACAACTGGCGGATTCAAAATTATCAATCGTTCCTCATTTAGAAGATAACGATTTCGTTGTTGCACTTTACTCAGCAAAGAAAATCATTTGTCGCTCGGGATATTCTACCATTATGGATTTACATGTGTTGGGATTGAAGGCGGAGTTTGTTGCTACGAAAGGGCAGACGGAGCAGGAGTATTTGGAGAATATGCATAAGGATTAAATTTCGATTTTCTATGCAATGTACACACCCATGTGTTTCGCTAAATGCAATGCTCTTACTTCTTCCCCTTTGCCAAAGTAAAATAAAACACACTTCCCGATTTAACCGAGCTACGCACACCAATGTTTTGCTGATGCGCATCAAGTATATGTTTAACAATCGCGAGACCGAGGCCAGAACCACCCAATTCTCTACTTCTACTTTCATCTACACGATAAAAACGTTCGAATAGTCGAGGTAAATGTTTTTCTTCTATACCAATACCATTGTCTTCCACTTCTACCATAAGATTGCCGTCTAGATCGGTGAATTGAATTTTAACCCAACCGCCTTGAATGCCATATTTTACAGCGTTTACGATAAGGTTAACCAATACCTGACGAATCTTGTCTTTGTCGGCATTAACGTAATAATCACGCGGTTTATCAATTTTAATTTCAATGCCTTTTTTCTTTGCTTGAATTTCTTGAGAGTGTATTACTTCATTGGTAAGTTCGGTGATGTTAAATACACTTTTATGCACAGCAATTTCGCCTGAGTCTAAGCGTGATATTTCATCTAAGTCTTCAATGATACTAATCATTCTTTCGGCATTGTTGGCTGCGCGTTTAAGATAATCGATGTTGATGCTGTCGTCTTCTAATCCTCCATCGAGTAAGGTGAGAATATAACCTTGTAAATTGAAGGCAGGTGTTTTTAGTTCATGTGCCACATTGCCCAAGAATTCTTTTCTAAATTTTTCTTGCTTTTGAAGCGCTGCAATCTCTGTTTTCTGCTTCTCTGTCCAGCGCTCCACTTTCTCGGTAGCAGCGTCTAACGGATTTTCTTCCCATGATTTTTGAATATCGGTTTCGAATAAATCATCAGATTTGTGGGTAGTAATGTTCTTGTAAATACCTTTGATTTTCTCGGTCACAAATTTTTTAATGAGCAAATAAGTGATGGAATAAACACAAACAAAGAAGAACACTCCGCTAAACAAGAGTTGCCACCATTCTGCATCAAAAAAGAAGATGATTACCAGCACATAAAACAACAGCGCAGCAAAAAGTGCGAGTATAAAAATTAATCGTTTCGGATTAGAGAAGTTCATCGTTTTGTTCTTCGTATTTGTATCCTACACCTTTTACAGTCACTAAATAATCGTCGCCAATTTTTTCGCGTAGTTTTCTAATGTGAACATCAATAGTTCTATCGCCAACCACTACTTCTGTTCCCCATACCTTATCTAATATTTCATTGCGCAGAAACACTTTTCCTGGTTCAGATAGAAGAAGTTTCAGCAATTCAAATTCTTTGCGCGGCAAAACAATTTCTTCTTCACCTTTAATGGCAAGGTATCTTGAATTGTCGATTACGATAGAAGTTTTTACCTCTTCTGGCTCACTACCACCTTTTCCTTTTCTTCTAAGTAGGGCTTTGATGCGCGAAATTAAAACGCGCGGTCGAACAGGTTTTGAAATATAATCGTCGGCACCCGCTTCTAAACCTGATATTTCTGAATAATCTTCATTACGTGCGGTTAGAAAAGCGATGACAGTATTCTTTAATTCGGATTTATCTTTAAGTTGGTAGCAAGTTTCAATGCCATCCATTTCGGGCATCATCACATCCAACAGAATTAAATCGGGAATTTCTTTTATGGCTAATTCCAATCCGATTTTACCATTTTCAGCTTTAAAAACATCGAATCCTTCTTTCTTAAGGTTGTAAGAAACAAATTCTAGGATGTCCCTGTCATCGTCTACTATTAATATTTTGTGTTTTATGTTTTCCATACTGAAGTTTCAAAAATACATTATTCATTTATAATTCGCTATTAAAGGTAAATACAGAAAGAGGGTAGGGCAAGCAATTACACAAGGTTAACCATAGCATAACATTTTCTTAACCTTGTTATCTCAATGTTAAATATACATTTGTCGCAGTTAATTTAAAGTAATATGAAAGTAAAAAACTTGTTAAGTGCAGCTTTAGGAATTATGATCGCTGGATCGGCAATCGCTCAAACTGACTCAATAGCAAAACCTGTTGAGAAAAAAGAAGAAAAGAAATCTCATTGGTACGAAAAGATTCAAATTAGAGGGTATTCTCAAATAAGATACAATCGTTTTTTGGAGACCAATCCAAATTTAGGTTGCGAGCAGTGTGATAAATCATGGGGTGATAATAACGGTTTGTTCATTAGACGTGGTCGATTGATCTTTTTTGGTCAATTGAACGAGCATGTGTACATGTATGTGCAGCCAGATTTTGCATCAGCAGCTAGTGCCACTTCGTTGAACTTCTTTCAAATTAGAGATGCTTATTTTGATATTTCTGTAGATAAAAAGAAAGAATTTCGTTTTAGAGTAGGACAGAGTAAAATTCCTTATGGTTTCGAAAACCTTCAGTCATCTCAAAATCGTTTGTCTCTAGATCGTAACGATGCTTTCAATTCGGCACTTTCTAATGAGCGTGACATCGCTGCCTTGTTCTACTGGGCGCCTGAGAAAATAAGAAAAAGATTTAGTTCACTTGTGAATGATGGTTTGAAAGGATCTGGTGACTACGGTGTTTTTGGTTTTGGAGTATTTAACGGTCAAACTGCCAATAGACCAGAAGCCAACAATAACCTGCATGTAGTATCACGTTTGTCTTACCCATTCCAGTTTAAAAACGGCCAGATTTTAGAAGTTGGTGCACAAGCTTATTCAGGGAAAGTAGTAGTAACTTCTATAACAAAAGGAGTAAAAGGCGGACCCGAGTTTGATGATCAAAGATTGGGGGGGAGTTTGATTTTGTACCCAAAACCTTTTGGTGTTCAAGTTGAATATACAGTTGGTAAAGGTCCTGAATATGATGTTGCTTCTAATAGTATTATGACTAAGAATTTAGAAGGTGGATATGCACTTATCAATTACAAGTTGGATATTGGTAAGCACACTCTTTTCCCATTTGTTAAAGGGCAATATTACCAAGGAGGTAAAAAACATGAGCTAGATGCTCGTAGATATGTTGTTCACGATTATGAGTTTGGTATTGAGTGGCAGCCATTCAAACAACTAGAAATTGTAGCGATGTACACCATGTCGGATAGAGTTTACGAAGATGCTGTAAAGAAATCTAACCATCAGATTGGCAATTTGTTACGTCTTCAGGTGCAAGTAAACTACTAAAAGTTAACTATTACTTAACATTGAGCGAAGCTATAGGGTGAATTAACTTTATATCTTCGCTCCATAAAATAAAAAAACATGAAAAAATTAATATTATCAGTAGCCGTTTTAACCACATTGTTTTCTTGTGGCGGCGGTGCAGAAGGAGATGTTAAAGGTGGAGATTCTACTAAAGTAGGTGGAACAATTAAAATTGATGGTTCAAGTACAGTTTTGCCAATTACTCAGTTGATCGCTGAAGATTTTAAAGGTGAAAATGAAGGTGTTGATTTCGCAGTTGCGGGCGGTGGTACAGGTAGTGGTTTCAAAAAATTCATCAGAAAAGAGATTGATATTTGTGATGCTTCTCGTCCTATTAAAGGTTCTGAAGCTCATGAGTGCGATAGTTTGGGTATTAAATACGAAGGATTGGAGATTGGTAAAGACGGTTTGTCTATCGTAGTTAATCCACAAAACACTTGGTTAACTAGCATCACTGTGGCTGAGTTAAAAATGATTTGGGCTCCAGAAGCGCAAGGCAAAATCACTAAATGGAATCAAATTAGAAAAGAATGGCCTAACGAACCAATTAACCTTCATGGTGCTGGTCACGAATCAGGTACTTTCGAATACTTCACTGAAGCTATCAATGGTAAAAAAGGTGCTTGCCGTACAGACTACAATGCAAGTGAAAACGACAACCAATTGGTTCAAGCTGTTGCTGGTGATAAATTCGCCCTTGGTTTCTTTGGCTATGGATACTATGCTGCTAACAAAGCTAAATTGAAAGTAGTTGCTGTTGACAATGGAAACGGCGCAGTAACGCCAGATGAGAAAACCATCATGGATGGTTCTTACGCTCCACTTTCTCGTCCGTTATTCATTTATGTAAGTGCAGAAGCAGCAAAAAAAGCAGAAGTTTCTTCTTTCGTAACTTTCTACTTGAATAACGCTTCTAAATTAGTTCCAGAAGCTAAATATGTAGCTTTAACAGCTGATCAATACAAAGCTGAATTGGCAAAATGGGAAGCTTTCAAAGCAACATTGAAATAGAAATATATTTTTAATTATATATTTGAAACCTGCTACTTTCGAGTGGCAGGTTTTACTGTTAAAATAGAACAAGAATGAAAAGAGTGTTAATGATATGTGCCCTAATTACTGTGCTAACAACAGCTAGTATCATATGGGTATTGTTTTCAGAGAGCTACACTTTTTTTCAGCATGTGTCCATTTGGGAGTTTTTAACCGATACTGTTTGGAGTCCGGTTTCCACAGTTAAACATTTTGGTATTATGCCTTTGTTGGCAGGTACCTTGCTTACCACTTTTATTGCGATGATTTTTGCTGTTCCAATGGGTGTTATCATTGCCGTGTACCTTAGTGAATACGCTCCAAAGAAATTTAGATATTATGTAAAACCTTTGTTAGAGGTTTTGGCCGCAATACCAACCGTGGTATATGGTTTTTTCGCATTAACGGTAGTTACTCCTTTTTTGCAAAATTATATTCCAAACCTTGCAGGGTTGAATGCATTAAGTGCCGGATTGGTAATGGGTATCATGATTATACCAATGATTTCCTCGTTAAGTGAAGATGCCTTATATGCTGTTCCAAAATCGCTTCGTGAAGGTGCTTATGGAATGGGCTCAACACGATTGCAAACATCGTTTAGAGTGATTTTACCTGCAGCGTCTTCAGGTATCATGGTTTCTATCATCCTTGGATTTGCAAGAGCGGTTGGCGAAACAATGATTGTAACGGTTGCTGCAGGAAATATGGCCAATTTAACTGCCGACCCTCGTGAAACTGTTGCTACAATCACTGCTTTCATTGTTAATATGAGCACAGGAGATGTTCAGCAAGATTCAATTGAATATCAAACCATTTTCGCAGCCGGAGTAACATTGTTTGTCTTCACATTTATTTTGAATAGTGTGAGCTTCTACATTAAAAAACGCTTTAGAGCTAAATATGACTAGCGCTGATAAAAATAGATTGAAAGATAAAGCATTTAGCTATCTGGGTATGGCTTGTACCATCTTTGGATTGCTAATGCTTGTAATCTTTTTAGGTGATATTTTAATTAAAGGAATTAGCACCATTGATTGGGATTTCTTAACCAACTATTCTTCTTCTCGACCAAAAAGAGCGGGTATTTTTCCTGCATGGACAGGTACTTTGTGGATATTGGGTTTAACGGCTATTATCTCCATTCCAATTGGTATTGCTGCCGGCTTGTATTTTGAAGAATATTCTAAGAAAGGAAGATTGGCAAATTTCCTTGAAATCAATTTGGCTAACCTTGCAGGTGTTCCTTCTATTATTTACGGTTTGCTTGGTTTACAAATCTTTGTAAGAACATTGCATTTTGGAACAAGTATTTTAGCGGGTGCATGTACTTTGGCTCTGCTAATCTTGCCCATTATAATTGTTTCTACTCGTGAAGCTTTAAAAGCTGTTCCCGATAGTATCCGTCAAGCTTCCTACGGAATGGGCGCAAACACTTGGCAAACCATTTGGCATCAGGTATTACCGGCTTCAGCTGGAGGTATTGTAACAGGAATTATTTTAGCTATTTCAAGAGCAATTGGCGAAACTGCTCCTTTGATTGTGATTGGTGCGAGTACTTTTATTACTAAAATTCCCGACGGACCATTAAGCGAATTTACAGTGTTGCCTATGCAAATTTACGATTGGATTGGAAGACCAGATGATTTAGGTGAGTTTGCCAAACGCGCAGCAGCAGGTATTATCATATTGTTATTCATTACATTTTTGTTAAATGGTTTCGCAGTTTATCTGCGAAATAGATGGCAGAAAAAAGTGAAATGGTAAAATATTTTCTATGGAAAAATTAAGCATTAAAGAAAAAAAATTAGAGGCCATTAACCTCGATGTTTTTTACGGTCAGAAACAAGTCCTAAAAAATATCAATATGGCCATAAAGGTTAATACGGTTACAGCGTTTATCGGTCCTTCTGGTTGCGGAAAATCTACTTTTTTGCGCACTTTCAACAGAATGAATGATTACGTGGAAGGCTTTAAAAAAGAAGGCGATATCATCATTGATGGAAAAGATATTTACCAAAAGATGGTGCGTGTGGAAGAGCTTCGTAAAAAAGTTGGAATGGTGTTTCAAAAACCCAATCCTTTTCCGAAATCTATTTTCGAGAATGTTGCTTACGGACTAAAAATACAAGGCATCAAAAACAAGAAATTGATTGAAGAAACGGTTGAAAAATCTTTGAAACAATCGGCTTTGTGGGAAGAGGTGAAAGATGATTTGAAAAAATCGGCACTTTCCTTATCGGGCGGACAGCAGCAAAGATTATGTATCGCAAGAGCTTTGGCCTTAGAACCAAGCATCTTGTTGATGGACGAACCTGCTTCTGCACTCGACCCAATTTCCACATCGAAAATTGAAGATTTAATTTGGGAGTTGAAGGAGAAGTATACCATCGTAATTGTTACACACAACATGCAACAAGCAGGTAGAATTAGCGATAATACCGCCTTCTTCTATATGGGTGATTTGGTGGAATACGATGAAACAAAAACTATTTTCACCAACCCTAAACAAGAAAGAACACAGAATTATATTACTGGAAGATTTGGATAGAAAGATTTTTAGTCCTTAATTCTTAATTTTTAATTAAGTCATTAAGAGTAAAAATAAATAAACTGAGAATTAAGAATTAGAAATTAAAAATTCAGAATTATTATATGTCACATTTAGCAGCAGAATTACAACACTTAAAAGACGAAGTTTTTCAACTTCTTCAATTGGTGCATTCTCAAATTGAGAAAAGTAAAGAGGCTATTTCAACTAGCGATAGAGATTTAGCGAGCCATGTGGTAGCAAATGATAAACGTGTTAACGCATCTGAGTTAACCATCGATCGCGATTGCGAAAATATCTTGGCACTTTACAATCCTGTTGCTATCGATTTGCGTTTCGTTTTGGCTTGTATCAAAATGAATCACAGCTTAGAAAGAATTGGTGACAATGCCGAAGGTTTGGCGATGTATGTGAATTATGCTCCCGGACCATTTCCACAAGATATTCTTGACGTGTTTAATATTATGCCGGCATTCGACAGAGTGTTGGAAATGTTCTCATTGATCATGGATGCCTACCGTCAGGAAGATCCTAGCTTGGCCAGAAAAGTTTTCAATCTTGATGAATTGCTTAACCAATACAACAGAGAAGCAACTAAAATTGCAATTCAGAAAATGAAATCTAATCCCGAAAAAGCGGAAGAGATTTTGTACATCATGGGGGCAATGCGTAAGATTGAAAGAATGGGCGATTTAACTAAGAATATGGCCGAAGAAATCATTTTTTACATAGAAGCAAAAGTATTGCGTCATATCAAAAAACAGTAATTAATTGAACGCAGAACTATATAACATTTTATATCTATTAGGCTCCTTGGCCTTCTTGCTTTTTGGCTTAAAAATGATGAGCGAAGGAGTGCAAAAAGTGTTAGGAGATAACCTAGGAAAAATGTTGAGTTCAACCACCGAGAATCGTTTTGCAGGTGTCTTCAAAGGAATATTTACTACTGCTTTAGTGCAATCTTCATCGGCTACTATTGTTGTAACCGTTAGTTTAGTAAATGCCGGAATTCTTACGCTTTTGCAATCGGGTAGCATTATCTTGGGAGCAAACATAGGCACAACCATTACCTCATGGTTGGTAGCTACCATTGGCTTTAATACAGAGATGTATTATGCCGCTTTGCCTTTAATCGCGATGGGTGTTCCGCTAGTATTTGCAAAAAAGAAAAAGGTAAAGTTTGTGGGTGAAATAATCATTGGTTTCGCCATTTTATTTTGGGGCTTTTCCATCTTGAAAGATTGCGTTACTTCTTTTCATACTTTAAAAATTTTTGAAGCTGGTGATGTTACATTTTTAAGCACGATATCTTTTGTTTTGATTGGTGCTGTATTCTCCTTTTTATTGCAATCATCGGCAGCTGCAGTAGTATTTACTCAAATTGCTTGTTATGTTGGGGTGTTGCCTATAGAAACAGGATTCGCAATGGTGTTGGGGCACAATATTGGTTCTACCATCAATGCCGAAATCTCGGCTTATGCAGGTAATGTTCACGCCAAAAGAGCTGCAAGGATACATTCTATTTTTAATTTGATAAGTAGTGTGTGGATGATTTTATTGCTGAGCATTATCACTCCGCAAATCGATTTTATTGCTGAGACTATTTTCGGACAAGAGAGCATCTACACCACTGTAGGTGCGCCAATGGGCATCGCTATTTTTCATACTTCATACAATGTAATTAATGTTTTAATTATGATTGGCTTGTTGCCATATCTTGTGAAGTTGGCTACACAATCGGTGAAATCGAAAGGCAATGCCGATGAAGAGTATCATCTCGAATTTATGGACAGTGGTTTATTAACCTCTCCAGAGATATCTATAACAGAAGCAAAAAAAGAATTGGTGAAATTCGCCGAATTAACTAAATTGATGAATGCCACTTTTAGAAATTTATTGAAAGAACAAGAGAGCAATAACTTTGAAGATCTCATTGTGGAAATGAGAAAAAGAGAAGATATTACCGATAATATGCAAGAGGAAATCACCAATTTTTTAAGTAAGGTATCACAAGGTGAACTCACCGAAGAGAATTCTGTATGCATTAGACGAATTATTGGAATGGTAGGTGACTTAGAGCAAGTAGGAGATATCTACTATGCCAACGCACTTATTATGGAGCGTAAGAAAGAAAACAAGGTTTGGTTCATTCAAGAGCAAAGAGATTGTTTGAATCAAATGTTAGATAAACTAGATAAAGCCTTCGATATTTTGATTCAAAATCTTAAGAGTGATTACAATGATGTAACACTTGGCGATGCTAAGAAAATTGAAGAGGAAATAGATGCTCTTCGCGATAAGGCGCAAGAACAACATTTAGATAGCATGGAGAATGGCGCTTATAGCTTTAAAAGCGGTTTATTCTACAAAGATCTATACGCAAACTTTGAACGTGTGGGTGATTATTTGATGAAGGTTAATGAGGTGATTGCGGAGAGGGATTAATGTTCTTCTTTTCAAAGAAGCAAAGAGTTCATTTTTTCCTTGATGAAAAAACGAACCAAAAAAATCAATGGCAAAAGATGCTGCCCTCGCTCTCTCCAAAAATTTTCATCCTCCTTTTATCCGGATTCAATTTTTGGTTCACCGCCTTTCCACACCCTCGCCTTTTGCCCGGGCTAGCGCACAATAGTGACCCATGGTTTTAAGGTATTTCTTTCACTAGGCAGACGGCAATTATCTTATCGTTTAGAGTATAAATTATTATTTTATAACCATAGCTATTTCGTGCGATTCTTCTTTGTCTCACAGTTTCATTCCAATTATCATATTCTCCATGATACTTCCATATATAGTTAGTTATTTTTTTATTTCTGTAAGTAGAATCAGGAGCCCCATATGTCTTGATGGCTTTTTGTATTTTGTCTCCAATGGCAATTCCTTTATTTGATATAAAATATTTTTTTTTGATCTGCTGTCCTCGACGAGCAAAAAGAGGAATATAACTTTTTATTTCGTTCTGATTGCTTGTGTAAATTGTGTTTTTTTTGAATCGATGAAGAGTTAAATCCGATTTTATTTGTTCTATATATTTTGTTGAGAAAAGGTAGGTGTACATGCGATGGTAATCTGTGTATAATTCGAACACTAAAGTTTGATCGAGCTCAGCATTGTAAAACCAGGCCTTATCGAAAGAGATTATACTATCAATCTGTAGTTCGCCATCGTTTTCATTGAGCATATCGTCTGTAACAGGAAAGTCATCCATAGTAACAGTATCGTTTATTTTCTTTTGAATTGGATAAATGTTTTTTGATTTAACTATTGAATCCTTAATAGCCTTTGCAGATTTTTCGCGAATAACCTTTATTTCTTTCCTTTGATTCACCTCATCTTGCGTAGCGCACGATGCAAAAAACACTATAAAAATAAATAGACTTCTCATGTGGTGAAAATATATAAATTTATGTCTCGAGTTAATTCTATTTATTATTCGGCAGCAAGTAGGTATTATCTGTTTTTCAAGCCTAGAGTCACTATTGTGCGCAGGCCCGGGCAAAAGGCGAGGGTGCGGAAAGGCGGTGAACCAAAAATTGAAACCGGATAAAAGGAGGTTGAAAATTTTTGGAGAGAGCGAGGGAAGCATCTTTTGCCATTGATTTTTTTGGTTCGTTTTTTCATCAAGGAAAAAATGAACTCTTTGCTTCTTTAGAAAAGAAGAAAACTACAACACCATCCCACTATACTGCTTCGCAATCTCATCCATCACATTTTCCAATTCCTGTGGAATCTCTACAGTAACTAATTTCTGTCGATAATCTTTAATGCCAGGATAGCCTTTGAAATAGTTGGTGTAATGACGGCGCATTTCAACAATACCTAGTTTTTCACCTTTCCAACGAATAGATTCTTGCAAATGAAACTTAGCTGCTTCAACGCGCTGTTCTATGGTTGCTTCGGGTAAGTGTTCTCCCGTTTTTAAGTAATGTTTTATTTGGTTGAAAACCCACGGATTTCCAATGCTTGCCCTTCCAATCATGATGCCATCTACTCCGTATCTTTCTTTATATAATTTTGCTTTTTCTGCCGAATCTATATCACCATTACCAAAAATAGGAATGTTCATTCGCGGATTGTTTTTTACTTCTCCAATGAGGGTCCAATCGGCTTCTCCTTTGTACAATTGTGCTCTAGTTCTTCCGTGAATAGATAATGCTTTGATACCCACATCTTGCAATCTTTCGGCAACGTCAACTATGAATTTACTTTTATCATCCCACCCTAAACGTGTTTTTACAGTAACTGGTAGTTTGGTTGATTTAACTATGCGCTCGGTCAAGCGAACCATTTTTGGTAT
Source organism: uncultured Chryseobacterium sp. (assembly GCA_964406465.1). Classification (GTDB taxonomy): domain Bacteria; phylum Bacteroidota; class Bacteroidia; order Flavobacteriales_C; genus JAHEZL01. The sequence goes on from CAYORT010000001.1 coordinate 345,846, forward strand.
GTCTTGCAAGATGGCAGCACCGCCGCCTTTACATACCACTTTTTTTACCGGACAACCGAAGTTGATGTCGATTAAATCAGGGTTTGCTGCTTCAACAATTTCTGCTGCTTCTCCCATTGCTTCTATATCTCCACCAAAAATTTGAATGCCTATTGGTCGCTCTTGATCGAAAATATCTAATTTCATTCTGCTTTTGTGCGCATCACGAATCAAGCCTTCTGATGAGATGAATTCGGTGTACATCAAATCGGCTCCATGCCTTTTGCATAGCGCGCGAAAGGGAGGGTCGCTCACATCTTCCATAGGTGCAAGCAACAATGAAAAATCGGGTAATTCTATATTTCCTATCTTTACCATCGTTATGGCAAAAGTACTAAGTAATCAATCAAAAAAGTAATTTTAATTCATGGAGTCTCGATTTCAAATTTTTAAAGAAAGATTTCCTGCCGCATGGGATCTTTTGATTCTTGCCTTATTAACTGTCGCTTCATTGATTTTTGTGCCTTTATTGATCTCATTGTTTTTTAATGTTGCCTTCGATTATTCACCCGATGATTTGTTGAAGGTGAACGGGGCTTTCGATAAGATTACAGAAATAAGTATTCAAAAATTTTCTGCTCCCGATGACGCGGCAAGGTATGGTCATTCTATTATCCCCAAGTACATTGCCGATCCATCTTTGGTTTCCAAAACCATGTGGTTTTTGGTGGTGAGTAGCAACATACCTTTATTGATTACCGGAATTATTTTTGTGTTCTTTTTCAGAAACAAAGACAACACCGTTTTTTTGTTGAAGGGCAATAAATACAGTAATTATTTGCAAGCCATCTTCGCTTTCTTTTTTGCTTTGCCATTCTTATCATTGGTTGGACAATGGAATCAAGGTTTGCATTTTCCAATAGAAGAAATCAAAAATGATATGCTTTATTCTGAAGTGAAATCGGGTATTATTCAGCAATGCTTTGGCGATATGCATAGCATTGCCGAATTGCTGATGATGATTTTGTTTGTTGGGATATTAACCGGTATTGCAGAGGAATTTATTTTTAGAGTTGGACTGCAAAATATTTTACTTAAAACAGAGATGAATCCACATGTTGCTATATTGGTTGGAGCAGCCATTTTTAGCGCAGTGCATTTTCAGTTTTATGGTTTCTTTGTTCGACTAATTTTAGGGATGTTGTTGGGCTATTTGTATTACTGGACTCGCGACATCAAAACCAGTATCATTGCGCATGCCTTTAACAACAGTTTAGCCATGATTGTTGCTTACAATACTGGCAGTTTAACCGAAAATCCGAGCGATGAAGCTTTGGGTAGTTTTGTGCCAACCGCAACCATTTTTACAGTATTTTGCGGCTTGGCTTTGTATCGAATTTATCAAAAAAGTACCGAGGAAGAAATCACTACGCTTTAAGCAACTCGATCACTGTTATTTCTGGCATTATGCCTACGCGGCCCGGAAATCCTATAAAGCCGAAACCTCTGTTGACGTAAATGTATTTGTTGTTGTCGCGATAGGCGCCAGCCCATTGCTTGTAAATGTATTTTACCGGACTCCATTTTAAACCCAATAATTCGAAGCCGAATTGCATGCCATGTGTGTGTCCCGATAAGGTTAAATGAATGTCGCTTTCATGCTGCAATACTTGAGCTTTCCAATGTGATGGATCATGCGAAAGCAAAATTTTAAATTCATCTTTTCTAGTGCCTTCCAGCGATCTATTTAGATCACCATATTTAGCAAAACCTCTGTTTCCCCAGTTTTCTACACCCACCAAAGAAATTGTTTGTCCGTTCTTTTCCAACTTCAAATTTTCGTTTAACAAAAGTCTGAATCCAATTTCTTTATGCACTTCTTTTAATCTCTGTAGATTGTTTGCTTTTGCAGTGGCGCTTTCCCATGGAATATAATCGCCATAATCGTGATTGCCCAAGATAGAGAATTTACCATGCGGAGCAGTTAATCTCGAGAAGGTAGAAATCCAGTCGTTCATTTCATCGGCTTTGTTGTTTACCAAATCTCCGGTAAAAAAGATTACATCACTTTGTTGAGCGTTGGCTAGGGCAATACCATTTTCTACTGCTGTTTTATTGTCGAAACTCCCCGCGTGAATATCAGAAAGTTGGGTGATTTTATATCCGTGAAATGCATCGGGCAAATTTTTAAATTTTAGTTTTACTTTTTGCACCTTATAAGCGTATTTTCCTTTGATAACACCGTAAATGATGCCAATGAAAGGGATCAAAGTAAGGAGTAAAACAAAACGATTGTACCAAACGCTTCGTGGCACCAAGAAGGAGTCTTTTTCAGTAGCGTCGAAAAAGCTGTAAACAAATCGAAAAATATCTTCACCTATCAAGCATAATGAGATAAATAATTTTGGAATGATAGAAAGCATTACCAAGGCCATTAGCCAATTCATTTTTTTGTTGGGGCCCGAAGCAAAGTTGCCCTTTGCGCCAAAGTAGATCATCAAAATTAGCAAGCTTAAATCGAATAGCCAATAAGTGCTATGGGCAAGTGTTATTAGGTATTCGGGTAAACCAGTGGTAGCGGTTTTTATAGCTTCAAATGCGAACAGATCCAAAAAAAACCAGATGGCCAGTACGAGTAAAATTCTTGATTTCATTTTGCTAATGTATAATCTTGGTTTTTATATAGAAAGCATTAATAGGTAAACTCACTTTGGAGGGCGGTAAAAAATCATATAGAAAAGATAATTGATAATTCTTATTTTTACCGCATGTCTTTATACACCAATAATCTTACACAATACGAACGCTGGCTTACACGTGAGGTGAGCATAGGCGACCTTAAAATGGGAGGTAAAAATCCTATTAGAATTCAGTCGATGACCACCACCGACACGATGGATACCATTGCTACTGTTGAGCAAACCATTCGTATGATAAAGTCGGGTTGTGAGTTGGTGCGCATTACAGCGCCAAGCATCAAAGAAGCCGAAAATTTGGCCAATATCAAAAAAGAACTGAAAGCTAGAGGCTACAACGTTCCATTGATTGCCGATATACATTACACGCCCAATGCAGCTGAGGTTGCTGCTCGATTGATAGAGAAAGTGCGTGTGAATCCGGGCAATTACGTTGACAAAAAGAAATTTCAAACTTTAGAATATACCGATTCAGAATACCAACAAGAGCTCGATAGAATTCGCGAGAGATTTACGCCTTTGGTAAAAGTTTGTAAAGAGTATGGCACTGCTATGCGTATTGGCACCAACCACGGCTCTTTGAGCGACAGAATCATGTCGAGATACGGTGATAGTCCGCTTGGAATGGTTGAATCGGCAATGGAATTTTTGCGCATCTGTGAAGATTTGAATTACCACAATATTGTTCTTTCTATGAAGGCTAGTAACACACAAGTGATGGTGCAAGCCTATCGTTTGTTGGTGAAAACCATGAAAGAAAACAACATGAATTATCCGCTGCATTTAGGTGTTACCGAAGCTGGTGATGGAGAAGATGGAAGAATAAAATCGGCTGTAGGAATTGGTACTTTACTAGAAGATGGTTTGGGCGATACCATTCGTGTGTCGTTAACAGAAGACCCTGAGTTTGAAGCGCCAGTAGCAAAGGCTTTGGCTGATAGATATGTTGGAAGAGAAAAACATACACCTATTGTTCCTATCACTAACTACAAAATAGATTCTTACAATTACAGCAGAAGAGATACTGTTGCGGTAAATAATATCGGAGGAAAAAATGTACCTGTGGTAGTAGCCGATCTTTCTGAGTTGAAGGAAATAAAACCAGCTAATTTATTCGGTGTGGGTTATAGTTATTCGGTGCCATTAGATAAATGGTCCATTAGCGACATGGCAGTAGATTACATTTATGTGGGCGATAATACAGTTGACTTTGAAATTCCAGGCACCTTAGGAGTAATTCAAAACGAAGGAAAAGTTCAAAAGAAAGAAAGACATTATTCTGTTGGAAAAGCGGGTTCTCAAAATTTCTTGAGTGTTCATGCACACAACCTTGATATTGTTCCAACGCTTAAAGATTTAAAAAATACAGTAGTGGTTCTTAAAACAACCAACTTGCATGGAATGGCAGAGCAACGTGCTTTTTTCAATGCTTTGCTGGAAAACGACATTAAGATTCCGGTGATTGTAAAAAGAGAATATGAGCAATTAAGTCCAGAGAATTTCCAATTGCATTCTGCTACCGATTTTGGTGCCTTGTTGTTGGATGGATTGAGTGACGGTGTTTGGATTAAAGCAAATGATATTTCATTGCAAGCACAAACGTCGCAAGCTTTTGGAGTGCTGCAAGCTACAAGAACTCGTATTTCTAAAACCGAATATATTTCTTGTCCGAGCTGTGGAAGAACGCTCTTCGACTTACAAGAAACCACTGCTAAAATTCGTGCCGTTACCAACCACTTAAAAGGAGTGAAAATTGGTATCATGGGCTGTATTGTAAACGGACCGGGCGAAATGGCCGACGCCGATTATGGCTACGTTGGCTCAGGCGTTGGTAAAATAACTTTGTACAAAGGAAAGGAAGTGGTGCAAAAATCTATATCATCTGAATTGGCGGTGGATGCGTTGATTGATTTGATTAAGGAGAATGGGGATTGGGTGGAGAAGAAATGATTTGTTTTAGTCCATCTCCCTGCAGCCCGCTTGGCCTTTTCGCACCCCTCTTCTCTAAGAGGGA
>CAYORT010000002.1:0-8688 GCA_964406465.1 uncultured Chryseobacterium sp.
CGTTCAATCCAGCTTCAATACACAAATCCAAATGCTCTTCAACGATATCTCTACCAAATGCATTTTGTGCTCCTACCGAACAGTAGTAAGGACCTTGTGGTGCGGGGTAACCATTCTCAGGAAAGCCAAGTGGCTTATTGGTTTCGGGATTCCACAAAAAATATTCTTGTTCAAATCCGAACCAGAAATCATTGTCATCATCTTGAATGGTCGCTCTGCCATTGGTAGCATGAGGAGTACCATCTGAATTTAAAACATCACACATCACCAAGTAAGCCGATTTTCTTGCGGGATCCTTGCAAATGAAAACCGGACGCAACAATAAATCTGATGATCCACCCGCAGCTTGTTCTGTAGAACTACCATCGAACGACCACACTTCACATTCTTTCAATTTCCCCGAAAATTTAGAACTGTCAACAATTTTAGTCTTGCTACGCAAACTCTGTGTTGGTTTGTAACCATCCAACCAGATGTACTCTAATTTAATTTTGCCCATAATTTTTAGTTTTAAGTTTTAAATAAAATTGAACAGGGCGAAGGTGGGATTTGAAGGGCCGAAAAAAAATTAAAAGGCACTGACAAAGCCTGTATTTTTGCGGAAAACCCCTACTGACATATCACGTACTTTTTATTAAAAATTCAAAAAGAATTTGGGGCAGCATCGCTCGAAACTTGGAACAATTATTGAGTTCGAAAAATTAAATTGATGGAAACATCACTTTTACGTATTTTTATCGATGTACTTAAAATAATATTTATGAAACAGTATTTGATGCTTCTCTTGTCGGCAGTTTTATTTTTCTCTGCAGCAATGATAAAAAGTGATAACACACTTCATACAGATGGTGTTTACATGGGTAAGATTGAAATAACTCAAGAAAGAGGTAGCATTACCGAGTACCACTACATTGCATTTAAAGCCGATGGCAAGGCAAATACCTATATTCTTAATTCGCCCGATATTGACAAAGTATCAGCACTCCTAAAAAACAACACTGTTGGCGATTTCTCTGGTGAATACCGAATTTATGGTAACGAAATCACCTACAGATCGAACAACTCAATAGGAAAGACAGAAAAGCCCGCTAAGCCAATGGCTACTTTTTACAAAGGAAAAATTAACGAAAATGGCTCCCTTAGTTTGGAAGCCACCTTTGAAGGCAACACCAAAAGTAGCGCTACATTTGAATTTCAATCATTAAAGTAAGAACGTCATGAAAAAACTGTTTTTTCTTTTTCTACTTTTCAGCACCACACTAATTGCACAAAATAACACAGCACCCGCCATTAAGTGGATATCTTTCAATCAACTTGCTAAGATGCAAGCCATTCAAAAAAGACCTGTATTAGTTGATGTATATACCGATTGGTGTGGATGGTGTAAAGAATTAGACAGAACAACTTATGCCGACCCTAACATTGTAAATTATATCAATAGCGCTTTTTATGCCATTAAGTTTAATGCAGAAACTAGAGACAGCATCAATTACTTAGGTAAAACTTATTACAATAGGGGCGGCGGACCACGAAGCACGCACGAATTGGCGGTATACCTTATGGGTCCAAAACTATCTTACCCTACCACCATATTTCTTAACGACCAAAGCAATCCGAACCTCATCGTTCCTGGTTATCAAGCCCCCAACAACATGATTCCATTTTTGGTGTACCAAGTAGAACACATGGTAGAAAACACCAACATCAATGATTTCAACGCCGATTTTCATAGAGCATTTTCTCAAAAACCTAACGACTCCACGCACATCAATTGGGTTTCTTTAGAAAAGGCTGTAGAACTGCAAAAGAAGCAACCTAAGAAAATATTCGTGCACATGAAAAACGATGATTTTGTAAGCGACAGGGTAATGAGTGCTTCCACTTTCCAATCGCAAGTAATTATTGATTCATTGAACAAAAATTTTTATTGTGTTGACTTCAACGTAAAGAGCACAGACACCATTTTCTTTCAAAATAAAACATTCATCAATACCAATCCGGGCAAAGAATTGCACCAACTTGCCTACGGACTATTGCAAAACCAAATAGGTTTTCCAAGTATTGTTATTCTTAATGAACAGCAGCTGGTAATTGCTCCCATTAGACAGTACATTACAGAAAAGCATTTGGGTGCCCTACTCCACTATTTCAACACCAACGCATACACCAGCATAGGCTTTCCGCAGTGGGTAGAGAACGTGTATAAAAAGTAAGGTAGATACTGGTAAGAGTCCATCTTTTTCTACCTTTTTTTTGCTACCTTTGCCGCTCAATTTTTTAACCATGGAAACTGTAGTAGACTTTAAAGAATACGTTGCTTCTGTTGAAGCTCGTGATGGCTATGTTAAACCCCTTGCATTTGCACTAGGTGTTCGCCGATCAAAAAATGGAAAAACATTAGATGTTTCTTATCCTGTTGTAAATTTCAATGAAAATTTCGGTACAGCTGCTGTATTGATTGATGTGCTTAAAGTGCAAGATTTTAAGAATGGTTTTCATGCAATTTCTCTCGAAAACTTAAGTGACATATATTCTCACTTTTCTCCGTTTCACGGAGACAATGGCAAACACCCAAACATTGAAACAATCAATGCACTTATTGATAACTACACAACCTCTAACGGTTATGCCAATATTGAAATAATTGCTTATTTCCTTTTCGACAAATCTCAACCTGTTGAAAACGCAGAAGAAGCTTACTTTAAATTGCATTGCTTATCAACCAGAAAAGCAGAACCTCATTCCCTAAATCTTGATGGTTTATTTGGTAAGCTTAATAATGTAGCATGGACCAACAAAGGTCCTATGTTGCCTGAAGACGTGGCTGTTGAATCGGTAAAACACATAGGTTCTCATTCACCACTTAGCGTTTCACACGTGGATAAATTTCCATACATGATCAACTACCATATCCCAACTGGAATTAGAATTGCTTCGGGTTCTCAAGTGCGTTTAGGCGCATACCTTGGCGAAGGAACAACTGTTATGCCTTCTGGCTATATCAATTTCAACGCAGGAACTAAAGGTACTTCAATGGTAGAAGGAAGAATTTCTGCCGGAGTAGTGGTAGATAAAGATTCGGATGTTGGTGGTGGTGCTTCCATCATGGGTACTCTTTCTGGTGGTAACAAAAAAGTGATTTCTATCGGACAAAAATCATTGCTTGGCGCTAACTCGGGAACAGGCATTTCTTTAGGTTTTGGTTGCACAATCGCTGCAGGCGTTTATGTTACTGCTGGCTCTAAAGTATACTTGTACAATGCAGCAAACGAACCAACCAATTTGGCTGGTGAAGTAGTGAAAGAAGGAGAAAATATCGTAAAAGGAATTGACCTAAGCGGCAAAGACAAATTGCTATTCTTAATGGATACTTCGAAAGGTAGATTGGTGTGCAAACCAAATCCGAAAACCATTGAATTGAACGCAAGCTTGCATAAAAACGATTAATGTTATGATGACAAAAATTGCCCTATCAATACTATGTGCAGCAATCACCATCAGTGGGTTTGCGCAAGACACCATTCCTTACAGCGATGGTTCAAAATATATCGGTCCAACTGTTAATGGCTTGGCCCAAGGTAAAGGCACCTATTACTTTGCTGGAGGAGATGTTTACACAGGTAACTTTGTAAACGATGAATTTGAAGGAGAAGGTAAATTGGTTTGGGCCACCGGCGACATTTACACTGGCCAATGGGTAAAAGGTGTTCAAAATGGTAAAGGAACTTTAACCTGGACCAATGGCGATAAATACGAAGGTAATTTTGTTAATGGTAAGAAAAGTGGAATGGGCAAAATCACCTGGGCAGATAGCACCACCTATGTAGGGATGTGGAAGGATGATTTTAGAAACGGACAAGGTACCTATACCACTACTACTGGAGTGCAGTACACTGGTAATTTTGCGAATGATCTCTTTTCGGGACAAGGTGTTTTGAAGCACGCCAATGGCGACGTTTATACCGGTGCTTTTTTAAATGATAAATTCAATGGCATGGGCACCATGAAATATCAAAATGGAGATCTTTACTCGGGTAACTGGGTTAACGACATTAAAGATGGTAAAGGAAAATACACTTGGAGTGATGGCGAATATTATGACGGTTTGTGGAAAAATGATTCGCAAAACGGACTAGGAACCTACAAGTGGGCTAACGGTGACATCTTCGTGGGCATGTGGGTAAATGGAAAACGTGAAGGTCAGGGAACCCTTACCTTCAAAGATGGAACAAAAGAAAGTGGCATTTATAAAGATGATGTTCTTGTTAAATAAAGTAAAGTGAGCGATTTAAAAACAATATTAAGTTCGGGTAAAGAAGCTTCTCCCCAACGTTTTCATCCTTGGATCTTCTCGGGTGCGATTAAGAAAACTCGTCGCCATAGCGACAACAAAGAAGTTGAACCTGAAGATGGTGATGTGGTTACCGTTTACTCTAACAAAGATGAGTACTTAGGAACCGGTCATTACCAAAACAATTCTTCTATCGCCATTCGCATCATCACTTTTGAAGATGAGAAAATCGATCAAAATTTTTGGAACAAAAGAATCCAAAATGCTTACGATTACAGAAAACTAATCAATGTTATCACACCCGAAACCAACATCTATCGCTTGGTACATGCCGAGGGAGACAGATTGCCAGGATTGATCATTGACGTTTACGGAAATACTGCCGTTATTCAAGCACATTCTATTGGAATGTATTTGGCTTTAGAAAATATTAAAGTTGCTCTTAAAAATGCTTTAGGCGACACATTGCAAGTGATCTTTCACAAGAGCAAAGAAACCTTACCTAAAGATTACGCACAAAAAGTGGAAAATGGCTATTTGCTTAAAGAAGCCGAACCTACTAAAACTGCGTTGGAATACGGACATTCATTTAACATTAGCTGGGAAGACGGACAAAAAACTGGATTCTTCGTGGATCAGCGCGAAAACAGAAATTTGTTGGCCAAATATTCAAAAGGAAAAAATGTACTCAACACCTTTTGCTACTCGGGTGGATTCTCTGTTTATGCATTGAAAGCCGGAGCAAAATTGGTGCATAGCGTTGATGCATCTGCTAAAGCCATGGACCTGGTAAATACCAATGTGGCCCTAAATCCGTGCGATGGTGAACATCAATCGTTTACCGCCGACACCTTTGATTTCTTAGAAAAAAACGATTGTTCTAAATACGATATAGTTATTCTAGACCCTCCTGCATTCGCAAAACATCATAACGTAAAACACAATGCTGTTCAAGGGTACAAGAGATTGAACATGACAACCTTAAAGCAAATGAAATCGGGAAGTATTTTATTTACTTTCTCTTGTTCTCAAGCTATTGATATGCCTTTGTTCTATGGCACCATACTTTCTGCAGCCATTCAAGCAGGAAAAAAAGTTCGTGTTATGCACCAACTTTCACAACCTGCCGATCACCCTATTAATATTTTTCATCAAGAGAGTTCATATTTAAAAGGACTCGTTTTAGAAGTCGAATAAAATGGAATTTAAAAATCTAAACAAACTAGAGCAGCTTCAAGAAATTGAAGCTGCTTCTTTTTCCAAACCTCAAGTGCTTTTTAAACACAGCACACGTTGTTCGGTAAGCAGCATGGCCAAAAGAATTTTGAGTACGCAAATGCAAAATACTGCAGATGATTTGGCCGACATCTATTACCTCGATTTGATTGAACACCGAGAGATTAGCAATGCCATAGCATCTAAATTCAACGTTTTTCACGAATCGCCACAAATATTATTGATTAAAAATGGCAAATGCGTTTTTGATGCATCGCACTCAGATGTTTCTTTGACAAACCTTTTGCCATCGTTATAAGATTATGCTACAACCAAAATCATATTGCAATGTTGTTGCCCATTACGATAAAAACAACTTGCATAAAATTTATCACGATACGGCCTATGGCTTTCCTATAGTCGACGACAATGAATTGTTTGAAAGATTGGTTTTAGAAATCAATCAGGCAGGATTAAGCTGGGACACCATTTTAAAAAAACAACAAAATTTTAAAAAGGCCTACCACCAATTCAACATCAAAAAAGTGGCAGCTTACCAAGAAAAAGACGTTGAAAGATTATTAAATGACGCAGGAATCATTCGCAACAAACTCAAGATAAATGCAGCCATTCACAATGCCAATGTAATTTTAGAATTACAAAAAGAATTTGGTTCTTTTAAAAAATGGCTCGAACACCATCATCCTAAAAAGAAAGAAGAATGGGTTAAAATATTCAAGAAAACTTTTAAGTTCACAGGAGGTGAAATTGTAAATGAATTTTTAATGAGCATAGGTATGTTGCCTGGCGCACATATAGAGAGTTGCAAAATCTATCAAAAACTAAAGAAGCAATGATTACAAAATCAAACTTTACTTTTCTTAAAAATTTGGCTAAAAACAACGATCGCGAATGGTTTACTGCCAACAAAAAAACTTACGAAGCAGAGCATGCTGCAGTAATTTCTTTTGCCGATGAGTTGCTTGCTTTAATGAACAAACACGATAAAATCGAAAATGAATCGGGTAAAAAATCATTGATGAGAATTTACCGCGATGTTCGATTTTCTAAAGATAAATCGCCCTATAAAACCAACTGGGGTATTCATTTTAAAAGAGCTACCAAACAATTGCGAGGCGGATATTATGTACACATAGAGCCTGGCAACACCTTCATTGGCGCAGGTTTTTGGGGACCAGAACCCAGCGATCTCAAATTGATTCGCGACGGAATTTCGGCAGATGAAAAATCGATTAGAAAAATATTGAACTCGAAATCATTTAAAGAACACTTTGGTAAATATGGCTTACATGGAGAATCTCTTAAATCTGTACCTAAAGGATTCGATGCCGATGATGCTGCTGCCGACTTACTTAAGTTAAAGCAATTTCTAATACGCAAAGATTTTAGTGATGCAGAAGTGTTGAGTGCCGACTTCGCAAAAAAAGCCAACGAAGCATTCAAAGCCATGCGTCCGTTTTTAGATTTCATGAGTTATAACTTAACTCATGACAGCAATGGAATACCACTATTTTAAACCATCTTCATGAAACCCAACAAAAGAGAACATCCAAAAGAGAAATCGAAAATACATCCACGAAACAAACATCGTGAACGCTACGACTTCAAAAAATTAATTGTCTCTTGTAAGGAGTTAGAACCCTATGTGAAGTTGAACGAATACGGCGACGAATCGATAGATTTTTTCAACCCCGATGCCGTACGAACGCTCAACAAAGCTTTGTTGCAACATTTCTATAAAATTAAATATTGGGATATACCGCAAAACTATTTGTGTCCGCCCATACCCGGTAGAGCCGATTACATTCACCATGCTGCCGATTTACTTGCGTCACTCAACAATGGTAAAATTCCATCGGGTGAAAAAATAAAAGTATTAGACATTGGTGTTGGTGCAAATTGCGTTTATCCTATTGTTGGTACAACAGAATACGGATGGAAATTTGTAGGTGCCGATATTGACAAAACAGCTTTGAACTCAGCACAAAAAATTGTTGATGAGAATGAATCCTTAAAAGGAAAAATTGAATTGCGTTGGCAAACGCATGACAAGAAAAATTTTGGCAACATCATAGAAAAAGGAGAATACTACGATTTATCAATTTGCAATCCTCCCTTCCATGCATCGGCGCAAGATGCACAAGCTGGCACCATTCGTAAGCTATCAAGTTTGAAAAAACAAAGGGTAACGAAAGTGGAACAGAATTTTGGCGGACAAAGCAATGAACTATGGTGCGTTGGTGGTGAACGAAGATTCGTAACCAACATGATTCGCGAGAGCCGTCAGTTTGGTAGTCATGTTTTATGGTTCTCTGCCATCATCTCTAAATCGGCACATTTACAAGAGATTTACGAATGCCTCAAAATTGCAGAGGTTGCTGAACATAGAACGATTGAGATGGGACAAGGACAGAAAGTAAGCAGAATTGTTGCTTGGACTTTTTACAATGCTGTCGATCAAAAAAAATGGGCAGAGAAATATTGGAAGTAAATTACAATTATCGTTAACTACCGCTCCACATTACGTTAGATGACATTGGAGTGTGAAAAGCTAATGCACCTTCTGTTCCTCCAGCAACACTGCCAGCTTCGACAGAACCTCCATCAAGACTCAAAATTTCAGGTGCAATCCAAGATTTCTTTTTCATGAATTTTTCATTCTTGTAATAAAACCATTTGTAAGTTTTAATTTCTTACTATCGACCTACTTGTTGTGCGAACCATCGCAAAACGGACCATTAGCAGTTTGTTTGCATGCACACAGATAAGCTGTTTTACTTTCCTCAGCAGTAAATATTGTTGGAGCCATTCCACTGCCCTTGTGCGATCCATCGCAATATGGTTGTTTGCTTGATAAGCCACATGCGCACCATGCATATTTTTTTCCTTCTTCAATTTCTACTGCTATTGGAGAATTACCTGCTCTTGTTGGCGTTGTCATAAGATTGTTTTTTAATGATTGTTGAAGATAAATAAAATTTACACATCATCTTATTCAGCTGAATTTTGTGCTGCTTTGAGCATCATTTCTTTACTATAAATACTTTATGCCAAATTGGAAGTAATCAAGAAGTTGCATTTCCATACTGCCAGGTTGTTCCAGACAAATGCCCTGCTGTAAATCCTTCGGTAGGAAATGGAACTTGTCCGGATTTTGTTTC
>CAYORT010000002.1:8788-152235 GCA_964406465.1 uncultured Chryseobacterium sp.
TCCAACACTTTGTATTTATTGTAAGCCTGCATTGCTGCATACAATTTTCTTTGCGCAAGATTTGATGTTTTTAAGGCCGCTATTTCAATCACCACAACGGCAACACCAATAGTAGTAATTACCACAGGAGTGGCTACAACAGATGCAATAGAAACACACCCTGCAACACCTAAGACAAGCATGAAAGAAGAAAATTTCTGCAATTTCAAATATTCCTTGTAATCTTTATAAGCTTCTGCTTATTTCATAAATTCTTTTTTTAATCCACCAGAGAATAAGCTAGCTCGCCCATCTGGAGTTTTACTAAATAGCCCCGCATTCTGCAAGTAATATTCAATGGTTTCTTGGTCCATTATTTTACTCAAAGAGTCTATTGCAACTACATCTTGATCATTAATTCGATCCAACTTTTTACTTCCTTCCGATTGAGAGAAAGAAGAAAAAGTGAAAAATAAAAACGACAAGAAAACAAGGTTCTTTTTATCAAGGTAGAATTTCATATTTATAATTTTTATGTGTTTTACAAGAACAGCAAAAAGAAACTCATATTGCCATGTTAGGCTAAACAAAAAGTGTAAAAATTAGTGATTTAAAATTTAAGCTATCTTTACCCAAAACCAAAACATGACATTCGAATCTTTAGGCATTCATCCATTTTTACTTAAAGCTCTGGCGCATCAAAAATTTAGCGAGCCCTACCCTATTCAGCAGGAAGCTATACCGGCCATTTTAAAAAGAAAAGATGTATTGGGCATTGCTCAAACTGGATCGGGAAAGACGGCTGCCTATGTATTGCCTATTTTAATGAATTTGCAGAAGAAGGAATTGTCGAAAAACAGATTTGTTGATGTTTTAGTTTTGGTTCCTACACGAGAGTTGGCGGTGCAAGTTAGAGAAGTGTTTTACAAATTTAGCTTGGCGCTTCCCGAAAGAATTAAATCGATGGCTGTTTATGGCGGTGTTTCTATCAATCCACAAATGATGGCCTTGCAAGGTGTAAATATTTTGGTAGCAACTCCCGGAAGACTAATAGAATTAATAGAATCAAACGCTGTTAAATTATCGACTGTTGATACTTTGGTTTTAGATGAAGCCGATAAAATGTTGGATTTAGGTTTTCAAGAAGAAGTAAATAAGATATTGAAGCTATTGCCTCAGCGCCGACAAAACCTATTGTTTTCGGCCACCTTAAGCGATAACGTGAATGAAATCAATCAAATGATTTTACATGAACCGCAGGTAATTAAAATAGAAGAAGAGAAATTAAACATCGATCTCATTAAACAAGTGGCTTATTCGGTGAGTGATGAGAAAAAAGGTCCGTTCTTACGAAAACTAATTCTCTCTCGCGACATGAAACAAGTTTTGGTGTTTACCTCATCAACTTACAAGGCCGACAATGTTGCGGCAAAGCTTCGCAAAAACGGAATCAACGCCGAAGCGATTCATAGTGGTAAGAGTCAGGGCGGCCGAACAGAAGCCCTCAAGCAATTTAAAAATGGATCGATAAGAGTTTTAGTAGCCACCGATTTAATATCGCGTGGTATCGACATTAAGTTTCTACCCTTCGTTATTAATTACGAATTACCGCGTTCACCAAAAGATTATGTTCACCGCATAGGAAGAACCGGAAGAGCAGAATCTCCTGGAGAAGCCATCACTTTTGTATCAGCTGCCGACGAACACCATTTTAAAATCATTCAAAAGAAAATGGGAAAAACGGTGGATATGCTAGATTCAGAAAGTTTGTAATCACTCATTTTTCTTCTTAACAATTTCGTAATGATGTGTTGTTGTTTACGTAATCGATTTTGAAAATTCTTTATGTTTCTTTGTTACATCAAGTTCTTTAAAACGTACAGATGAGCATCTCAAACAAAGTATGATAGCAACCCATGCAGTATGAGTTTATAAAGATGTTCTAATTTTGAAAAGGTTAAACACAAATAAAAAACCCCAAGATCTTCGTCAGACACTTGGGGTTTTCTATTTTATCACCTCGGCTTAGTCAATTACTTGAACCCAGCCTGTTAATTCGTATTTCTTATGCGTTGAATCGGTATAAGTGATAATCCAATAGTATACACCATCGGATACTTTTTTACCATTGAACTGCATATCCCATTGAGGGAATACATTTGTAGATTGAAACATTTTCAAGCCCCATCTGTCATACACTTGGAAATTAATTTCTAAGATGTTATCCATGATAGATTTGTACTCACCATCGGTAATTTCTTTGTATGTTTCTTTACACGGTTTAAAGATATCGTTCAAGCCATCTCCATTCGGTGTTACCACGTTAGGAACACAAATTATAGTAGGATCGCAATGCTCTCCTACGTTCATTGTATCACCCGCAAAACAACCGTATTGATTACTTACCACTACGCCTAATGTGCCAATAGCGTAAACAGTGGTCACAGTATCGGTAACGTTATTCGACCACAATACAGTGGTAAATGTATCAGGGATGTACTTGGTTAAGAATTCTTTTCCAGTGAAGCAAATTAAGGTATCAGGACCCAAACTTACTTGAGGCAAACTGCGCACTGTAATGTTAATACTATCACTACCTACACAACCTCTACCATCCATCACTCTTACACCATACAATTTCTGTTGAGAAACCACTCGAGAAGAAGGTTCAACTCCTACCGAGATATCATCCCAATCATAAGATACAGGCGCTTGGAACGGACCGTATTGCGCGGCATTTAAGGTAGTTGATTCATTGGCACAAATATCTTGATCTGCACCAAAATCTACATGAAGAGTATCTCCCATTGAAATAGTAGCAGTTGCTCTGTTAACACAACCATTGGCATCGGTAACATCTACCCAAACAGAAGTATTTGGTATACTGTAGTGAATGGTATCTTTATTCGCTCCATTTGCCCCTGTGCTCCAAGAATAGTTTGCGAAGTTAGCAGGAGAAGGTTGAAGGGCAATGAATCCGCCCGGACAAACATTTGTATCGGCCATAGATACCGTTGGCAAATCATTCACCGTTAAATTGTCTGTAGCAGAATTCACACATCCATTAACATCGGTATAGGTGTAGGTAATCGTTTTAGAACCTGTACCACCTGCATTTGCAGGGTCAAAATTACCAGCCGTTACACCGCTACCAGAATATGTACCGCCAATTGGTGAACCACCAGCCAAAGCAAAGGCTGCATCGTCGATACAAGCTGCATCGTCGGCCAATGTTAAGGTAACAACAGGTAATGGATTTACTGTCATGGTATCGGTAGCATCTGTTATACAACCCTTATTATTGGTATAGGTATACGTTATTAAGTGATCGCCAGCACCAGCAGTTGCTGGATTAAAAGTAGGCGAACTTGTTACCCCAGCTCCTGAATAAGTACCTCCTAGTGGAGAACCTCCCGACAAAGCGAATGAAGCTTCATCAATACAAACAGCATCGTCTGCAAAATCTAAGGTTACTGTGGCAGTATCATTTACGGTTAATATATCTGTAGCAGAATTAGTACAAGTATTCGCATCAGTATAGGTATAAGTGATAACTACCGGACCAACTCCGTTTACCGTAGGATCAAAAACTCCCGCATTTACTCCTGTTCCCGAATAAGTACCTCCATTAGGTGATCCACCCGCTAGAACTACTGTGCCACCATTAACACAAGCAGAATCTTGCACCAATGATAAGGTAACTACTGGCAGAGCGTTAACAGTAATAGAATCTGTAGCTGAATTTACGCAGCCGTTGCCATCAACATAAGAGTAAGTAATTTGCTTTTTACCAACACCACCAGCATTTGCAGGATCAAAAGTTGGAGAAAGAGTAATACCAGAACCTGCATAAGTTCCACCACCCGGATTTCCTCCACTTAGCGCAAAAGCTGCTTCGTCGATACACGCAGCATCATCAGCCAACACAAAAGTAACATTTGGTAAACCGTTTACTGTAATGACATCTGTAGCATCTGTGGTACATCCACTTCCATTGGTGTAAGTATAAGTAATAGTATGAGGCCCCACCCCGGCTGTGCTCGGATTAAAACTTGGTGAAACACCTACTCCCGTTCCTGAATATGTACCTCCGCCCGGAGATCCACCATTTAAGTTAAAAGCTGCTTCGTCAACGCAAGCTGCATTGTCATCGAGCACCAAAGTAACCACTGAAGTATCGTTTACCGTAATCACATCGGTAGTGCTGTTTACACAGCCATTACCGTCGGTATAAGTGTATGTAATTGTTTTATTTCCTAAACCTGCCGTTACCGGATCAAAAGTTGGAGAAACCGTGATTCCTGTACCAGAATATGTACCACCAACAGGTGATCCACCAGATAGGTTCATGGTACCTTCATTGATACAAATTTGATCATCGGGAAGAGTAAATGTTATCGGCGTTAGATCGTGCACAGTAATATTATCAGTCGCAGTAGCTGTGCATGAATTTCCATCGGTATAGGTATAGGTGATGGTGTGTGTGCCAACACCTGCAGTGCCTGGATTAAAGCTAGGCGAAACACCTACTCCAGTACCCGAATAAGTTCCACCTACCGGAGATCCTCCACTTAAGTTAAATGCGCCTTCATTCACACAAGCCGCATCATCGGTAAGCGATAATGTAACATTAGGTCTATTTACAACAATAGTTCTTTGAGGATTATTTCCGCAACCACCACCTTGGCCAGCAACGGTATATTGTACCACATAATTTCCTGCCGGAGTATTATTGATATTAAAAGTATTACCACCACTGATGTTTGCTGTTCCACCACCTGAAACAATAGACCACGAACCCGCAGCTGCTGTTCCTTGGTACAAAGTTAAATTGATGGTTCCGTTTGTGCTACAAACAGCAGGAATGGAAGGTGCTAAAGTTGTATCTAAACAACCTCCACAAGGACCAACATTTATTATCAATGTATCTATGATTGAGCATGTGGCTCCGTAAGAATAATATACTTCATGCGTACCTTGTCCGGCAATCACAGGACTAAAAATTCCGTTTGCAGCATCAGTAATACAAGCACCACAGTTAGCTGACCAACCATTTGGATTGCCTATAGGATCTTCGGCGCTACCACCTCTGCACAACCAATTCACAGAAAGATTGACAGGTGCATCGTTACAATCCATCGCAATTGGATTTTGAATATCAAGATAATCGATTGGGGGAACGAACATATTCGATAATCCTAAGTTAGAACCACGTGCGAGTGCTAAAGTTCCCACACTAATATTGGTACCTGCATTCATATCTGCAGTAGTGGGGAAACTGTAAGTATTAAGATTGTTATTAAAAGTAGCTTGATACAATTTACCATCACCCCCTAACTTTAAGTCTCCTGGCACTGCCACTGTATTGGTTACCTCTTTTATAGACGAGTATATTGCGTTTGCTGTTGCTAAGGAGGCATCCATCCATAATAATTGAGCCTTACCACCAGCAGGAACGATATAAACCCCTTTGCTATCTGGCGCCCATTCGCAATCATACATTGCTTCGTAGGTAGGAACACTCCAGCTAAATCCGCCCCAATTACCAGCAACAGCTTTACCATTAGATAAAACTCCGGTAGCGTTATTGAAGTCGTAAACAGTTATTGCTTCATCATAAGAAGCCCAGTCGTTCACGTGGTTTACGGCTACTGCTCTAGCGCCATCCCATGAAAACTTAAGTGCTCCTCTTTCCCAGTTTTGAGTCCAAGTACCTTTTACTGGCGGACCAGCGATTGATTTCACCGGCACAGAATTCAATCCAGAACAAGTTAATGAGTATGCGTAAAAATTTTGAAAATTTGCTGAATTACCATTTCCCGACTGACGAACAACCAACCACACATCGAGGCCATTGGCATGGAAAGTTGCTTCAACTTGTTCTGTAGATCGATAATCATTACCCAAATCATCCTTCAATCTTACGGGCGCACTAGATGTCATGGTATTTAAATCGAGTATAGTATAGTTTACACCAACGTTGGCATTGGTAAGGGCATCGTCTGATGTGAAAATGTAAATTTTACTTGGATTCATTGGATGTCTTACAGCTACAATACCTTGCACTGCAGAAGAACGTTGACCAACAGAACCGCCTTCATTACCCGCTAAAAGGTCATTTGCAATTAAAGTTGATTGTGTTGCACCGTTTGGTTTCCACAACATTCTACCATTTGAATAAGCCAATAAATTACCGGCATTATCATTAATCGCAGCCGTACCCTCATATCCCCTAGCTGTATCACCGGTCACAGTTTTGTAGGTCAAAACAGGCGCACCAGTACCTCCAGGGAAATTTAAAAACACCCCTTCACCAAAAAACCAAGTAGAGTGCGGTCCCCATTGCCATGGATTATTATTATTTGGAGAACAAGTTTGCGCTTTTAGATTGGCTTGAAACACCAAAACAAACAGCAAGAGAGTTGCAAAAATCTTTTTTAAAGCGAGCCCCTTCGCTAAAAATTTATTCATAAAAGGTAGTTTTTAATAAGTTTCTAAAAATAGAATATAGATTGGTATAAACAAAATTAAAATTCAACGATGAATTCGAGCCGTTCATCTACTTAGGTGTTTTATCCTATTCAGAGGTAATTAGCGAAATAATTTTATATTTGTGGATATGATTTCCAAGAAAACTAAATACGCTATCAATGCCTTGGTTCATTTAGCTAAGAAAGCTGATGAAGGTCCTATTTTGATAAGCGAAATTGCTAGTTCAGAAAACATACCTCAAAAATTCTTAGAGGCCATTTTACTCGACCTTAAAAAAGCAGGAATTTTGGCAAGTAAAAAAGGTAAAGGAGGAGGATATTATTTGCTGAAACCCACTTTTGAAATCAATATTGCCGATGTAATGCGTTTGCTCGAGGGGCCTATTGCCCTTTTACCCTGTGTATCTTACAAATTCTACGAAAGATGCGACGAATGTAAAGACGAGGAAACTTGCGGTATTAGAGACACCTTCTTAGATGTTCGTAACGAAACCGTTCAATTACTTAAAATGGCTACCCTAAAAAACATTCTCGATAGGGAAGCAAAACTTAAGAAAAAGGTAAAAAAATAAAAAAGTCCTATTCGTCTGCTTACGAATAGGACTTTTAGTTTCAAAACAAAACTACCTAGTTTGGCTGAGGGGTAAGTCTCAAATAATTCTTCACAATTTTAAATCCTTTAGGAAATTTAGTCACTGCTTCTTCATTGGTAATTGCCGGAGCAATAACTACATCCTCACCATTTTTCCAGTTCGCCGGAGTAGCTACACTGTACTTTGCAGTTAATTGCAAAGAATCAATAACACGCAACAACTCTTCAAAATTTCTTCCTGTTGAAGCAGGGTATGTGATGATTAATTTTATTTTTTTATCCGGACCAATCACAAACACCGAACGAACCGTAAATTTATCGTTCGCATTTGGATGAATCATGTCGTACAACTCAGAAACCTTTTTATCTTCATCGGCGATGATAGGGAAGTTTACAGTTGTATTTTGTGTTTCATTGATGTCTTTAATCCAACCTTTGTGCGATTCTAAACCATCTACACTTAGGGCAATCACCTTGGTGTTTCTTTTTTCAAACTCGGCTTTGTATTTTGCAACAGTCCCTAGTTCTGTAGTACAAACCGGAGTGTAATCGGCAGGATGAGAAAACAACACAACCCAACCTTCGCCAATATACTGGTGAAAATTAATGTCACCTTCACTTGTTTTTGCTGTAAAATCGGGAGCGATGTCCCCTAAACGTAAGCTCATATTTTTAAATTTAATTGGTTACTTCTGCTAACTTAAGAATCCTCTTACATATTCCTTTGTTAATTTTTCTTTAGGATCTAACAACAATTGCTCTGTTGGAGCAAACTCAACGATCTCGCCCATGTACACAAAAGCACAATAATCGGAAACTCGTCGAGCCTGACGCAAGATATGCGTTACTAAAACAATGGTATATTTCTCTTTCAATTGAAGAAAAAGCTCTTCAATTTTTTGGGTAGAAACGGGGTCTAAAGCAGATGTTGGTTCATCTCCCAATATGATTTCGGGCTCAACGGCCAAACCGCGCGCTAAACATAAACGCTGTTGCTGTCCGATAGACAAACGTGAAGCCGGAGCTTTCAATCTATCTTTAACCTCATCCCATAAGGCAACATCTTTTAGATATTGCTCCACCATATGATCAAGCTTATGCTTGTCTCGTTCGCCGTGAATTCTCGGACCGTAAGCAATATTATCATAAATCGACATTGGCAGCGGGAAAGGGCGCTGAGACAACAATCCCATCTTTTTTCTAATGGCTGTTACATCAACACCTTTTGCGTAAATATCTTCGCCATCTAACAAAACTTTCCCTTCCACTTTCACTTCCAAAGAAGAATCATGCAAACGGTTAAATGTTTTCAAAAGAGTTGTTTTTCCGCAACCCGATGGACCAATAAAAGAAGTCACTTTCTTATCGGGAATATCGATACTGATATTCTTCAACGCATGATTTGCGCCATAATACAAGTTCAAATTTTGAACACGAATATGTGGAGTTTCTATCGTCATACTTTATTTTTTGAAAATCTCTTGCTTAACAATCTAGCTAAAACACTAATGATTAAAACAAATATGGTAAGAATTAATGCCGACGCGTATGCTTTTGAACGAACATCTTCATACGGACTGCTCAACTGATTAAAAATAGCCAAAGGCAATGTTGCTGTTGGGTCTTCCATTGATGTTGGTATATTATCGCTGAATCCTGCCGTAAACATCACCGAAGCCACATCGCCTATCCCTCTGCCAAATGCTAATAAAATTGCTGTCATGATACCTGGAGCCACTTGCTTCAAAATTACCCAAGCTGTTTCCAAACGAGTAGCACCTAACGAAAATGTTGCCTCATACAATTCATTCGGTACAGTTCTAATTACTTCATCCATGGTTCTTATCATGATTGGAATTACCAAAAGAGTAACAGCAATGATACCTCCCAAAAGAGAAGCTCTCATGCCAAGGTACATCATCAAGGTAAATCCGAAAGCACCATAAACGATAGAAGGAATTCCAAACAGAACATCATAGCCCATTCGGGTTAAGTTACCCAACCACGAACGTTTTGGCAGGTATGTATTAATGTAAATCACCACAGGTAAACTAATGAACAAAGCCAACAACGAAGAACCCGCAGCAATATAAAAAGACCCTATAATGGCATTAAGTACTCCGCCTTCGCCGCCTAAGAAAAATCCGCCCGATGGCACTTTAGTTATTAAATCCCAACTCATCGCCGGTGCACCTTTTACCACGATGGTACCTACGATCAAAAAGAAGCTTCCCACCACTAGAAAGGCAGAAATAATCATTAGGATTTTGAAGAAACTTTCTTCTATTTTTTTAGCCTTCATCTTACTCTATTTTGCGCTTTACTCTCACCAAAATGATTCGAGACACAGCATTAAAAATGAATATTATCACAAACAACAGCAAAGCTGCAAAGAGCAAAGCCGAATCGTACAATGGGATTGAAAATGTTTCGCCAAAATTATTGGCTATCAACACTGGCAATGGATAACCCGAATCGAACACCGAATGAGGAATTCCTGGCACATTTCCACCGCACACCATCAGCACTGCGATGGTTTCTCCAAAGGCTCTTGATATAGCCAATACCGTTGAAGCTATCATACCTGGCATTGCTTTCTTCAACAACACTTTTTTTACTGTTTGCCAGGGTGTTGCACCTAATGACAAGGAGGCATTCAACATATCGCGAGGTACAGCAGAAAACACTTCTAAAAACAAGGTGATAAGCAAAGGAAAAATCATAATTGCCAAAACAATTCCGCCAGCCAAAACGCTATATCCTGCAGAATTTTCTACAAAGTTTGGAGCAATATGATCTTGAATCAACGGAATGATAAAGAGCACTCCCCACACCCCAAACAAAACAGGTGGAATTCCCGATAACAAATCGACCACTGGCACTATGAATTTTCTTAAACGAGGATTCGCATATTCACTCAAATAGATAGACACCAACAAGCATAGGGGCAAAGCTAAAATGACAGCAATTGCCGTTACCCAAAGGGTGCCCATGATGAAACCTAAAAAACCGAATTCCCCTTTTTCGGGTTTCCAAGCTGAGGAAGTTAGCAAATCGCCTAAAGAATAATTTTCGAGCAAAGGCAATGAACGGTAAAATAAGCCCCAAGCCACTAAAACAGCGATGAGAATGGAAAGAAGAGTCAGCACAAGCATTGTTCTTCCAGCCAATTTATCTTTTAATAATCTAACATTCATGAAGCAAAAATCATTTTAATTTCTCTAACTCTTCTTCTAACTTTTCTTTAGAAAAAGCAACATAACCACTCGACGCCACATACTGTTGTCCGCTAGTTAAAACCCATTTAATAAACTCTACCAACAATTTATTCGTTGGTTTATAATGTGTAACAAAAAACAAATCGCGTGCAGGAGGCGAAGGATATTTCCCCACACTTATGGCATTCAACAAAGAATCAAGATTAGAATAAAAATTCTCCTCAGCATCAAGAGCTCCATTGCCATTGATATCGATAGGAATAATTTTCACTCCTTGTAAAGGCTGTTTTGTTTTTAAATCGAATACATAACCAATATTGTTGTAGCCAATTCCATTTGGATCTTTGAGAACGGCCTGCAGTAAACCAGGGTCACCAAATACGCCAACACCTTCTAAATCTTCTTGTTTCTTTCCCAAATATTTTGCCCACGATTCAGCAGCACCAGCCGCATCAGAACGAGTGTAAACATGTGTTTTAGAAGAAATGGAAAATCCCAATTGCTGCCAATCGCTCACCGAATTTTCAATAAACAATTTGTAGAAGGATTCTTTAGAAATTCCTCGTTGTAGAATTTCGTTGATGTTAGGATTTGAAGCATTGATAGTAGGCAATACCGCATCTTTAGTAACGGCAATGGGAAAAGCACCTCTTTCTTTTTCAGGCTTTTTTAAATCACGAGAAACCAAAGCCAAATCACCTAAATTTCCAATTACATCTGATATCCCTCTACCTGCTCCACCAGCAGAAATATTAAACTTTACATTAGGGTGTATTTTTCTAAATTCCTCACCCCACTTCACCATTAAAGGATACAAAGCAAAAGCTCCTGAAACAGTTATTGAACCTTCTAAACCAGAAGGATCATTCTTCTTTTCATCACTAAACAAACAAGCATTCTGAGTAAAGAAAAAAGAAAAAATAAGTATATATATCAAGACAGATTTCATACTATTTCTTGGTAGAAAATAATTTTGGTGTAAAACTTACCTGAAGATAACTCCAATAAGCCAAATAGCTTGAACTACCTTCACTTACATACTCCATCGCTTTACTAGCTTTCAATGCCGAAACACCCAAATCAACTTTCGTGTATCCATTCGGATAGTAAGTCAAATTCAAGTCACTTTCAACTCCTAAATAATTGCCCTCAGCAAAAGTATCTTTCACCTTATTGTAAGCTAGATGCTGCGAATAGAAGAGATGACTTTTTAAGGAAATTTTCAACTTATTCTGTATGATTTTACTAAATTCAAGATATGGGTCAATCAAACCAAAATCTACAGCCGAACCAGCAAAACCGTTGGCAAAATATTCCATGGTACCATTGAAAGCATGAGCAACTCCATATGGATAAAGAAAAGAATTATCCATAGAAGTTTGATTAGCAGCAGTTCCACTTTTAACCTCAACGCCCAGTTGAACATTCAATACTTTAGAGTAATAATTAGCTTCCGCTTGGTAATAAAATGCCATTAATTTTTTACCCGCCCTATTGTGCCCCCACTGCACAAATGCCATAGCATACAAATTCAATTTTTCTTTGCGGTAGTTCAATCTTCCGCCATTGGTATATCTAAAATTCTGATGTGCATTCTTATCTTTTCCGTACTGAAAACCTTCGTAGTAATTGGTAGTACTTATCACCAATCTTTCATTCTTGGAAGTGATCTTTAAATAACTCACTAACAAAGACTTGTAGTTGTTAAATCCACTTGGAGAAAAATCTGTGAAAAAATTAGCTTCATTACCTTGATTCCACGCAAAAAGTAATTGAGATTCAATGCTGTTCTTCTTGTATATCAAATTAGCACCATCATGCGTGCCTCCATTGTTACGCCAATCGTTTTGAGCAAACAATCTTGAGTTATCTAACATAAATCGTTGCTTACCAATTCGCAGTGACAAGTTACTGGTAATGAAAGGCTCTGCCCAGGCTTCAAAAACTTGCACTGTACCTGCATTCGACCTTGGATCGGCAGCACCAAAAGTTCGAATATCTTGCATGGATAAAGCAGCCGCAAACTTTTTCTTTTTGATATCGAAGTTTAAACGCGCGCGATGAGATGTAAAAAATGCAGCTAAACTTGTATCACTTCTTAACTGACGAAAACCATTGCGCAATTCTGTGCGCGGACGGTATTCTAAGGAAATATTTAAACTGGTTGATGTTGTGTCTGTTGGAGGGAAAGCCGCAACTCGACAAATGCTTCCACAATGAAGTTCTTGTGACTTTATTGAATCGCTAACTTTAACATCAGCTCGAGAAGAATCAATTTGGCCATAAGAAACACTCACTAGCAATATAAATAGAGCACTAATTATTTGTTTATTGAAATGCATTTACAAGCGAGTTTTATTTTTCAACTCGGCAAATCTATTTAATATTTTTTTGAATTCTATACTTTTTCAATAATTTCTATCGATTTGATAGGAGATTACTTTTTCTCGCCCTTCTTTAACTGTTCTTCTCTTTTCAACATATCTAATATAGTGGTTCCCGACACCACTTTTAAAGTTGCATCTCTAACATCCATCATCACATCTCTAATACTACATGACACTTCATCTACACAATCATCGCAACGCTCATAAAAATTCAAACTTACACAAGGAATCAAGGCGATAGGCCCATCAATGGAGCGTAAAACCTGACTCAAATATACCTCTGCAGGATCTTTCAATAAGTAGTAACCACCACCCACTCCTATCTTACTTCCTAGAATACCCTGCTTCCTCAAATCCAAAAGTATTGCCTCTAAAAACTTTTTAGGTATTTTCTCATCTTTCGATAAAGTAGCAATAAGAATAGGTCCTTTACCATGATTTTTGGCTAAATAAAGTAGCGCTTTAATGGCATATTTTGTTTTTTTCGACAGCATACGAAGTGATTTATCTTTTAAATACCGTACTAAAATAAGATTTTTATTTCTACTTCAAATCATTGTCAGCACTGAACTTTGAATCATCTTGAATATATGGATCATGAAAGATTATTTAAAATATTTTTCAATTATCTATCAACTTGATGGATTTTATATATATTTGCCGCCGATTAGTTATTAATCTATTAAATCCATAGAGTATGAAGATTTTATTATCAATTCTAAAAAATGAAAGTTCGACTTTGCTGTTTTACTTCTTCAGCAACAGAATATGTTGTTACCACTTAGAAGGCAAATCATCATTACTAAAAAGACATAAAATACCAATCGACATTTAACTATATGAAAATGAAAACAATAATTACAAAGCAAAAGACTAAAATTTTCCTTGCCCTATTTATAAGCCTATCAATGTTTGTTCAAGCCCAAACGAGAAACAAAATTTCGGGAAAGGTTTATAGCGCCGACAATAACTTACCCTTAACAGGTGCAACTGTTACAGAAAAAAACACCAACAACAGCAGTGCAACCGACACAACTGGTACATTTTCACTAGAGTCTAATAGTAATTATCCAGTTACTATTACTGTTTCATATCTCGGATTTGAACCTGCCGAATACCTCATTAAAAACAGTGAACAGAAAGTTGAAATTAAACTTCAATCTAAAATCGAATCTCTTAACGAGATTACTATCTCCGCTCGCCGTCGCCAGGAAACCGCGCAAAACGTGCCTATCGCATTGACTGTGGTTGGAGGCAAGGCACTCGAAGATCAAGGTAACTTCAACGTAAACCGTTTGAAAGAAGCTGTTCCTACAGTTCAATTGTATTCGTCGAATCCACGTAATACAGGACTCAACATTCGTGGTACAGGTTCGCCATTTGGATTAACCAATGACGGTCTCGACCCAGGTGTAGGCTACTATATCGACGGAGTGTATTATGCTCGTCCGGCTGCCACTACCCTTGACTTCCTCGACATCGATAAAATTGAAATTCTAAGAGGTCCGCAAGGAACCTTATTTGGTAAAAACACCACTTCGGGTGCTTTCAACATCACTACATCTCAGCCTAGCTTCAAGCCAGGGGCTAAATTCGAAGTAAGCTACGGAAACTTTGGATACATTCAAGCAAGAAGCTCAATCACTGGTCCGCTAGGTAGAAAAGTTGCTGCTCGTATCTCTTTCTCTGGAACACAGCGTGACGGATTGGTTCAAAATGTGAAAACTTTGGTACCAGTAAACGATATCAACAACCTTGGCTTTCAAGCTAAATTCTTATGGCAAGTTGCCGAAAGCACCTCTGTTACTTTAGCTGCAGATGCCACTCGTCAGCGTCCAAACGGCTATTCACAAGTTTTAGCCGGAGTAGTTACCACCGAAAGAGCTGCTTACCGTCAATTCAACAGCATCATTACCGATTTGAACTACACTCCAGTGAGCTACAATGCATTCGACCGTAAAACAGATCAAGATTCTCCTTGGAGATCTGATAATGATCTAGGCGGACTTTCATTAAACGTAAACTCAAAAATTGGTCGCGGTACACTTACTTCAACAAGTGCTTGGAGATATTGGAATTGGGGACCATCTAACGATAGAGATTTCACAGGATTACAAGCATTAGCCAAATCACAAAACCCTTCTGAGCAACAACAATTGTCTCAAGAGTTTAGATATGCCGGACAGTTTTCTGAGAACTTAAGTGGTGTTGCTGGTTTATTCTATTTGAACCAATCAATCAATACTCATGGTACAGAAGAATCAGGTAAAGACCAATGGAGATTCTCTAAAAGTTCTACAAGTGCGCTATGGACAACAGCAGGCTTATTTGATGGCTACGGAATTAAAACAGAATCATCTATCAAATCTCAAAGCGCTGCTGCATTCGTTAACTTAGATTGGAGAGTATTTAAAGTTTTACACATTCAACCTGGTGTGCGCTACAACTACGATAAAAAAGATGTGAGCTACGATCGTAAAACTTATGGTGGATTACAAACCAATGACGCAGCTTTGCTCGCACTTAAAAAAGGAGTATATAGCGATCAAAAATACACCGCAAACGCCGATGTGAAAAACTTCACTTACTCTTTAACTTTAGCTTATCAGCCAAACAAACGAGTGAATGCTTTTGCTACTTATGCAACCGGATTTAAACCCGTTGGCGTAAACGTTGCTGGTTTGCCAACCACTACTATTAATGGTAAAACAGCAGCAGATACAACTTTAGCAGTTATTAAACCTGAAAATGTAACCGACATACAATTTGGTTTAAAATTAAACCCTATCAACAAATTGACCATTAATATCGCTGCATTTAGAGATGATATTAGAGATTATCAAACAAACGTGCAATCACCAGAATTGGGTGTAAACCGCGGATACATTGCTAATGCTGAAAAAGTTCGTGTTCAAGGTGCCGAATTAGATGTTAGATTTGAAGCAACTAAAAACTTCACCTTTTCGGGAGCTTTTTCTTACACTGATGGTAAATACGTGAAATTTACCAATGCACCTCTTCCATTAGAAGAAACAGGACATACCGAAAATGGAAAACAAGTTGCTTTTAAAGATATCTCTGGTGGTTCATTAGCTGGTATCTCAAAATTTGCTGGCTCACTAAGTGCTGAGGCAACTACTAAAGACATCAATCTATTTGGAAGAACTGGTAAATTGTTTATTGCTGCCGACGGATTCGGACGTTCAGGATTCTCTTCAAGCCCTTCACCTTCCAAATACTTAAACATCGCTGGTTATGTTTTGGTTAATGGTAGAGTTGGATTTAAAGCTGGAGATAAATTAACTATATCTGTATGGGGTAGAAATTTGTTAGATAAAAACTACTTCGAACAATTGTTACCTGCAGGTGGTAATGCCGGACATTTCGCTGCTGTTCTAGGTGACCAAAGAACATACGGAGTAACTTTCAGACAAGCTTTCTAAAAAGTTATCTTCCAAATTAATTACACTATATAAAAAAGCCCTCGAAATTTCTTTCGAGGGCTTTTATCAATTTGTAAACTATTACTAGTAATTGTCGTTGTTGTAATCTCTATCACCACCACGGCTGTATCCACCGCGATCTCTATCACCATAACCACCTCTATCGTTACCTCTATCGCCGTAACCACCGCGATCATTGCCACCTCTGTAGCCACCGCCGCCATTTCCACCACGATCGTAGTTTCTTGGTCCGCGATTACCACCACCATATCCACCACCACTTCTTTGTCCTTTTGGCGCAGGAGGATTAGCTTTACTTATTTTCAAAGCACGACCATTCACTTCTTTACCGCTTAAAGCATTAATAGCTGTTTCAGCTGCATTATCATCACTCATTTCAACGAAACCAAATCCTTTTGAACGGTTTGTTTCACGATCGATAACAACTCTTGTTGATACTACTTCTCCGAATTCTGCGAAAAGGCCAGATAAAACATCTTCTCTTACATCGTAGTGAAGATTTCCTACATAAATTACCATTGAGACTAAAATTTAAATATTAATTAATTTACTGATTCGAAAAGATTCAAATCCTTACTAATATAACGATTTATATTTCTTAATCAAGCGGTTTAAAAAAATATTTATTTTTTTTCGCCCCTACCCAACCTCCTCCTCTTTTGCATTGTACCCATGTTATAACTGTAAAACAATTCTATATGAAAAAGCATTTTAAACTATTCGCAGCACTGCTTCTTTTTGGAGCAGCAACTTTTGTGTCCTGTAATAAGGAGATCACTACCTTCGAAAAACCAACTCACGAGTGCATTATTATTGACGACGAGTGCCACGACACTTCTGTAATTGATAAGAAAATGTGTATCATCAACATATACGACCCCGTGTGTGGATGCGACGGCGTAACCTACAGCAATGAACAAGAAGCTCTTTACCACTACGGTGTAACAAAATTCACCAGAGGAGAATGCAATAAAGAGGGCAACAAGGAAGAAGATGAATGTATTGACAGCTCTCTCATCCCTACAGATCCATCTAAATTGATCATTCCTCAATATTACGCTCCGGTTTGCGGCTGTAACGGTGTAACATACATCAACCCTACCGACGCATCTGTTCATGGCGTGAAAAACTACACACAAGGTAAATGTGGCGAAAATGCTTCAAAAGATGATTGTATAGATAGTACTTTAATTAAACACAATGAAGATGCTATTATACCTGCCTACTATTTGCCTGTATGCGGATGCAATGGTGTTACCTACTCTAACTCTGTAGAAGCACAAGTTAATGGGGTAATTAAATACACGAGTGGAATTTGCGGACAATCAGATACTAACGTCGTTTACATGAGTAAGTAGTGTAAATTTCTAGGGTCACAACCAACAGAGTAATCTGTTGGTTGTTTTTACTCTTTATAATCAATTAAATTTGCGCGTTAATGACTAAATAAAGTATCTTACCAAGCAGTGAAGCACACACTTTAATGCAATTAGAAAAGGAATTCATACAGCAGTGCATCAATAGCGATCGTCGTGCACAAGAAAAGCTTTATAAAATTTGCTTTCAATTGCTCATGCCTTTATGTTATAAATACGTAAGACAAGAAGAGTTTGCCAGAGAACTGCTTAACGAATCATTTGTGAAAATCATTTTCGCTCTAAAAAATTACAACAGCGATTTATCATTTAAAAAATGGGCACAAAGCATTACCATCAACCATCTCATCAACGAATACCACAAACAAAAAAGACTAAAGAAAATAATCGACGAGAATACAGAAATAGATAGCTACCAAGCCATGAACAGCATGCGAGAAAACAATGGATATGAAGAACTTTCAGAAAAAGAAAGAATTAATAAACTTCTAGATCAATTGCCTCCGTCGAGCAGAAAAGTATTTAGTTTATTTGCTCTAGAAGGTTTTTCACACGATGAAATTAGCAAGATGCTCAACATCTCTACAGGAACCTCCAAATGGCATCTTTCTAATGCGCGCGACATGCTTAAAAAATTAGTTGCCAGCACCTTTGCATTTTTAATTTTTATGAAATGAGTAAGGAAGAAAAAAATATCAATTTTGAGTACAAAGACGAGTATTGGTTAGAAGCCAAGAAACTTTTGGAAAAAGAAGAAAAGAAAAGAAGATTTTTCTTTTGGCTAGGTGGCGCTGGTTTCCTAATGGCAGCAGTTGCTCTGTTTCTATTTGTAAACACCCCATCTACCAATCAAAGCAGCAAAGCAATTGTTGCCCAAGAAAATGTTGAACAAAAAAAATCAAGCCTTAATCGCACCGATAATAATGCTACTTCAACCATCTCTGACAGTCCTGTTACAAAAAATAAAAACACTCAAACAACTCCATCTATTTCAAATAATAATAACTCTTCTCTCTCAACAAATTCACCAACACCACAATCGAATTCTGCAAGATCTTATTCCTCTTCTACATCACATCACAATTTTGAATTAAAAGGCAAAAATTCAAATAGAACACCATCCAACAATGCTGATCCACAAAAGTTAATCGCAGCAGATGCTGAAATAGCATATCTAAATAAAAATACTGCGGATAGTAAATTAGAGTCGAACACTGAATTAATCAACAACAATACAAACATTACTCTTGATCCATTACACCTAAAAAGTAAAACAAATCTTCTTGCGCTCTCAAATAAATTCGATTTGAAAATTGTTAATCAACAAAGCACTGCAAACAAGATTAAGGGCAATTTCTTTGTGGTTGCAGCTGCACAAACTCATCAACAATTCTTACAAGAAACAAGAAATAAAACAAGCTATATTTCTGCTCGATTCGGATTAGGATATCAAATGTTTGTAAAGTAAAATGTATTTATCAATTTTGGCTTGCAGTTTAACAAATATCAAAACTTACATCGAAGCGCTTCAAGCACCAACGATACAGAACAAATTCAAAACTTAAACTTAAATGCGCTCTCTAATAATGATGCTGGACCAGGAACTGTATTATTGGCCGATGTAAACATCAACAACAATGTTTACACCATAGCTGGCCAAAGCTATTTTGGCTCGCAATGGGTATCGCGAAAAAATGTAATAAGCGAAGAAATTATTTATGCTGGATCATTGGCCTTACCTATAAACATTGGTGTTAAATTAAATCGTTTTTCTTTGCAGGCCGGATTCACAGAAGAACTTATTCTGTTCAACAAAACGCGCCAACAAAACCTTATGTATATTGAAAACACAGCATTGAGTACTTCCGAAAAATTCTCTTACAACAATTTTTCTTTTACACCACGATGGCTTAGCTCGGCAACGTTTGGATTAGAATACAATCTTAATCAGCATTTATTAATTGGCTTTGAGCTAAAACAATTGCTGCATAAAAACTACAGCAATAAAACACAAAATGTGTTTTTAATCAAATATCAATTTTAAATTTATTTCTTTTGAGGTAAACCAAGCTTCACTTTTTCACCCAAAAATTTTGGCTCAGTGCCAAGCAAAAAGTCAAACAACACCTTTACTCGCGCAAAAGATTCTCGCAACATCGTCCATTTTCCATACGATTTACCCACATCTGCTGCGTTAAAACCGCGCACAAACATTCCTTCTTGTTCACCAATATAAATAGCTCTCTCGTTGTGAAACTGCTGTGAAATGACCAGCACCGAATCTTGTGAGAAAATCTCCTTACACCGCACCATACTATCAAATGTTCGAAAACCTGCATAATCAAGATATATCTTATTTGAATCGATACCTGCTGCTATCAAGTCATATTTCATGTCAGTAGGTTCGTCATAAGTTTTCTTGCTATTGTCTCCACTTATTATAACATATTCCAATTTACCCGCTTTAAATAAACTAGCTGTAGCTTTTATACGTTTGGTATAATACAAATTCAAAGCCCTTCCTTTAGTGAATTTTGAGGTTCCTAATAGCAGTCCTGTTTTAAAATGCGGCACTTCTTCTACCTTACTAAAAGGTTTACCTAATGCATTATTCTCAATTTTGCTATTGGCGAACCACAACAAGATCAGGGAGAATACTCCCAACAATGCCACAAACAGCAAAATCTTTTTAATCGTGAAGTGTTTTTTCATAAAACAGAATTTCATTTTATATACCTTAAACTGGGTATTGTAACAAAAAATGCGCTTTCTACTTTTGCTTCGAATTTAAATTTAAACCATGAAAAAACTATTTCTTTTAACTTCTTTTACAGTGATTCTTGCCACAGCTGCATTTTCACAACAACTTACAAAAGAAGATTCCTTAGCAGCGGGATTAATGGCTTCGAAGTCAGCCACAGTATTATCTGGATACGGAAGTATGCAGTATTCTAATAACATAACAACCAAACAAGCATCGACGAATATCGACAGAATGGTGCTTTTTATCGGACATAAATTCAATTCAAAAATTTCATTTTTCTCTGAAATTGAAATTGAAGATGTTAAAATTGCAGGTGGCAGTCCGGGTGGAGAATTGGCATTGGAACAAGCTTTTATCAAATTCGATTTCAATAGAAATCACTATATCACTACCGGATTAATTATTCCAAGAATAGGCATCATCAACGAGAACCATTTACCAAACACTTTTAACGGCAACTTCCGTCCGAAAGTAGAAAAGTTCATCATTCCAGCAACTTGGAGAGAATTAGGCGTTTCATATTATGGAACCTCAACTAGAGTGCCGGGATTAAATTACTCTTTAAGTGTTTTAAACGGACTAAACAGCGCGAATTTTGACGCGGTAAAAGGTATTCGCGAAGGCCGCTTCGAAGGTGCCGATGCCAATGCTAATGTTTTAGCCGCTTCTGGTGCCTTGTTGTATTATGTAAATCATTTTAGAATTCAACTTTCTGCATACATTGGTGGAAGTAACACCATGTCTGATCATTATTCAGATTCACTTCATGTAAGCCAAGGAGTGTTTGGTGCACCGGTACAACTTATTGAAGGAAATATTCAATACAAAAACAAAGGATTACAAATCAAAGCCCTTGGAACATTGACCAACATTAAAGATGCCGACAAAATAAATGCACTTTACGGCAATGGCGTCTCAAAACAGATGTATGGATATTACGTTGAAATTGGCTACAACTTCAACCACAAAAAAGAAAAAGCATTTATCGTTTTTTCACGATACGAAAATTTGAGAATGAGCACTAGCACTTATAGCGCAACTAACTTGCAATTCATCACTTCTGGCATCACATACCTACCACACCAAGGAGTAGCGGTAAAACTAGACCATACCTATCAAGTGGCTGGAGAAACGGCAACAGAACATATGTTTAATCTTGGAGTGGCATACAGTTATTAGTATCTTCACTTCATGGATAGAAGTAGAAGAGAATTTATAAAAAAATCTTGCGGCATTTGCGCCAGCATAGTTGGAATTTCTATGCTGGCTGCTTCGCTTGATAGCTGCACACCTTTGCAATATGTAAGCGCAGAGATAAGCAACGGAAAAATCAGTGTTGCCAAAAATAAATTTGTAGAGGGCACCTCACTTCTCATCCTCAAACATCCAAGTTTAGAATACAATATAGCTCTTGTAAAATCGGGCGAAAATAGTTTTCGTGCTTTCGAATTGAAATGCACACATCAAGACAATTCTTTGGTAGCCACCAACAGCGGTTTTCATTGCAGTTTGCATGGCAGCTCCTACTCCACTGAAGGTAAGGTTAGTAACGGTCCGGCTACAACAAACCTAAAAGAATACTCCACATCTGTAGTAAACGAAAATGTAGAGATTTCTTTGTAATTAGCCTACCAACTTCTTACCAAACTCATCTAAGTTCATACCATCGTAATTACCGCTGCTCATCAGCAAATAGCTGGTGTTATCTCCTTTTCTGCTTAACAAATATTCTTGCAAAGCATCGGGCTGAGTAATCACCTTAAGTTTAGAATTACCAAATGCTTCTTGAACTTGTTCTGCTGTGATTGGTTTTAGCTTTTTGTGTTCTATGGCATGTGGAGAGAAATAAACCACAGCTTCATCGGCTGTATTCATTGATCCATCATATTCTTTCAAGAAATTTTCATTCAATGAACTAAAGGTATGCAACTCCATACAAGCCACCAATCTTCTTTTTGGAAACTGATCCTTCACCGCCTTGGTAGTTGCTTTTAACTTACTTGGTGAATGCGCAAAATCTTTATACACATCGCAAGAATCATTTCCTGCTACCCACTCTAATCTTTTGGCTGCTCCCTTAAATGAAGCCATTGCAGCGTAAAATTGTTCGTCACTCAAACCTAGCTCCTTGCAAATCAACATTGCTCCGCTAAGATTCTGTAGATTGTGTTGTCCGAAAATTTTCATCGGCAACTCTTTTCCATCAGCCAACAAAAATGTTTTGCCTTCTCTCACCACATTTGGATGAGAATTGTATGGAATACTTTTTACATTTTTCTTGTTCACAATGGCTTGAATATTTTCATCTCCATCGAAATAAATTAAAGTACCATCTTTCTCCATCACATCTACCAACAACTCAAACTGATAACAATATTCGGGGAAAGTTGGAAAAACATTGATGTGGTCCCAAGCGATACCGCTCATCAATGCAACATGCGGACGATAGTGAATAAACTTAGGTCTTCTATCTGTTGGTGAACTTAAATATTCATCGCCTTCTAAAATAATTACTGGAGCTTCCTTGGTTAATTTCACCATGGTATCGAAACCTTCCAGTTTTGCACCTACCATATAATCGCAATCTACCTTATTCACTGTTAGGGCATGAAGCACCATGGCTGTAATGGTCGTTTTACCATGACTACCAGCAATAACCACACGCTTTTTATCTTTCGACTGTTCGTAGATATATTCGGGATAAGAATAAATGGTTAAGCCCAATTCTTGTGCGCGCAATAACTCGGGATTGTCTTTTCTAGCATGCATACCCAACACTATCACATCAATATCTTTGGTGATTCTGTTGGCATCCCACCCCATTGTTTCAGGAAGCAATCCTTTATTTTTCAATCTTGTTTTTGACGGTTCAAAAATCTCATCATCAGAACCTGTTACATGATATCCTTTTCCATGTAATGCCAATGCCATATTGTGCATGGCACTTCCTCCTATTGCAATTAAATGTATGCGCATATAATATTATTTGGAGGTCAAGTTATGTTTTTACTTGATTTGCAAAATGCCTGAATAATATTTTTATGAACGAAAGAGATGTTGATATGTGATTATCTAAATGACGGACAGCTATAGCTGCACTCTTTTGCGCCACCCGATTTTTTAGCCGAGAATCGAAACAATAAACTTACATGCGCATCAACCACAGCGTCTTTAAATTTATCATTTCCATTTTTACTTACGCCATCTAAATAATCGGTAAAAGTATAGTGATACATGCTTTCTGCCGCAACGCCAACATATTTACTAAACCAATATTGAACGCCAACTCCAACAGGAATTCCAATTTGTTTAGTAGCAAATGAAGCTTCTGGCACCAAGGGCAAACGAATGTTTGAATAATCTAATGCCGGGGCAAATTGATATCCACTCACTCCGCCCAACAAATAAAAATTAAGATTAGAATTGCGACTAACATTATTCAATCTGAATTTCGCCAACACTGATACTTCTTTAAAATCTGAAGTAAATGAAATGCCTCTTAGTTGACGACCACGCCCAGTAGCATAGGCATCTGAACCCGATATTTTTCCGTCACTATATTGCAAACGTACTCCCCATCTATTCTGCCAATCATAACCTAATCCTAGTTTATATGAAAAATGTGTGGTTGCCAATCCTGGCAGCGCCGTGTTCTTTAAATCTCCTAGATAATAGCTTCCTCCTGCTCCAACAAATAAATTGAGCTGCGCTTGAATAAACAAAAAAGGGACTAGCAAAAACGATAGGAACAGAAAGTATTTTTTCATAGGATTCAATTTAATGAATAGACTGTGACTAAGAGAATAGGTTGCTTTTTTAGCATTTCCATTTGTAGGGGCGTGCCCTTGCGGCCGCCCATCAAAATACATAAAAACACGTAATGTGGGCGACCGCAAGGGCACGCCACTACATTCAAGCATATTCCTTATATTTAAACCTCTAAAAATCTCAACATGCAACTATACTCTGTAAATACCGGCTATTTTAAACTTGATGGTGGTGCCATGTTTGGCGTAGTACCAAAAACCATTTGGAATAAAACCAATCCGGCCGATGACAAAAATCTTTGTCCCTGGGCCATGCGTTCTTTATTAATTGAAGATGGAAATCGCTTGATTTTAATCGATACCGGCATTGGCGAAAAACAAGACGACAAATTTTTAAGTCACTATTTTTTACACGGCGATGATTCCTTACAAAAATCTTTGAAAAAACACGGATTTACCGAAGACGACATCACCGATGTATTTTTAACGCATTTGCATTTTGATCACTGCGGCGGCGCCATCAAAAGAGATGCAAACGGCTTGCTAATTCCCGCTTTTAAGAATGCTAAATTTTGGAGTCACTCTTCTCATTGGGCTTGGGCAACGAATCCAAATCCACGAGAAAAAGCTTCTTTCTTAAAAGAAAATATTCATCCTATTGAGGCAAGCGGACAGCTAAATTTCATCGACAAAAGCAAAGATGTTTTTCATAAAGACATTGAGGTATTGGTGGTGAACGGACACACAGAAGCGCAAATGATTCCGCACATTTCGTACAAAGGAAAAACAGTTGTTTTTGCTGCCGATTTATTGCCGTCAACCGGACACATACCTCTACCGTACGTGATGGGCTACGACACTCGTCCGCTACTCACCATGGACGAGAAAAAACTATTTCTCGATAACGCAGCCAACAAAGATTATATCTTGTTTTTACAACACGATGCTTACAACGAATGCTGCACCGTTCAACAAACAGAAAAAGGTGTGCGATTGAAAGAGACCATTAGATTTTTTGAATCATGAATTTCAAATTAGTTTCTCCATATTCTCCAACCGGCGACCAACCCGAAGCGATTCGACAATTGGTGGATGGCATAAACTCTGGTGTTGAACACCAAACACTACAAGGTGTTACTGGTTCCGGTAAAACATTTACCATGGCCAATGTCATCAAAGAAGTTGGAAGACCAACTCTAATTTTAAGTCACAACAAAACTTTAGCAGCGCAGCTTTACGGCGAGTTCAAACAGTTTTTTCCCGAAAACGAAGTGCATTATTTCGTTTCTTACTACGACTACTATCAACCCGAAGCTTACTTACCTACCACAGGAACTTATATCGAAAAAGATTTATCGATCAATGCAGAAATAGAAAAACTTCGATTGGCTACCACCTCTGCATTGCTCTCTGGAAGAAGCGACATCATTGTTATTTCATCGGTATCATGTATTTACGGTATGGGAAATCCCGATGATTTTACTTCAAGCATTTTTGAAATAAAAGTCGGACAAACCATAGCGAGAAATCAACTGCTTAGAAAATTTGCAGACAGTCTTTATTCGCGCACAGAGATTGATTTAAGTAGAGGAAATTTTAAGGTGCGCGGAGATATCATCGATGTTTTTCCAGCGTATTTAGATATTGCTTACCGCATTTCTTTTTGGGGTGATGAAATAGAAGAAATTCATTCTATTGACCCCGTGAGCGGAAAAAAAATTGAAAGGATCAAAAGGTTGATGCTCTACCCTGCTACACTTTTCGTTACCTCGAAAGAGAGAATGAACGATGCCATTTTTCAAATTCAACTCGACATGGTGAAGCAGGTGGAGTTTTTCAAAACCGAAGGAAAATTAGTGGAAGCACAACGTATTCAAGAACGCACCGAATACGACATAGAGATGATGAAAGAGTTGGGTTATTGCTCGGGCATTGAGAATTATTCTCGCTATATGGATGGCCGCGCTCCTGGCGCTCGTCCGTTTTGCCTTCTCGACTATTTCCCCGATGATTTCATCATGATGATTGATGAGAGTCACGTCACAGTGTCGCAAATAAAAGCGATGTATGGCGGCGACAGATCACGAAAAATAAATTTGGTGGAATACGGCTTTAGACTGCCTGCTGCAATGGATAACCGTCCGCTTAAATTCGAAGAATTCGAATCTATTTTGCACCAAACAATATATGTGAGTGCTACTCCTGCCGACTATGAACTAGAAAAATCAGAGGGCGTTGTGGTAGAACAAATTATTCGTCCGACTGGCCTCCTCGACCCTCTCATCGAAATTCGTCCGAGCATCAATCAGGTTGACGATTTATTAGACGAAATCGACAACACTGTAAAAAAAGGCGCACGTGTTTTGGTGACTACCTTAACCAAAAGAATGGCCGAAGAATTGGCAAAATACATCACCAACTTAAACATCAAATGTCGTTACATTCACAGCGATGTCGACACTATGGAACGCGTTGAAATATTGCGTCAGCTGCGCTTAGGCGACATCGATGTGTTGATAGGCGTAAATCTTTTAAGAGAAGGATTAGACTTACCAGAAGTATCATTGGTTGGAATTTTAGATGCCGACAAAGAAGGATTTTTACGCAGCGAAAGATCGCTTACACAAACGGTAGGTAGAGCGGCCAGAAACGTAGATGGAAAAGTAATAATGTATGCCGACAAAATTACAGAGTCGATGCAAAAAACGATTGATGAAACCAATCGAAGAAGAGGCTTACAAATGGCATACAACGAGAAGCATGGCATCACTCCGCGCGGCTTAAATAAATCGCGTGAAGACATCATGGAGCAAACAGGCCTATTGAACTTCTACAAAGTAAAAAATGTAGATGATAAAGAAATCAAACCAGCCATTGCCGCCGACCCTATCATCGAATACATGACCGCACCACAACTAGAAAAAGCCATAGCACAAACTCAAAAATCGATGGAGAAAGCAGCGAAAGAATTAGACTTTTTATCTGCCGCGAAATATAGAGATGAGTTGTTTGCGATGAAGGAGAAGTTGGCGAAAAAAGTGTAGGGGCGCACCCTTGCGGTCGCCCAACGTAAATAAATCACAGATATAATAATAAAAAGGGACGGTCACCATTTTTTCATTTTCGAAATTTACTTATTCAATCCATCTCCCTCCCATCTCTCAGGCATTAACGCACGCCCTCTTCTCTAAGAGGGAGCAGTTAGCGCTTCCATTGTGTTAAAACTAAACTGCTTAATATGTATGTTTGATTTGTTATGAAAAAACAGGATATTAGCAATAACAAATCTAAAACGCCATAACAAGATTTTCTGCGATTAATTTTTCTCTCCTTTCAAATAAAAAAGTATCAACGTAAGGAGGAGATCGACATAATATGCAAGGATAAATGTTATGTAAAACTAAAAGACTGCTATAATGCTAAATCTTTTCAAGAAAAATTCACCTATTGATAAAGAAACTCTGATTCGAATTCTAGATGAGACGGTTTCGACTCGACTTGAAAATAAAAACTTCAAGTATGTCAATGGTTCAGTATGGCACACTGACAATAAGAATTCAATAACACAAGTAATAAAATATGTAAAACTAAAAGGAGAACAAGGAACATTCTGTTGGGGTGTTTGCCTTGATTTCGTGCCGACAATTTCAGACAATAAAATGAAATATCATGGCACCAACAAGAGCGTGACGCTTCATCTCTTTGAATGGCCCAACGAATACTATGGAACCCAAACTAGTAATAATCTTTCAACACATTGGGGCGAAAAGGAAGCAAGACAATCCATTAAAAAACTCTTCAATAACTGCGAAAAGAAAATACTTGATTGGTTCGAAAATTCAAACAACATTAACAGCTTAATCGGAATTGCTAATCGACAAATAAAAACAGGTAAGGATTATAATTTACATTCGCCAAACCCCAAATATGTTTTAGCCTTCCTACTTGCAAAAAATGGAGAAATAGACAAAGCTATCTCGACATTTGAACAACTTTCAGAATTTGATAATAACGAAGAATTGAGAAACAAAATAAAACAGGAATTAACAAATATCGGCACTTAACTGCAAGCATGCGCAATAAATAGGAATAGACAACATTTTGCATTTCTTAAAGCACATTATTCAATCCATCTCCCACCCATCTCTCAGGCATTAACACACGCCCTCTTCTCTAAGAGGGAGCAGTTAGCGCTTCCATTGTGTTAAAACTAAACTGCTTAATATGTATGTTTGATTTGTTATGAAAAAACAGGATATTAGCAACAATTGTAAAAAATGCAAGAAGAAAAACTAGAGCAAAAGCCTTGACAAATGGATATACCTAAATTCGACGAAACTTTTCTTCCAATTTTAGAAGTTCTAAAAAATGGCAAAATCATTAAGTCCAGAGAACTTATAGAAAAAGTGAAAACTAAATTCTATTCAGAATTAAGTGAAGAACAATTGAAACAAGAAACTAAATCTGGAGATTTATTAATAGACAATAGAATTGCTTGGGGTAAATCCTATCTTAAAAAAGGAGGTTATATTTTCTTTCCCGAACGCGGATAAGTTCAAATAACAGAAAAAGGAAGAAATCATTCTACCTCCTTAACTTTAAAAGATTTAGAAAACGAAAACTCCCTATTTGATTTTTACAAAAACGAAAAGTCGACAAGTCAATTAGAAAATAAAAGCAGTATTGATATCTCATCTCCGCAAGATCTAATCGATGAAGGATTCAACAGAATTGAAAACGATGTAAAAGTTGAACTTTTAAATAAGTTAAAAAATATCGATCCTTACTTCTTTGAGAAAGTTGTACTTAAGCTTCTAAAGAAAATGGGGTATGGTGAATTCATCGAAACATCTAAATCTAACGATGGAGGAATTGATGGTATCATCAATGAAGACAAACTTGGTCTTGATAAAATTTATATTCAAGCAAAAAGATTTAACGAAGGAAAAGTAAGATAAAAAGATATTAGGAATTTTATAGGAGCAATGAGTGGTGATACAAATAAAGGTGTTTTTGTAACAACATCATCTTTCGACGAAAAAGCAATTGAAAAAGCTCGATCTGCTCACCACAAAATTATTTGCATAGACGGTCAAAAGCTAGTAACACTAATGCACGAATTCAATGTCGGCATTCAAGTAAAAACAACATACGAAATAAAACAAATAGACGAAGA
This sequence comes from uncultured Chryseobacterium sp., assembly GCA_964406465.1. GTDB lineage: Bacteria > Bacteroidota > Bacteroidia > Flavobacteriales_C > JAHEZL01. The sequence goes on from CAYORT010000002.1 coordinate 38,003, forward strand.
CTTTTTTGACGAACAATAATTTCAACAGTTAAGACTTTACCTCCATTCCAATTTTTTCACGACGAATCTGCCCCCATTTTATTCAAGCATTCTAAACACCGTTATATCCAACTTCAAACAAAACTATAGCGATTAAAAATCGCTACGATAAACATTTCAAATTCGCTACGCAAAATTTGAAATATCAAAGCAAATTTTACTCTCAAACATTTCAATAGAACCTTATTATAATGAAACAAAAACATCTTATATTTGAACCACTAAGCAACTTGATTTGATCACATTAAGTGCTACCTAACTAAAACAATATTATTTAATTAAAATGAACAACGCATCTTCAAACAATAACCAAACTATTTTTGAGCAGATAAAAAATCTTGACGAAAATGGCAATGAATTTTGGGGCGCACGAAAGCTCTCGAAAATTTTGAAATATTCGGAATACCGACACTTTTTACCGGTAATAGAAAGAGCTAAAGAAGCTTGTAAAAATAGCGGACAGGAAATTAAAAACCATTTCGAGGATTACCTCGAAATGGTAGAAATAGGCTCTACGGCTTTCCGAAAGGTCGATAGCGTTAAGCTGTCGCGCTACGCTTGTTATTTAATTGTCCAAAACGCCGATTCTTCTAAGGAAGTAGTAGCCTTAGGCCAAACCTATTTCGCCGTGCAAACCCGTTTGCGTGAAATCACACAAATGGAGCAGTACAATCAATTAAGCACCGAGGATGAAAGAAGATTATTTCTACGCAACGAATTGAAACAGCATAATATTCAATTGGCAGATGCAGCAAAAAATGCAGGTGTAATAGCTCCAATGGATTATGCAATTTTTCAAAATCATGGCTATCTTGGTTTATATGGAGGTATCGATGCGAAAGGAATCCATAAAAAGAAAAGCTTGGAAAAAAACGAGAATATTCTCGATCATATGGGGAGCACAGAATTGGCAGCCAATTTATTTCGTGCCACTCAAGCCGAAGAAAAATTACGCAGAGAAAATATTAAAGGAAAACAAAAAGCCAATCAGGCTCATTTTGAGGTTGGCAAAAAAGTGCGTCAAACTATTAAAGAATTAGGTGGCACTATGCCAGAGAATTTACCTTCAGCAGAAAGCGTGAAAAAATTAGAAAATAAAACAAAAGCAAAATCATTGAAAGCTAAAAAGAAAAAGGAATAACATCTGTCTTTAAAACAAAGCAAATATTCACAGGCAATAAAAGAAATCACGTAAACAAAATCCCTCAAAAACGTGTTTGTGAATAACTAATTTTAAAGCCCATTTTCAAATTTACTCTCAATCAATACGTTATGGTTTTATCCACAAAAATTGGTGAATAAGTATATCTTACAGCTATTGTAAGATTTAAATTAAAAACAAATATTTGAGAATACTGAAGCAGGTAAATGGACGAAAACGAATACAATCAGGAATCAGACGAAATTTTGAACGACATCGAGAGATTCGAAGAAATGGTTGCGCGAAATGATTTGTATTATTTCGACCGCGAAAAATTCTCGGGCATCATAGATTATTATGCCAATCAAAAAGATTATCAAAGAGCAATGCTCGTGCTTAAATATGCAAAGTCTCAACATCCCGAATCGAAAGAATTGATGTTGAATGAAGTGCAAATTTTAACAGGCAATTACAAATACAAAAAAGCATTACGACTTCTGGCGCAATTAGAAAATGAATTGCCTTGGAACGCCGAAGTGTATTTAACCAAAGCAACTATTTTAAGTAAATTGAAATTGCACGAAAAAGCAGTTATCTATTTAAAACGTGCTTTAGATTTTGCCGATCATAAAGATGAAATTTATGTGATGCTCGCTTTTGAATATCAATTCTTAAACGACTTCGACAAAGCCATTGAATATTTCAAAAAAGCATTGGAAGACAATTCAGAAAATGAAGCTGCACTTTATGAGTTGGCTTATTGCTTCGATGTAAACAACTACAACGAAGAAGGAATTGATTTCTTAATGAACTACCTTGAGAAAGAACCTTACAGCGATGCTGCTTGGTTTAACCTAGGTAACCTTTACACCAAAATTAACAAAGTTGAAGAAGCCATTGATGCCTTCGATTTTGTTTTGGCTATCAATCCGAATTTCGCTGCCGCCTACTTTAGCAAAGGAAATCTTTTGGCGCATTTAAACAAGCACGAAGAAGCTATTGCGGTGTACAAAGAAACCTTCGAGCTGGAAGCTCCGGGCGGCGTAGTGTATTGCTACATTGCCGAATGTTACGAGAAATTAGAAAAGTTTGAACTTAGCTTAGAATACTATAACAAAGCGATTTCTTTAGACCCCGAATACGGCGACTCTTGGCTGGGAAAAGCTATTTGTTTAGATGAACTAGGGAGAACTAAAGATGCTTACAACTGTATTCAAAAAGCTTTAGACATCGACAAAGAAAATGCCGACTACTGGTATGCTTTTTCTGAGTTGGAAGATAAATTGGGACAAACGGAAGAAGCAATTTTCTCTTTCAAAAAAGCATTGAGCTACAATCAGGAAGAACCTGAATTGTTTTTAGAATTTGCCGATTTGATTATGAAAACCAACAATCATGAATTGGCTGTTGAAGCCATTCACGAAGGTTTAAATTTGCACGGTGATTTCCATAGATTTCATTACTACTTGGCAGCCATCTATCTAGAAAGAGGCTCTTACAACAAAGCCTACGAGCATTTTGAAAAAGGATTAATTATGAATGCACGTGATTGCGAGTTTTTGTTTGAAGTAATGCCTGAGGCTAGAAGCAATCAGAACATTCTTGAACTAATCGATTTGTACAGATAATCAAAAATCAAGAATATATCTTTGTAGGGGTGAGCTGCTGCTCGCCCCTACGCATTACTTGTAAAAAGTATATCTTTCATCACCACACTTCGTTCCCGGTCGGGTGATCTCCATTAATTTAGCACTTAAAAACTTAAATTTAAAAGTCCCACCCCATGCCAATTTACTATCGGTAATTTTTAGCTCACTGCCATTCAAAGCGTATTTCACAAACACTGTATCATCCAACACCAAGGGATCGATGTACCAAGCCGAATCGGATTTACCAGCCACAGTGTCGAAAAAGAAGGTAAGTGTACGGTAATTAGAGAACTGATCACAAGAGTATTTCTGCAGTTTCCACACACCATGAATGGTTTGACTATTTTCCTTACTGCAAGCCGAAAAAATCAAAATAAGGGAAACGAAAAAAGCACTTAATCCTCTTTTTACTGTTAACAACTTGCTTAATTTAACTTGCTTCTTCATTGCTCTATTTTATACTTTAACGCAACACTATTGCTTTAAATGTTGTATTAGTTGCAATGTTAGATAAAGAATTTCAATATTATATCAAACACGAAAAGGATTTTATCCAGCAATACCCCAACCGCTTTATCATGATACTTAACGAAACGGTGGTTGGCGTTTACGACACCGAAGAAGCCGCATACTACGATATGGTAGAGCGCAACATCACCACTCCGGTTTTGGTTCAACAATGCTCGGGTGCCAACGGCAGAACATCACTCTTCAATTAGTCACAGGTATAAATACAAAAAAGCTGCTTCTTTTCAGAAGCAGCTTTTTCTTTATAGCTTTTAATACTAAGCTTTCTTAGCGTGCTTAGCGTATCTAGTTTTGAATTTGTCAATTCTACCAGCTGTATCTACCAAGTTCATCTTACCTGTGAAGTACGGGTGAGAAGTCATAGAGATATCTAATTTATATACTGGGTAAGTTTTACCTTCGTATTCAACTGTTTCAGTAGTTGCAGCACAAGACTTAGTCAAGTACATATCACCATTCGTCATGTCTTTAAACACTACTTCTCTGTATTCTGCTGGATGGATATCTTTCTTCATATAAAATTCTTTAATGGGCGACAAAAATAAGTGAAGTTTTTGGTTTAGCCAAGTTTTAATCCAAGAAAATTTCTTCTACCCTCTTTATCCCCCTCTTATTGAGTACTATTCGATAGCGCTTTAACACAGTCTCATCGGGACTTTCGAACTGCAACACCATGTTAACATGATACACTCTATCGGCCTGCACTTTTCTTATGTTATTCTCATATAAATAGTACAAATCGCGGTCGTTATCTTCCATATTCTTGGTAAATCCCATCACATTGAACCTCAAAATATCGGTTACCTCGTTGATACCCATAGTGTTGAAGATGCGCTCTATCTCATCGGTATATAAATTAGTATGCTTTTCAAACAACATGATATTTTGTCCAACCCCCTCACTTTCCACCTCCACCATGTTGTGTTTCTGGCGGCAAGCCAAAATCTCGTCGGGAACCTGTTCCTCTTTCAAGAAAGATAATCTTTGGGTACGGTGCCCTACCTTCGCTTTATTATCACTAAAAAGCTCATATTTAACATCATACATCTTACCCATCACCTTTTCAGCAGTATAGTTTCTTACCCATTCTTTCATCCTATCTTTAAAAACATAACCCACCACAAGGGCGGTAAAGAACATAAAAGAGATTTGGCCATAAACCTGCTGAAAGTAGAAAGCCACGCCCGTTGCAAAAATCATGGCCACAGCAGCTCCAATAGCGAATGAAAACTCGCGAGCTCTATTGATTTCCTTACTATTTACTTTGGGCCTTAAGAACAAACCATTCAAAAAGTATTTTCTAAATGTGTTCATTCTGTACACCTGAATCTCATTCTCTCCATCGGGCTCAATCTTCGATTCGTACTTATTGGCATCTTGATACGCCATTGTTTCTCGAATGAAATCCTTCAGCAACTGATCTTCCCTAACACGAAGCATTTGGTATGAAAAAGACAATAAAAAGATGCAAATGTATTCGTCGGCATAATGAAAAACATTCATCCTGTGCTTCACGAAATTGTATTTAAAAAGCATCTCCTTAAGCTTTCTAAATTCGCTCCAAATCTCTTCACACTCCTTTATGAACAATGCAAAATCAACCGGCTGTCCTTTTTGTGCCCTAAAAAGAAAATCTTGTGCAAACTCTTTAAAAGAAACCACAAATAATTTTACTGTAAACTCGAAGTTTTGAAGCAACACTTGATCATCTCTATGGTCTACAGATTGATGAATAATCTCATTAATGTGATGAATACTAAAGGCTGCTTTGCTTATCAATTCCTCCTTAGAAATAAGAGGCACCGAGAAATGCAGCATATTCTGCACATCTTTCAAAAAGTCTTCTTCCTTATAATTGTACCTATCCACCAAGAGGTTTCTTGGCAAAAAGTAAAAGAGCTTAACCTTGTACTTATCCTTAGCAACATTAACATGAAAAGGATACTTCAGCACAATATCAAACTGATATTTATCCAAAAGTTCGGTCTTGATACTGATCATGTTAAAAATAAATTTACAATTAAAACGTACTCTACTAGATAAAGATTAAACAATGTAAGCTTATATTTGTGTGACAATGAAAAAAGTTTTCCAATTCCTTTTATTAATATTATCGGTAAGCATCTCGATATACTCGTGCAGAAGAGATGTCATCACTACAGATAGCAATGATAAACTGAGTTTTTCAAGCGATTCTATTTTCTTTGATACCGTATTTGCTACAGTGGGCTCTAGCACACATTCTTTTAAGGTGTACAATAAGCACAGCAAGAAGATCAAAATCTCATCTATATCTTTAAAAAACGGAAGTAATTCTTACTTCATTTTAAATGTTGATGGTGTTGCCGGCAGCGTTCATCATGATGTGGAAATAGAAGCAAACGACAGTATTTTTGTCTTTGCAGAAGTAACCATCGACCCAGCAAACACAAACACTCCCTATGTTGTAGAAGAACAAGTTGTATTTGAGACCAACACCAACATTCAAATGGTGAATCTTATTGCTTGGGGACAAAGAGCCATATTTCACCGACCTAAACCTGGTTATTCGGCTTTTGCTGTAGGCAACGAAACATGGAACAGCGACACCCCTCACGTGGTGTATGGAATAGCTGTAGTTGATTCGGGGTATAAACTCACCATAAGCAAAGGCGCTCAAGTTCACTTCCATGGCGGAAGTACCCTCTACGTAAACAAACATGCAACTCTTGAAATTAAAGGAACCATAAATGAACAGGTGGTTTTGCAGGGCGATAGATTAGACCCTAGCTATGAAGAGATTCCCGGACAATGGAATGGTATCTATCTTTCACCACTAAGCACCAACAACAAAATCATGTTTGCGGTGATTAAAAATGCCACTATTGGCATTCAGGCCGATACGGTAAATGGCAGCAATCTTACTTTGGAATTGAGAAATTCGTGGATTAGAAACATGAGTAAAATCGGACTCTTCGGCAGAGGAACATCAATTAAAGCCTATAACACTGTTATTAGCAATTGTGGCACCTACTGCGTAGCTTTTACCATTGGCGGCTCATATCAAATGGATCATTGCACCATTGGTAATTATTGGTCGAGCAGCTATGGTGAGCGAAAAACCGGCGCACTTATCATAAACAATTGGTTTCAATCGGCTAGCTTACAGTACATTCCGCGAGATCTTAGCATGGCTACTTTCAATAACTGTATTGTTTACGGAAACCTAATAGGCGAGCTTAACATGAGCAAAATTGCGGGCGCACAATTCAACTACCTGTTTAATCACTGCATTTTAAAGGTCGATCCAGATAAGGTAGTAACTACTGGTGCAGAATATGTAAACTGCAAAATAAACCAAGACCCTTTGTTTGAAAACAGTGAAAACGACTACCACTTAAAAGAGAACTCTCCAGCCTTAAAAGCGGCCGACAAATCAATTGCTAGTTCTAACCTAATCTATTTGCGATTCGATGCAGCCGGCACCGATAGATTGCTTGGCAGCGACGACCCCGATATAGGGGCGTGGGAGAAATAACATCATCTTAATTAGCTAACTTTTTACAAGGCAACTTTGTTCTTGAGATTTTTTCTTATCTTGATGAAAACATTACGATATGAAAAAAGCACTACTCATTATTCTTGCAGCATCTATTTCTATGGCTTTTATGCCCGGTAATAGCGACCACTGCGACTGTATGTTCTCGGTAAATTCTATGGAGGAAGCAATGAAGGCTCCCGAAACAGTAAAATGCCTTGATTTATCAATGCAAAAATTAAAAGTAGTACCTGCCGATGTGATGAAATTAAGCAATTTAGAATGTCTTGATTTGTCGTTCAACATTTTTTCAACCCTGCCTGATAGCCTTGTTAAGCTTACAAAATTGAAATACATCAATCTAGATGGAACGCGCTACATGGCCAAAATGCCTGCCGTTTTAGCCAAAATGCCATCACTAAAAAGAGTTGATGTAAAAGACCATCCCGAGTGGAGCGCAGCAACAAAAGAAGCGGCTACTAAGTTATTGCCTGGTGTGAATGTGGTGCACGAAGAGAAAGTGGCAAATGAAGTGGAGATTGCGATTCCCGGACAAACAAAATAATTTTCTATTTTACTTGTAAAATCTTAGAATAACGAACTCCGTTACCTGGGTCGATTTTAGTCAAATAATCTACAATGGCTTGCCTATCTGTTACTGTTTCATCACTATACAAACTCACCAACTCTCTGTTCTTAGCATCGAAAAACACTTTCATTGAATAGGAGTTTGGCTTTCGTTTGTTTACAGAATCTAAGAGCTTCAAAGCATCTGTAACTACCTGTCGGCCTGCAGCTAAATCTGTCGACATAATATCCATTCCCAAGCGATGGTAATTGTAGTTGCATATTCTTAATGGCTCATATACTGGGTTCAATAAATTTTCAATCAACCAAAATCTGCCCAAATTGCTATTACCAGCAGTCCAACCCGCTTGATTAGCATTGTTGTTCAAAACATTCTGTGCCTTTAACAAAAAATCACTCCCTCCCTTTAAAGCATAACTATCGTAATCGTAAGCCAAAATAATGTAGGCATAAAAAGCTAAAACCGAGGTTAAATTTGAAATCGCTTCATTGTCGCTGTACTCTAATGCTTGATTCAATGAATAAGTAAAACCAAAGTTATCGTCTTGAATGGCGAGCATAGGCGCTTTTAAATTGGTGCCGTAAATCGGACGAGAACTTTGAACCAATAAGCTTGCAGTAAACGAGGCATTATCTTCGCCCATTTTGCTTATAGTAATGAAAAAATCACATTCTATTTTTTCAGGCTGAGTGTACACATCTGTGCTCCATTTTCTATTGTTCATGAAGTCGAAAATATCTTTTTTCATCTTCTGAAAAACAGCAGGATCGACACCATTTATCTGCTGAAAATTAACATCTACAGTACAATTTAATTCTTGAGAAAGGGCCGAATGACCAATAAGCAAAACGAAAATGTAAATTAGTTTCTTCATTATTTTGAGCTTAAAGAGATAATTTCTTGAACGATATCTATAGCGATTTCTTTTTTCGACTTCTTCTCAAACGCTTTAAACTTGCCTTTAGTGTTCACGAAGCTCACAGTATTTAAATCACTTCCAAAAGCTTCATTTTGAGAATTCACCGAGTTGAGCACGATGAAATCGGCATTTTTCTTTTCGGCTTTTTTCATCGCATTTTCAACCTCATTCTCGGTCTCCATGGCGAAGCCCACCAATACTTGTCGGTCGGTTTTTACGCTTCCCAAATGCAACAAAATATCCTTTGTTTTTTGCAATTCTAAATTCAATTGCCCTTCAACTTTCTTTATTTTATGCTGCGCTTTCGTTAATGGAGTATAATCGGCTACAGCAGCAGCCAAAACTGCAATGTCATATTTTATTGATATCGATGCATCGAACATCTCTTGTGCACTTTGAACATCTACTCTTTTGATACCACTTACCATTGTTTTAACCGAAGATGGCCCCATCACCAAAGTAACCTCGGCTCCATTTCTTGCCAATTCTTCGGCAACAGCAACGCCCATCTTTCCCGAAGAATGGTTACCCACAAACCTAACGGGGTCGATGGATTCGTAGGTTGGACCGGCGGTCACCAACGCTTTTTTGCCCAGCAAAGGCTTTTGGCTAAGATTAAAGAGAATTTGTTCGGCAATTTCTTCGGGCTCGGCCATTCTGCCCTCACCAGTGAGTCCAGATGCCAGCAAACCAACTCCAGGCTTAATCATCACATTGCCATAACTTATCAGCTTCTCAATATTAGCCTTTGTGGCAGGGTGCTGATACATATCCAGATCCATGGCTGGCGCAAACAACACTTTGCATCTTGCCGAAAGGTAAACCGCCAGTAACAAGTTGTCGCAAGCCCCATTAGCCATTTTACTAAGTGTATTAGCGCTGGCTGGTGCAATCACCATGATGTCGGCCCATAGTCCTAAGTCAACATGATTGTTCCAAAGCCCTTCGGCATTGGTGAACGAAGATAAAACTTGGTTTTCAGATAAAACAGATAAGGTGAGAGGGGTGATAAAATCAGAAGCGGAAGGAGTCATTACAACTTTCACTTCCGCTTCTTCTTTCTTTAATATTCTAACAAGTTGGGCTATTTTATAAGCCGCTATACTTGCGGTAACTCCAATCAATATTTTTTTGCCTTTAAGCATTGAAAAGACAAAAAAGAGGATGATTAGTCGTTAGATACTTCTTTGTTCTCTGCAGCTGGTTGCTCTTTAGCAGGATTTCTATAGTAGATTTCTCCATCTTCCCACTCTTTAGAAGCGATTAATCCTGGTTTAGGTAAACGCTCATAAAATTTTGAAATTTCAATTTGCTCACGATTTTCAAAAACCTCTTCCAAACTATCTGTAGCTGTAGCAAACTCTTCCAATTTTTGGTTCAACTCTGTTTTTAAATCAACACCAATTTGGTTAGCTCTTTTAGCCAAAACATTGATTACTTCATAGATATTACCTTCATTAGTAAAAGCATTAACGTCTCTTGTGATAGTGCTGCTTGGCGCTTTTGTTTTTTTGTAATCCATGGCTTACTTCTTTAATTTTTCAAATTTAGCATTCATCTGAGCTTCTAAAACCTCTAACTTTTTTAAAGTTTCGGGATTCCTAAAGCTTATCTTTTTTAACTCCTTAACTGTCTCAAGTGCCTTGCTATATTGCGCTTTGCGCTCGTATTTCTCCGATTTGCTAGCAAGCTTGTATTCAGAAAGAGCCCACAAATATACAATTTCATCCTGAAATTCCCCCATTTTTTCTTCAGCTAAATGCTTTTTGGCCTCCTGACTCACCCATGAGTACTGTTTGTTTTCAAACTGAGCCTCGAAAAGCGCTAGCGGATAGCGACTTTTAGCTTTTTGAGCTTGTTCCTTAATCGACTTAGCTTTCGAATCAGACGCTGAGCCACTCAGCACACTCTCCCATTTTGTATAGGCATCAATAATCTCTTGGTATTTCTTCAATTTCATGAACTCATTTGCTTTTTCTGCCTCCTTCAATTTCGCTTCTAAGCCATGAACTACATAATGTTGCTTAGCCGACATATCTTCAACTTTTTCAGCATAGATGAAGTAGTATTTCGATGCTTTCTCAAAATTCAATAGGTCGTAGTATTCTTTACCAATTTGAGCCGGCAAGGATTGGATAGCTTTGTCGGCAAAGGTATAATCACGCTCCAATTCATTGAAATAGAGGGAAGAAACAAAGGTTTGATTCTCCTTAGCCTTCTCGAACAAAGCCTTAAACTTACTGTACTCTTCGGCTCTACGGTCGGGCTCAACCGTTTGTGCATAAAGATATTCCGATTTCAAGCGATGGTATAACAAGTCATTTTCTTTTGCTTTAAACTCAGGTGTTTTTAACAACTCATCAAAACCACTCATCGCCTTCACATAATCACCCTTCTCATAAAAGTACATAGGCAAATGTAGTTTGATAGAACTCAACTTATCAAGACTCTTACTCTTGTACTTTAGCGCATCTTCTATGTTTTTTGAATCGGGATACTTTTTAATGTATTTATCGGCAAACACTATCGCTTCTTTAAATCGCTCCAACTGCTTTTCTTCCACACTTTGGTCGGCATAATTGTAAGAAGATTCTACCATCATCAAACGCACTTTCTCCACTAACTTTGAATCGGGGAAATCGCTGCAAAAGTTTTCTCCAGTAACCATGCACGATTTATACTCACCTATTTTGTAATATAACTTAACCGTTTCAAAGGCTTTACTCTCTAGCTTAATTTGCAGTTTATCCACATTCTCGTTGGCTTGAGCCGAGTACGTTCCCTTCGGATATTTATCTAAAAACAATTGAAATTCATCTATTGCTTTGTGTGTATATTCTTGATCGAGATAAGATGAAGGTGAAAACTTCATGTAGCAAACGCCAATCATATATTGCAACTCTTCGGCGTACTGACTGCGAGGAAAAGCCTGCACAAAACGACGAAATTGATGTCCGGCAAACAAATAATCCTCTAAATGATAATCGCAATAAGCCCAATAGTAGTAAACCGGCTCGGCTTTCTGAGTTCCTCTATACACCTGCATTAGTTCTTTGAACAACTCAGAAGCATGCTCATAGTCCTTTTTCTCATAATATTTCACAGCCATTTGATACTTGTATTCATTGTCGGTGCTCTCCTGCACTTTCTTAAAGCTATCGCAGGATACAGAAAACAGTATAATAAAAATGGCGAGGTATGGTTTCAAATTCATAGCGCAAAAATAGGTAATCAGGTTAAGCTAACGAAACGCTTAGCTCATTATTTTCATCGCCATGGATTGAGCTTGCAAAAATAAGGGCTGATTGATCTTTAAATCGATGCCTTTGTTTTCTAAGTAGAGAACGATATTCTCGGTAGCCATGTTACCTACGAGATCGTCTTTGGCCATCGGACAGCCACCAAAACCTTTAATAGCTCCTTCAAATCTTCGCACTCCGGCTTTATAAGCTGCATCTATTTTCTCTTGCCAATGGAGGGGATGACTATGCAAATGCACGCCAAACTCAACATCTAGTAAATTCTTTTGCAAAGCAGATAAAACCGCTGTTATTGATTCTTTGTTGGAGGTTCCAATGGTATCTGATACTGCCATCAACCCTACGCCAGCTTCTTTTAACTTTTGAGCCCATTCAACTACAATTCCCGTATTCCATTCTTCTTCATAGGGATTGCCAAAAGCCATGGATAAGTAAACAACCGATTTTTTATCGTGTTTAGCACACAAATCTAAAATACCCTTCACCCTATCCATCGATTGCTCGCGTGTTGAGTTGGTATTTCTCAATTGAAACTGTTCGGAAACCGAAAATGGAAAACCTAAATAACTAATCTCTTTATGCTTACAAGCATCCTCCGCACCACGCTCGTTGGCGATGATAGCTAACAGCTTGCTCTTCGTATTGCTCAAATCTAAATTCGACAATACCTCTGCCGTATCGCGCATTTGAGGAATTGCTTTAGGAGAAACAAAACTTCCAAAATCCAACACATCAAAACCCACTTTCAAAAGCAAGTTGATGTATTCTACTTTTTGCTGGGTAGGTATAAAATCATGAAGTCCTTGCATTGCATCACGCGGACATTCAACCAATGTAATTTTTTCTGACATGAATTAAAGCTAAAGGAAGTTTTGGTAAAAAGCAATTGTCATAACGAATCTAGCTCGAACAAACCGAAAACCAAATGAGCTACTTGAGTCGCTTTTGCCTCAATTGCTCAATTCTCTCACCAACGAACTTATTAAGTAGATATGCAAAAATAACCGACAATACTATTACAACAATTGTTCGCCAGCTTGAAGAAGACATATTTAATTTACCTACCCATGTTAAAACGAAAATATGCGAGATATAAATAGGGTACGACAACTCTCCAATCAAGCGATCTTTTTTCCAATTCTTCGACAACTTAAAGATGATAGGTAGTGAGACAAAAAACAATGTGAAGTATAACAATGATAAATTAGGAAGAGGTATATACCTATAAAAAATAGTGAATAGCACTATTGAAACAAACACCGAATACATAACGCCCGAAGGAATCTCCTTGATTCTAATTTTCACATAAATACGGTAAGCAACAATTCCCAATAAAAAGAAAAGTAATTCTGATGGAAAAAATCGGGTGGTCCAAGGATCTTTGTTGAAATTAAAATAGTAGTACAGCACCAATCGTATACTTATCGAGATTGTTATAAGCATCAAAATAGTGGTGAGTTTTTTTCGAGCAAAAAGCGGCGCTACAATATAGAACATCAATTCAATGGCAACACTCCAGGCCTGTGCCACAAAAAGAAAATAATGCAATTTCGGATTTGCACTCTGTTGAGCATCAAGAATCACTAGCGAAGATTTGGCATCATCAAATTTCAAGAACATAATTACATCTTGAAAAAAGATAAAAACATTGCTAAAAATCATCATTAGCCATGACCCCAAACTCATGTTTGCACCATACTTTTGAAACACAGAATAAGATATAAAATATTGCTTTGAATCACACCAAGAAAGCACGAAAGCACTTAACACGGTTAGCAAAAGAACCACCCAGTAAATGGGATAAATTCGCAAAAATCTATTGCTAATAAACAAACTATAACTCTTATTTTCACCAATGTATTTTTCATTGAGAATGAGGGCGATATAAAAACCCGAAATCATGTAGAAAGATTGCACTGCCACACTACCACCTAAAGTGGTGAAACCAAACGCCAATCCCGCATGTGAAAACACTACTCCAATAGCCAACAAAAAGCGAATTAAACCCATTCTAATTTCACGCGAAGAGCGACTCTATAAATTTCCTCTCCTCTATTGAATACTCTTCTCCTTTCAACAACTTCATTCTTTCATTCATTCTGTGTAAAGTTTCTAGTTCAAATTTTTCTTCACCCCATGTAAAAGATGGCACATACTTATTCGGAAAATCAGCTTGAAAAATATTGCATCCTAAACCTATTGATGTTCCTGAATTGAGTTTTGTAGAGATGGCCGTCTTGGTATAATCTCCCATAAAAACGCCACAAAATTGCTGACCGCTATTTATGAATTCCTTCGTTTTATAATTCCACACTTTTATTTCTCCCATGGTATTCTTCATGTTCGAGCAATTGGTATCTGCACCCAAATTACACCACTCACCAATCACAGAGTTTCCTAAATAACCATCGTGCGCTTTGTTGCTATATCCTTGCAGTATCGAATTCTTTATCTCTCCTCCCACCGTGCACTTCACACCAATGGTGGTTCCTCCGTAAATCTTTGCCCCCATTTTCACCACCGCCCCATCACACAATGCAATTGGTCCGCGCAACATAGCGCCATCCATAATAGTAACATCATTGCCTATAAAAATTGGTCCGTCTTCATCGTTTAAAATTACTCCCTTCCCTATTTTCACATTTTTGGATTCTTCCTTAATCAATGCAAAATCCTTCTTGATTTCAGCCGCATTTTGCAAAAACAAATCCCACAAATGATTGATCTTAGTTACCTCATCAACCTGCACTCTCTTTGAAAACAAATTCGATTTGAATGCGATTAAAACATCATGATAATATAGCGCTTCGTCGTCTTTCAACGCTTTAATTTTGCTCACCAATTGTGCATCGGGCAGAAAGGAAGAATTGATGGTAACTTGCTCTGTATTTAAATATTTATTCCATTTTTCCTCGATGGTGAAAATGCCAATGCGTAAATCGCTTACCGACTTATTTAACGTAAGTGGTTTTAGATTTTCGTGTGTTTCGTCGTCGAATAAAATGATGCTCATACTATTTTAAATCTCTATTTGATTTTAACATTTCGGCAAAGGTCATTCCTGCCAACATAGCTTCCATCGTTTGGGCAATTCTTTTGGCTTTTGTAGCAGAAGTTTTAGCGGTTTGAATCCACTTTGAATAGTAATTTTGATGCGAACGAGGCAAGGCATAAAATGCTTTCAATGCCTCTTGATCTTCATTCAAACAAGCCACCAAATCACTATCCAACTCATATTCATCTTTATCAATTTCTATCTCTACTTTCAACTTATCTCCTTCCTTCTTCCTTGTCTTTTTGCGCATTTCGGCATTAAGCGCCATAATGAATTCGCCATCGCCCATAGGCAAAACAGCAACACTTTTAATTTTGTATTCGTCGAGTTTACCTTTTACTCTAAATGATTTTTTATTTTTTGGAAAGAGGGTTTGTGCCTGTTCTGGAGAGATAACAATGTAAGTCCAGCCTGTTTTTTCACCCATCTTACCAAACTTCAATATCTCTGTGGTGTAACGTATCATAACTTAAACCATTACATCGGCAAATTGATAATCGTACAACTTTTTATAGTATCCATTGTGCGCTACCAATTCATCGTGAGTGCCCGACTCCACTATCAATCCTTTATCTAGCACGATGATATTGTCGCAACTTTTAATAGTACTTAAACGATGCGCAATAATAATAGAAGTGCGGCCTTTTGTCAATTTTGAAATCGCTTTTTGAATTAAAATTTCCGACTCAGTATCGATTGACGAAGTTGCTTCATCTAAAATTAAAACTTTCGGATTGTAAACGTAAGCGCGTAAGAAAGCCAACAACTGTCGCTGTCCCACCGAGAGCATCGCTCCTCTCTCACGCACACGGTAGTCGTAGCCACCCGGCAAACTCGAAATAAATTCATGAACACCAATAAGCTTTGCTGCTTCAACAACTTGCTCTTTGGTGATGTCTTTATTGCCTAAACTAATGTTTCCGTAAATTGAATCATCAAACAAAAATACATCTTGCAATACCACCGCGATATTTTTGCGCAACAATTCCAACTTAAATTCTTTGATGTTCACTCCTTCCAACAACACTTCTCCACTTTCAATTTCATAAAATCTTCCCAACACATTGATGATAGATGTTTTTCCGGCGCCTGTGGCTCCAACCAAAGCAATACTTTGTCCTTCTTTAACATCAAAGCTTATTCCGCGCAAAACAGGATGATCGGCCACGTAAGAGAAATGCACATCTTTAAATTGAATGTTCCCTTTAAAATCAACCTTCTCGTTATTGCCGTTATCACTAATATTTTCTTCACTATCTAAAATCTTAAACACCCTGTCGCTTGCCACCATTCCCATTTGCAAGGAGTTGAAGCGATCGGCCAATTGGCGTATCGGACGGTAAATCATATACGTGTACATGATGAATGCCTCAATGGGCACATTCACATTGTTGTAATCTACAGCTTCTACCACACCATACCACACGATAAGCGACAAAGAACAGGCAGAAAGCACTTCTACCAGCGGAAAAAATATGGAGTTGGCCCATACGGTTTTTATCCATCCTTCAGAATGGGCCTTATTTACTTCATCGAATTTTCTCATTTCTACCTTTTCACGATTGAACATTTGCACAATGCTCATTCCCGTGACATGCTCTTGAATAAAGGTGTTGATACGCGCTACTTCTCCACGCACCTCTGCAAAAGCTTTCTTAATTATTTTAGAGAAGATGCTGGTCGACCAAAGCAAAATCGGTATTGGAATTAAGGTAAACAAAGCCATATAAGGATCCATCACAAACATAAACACCAAAGCCACTACCAGCTGAATGATATCGCTGGTAATCATCAATACCCCATCAGAAAAAATTTCGGCTATGGCTTGAATATCCGAGGTTACTCTGGTTACAAGTGCGCCAACTGGCGTGTTATCGAAAAACTTTGTTTTAAAATTCAACACTTTAGCAAACAGCTCTTTTCTAATATCCAACACCACATGCTGCCCCAGCCAAGTGGTGAAATACGACTGAAAAAATTGAATTACTGCGTGCAGCAAAACAACTGCAATGGTTACGTACATCAATTGTTGCAAGCCTGAGGCATCACCTTTCTTCACGTATTCATCCAACCCTTGTTGAATCAAGATAATTCTATAAGGTGCCAAAAACGCAAGTACAATAGTGATGATTGCCGTAAAAATAAAAACACCTCTATAAGGACGCGAATACTTCAACACCCTCCTGAGCAATCTAAAATCTATGGCCTTTCCGGTGACTTCCGACATTGGGCAAATATAATTAAAAGTTCAATCTTACTTGTTCAAAGTTAACTGTTCAACAACCTTTAACATTGCACTTTGAATTTTGAACCCTATCTTTGCTCCATGGCTCGAATAGTAGTTGGCATGTCGGGAGGCGTAGACTCCAGTGTAGCAGCGTATCTTCTTAAAAAAGAAGGTCACGAGGTGATTGGTATGTTCATGAAAAACTGGCACGACGAATCGGTGACCATAAGCAATGATTGTCCGTGGTTAGAAGACAGCACCGATGCGCTCTTGGTAGCCAACAAACTAGGCATCCCCTTTCACACCATCGATTTTAGCAAAGAATACTTCGAACGTATTGTAGATTATATGTTCAAGGAATACGAAGCAGGAAGAACGCCCAATCCCGATGTGTTGTGCAACCGTGAAATTAAATTCGATGTATTTTTGAAAAAGGCATTGGAGTTAAATGCCGACTTCGTAGCAACCGGACACTATTGTCAGCGCGAAGAATTTGTTGAGAACGGGATAAAACATTATAAACTTTTGGCAGGCGCCGACCCCAACAAAGACCAAAGTTATTTCTTGTGTCAGATTAGTGAAGAACAATTGTCGAAAGCACTGTTTCCTATCGGACATTTATTAAAGCCAGAGGTTCGTAAAATTGCTGAAGAGCAAGATTTGATTACGGCTAACAAAAAAGATTCGCAAGGATTGTGCTTCATTGGCAAAGTAAAACTACCCGAGTTTTTACAACAAAAGTTAAAAGCAAAAAAAGGAAAAGCTTACGAAATACCTGCAGATTTTGCGGGATATAGCTCTATTGACGACTTAAGATTTGAGAATTACGAATACAGCGAAAAAGATGGAATCTATAAAGGTGAACACGATGGCGCTCATTTTTATACTATCGGTCAGCGCAAAGGAATTGGTATTGGAGGCTCAATCTTACCGCTATTCGTGATTAAAACTGATACAGAAAAAAACATACTCTATCTCGGTCAGGGAGAAAATCACCCTGGACTTTTTCGCTCTAATTTAAAAATAGAAACCAACGATGTACATTGGATCAATGCATCGCAAAAAATGAACATAGGCGAAGAAAGAAAATACATGGTGCGCATTCGTTACCGACAAGACCTTACTCCTGCCACCCTTCATCAAAAAGAAGATGGCATGTACATTCATTTTGAAGAAGCGCAGCGAGCAGTGGCAGCCGGACAATTCGCTGCTTGGTATGAGGGGAATGTTTTGGTGGGAAGTGGAGTGATTGGTTGAAACAAACATCAATGTCTTCGTAGAGTCAGATAGAATCTGGCTTAAAATAGAAAACATTCAGCTAAAAGGAAATGGAAATAATCTTTTTGAAGTCAGATTCTATCTGACTCTACAGAGAAATCCGTAGTTTTAATTCCTCAAAAAAATTCAATGCAACACAAAATCATAGCTCAAAGCACCCATCTCAGCGAAAAACAAGTTTCCTCGGTTATTAAACTTTTAGAAGAAGGTGCTACAATTCCATTTATTGCACGGTACAGAAAAGAATCTACGGGAAGCCTCGACGAAGTAAAAATTACAGAAATTAAAAATCAATATGATGCTTCTATCGAACTTGAAAAAAGAAGAGCAAGCATCATCAAAACCATAGAGCAACAAGGGCAGCTCACCCCTGCTTTGCAAGCGCAATTGAACAGCGCAACGAACTTGCAATCTTTAGAAGATATCTATCTCCCTTACAAACAAAAAAGAAAAACACGCGCTGCTGCCGCAATTGAAAAAGGATTAGAACCATTGGCGAAAATCATCTTTGCACAAAACGAAAGAAACATCGATAGATATTCGGAAGAAGAATTGGCTGGCGCGCGCGATATCATCGCCGAGTGGGTGAATGAGAATGTAAGCGTGAGAAATACCATTCGACGCACCTTCGAACGCGAAGCTATTTTATACGCCAAAGTGAAAAAAGGAAAAGAAGCTGATGCTATCAAATACCGCGACTACTTTTTCTTTAAAGAAGAATTGAAGAAAATTCCTTCACATAGATTGTTGGCGATAAAGCGCGGACAAGAAGAAGGTTTTCTAAAAGCCTATATCGCCATTAACAATGAAGCTGCCGTGGAATCACTAAATCGTCAGTTAGTGAAAGGAAGCGGCCCAGCACAAAAACAGGTTACTCTTGCCATTGCCGATGCCTACGAAAGATTGCTGGTGCCTAGCATGGAAACCGAATTTGAAAATCTCTCGAAAGAAAAAGCCGATAAAGAAGCCATCAATATTTTTACTACCAATTTGCGACAATTGTTGTTGAGTGCGCCGCTTGGACAAAAACGCATCTTAGCCATCGACCCCGGATTTCGCACTGGTTGTAAAACTGTTGTACTAAATGAATTGGGCGATTTGCAAGAAGAAACCGTATTGTATCCTCTGCAAAAACAATTTGAAACTCAACAAAATTTAAAGCATTTATTGAGCGCTCACAAGGTGGAAGCTATTGCCATTGGCAATGGAACCGGCGGCAGAGAAACAGAAACTTTCGTTCGTGATTTCATCAAAAACAATCCCGAATTTAAAGCCATTCAAATTCACATGGTGTCGGAACAAGGTGCCTCTATCTATTCGGCATCGGAAATTGCACGCGAAGAATTTCCCGATAAAGACATCACCGTACGTGGTGCTGTTTCAATTGGAAGAAGATTGAAAGACCCATTGGCTGAGCTGGTAAAAATCGACCCCAAATCGATCGGTGTTGGACAATATCAGCACGATGTGAATCAAAAACATCTGAGAGAAAGTTTAGACCAAACTGTTATTTCTTGCGTGAATCAAGTAGGTGTAGAACTCAACACTGCCAGTAAACATTTGCTTAGTTATGTGTCGGGATTGGGTCCGGCATTGGCACAAAATATTGTTGACTATAGAAAAGAAAACGGAAAATTCACTTCTCGAAATCAACTAAAAAAAGTACCGCGTTTAGGCGAAAAAGCATTTGAACAAGCAGCAGGATTTTTAAGGATTCATGGAGCAAAAAACCCGCTCGACAATTCAGCAGTGCATCCCGAAACATACGCCATTGTTGAACAAATGGCAAAAGATTTAAATGTGAGCATCGCCGAATTGATGAGTAACACTGCTCTACATTCGAAAATAGATTTATCGAAATATGTAAACGCTCAAATTGGTTTACCTACACTTACCGACATCGTGAACGAATTGGCCAAACCAGGACGCGACCCACGCGAACAACTCGAAGCATTTTCTTTTGGTGATGTAAACAGCATCGACGATTTAAAAGAAGGAATGATTTTACCTGGTATCGTTACCAACATCACTGCCTTTGGTTGTTTTGTAGATGTGGGTGTTCATCAGGATGGATTGGTTCACATCTCGCAGCTAACCGATCGCTTCATCAAAGACCCCAATGAAGTGGTGAAGCTCAATCAAAAAGTAAAGGTAAAAATTACCGAATTCGACAGAGACAGAAAAAGAATTGGGTTGAGCATGAAGGGAGTTTAATTGCACTCCTTATCACCCTCTCCATTCGGATGACTTGCTTACTGTGGCAATTGCATTGCCTCTGCTTCGCTTAAACTATCTGGTTCTCAATCTGCTTCCGCCTGTTCTCGAACCGCTGTTATTCGAATTACTTGATCGAGTACTTTTTGTTGTTGAAGAACTACTGTTTGATTTTGAAGTTTGAATATCTGTCCAATCTATCATTATTACCAAACCTAAGCGATAACTAAACATTTCATATTTAGGTGCGCTCCCTACCGAAGGCATATAAACGAAATAGTCGTCACTATATACTTTCGAAAAATCTACAAACTTAGTTGGACCACCAGTGCTGTAGCTAAATGATAGCTCTAGTGCTACATTGTCATTAAATCCATATAACAGTCCGGTAGTATAACTTTGATTCCATGTGCTAGTGCTATTTGCAGGATTAGAAGTTGGAACTTGACTATTGTTAACAGGGGTTACAGCGCTATTATACACATGATTATAAGGGGTAAACTCATCTTCAAATCCGGTTAATAGAAGTCCATACGAATACTCAACAAATGGCTTCAATTTATATCGATTAAACACCATACGAGTTGCTAGATTTAGCTGACCAACGGTGTTGTAAATGTTTTCTGAACCATCTTTTAAATGATAAGTTTCATCTCCACAGCCCACGAAATCGAAGGTAAATCCAGTAATTCCCTGCACGTATTTGTTTTTGAGTCCGCCTAGCAGCGCAAATCCCCCCGTCCAACCAGAAGTGGGATAATTGTACTTTCTTAATTCGGCTCCAGGCGCGGCAAAGCCACCTCTCGGACTCAATATCAATTGAGCGTTTACCGCGCTCACACTTAAAGTTAATGCCAATAAAAAAAGTATTCTTCTAACCATAACCGATTGATTTTAAAATAAAATTGATTGTAAAGCCTGCATTTGAAGACAAAAAGCAGACCAAATAAAATGCAAAGACTGAAATTTCATTTTGGGTGATAAAATAAAATACTTTATTGGCTTCCTGGCACCCGCCTCTAGACGGGTGACTTATCTACTCCGGCAATTGCATTGCCTTTTATCTATGTCTTCGTAGAGGCAAAAATTTTAATCAATCAATAAAAGACTTCCGTAATTTGCTGGAATAATTTCTTGGCCATATTTCTTTATATAACTTTCAATCTCTTCTTCATTCATTTTGTAAATATCGCAACCAAGTTTTTTAAATGGGATTTCTAACCTGTCATATCCATAAAGATGCCCTTCACCTCCCATATATATAACTAATTTCGTTTTGGTTATCCCATAATTAATGTTTGCATTACCTCCACCGCCATAATAATAAGCCTTGCTACCGTATACATCATTTGTATCTTCTCGATAAAACTTCTGAACAAAAGGATGCATTTTTTTTCTATCTATAAAAGGCAGAGGGAGAACTATTTCAGCCTTAATAGGATCAATGCAAACTGAGGAATAATAACTTACTTTAAAATTGTTTCTAATTCTAAATTCAAAACACACAAGACTATCTGAATTGAATAAAATTGAATATTGACTATGACAGCAATCTCCTATTATATCGCCAAAATAATCTCTTAGCAATGCATTTATCTTCTTAACCGATGAATCAGGCGCCTCAGAAACCAAAACAGGATAATGATATTTACAACCGTTCGTATCGACCATTAGAGAATCAATAATTTGATAAGTACCTGCGGAAGAATATAAAAGGTTGGTTAGAAAAAAACTTGTAATAAAAATATATTTCTTCATAGTACCAATGTAAATTTCGCAACCCTTAAAAGAGACAATACAATTGTCGGAGTACGCAAGTCACCCGTCTGGAGACGGGCGCCATAATCACATCTTCAATACCACAAATTCCACCCTTCTATTCGCAGCCTTACCTTCATCAGTTGTATTAGGTGCCTTCGGTTTTGTCTCTCCGTAACCTTCAGATTGCAGGCGCTTTTCTGAAATACCTTTTGCAATTAAATAGTCCATGCAAGCCTTGGCTCTGTTTTTAGAAAGTTCTAAGTTTTTTGCATCGTCGCCCACGTTATCGGTATGACCGTGAATTGCGATATCTACCTTAGGGTTTTCAATTAAGAATTCATACAGTTGATCTAACACCAATTTAGATGCTCTGGTAAGCTCATAAGAGTCATTACCAAAAACGATGTCGTTCAAACGAATAGGTTTCTTCACTTCCAAAGCCTCAACCGTAATAGATGCTTTAGAGCCACGAATGGTTTTAGATCCATCAATCTCCTTGGCATTGAGTTCAACAACTTTACTTGAAAATGATTTCTTCTCTGTTTTAGCTGTAACAACATATTGTCCGTCGGGAGCATTCAACTCCTCTTCATCTTTCTTCACTATTTTCTCTTCACCATTCACCACCACCTTTTTGTGATCCACCGGTATCACCACCTCAATGCCTTTGATAGAATCTTTCTTCTCACCCGGCTTTAAAATTTGCTCTTTACCATTGATCTTTTCTACGTGTGAACCAAATTCTGCTTCCACTTCTTTTCCTCCAACTTGCAACACCACTTTTCTATCTTCGGTCTTATTTCTGTTAGGATCGGCCACCGTCATCACCGCCACATATTCACCTGTCTTCTTATCTACTGTAGCTTCGGTTATTTCACCTGTTTTCGCATTTTTAATTTCTACTTTTCCATTTTGTAATGGCGCTCCTTTCTCATCTTTCAAAACACCTTTCATCATCACTACTTTCTCGGGACGAGCTTGCTCGTATAAAGGAAAATTAATGATTTGCAAAGCACCATTCGCTCCGTTAGTGATACCACTAGATAAGAAACCATATTTACCATCTAAACTAACAATGAAGCCATGCTCATCTGCCGGAGTGTTGATGGGCATACCCAAATTCACTGGCGTCATCCAGTTGCCATAATCATCCATTCTGGTGTAGAAAATATCGAAACCTCCTAAGCCCGGTAAAGCATTCGAGCTAAAATATAATGTCTTGCTATCGGTGTGTAAGAAGGGCGTTTTTTCGTGACCTTTGGTATTGATTACATTGCCTAAGTTTTTAGGTGCCGACCAAGAACCATCTTTATTTTTTGTGATCATAAAGAGGTCCATTGAGTATACAGGTTCATCCAACTCATTTAAAGAGAACATTGACGAATTTCGCGCACTAGAAAAAATAATCATTTTACCATCGGAAGAGATAGTAGGTTGTCCCTCCCACGTCATGTTACCACCTTCATCGTTCGCCACTCTTAGAGGACGAAATTGAGTCCATTTTCCATCCACTAAATCGGTGTAATAAATACTTGTGTTGGTCGCTTTGGTATTTCCTGTAGGCACCAATAATTTCACTGTCACATAAATTCTCTTGTTATCGGGAGTAACGCAAATACCGCCATTACCTAAAATCTCTCCGCCATCTAAAGTACCGTTAAAATCGTTGAAAGGCATTGGCATTGGAGTACCCGTACTGAACGAGTCTACCCAAAGTTTTGTGGCTACAGTGAAGTACTCTTTCTTGTCGTTTCCGGGTCCGGCAGGCAACATCGGATTAGGAGTACCAGCCATTTGACGCACCAAATACAACTGCTCGTTATCGGGAGATAATGCAGGTAAATATTCGTTATCCAAAGTATTTACACCCTTCACAGGTGATGGATTGTAAGGAACAGGATTCTTCAAAATCTTATCGATTGCAACACATTCTTTATACAGTCGGCGCGCAACCTCCTCATTATTGGCAGTGGTATTCCATTCATCATCTAAATAGGCTTTAAACAAAGGAGCTGCTTCAGAAAGTTTACCTTCCATATGATAGATGGTGGCTAAGTAGAAAGAACCTAGGTGACCACTAAAGGCCGGACAAAGTTCATTGAGTTTAATGAAATAGTCTTTCGACTTACCAATGAAAATTTCCTTTTTTGAGGCATCGCTATTCATTGCTACTCTCGACTTCCCCTTCTCGGGAAAGGCCAATTCAAAATAATGTCTACCTAAAGCATAGTAAGGCTCGGGCATTTGAGGATCAAGCTCAATCACCGCTTTCAAAAGATTTACTCCTTCTACTTTGTCTTTTGTGTAAGTAGCAATAGCAGCGTCGTACTTCTTTCTAACTTTCTTAGGTGCTTTGTATTCACAGTTTCCCTCTTGCGCCAATACGTTAACCGATAACAACAACAATATTACAACCCCGATTCTTCTCATATTATTTCTTAAAACTTAATTCCTTTCAATGCATTTTTCGCTTTATCGGCGGCGTCTTTTTTCAACTTATCGGCCTCGGCTTTGGCCTTTTCTTCAGCAATTTTCTTTTGCTTATCAGCTTCCGCTTGCGCCTGTGCCTTCAACTCATCTGCCTTCTTTCTAGCCTCTTCCTCAGCTTGCTGTTTTAATTTATCTGCCTCCTCTTTTGCTCTGTCCACCACAGCATCTTTAACTTGATCTTTTACTGATTTACCTGCTTCACCACTTGTTCCTTTAGGATAAACGGCAAATTTCGGATTCGTTACATCTCCAGTAATTTTTATATCTAAATCGATGAACTGAGGAAGCTGCATATTGGCGCCAACTTTTTGGTTCAATGCGCCCATCAACTGAGCAGCTTGTGCGTTGGCCGCACCACCAAATTCATCACGATTGATGCTTGTAGCCATGGTGTAATCCATTTTACCATCTAAGGAATTCCAACCGCTTACTTTGGCTTTCGATTTACTAACTTTTAAATCGAAAGGTTGAACATTCAACTTACCTTGAGAAATGGTATAATAAATTTTCAAATCTTTCAACTCTAAGTTTTTAAACTTGTCGTTCTTCACGGCAGCAGCAAAACCTTCGGTGAATTTTGAATCTTTGATTTTAGCATTTTGAATAAACAAAGTTCCTTTACCGTCGATGCAATTGTAATCAACATCCATAGTCGAAGTAAAATTGTTTTTTACATCTAAAGTCATGTTCAATTTACCTTCGGTATTCGCGCAAATTGGAGCCAACTTTTTAATGGTATTGAAATTAGCATAAGCCTTAGGAATATCTAAATTCTTTACCTCAAATTGCAAATCGGCATAAGGTTTTTTAATGTCGAGAGCGTGGTATTGACCAGATAATTTAAAGTCGGCATCCAACAACTTAAAGCCATTGTTTACAAACTTCAACACTCCTTCTTTTAATATCAACTGACCACCAAAATTGGTGATATCGTAAGTATCATACTTTATCTTCTTCAAATCTGAAGTAAGCACAAAATCAATGTTTTTTGGAATTTCCACTGCGCCTTCCGCACCAGCAGAAGCGGTATCAGAAGGAGTTGCAGCTGCAGCAGAGTCGGCCTCGGCCGCATCTTCACTCATGAATTGGTTCACATCGAAATAATTAGATGAAATAGCGAAATTTCCTTTTACCGTTTCATCTTTAAAATAGTAAGCCAGGTAATTTTCAATTTTACCGCTTGCATTTAAATCGCTATTTCCAATTTTACTTTCGAAAGTAGTTAAGTCAAGGTATTGTGGAGAAAACAACAAGTTTGCTTTGGTGATGGTAACATCGGGCATACCTTCCATTTTTGTTTTAATATCTAACAAATCAAGCGAACCGTGTGCATCAAATTTTTCGTATTCTTCCTTTTCAATAGCCGAATATCTGCCGTTTAAACTTACATCGGCTTTTACTGTTCCATGATATTCTTCGCCTTTTTCCAAAGGCATCACTTCACCAATAACATCTAATTTCAGCATGGTTTTGATGTTACCTTTTATTGCAGCATCCGACTCGGGAGTTTTAATATGCATATCCATATCAATAGGATATTCGCCCAGTTCGGCATGCAATTTATTTAAATCGATTACGGTATGATCAAAAACTCCATCGGGATTGTTGATAGCCAAATCTATATTGATATTGTTAACCGCTTTTGGCACCGAAGGATAGCGGAAAGAAGAATTAAGCACCTTTAAATTGAAACCGAAAGCAGGCATCAACGAGTCGGTAAACATACCTTTCAAATGACCATTAATCTCGAACTTACCTGTTGTTTTAACATCTTTCACATCTTCTCGATACACTGCAGGAATCATGGTAAATAAATCCTTGAAATCGGTGCGCTTAGCATTGAATTTCAAGTCCATACCAAAACCTTCATCAGGCATAGAAAACCATCCATCTAAGCCCAAAGCCACATTATTTAAATTGAATTCATTGTTTTTGAAAGTGAATTTCCAAGTCGCCAAATCCATGATTAAATCGGCAGTAATATTTGTTTTGGCATTTTTGATATAACTAACACCATCGAAATTGACTGTTAAAGCTTGCATGTCGGTTTTAGTAGACATAATGTGTTGATCCCCGTCCAACAAATAAGAACCCGAATGATTCATATTGGTAAGTTCCATTCTATAAGGAATAGATGGATCATCGTAAACGATACGCGCATTGTTAAGTGCATATTTTTCAAACACCATGGCGAAAGGATCACCCGCTTCTTCTGGTTCAACCGGTTCGGGAGTGGCCGCAGTATCGGGCAACATAATATCTGTTAGGGTAAAATTCTTGCCGTCTTTGGTCCACAATGCATTCAACACCATTCCATCGGCTTCAAAAGAGTTCACCTTGTACTTTTTACCATCAAGAACAGAGTTGATGTCTAACTCTAAATTCAACTCATCGGCATAAACGATAGTGTCTTTATCGAAAGCACCTTTGCCTATAACCGACACTTTTTCTATATCTAATTTAAAATTGGGGAAAGTAGAAATGATAGAAAGGTCGAAATCACCAAAATCAACCTTAGCATTAAGGTTCTCGTTGGCCACCTCTTTTACTTTGGCTACTATTTCATCTTTAAAGAAAAAAGGAATAGCCGCAACAGCAGCTACCAAAACCACAATAAGGATAAGGAATCCGATTAAAATTTTCTTGATCATAAATTAAATTTTGTTAGATTTTGCTCTTAAAAAATGGTCTGCTAAAACAAGTGCTGCCATTGCTTCAACAATAGGCACTGCACGAGGAAGTACGCAAGGATCATGCCTTCCTTTGCCACTTACCACGGCCTCTTTTCCCTCTTTATCGATAGAACTTTGATCACGCATTATAGTGGCTACAGGCTTAAATGCCACATTGAAATAAATGTCTTCTCCGTTCGAAATTCCGCCTTGAATACCGCCCGAATGGTTGGTTTTGGTTTTTACCTTGCCATTTTCAGCATAAAAAGCATCGTTGTGCTCACTACCTCGAAGTGTTAAGCCATTAAAACCCGAACCATATTCAAAACCTTTTACAGCATTAATACTTAACATGGCTTTACCTAAATCGGCATGCAACTTATCAAACACAGGCTCGCCCAACCCTACTGGTGTGCCTTGCACTACACAAGTTACCACACCACCAATGGTATCACCTTCTTTACGAATGGAGTCAATTAATGCAATCATTTGCTCGGCCATTTGTTCATCGGGACAACGAACGATATTGTTCTCTGTTTTATTGAGGTCGAGTTGAGAATAATTTTTATCGAGCTTTAAGGCACCAACTTGCGATACATAAGCACTTATTTTAATGCCCAACTTATTCAACAACAACTTGGCAATGGCTCCAGCCACCACTCGCGACACCGTCTCACGAGCTGAACTTCTTCCTCCGCCCCTATGATCACGGTTTCCATACTTCTCTGTGTAAGTAAAATCGGCGTGCGACGGACGAAAAGAATCTTTGATATGGTCGTAATCTTTCGATTTCTGATTGTCGTTTTTAATAACAAAACCAATAGGAACTCCCGTTGACTTTCCTTCAAAAATACCCGAAAGAAACTCCACTTCATCGGGTTCCTTACGCTGAGTCACAATTTTCGATTGTCCGGGTTTTCTTCTATCCAATTCACTTTGAATAAAAGCCAAATCTATCTCCAGTCCGGCCGGGCATCCGTCAATAATACCACCCAAAGCAACGCCATGCGATTCTCCAAAAGTGGTAACCCTAAAAATTTCTCCAAAAGTATTTGCTGCCATAGGGCGTGAAAATTACTAATTAATTCTTAAAATTGTATTAAATTCAAGTGCTGAAAAGCGGATAAAATTACTCTTATGAAATCAATAGTAGCCATCACGTCAATTTTAATACTAACAGCTTGCGGTTCATCAGAACCAGATTTCAAAACCGGATACATCGATATTCATCACATTTACGACAAAATGGAGCTGAGTAAAAAGTATATGCAGAAGTTGGCCGAATTGGAGCAAAAGAAAAGACCCGAATTGAATCAAATTATGAATCAAATTGAGGCTATCAATGTTGAAATCAAAAACAGTAAAATCACTGAAGACGACTATCTTGATGAATTAAAAGAAAAGAAATCTCATTTATACCACAAAAAGGAAACAATTGAGAAAATGATGAACGACTCATCGGTACTATACACTAAAATTGTAACCGATAAAATCACCAAAAATGTTGAAGAATTTGGTAAAGAAAATGGATACAAATACATTTTTAGTCCGACTGGCAATGCCGGATTCATCTACGGAGATTCTACCCTAAATATCACACATCAAGTTTTAGAGTATATAAACAAAAAGTAATAGTTTAGGACTTTATCCTAATTATCAAATTAGAGACTGCAATCCATTTACATTTTTTTCTAAATTATCTGATTAGACAAGAGACGTTATATGCAAAAAACCGTCTTCTAAAGATTGTATTCACCAAAAATCACTATATTTGGTGAATACAATCATCAAAATGATAAAAAGAGAACTTACAGCTATTGTAAAGAAGAAACTTGGTAAAGGAAAAGCAATTGTTGTTTTGGGTCCGCGACAAGTAGGTAAAACAACTTTACTACGCGAAATTTGTGAGAACAATAAAACATTTTTGTTTCTAAACGGAGATGATACCAATGTTCAATATCAAATAGAAAACGCAAACACGCAGAGTTTAAAGCAAATTATTGGCAAACACACCTTGGTATTTATTGATGAGGCACAACGCATCAAAAACATTGGAATTAAATTGAAATTGATAACCGATCAAATGAAAAATGTTCAGTTGTTGGTTAGTGGATCATCGGCTTTAGAACTAGCCAGTGAAATGAACGAACCATTAACAGGTAGAAAATGGGAGTATCAAATGTTTCCTGTTTCATGGAAAGAATTGCACGAATATCTCGGACACATCGACGCGCATGCCCAATTAGAACAGCGGTTGATTTACGGCATGTACCCAGAGGTTATTACACAGCAAGGAAGTGAAAAAGAAGTTTTACAGCAGCTAACTGGTAGTTATTTATACAAAGATTTACTAGCACTAGAAGGTGTTAGAAAACCCGATCTATTGCCAAAATTATTGCGAGCACTTGCTCTTCAATTGGGTAATGAGGTTTCTTATAATGAGTTAGCAAATCTCTTGCAAGTCGATAAGAATACGGTAAACACTTATATCGATCTAATTGAAAAAGCTTTCGTGGTTTTTCGTTTACAGCCATTTAGCAGAAACCTACGCAATGAAATAAGTAGTAGCAGAAAAATCTATTTTTATGATAATGGTATTCGAAACGCATTAATTGCTAATTTTAATTCATTGGACTTACGCAATGACAAAGGTGTTTTATGGGAAAATTTTTTAATTAGCGAACGAATGAAAACACTAAATTATAAAGGCATTTGGACTAACACTTATTTTTGGAGAACAAAAACACAACAAGAAATTGATTACCTCGAAGAACGTGATGGTGAACTGTATGCTTACGAATTCAAATGGAGTAAACAAAAGGTGAAATTTCCAAAATCGTTCTTAGAAAATTATCAAGTTAAAGTAAGTGAAGTAATCACAAAAGAAAATTTTGATTTGTTCATAGGTGTGGAATAAAATAACTCCATCAATCTTCAATACATTTAAGGTGATATGAACAAAATAATTTTCGCAAATAACAAAGTATTTTTCGCTTTACTCCTCCTATCACACGTTGCATTCTCTCAAGCCTACAATTTTCGCAACTACTCTGTAAAAGATGGAGTTGCACAGTCTCAAGTATATAGCCTTCTGCAAGATTCACGAGGCTTTTTATGGATGGGTACCCGCGGTGGTGGTATCACCAAATTTGATGGCATTAACTTTAAGACATACAGTGTTCGCGACGGACTCATCAACAACTATGTTTTCAATATCAAGGAAGACGGTGAGCATAATTTATGGATTGGAACCAATGACGGACTCTCGAAATTGAATGGTAAAACATTTCAAAACTTCAAACCTAAAAGAAATGGAATGTTTTGGGTGCAAGAAATTGCCATAGATAAACAAAATAGAAAATGGCTGGCTACCAATGAGGGAGTTGTTTTGTTTGAGAACGGAAAATTCACCAACATCTCGCAAAAACTTAATTTAAAGAAGGAAATCGTTAATGCCATTCATATAGACAAAAACGGAGAGGTGTGGTTTGGTACTTCGGGCGGCCTCTTTAAATTTTCTATAGTAAATAATGATTATGTGCTGCAAGGAAAAGGAAGATGGAAAAGCCTAATGATCAATTCCATCACTGCCATTAAGGAAGATAAAAATGGAAACATCTATGTAGGCACTTATGGCAATGGTGCATATAAATATGTTAACAAAGAATTTTCTAGAATCGACTCGAATAGCACACTCAACAAACAAACAGTACTCGATATTTATTTCGATCACCACAACAACATCTGGATAGCCACTTTAAGCAAAGGCTTAGCAGAATACAACCCAGAAGCAAAATCGCTTGTGTGGCTGGGCGAAAACGAAGGCTTAAGCAACAATCACGTAAGAAGTATCATTCAAGACAACAGTGGAAATTTTTGGTTTGGCACATCTGGCGGCGGCGTGTGCAAT
This sequence comes from uncultured Chryseobacterium sp., assembly GCA_964406465.1. Classification (GTDB taxonomy): domain Bacteria; phylum Bacteroidota; class Bacteroidia; order Flavobacteriales_C; genus JAHEZL01. The sequence continues at coordinate 69,252 of CAYORT010000002.1, forward strand.
TACTTTGGAAAACAATTTACTACTTACGATAAATCATCAGGATTAGCAGGAAATTTCATCTATAGCATTTATCGCGACAGCAAAAACAAATTATGGATTGGCACTTCCGACAAAGGATTAACCATCCTCGACAGCTCTAAATTCTACACATTCAATAGCGCCAATGGTTTTGCCGATGTTAAGGTAAAAGCAATGGCAGAAGATGATTTTGGCAATATTTATATAGGCACCGACGGACAAGGAGTGTTTAGATACGACAGCACTGGCTTTCATCAGGTGGAAGGTTTGGCTAGAAAATACATTCGTGCCATAGTAAAAGATAAAGACAGCTGCATTTGGATCGCCACCGCAGGAACTGGTTTGTACAAATTGAATTTAAAAATGGGCTCGCAACGACTTGAAAATTTTAATACAAAATCGGGATTGCTCCACGACAGATTAACCGCCTTACACATAGACAAACAAGGTAGATTGTGGTACGGAACAGAAAATGACGGATTTACTTTTCTTCATGCCAAAAGACCAGCCATTACCATAAAAAAAGGATTGCGATCTAACTCGATTAGATGCTTCACGGAAGATGAAAATGGTTTTCTGTGGATTGGTACTGCGGGCTCGGGAATTTCTTCCATGCCTTTGTATTATAACAATAATTTCTTGGTTTCATCATACGATCATGCCAACGGACTCACCTCCTCTAACATTTACTTGCTCACAGTTGACAAACTGAACAACTTGATCGTTGGAACCGAAACCGGATTAGACTATATCACTTTAGATAAAAACAGAAAACCTATTGAGATAAAACATTACAGCAAAGGCGAAGGATTTACCGGAATAGAAACTTGCGTAAATGCAGTATGGAACGACAATGACGGCACGATATGGTTTGGTACCATTAACGGACTCTCGAAATACAATCCGGCCAACAAAATAAAAAATGAATTCGCTCCCATCATTAGCATTAGCGATGTGAAATTATTTTACGAAAGTATTGTAAACACGAAATACAAAAATTTTGCAGGCGATTGGAATTCGGTAAACTACTTGGAACTACCCTACAATCAAAACCACATCAGCTTCGATTTCATGGCCATCAACTTTAGCAATCCCGATGCAGTAAAGTATCAGTGGATGCTAGAAGGATTCGACGAAAACTGTTCGCCACCTAGCAAAGAACACAGCATAGTATACTCAAATCTTAGCGCCGGCAAATACAAATTCATGGTAAAAGCTTGCAATGAAGATGGCGTTTGGAACAAAAAACCATTGATCATTTACTTCACCATCGAAGCACCATTTTGGATGAAATGGTGGTTTATTGCCACTGTAGTTTTAGCTATTATTGGCATCTTCTTCATCATCGTTAAAATACGCGAGCGAAGAATTACAGCGAAAGCTGAAGAGGAAAGAAAAAAATTACAAATGGAAAAAGATATAGTGGAACTCGAGCAAAAAGCTTTGCGCTTGCAAATGAATCCGCACTTTATCTTCAACGCCCTCAACTCCATTCAATCGCAAATTGGCACTAACAATGACCAAGCAGCACGCTACTATTTAGCAAAATTCTCAAGATTGATGCGTCAGATTTTAGACAATTCACGCAACACTTTTATCACTTTAGAAGAGGAAGCGCACACCATTGAAAATTATTTATTGATAGAGAAATTTTGTAACGGAGATCGCTTCGATTACACCGTAACCATTCAAGATTCGATAGAAAAAGATTATGTTAAAATTCCTCCAATGTTGTTGCAGCCCTTTGTAGAAAATGCTATTAAACACGGACTCAAACATATCAACGACAAGAGAGGGATGATTCATGTTGATTTCACTGAAAAAGACAACTTGCTTGAATGTTCTGTAACCGACAACGGCGTTGGTAGAGAGAAAGCTGCTGAAATGAACACCAGCAGCAAAGAAACCTACCACAAGTCAACAGCTCTTTTGGTTACACAAGAGCGTTTGGATTTGATGCATGAAAACAATGAAATTAAATCTTTAGAAATTATAGATTTGTACGACGAACAAGGAAATGCTTCAGGGACAAAAGTAGTTGTAAGAATACCGATTTCGTAATGATAGAAAACAATCCATATATTTCAATTGCTAACTTCCGGGTGCGCACTTCCCTCTTAGAGAAGAGGGGTGCGATTTTGCTTGCGGGTAAGCAGGGAGATGGATTGCGTAACAACTTAATAAATTAGAATCATGATAAAAGCCATCATCATCGACGACATAGAGCAAGCGCGCGTTACGCTAAAAAAAGATTTAGAAACTTACGCTGCCGATGTGCAAATCATTGGCGAAGCAAGCGGCGTAATTGAAGGAGCTAAATTGCTCAAAAATACTCAGCCAGATATTTTGTTTCTCGACATACAAATGCAAGATGGAAGTGGTTTTGATTTGTTGGATATTTTAAAAGACATTTCTTTCAAAATCATCTTCATCACTGCATCAGATGCGCATGCCATCAAAGCGTTTCGTTATGCTGCCATCGATTATTTAATGAAGCCAGTCGACCCCGATGAACTCACTGCTGCCCTAGATAAATTTCGAGCGCAAAAATTAAATGAAAACGAAAAATACAAATTACTCAACGACTCTTTAAAAAATCATCAAAAACCCAACGAGCGATTGGCTTTGCACACACAAGATAAAATCCACATTGTAAACATCAACGATATTTTACGTTGCGAAAGCTCGGTAAACTACACCGAATTCCATTTCAGCGGAGGTAAAAAATTATTGGTAACAAAAACTCTAAAAGACTTCGAAGATTTATTAGCCGACCAAGGCTTTTACCGCGTTCACCAATCGCACTTGGTAAACACCAAATACATCAAAGAATTTGTAAAAACAGATGGTGGATATCTTCTGATGAACGATGGATTTAACGTTCCTGTTTCGGTGAGAAAAAAAGCTGAAGTAATTAAGATGTTAGAAGAACTATAAAAACAAAGAAAATGATTGATTACGACAACAAACACTGGTTTAGATTTTTATTTAAAAGTAGCGGATACCACTTCGATGGTGTATTTTTTAGTTTATTGATATACGGAGCATTAGTTGGCATTTTAGTTTTTGCGCACTTAAGTTTCGATTTCGATATTTTCCATATCCCCGCATCGTTCCATACGGTGCTAGGTTTGGTGATTGGTTTACTCTTAGTTTTTAGAACCAACACAGCTTACGAAAGATGGTGGGAAGGAAGAAAACAATTGGGTTCTTTATTAAATACCGCCAGAAATTTAGCAATGAAATACAAAGCCTACATAAACCGTGAAGATGATGTTATTTACACCTTACTAGAAGCTTTTCCTTGGACCCTTAAAGAAAATCTAAGATTAAAAGATTACTCATCGTTTGCTGAGCATATCACTGCCGACATGATTGCTGCTTTTAACCAGGCTGCACACAAGCCTAATTTTGTTTTAGCCGAGCTAAGCAATAGAACAAATCAGCTCATGTTGAAAAACAAAATAACGGCCGAACAATTCCTCATTTTAGAAAATAAAATAAGTGAACTCACAGATATTTTAGGTGCTTGCGAAAGAATTAAAAATACCCCAATTCCTTTCGGCTACGCCATTCATCTAAAAAGAATTTTATTGATTTATCTTCTATCTCTTCCCTTTGCCTTTATTGAAAGTATTGGCTGGTGGTCGATACCTGTAGCGATGATTGTTTTTTACACCATGATTGGTATCGAATTAATTGCTGAAGAAATTGAAGATCCTTTTGGAACTGATGTGAATGACTTACCGGTAGACGACTTGGAAGATAAAATTCGCCTGAACGTTGAAGAAATAAAAGAATTTTGATTTTTTTCTTCAGGGCTGTAACTTTTGAAATCAACACAGCTCTTACTGATGTCTTCAGATTCTAAGTCTGAATAATAATATACCCCCTGTGTTCCGGAGAGGCGCTCGTCTCTCCGGATTTTTTTTTGCCTATGTGACAAACATCACTGTACATGTTTTTTCATCCATCTAAATTTGAATCGTTAACCAATAAAACAAATGTTATGATTAAGAACATGAGCAATGCAGACAGAATAATTAGAATTATCATCTCTGCTATTTTCGCTACACTTTATTTCACAGGCATCACATCTGGAGCCTTAGGAATCACCTTAATAATTGTGGCCACCATCTTCACGCTAACTTCTTTGATCAATTTTTGTCCGATTTACAAAATCATTGGACTAACTAAATGGGAGAAGAAATAATGATACTTATTAAAACATACGGCTTAACACTAATAGGTCTTGTAGTGGGTGCTATTGGCGGCTATATCTACTATGCTAAAGTAGGCTGCGAAAGCGGTACCTGTCCTATCACCTCAACTCCATACATCTCCACCATTTACGGAGCAATTATGGGAGCATTAACAATAAATATATTCACTAAATAAATCATCTTTATGAACACACAAGAAATCATTCAAAAAAAATTAGGAACTATTGTAGACGTGAGAACACGAGGCGAGTTTCTGGGCGGACATGTTGAAGGGTCGGTAAATATCCCTCTGAACGAACTACCCGATAAAATTGCGGAATTGCAAAAATTAAAAGCACCTTTGCTTTTGTGCTGTGCATCGGGAAATAGAAGCGGACAAGCCGAGCGATTTTTAGCACAATACGGCTTAGATGTTAGGAATGCTGGGCCGTGGATTAACTGCCTTTAACACATTTCAATGATACACCAACTAAATTTTAAAAAATGTTATCAAAAATAAAATCATTACTTGGCCTTGGGCCATCTGTAAATTACGCACAACTGGTTAAAGAAGGTGCCATCATTGTTGATGTAAGATCAAAAGGGGAATTCGCTGGTGGTCACATCAAAAAGTCAATCAACATACCTGTAGATAATATCGGTCAGCAATTACACCTCCTTAAAGATAAAAACCAAACCATCATCACTTGCTGTGCTTCGGGCATGAGAAGCAGAATGGCAAAAGGAATCTTAAAAGCAAAAGGTTATCCAAATGTGCACAATGGAGGAAGTTATATCAGCTTAAACAACAAATTGTAGTAATCATCGTAGCACAAGAAATCTTTAAATCAAAAATCATGGAAGCGCATAATTACAACGTAAATCTTACGTGGACAGGTGATCGCAAAGGAACACTTTCTTCACCAGAATTAAATAGCAGTATTGAAGTAGCTACACCACCTCAGTTCCCCAAAGGAATAGCCGGCATTTGGTCGCCCGAACACTTCTACACTGCTGCAATAAGTTCTTGTTTAATGACCACATTCTTATCTATTGCAGAGTTCTCGAAATTGGAATTTAAATCTTTTTCTTGTGAAGCAAGTGGTGTTTTAGATACTGTTGAGGGAAAACTATTGATGACTGAAGTGCACTTGAAACCCACTGTGGTTATAGCCGACGAGAGTTTAAGAGAAAAAGCTGAAAAAATATTACATAAATCTGAAGCAGCTTGCTTAATTTCGAACTCAGTTAAGGCGAAAGTCACCATGACTCCAAATATTATTATCGGATAAAATGAAAAACATAATTTTAACTCTATTAGCTTCAGCGTTTCTTTTAGCTTGCGGACAAAACAAAGTAAATTTATTAGGTGCTAACGACTTTGAATCACAAATTAAGAAAGACAGCAGTAGCGCTCAAATAATTGATGTTCGAACTCCCGTTGAATTTGCCGACGACCATTTAAACAATGCGCAAAACATTGATTACAACAGCGACAAATTTGAAGAAATGGCAAAGAAATTAGACGCTTCAAAACCCACTTTTGTGTATTGTGCAGGTGGCAAAAGAAGTGCCGATGCTGCCGCTATTTTAGTAAAGTTAGGATTTAAGGATGTGTATGATTTAGACGGCGGATTTCGCGCTTGGAACAAAGAAGGTAAAGCTACCGCTCTTGGAGCATCGGGTGGGAATAAAGAAATTACCGTTGCCGACTTCAACAAATATGTAGCTTCTAAAAAGTTGGTACTTGTTGATTTCAATGCACCTTGGTGCGGTCCGTGCCGAATTTTATCTCCAATATTAGATGAAATTGCTGCCGAAAAAATGGGGGTTATCGATATTTTAAAAATCAATGTTGATGAACAAAAAACCATTGCCAACCATTTTAAAATCGATGGTATTCCAGCTCTTCAACTTTACCAAGATGGCAAAAAAGTGTGGGAAGGTGTTGGCTTAATGCAAAAAGCACAATTGCTAGAGATCATCGCCGAATTTGAACAGTAGAGTAATTGAAAAATATTTTTAGACTTATCTAAATTTTTATTTATCATTGTGAAAACTTTGATAAATGAAAACACTTTTTAGCTCAGCACTATTTCTTTTTCTTCTATCGTCGTATCAAAATCTAAATGCCCAAAACGACACCACTATTACCATTCCAAAAGAAGATTTTGAAGAAGTATTGAAATATTACTTTCCTTCTAAAACAAAAAACAACAACGTTGATATTTTTACCGACAGGCCGCATCAAACTGAAACAGCCGAAATGGTTCCTTACAAACATTTTCAAGTAGAAAGCGGTGTTTCGGTGGAAATTGATCACGATGGCATCACCAGAAATGAAAATGTATACTACAACTCATTATTGATGAAATATGGTATTGGGAGTGGTATGGATTTGCGTCTTGGCTTCGATTTCCTTAATAACAATGCTTTTCAAGGAGACTCACTAATCTCTAGAACGAAAGGATTTTCAGGCTTTTCGTTTGGCGGTAAGAAATTCCTATTTCGAGGCACTAAATATTTACCGAAGGTAAGCTTGATGACCGAAATCTATTTACCTTACTTTGGCAACAAAGCATTTAAACCAAGCTTTACAGGAGGTACCTTAAGATTATTGTGTGAACATGAACTGGGTGAAAACACAGAGCTGGAATACAATTTTGGTCCCGATTGGGGAGGTAATCAAGCGAACGTTAGTTATTTCTATGCTGTATCCTTAACGCAAAAAGTCGCTGGGCCGCTTTCTATCTACGGTGAAATTTTCGGATTTTTTAATGAAAACAATGACTTAAGCTACACCAACGATTTTCGTTGTGATGCTGGATTTGTTTATTTGCTTAAAAAGAATTTGCAACTCGATTTAGAAGGAGGAATCACTTTTACTACACCGCAAGTAGGTTACTTTGCCGCGTGTGGTGTTTCATGGAGAATTCCTAATTAGTTTATATGAAATAAAGCAATATTTTTGTTTTATCATCATGAACAAAGAACCCATCATATTAGCAATAGAATCTTCGTGCGACGACACTGGAGCAGCTATCATGCAAGGCAAAAAGGCCTTAAGCAACATTATAGCATCTCAAAAAGTTCACGAAAAATATGGCGGTGTTGTTCCCGAGTTGGCATCACGATCTCATCAACAAAATATTATTCCTGTGGTGCATCAAGCCATCACCGAAGCAGGAATAAAGAAGGAAGACATCGATGCGGTGGCTTTTACTAAAGGTCCGGGCTTACTAGGCTCACTATTGGTTGGCACTTCTTTCGCCAAATCTTTCAGCATGGCGCTCAACAAACCATTGATTGAAATCAATCATATGGAAGCACACATCTTGGCGCATTTTATTGAAGACGGTTCTCCATCGCCCGAATTTCCGTTTTTGTGTTTAACAGTATCGGGAGGCCACACTCAGATTGTAAAAGTTAGTGCTCCAAATGATTTTAAAATCATTGGAGAAACTATAGATGATGCAGCAGGAGAGGCTTTTGATAAAATCTCGAAAATCATGGGGTTGCCTTATCCTGGCGGACCAATACTCGATAAGCTTGCCAGAGAAGGCAACGGAAATAAATTTCCTTTTGCGCACCCAAAAGCTGGCGGTTTAAATTTTTCTTTCAGCGGATTAAAAACTTCTGTGCTTTATTTCCTAAAAAAAGAAGTTGAAAAAAATCCAAATTTCATTGAAGAAAACAAAGTAGATCTTTGTGCATCTGTGCAACAAACCATTGTAGAAATACTAATGGACCAACTAAAAAAAGCAGCCATGCAAGAAAATATTTCGCACGTTGCTATTGCAGGCGGAGTATCGGCCAACAGCGGATTACGCAATGCAATTAGCTCACAAAAAAATTGGCAAACCTATATTCCTGCATTTCAATTTTGCACAGATAATGCGGCCATGATTGGAATTGCCGCTTATTACAAATACATGAACAATGATTTTGGTGATTTGAGTTCGAAGGCCACTGCGCGCTGGGAGATGGGTAAATAAACAGTTCAACTTTAATAACAATAACATCACAATTACTTAAGTTTCTTCTTACACAACAGAGATATATTTGCTTTGTTAGTAATGGAAATCAATTGCTAATCCCCCCTCCCCCCTCTTAATTAAATCAAGACGCCTCCCTTGCGTCTTTTTTTTGCTTTTTAAAATCTTTAAACCAAAATCTTTTTTCACAACGGCAGCCTATAAATCAATCTTGTTTGAAAAATCAAACCATTATTAAAATTGGCATTTTGCTGCACCCTCTCGTCTCCTATTTTAATGGCACTAAGAGCGAAATCAAACTTATCATCACTATTAAAAACTTGGTGATTTCTTCCAACGGTATAACCTGCTTTTCCTTGTATCAACAACCTTTGAGTTAAATTAAACTGCAAGTAAACAAAAAGCTCATTGACAGATTTAACTACATAGCGACTCTCAATCTCACTGTTCAATTGATAGCTTCTAACTACAGATCTAAAATTAGCTCCCATCTTCAATTTAGGAAGCAAAACATAATTAACATCGGCCCACACCGGAGCGACCACATCTACCTCTAACTTACTGTTTTTACTAACATAATATAATCCTAACAGTGGTACAAACAGCGAACCCGATTTTTCTGAATTGTAATATAAACCAACTTTGTATTTAAATTTATCTGCCTTCTTTTCCATTAAAACACTTCCTCCGTATTGAAAATCATTTTCTCCAATTTTTAGTAGATCACTCGACAATTTTGGAAGAAAAAGCAAAGTTCCCTTCCATCGATCAGAAAGTTTATAATTTACCCCCACTATAGGAGCAATAGAATACAACTGTGTTTCATGAGTGCTGTTAGAAAACAAACGCAATTTAAAATACTCGGTAAAAAGTCCGGTAACTACAACTACCTTATCGTTAACTTTCAAAGGCGCTTTCAAGTCCACAACAACTTCTTCAAAACCTCTTTTCAAAGAAGTTGAATCAGAATAAGAAGTTGGAGAATAATGTGAATGATGAACCTTTATTAAATCTACATAATTTTGAGACCGCATAGCTGCAGCGCTTAGCACAAAAACAGAAAAAAAGAGTAATCTCAGCATTTTAATTTCTTTGATTTGCGGCGCAAGTTAGCAACCATAAGATTCAAACATATATTAATTTTCAACAAGTAGTAAATACTCTTTGCATTTTTTGCCAAGGTATTAGCAAAATCTATTCAACAATCGATTTATACTTTTCCACAACCTTACTGCAAACTGGTTTTTGTTCTTATTTTCGATGTCGATACAGAACATTAAAAAATGAACTTTGAACATTAAACATAATTTCCATGATTAAAGAACACCACAAATGCCTTATTATTGGCGCCGGACCAGCAGGATACACTGCTGCAATTTATGCTGCAAGAGCTGAATTAAAACCTGTAATGTATGTAGGAATGCAGCCTGGCGGACAGTTAATGGATACTACCGAAGTAGATAATTTCCCTGGTTACCCAAAAGGAGTTGAGGGTCCGCAAATGATGGAAGACATGCGTGCTCAAGCAGAACGATTTGGTACCGACGTACGTGTGGGTGTTGCTACACAAGTATTTTTTAATGAATCTCCTAAAAGAGTTTTGATTGAAGATAAAGCTGAAATCACTGCTGACACAGTAATCATTGCAACCGGAGCAACAGCTAAATGGTTGGGCTTGCCTTCTGAAGAAAGATTGAAAAGCGGCGGAGTTTCGGCATGTGCTGTGTGCGACGGTTTTTTCTATCGCAAACAAGATGTGGCTATTGTAGGTGCAGGTGATACCGCATGTGAAGAAGCTACTTACCTTTCTAAAATTTGCAATAAAGTAACTATGTTGGTGCGCAAAGACAGTTTCCGCGCATCGAAAGCAATGGTGAACAGAGTGATGACTACCCCAAACATTGAAGTTTTATTTAATACTGAGACTGTTGAAGTTTTGGGTGAGCAGGTTGTTGAAGGTGTTAAAGTAAAAAACAACAAAACAAACACTGAAAGTACATTAACAGTTACAGGATTGTTTATTGCAATCGGACATAAACCAAATACAGATATTTTCAAAGGTCAGTTAAACTTGGACGAAAATGGCTACATCAAAACCATTCCGGGTTCAACCAACACCAATATTCCTGGCGTATTTGCTGCAGGAGACGTTCAAGACCACGTGTACCGTCAGGCAATCACCGCTGCAGGAACTGGTTGTATGGCCGCATTAGATGCCGAACGTTGGTTGGCTGCACAAGGACATTAATTCTATTTTATGAAAGTTGAAATTTGGAGTGATATCGCTTGTCCGTTTTGCTACATTGGCAAACGTCGTTTTGAGCATGCCTTAGAAAAATTCTCAAAAAAAGGTGAGGTAGAAATCGTTTGGAAAAGCTATCAGTTAGATCCTTATTTCAAACCTCTTCTCGGACAAAACATCCACCAAATGTTGGCTGAGAAAAAAGGTTGGACAGAAGAGCATGCAAAAAAGCTAAATGAGCAAGTGACTCAAATGGCTAAAGAGGAAGGCTTAAACTATAATATCGATGCTATCATTCCAGCCAACACTTTACATGTTCATCGCCTTATTCATTTAGCAGCCAAACATGGTTTGCAAGATGAAGCGAAAGAAAGATTTTTCTCGGCTTATTTTATAGAAGGAAGAAACCTCAACAGCAAAGATGTTTTAGGCGAATTGGCAGTAGAAATTGGCTTATCATTCGAAGAAGTAGAAACTCTCTTAAACGGAAAAGAATTCGCCGATGAAGTAAATAGTGATGCGCATGAAGGCGCTGCACTTGGTGTTCGTGGCGTGCCGTTTTTTGTGTTTGATAGAAAGTATGCTATATCGGGCGCACAACCTGAGCATTTGTTTTTGGAGACGATGGAGAAGGTGGTAGCGGAGAAATAAGCATGTTAAACAACATTATAAAATACAGTGCGATTTTAACAGTTGCGTTGCTTTTTAATTGGTGGTTATTTACATTTTCATCTATTAATATCCCTGAATTTATTCCAAAGACACCGATTCCTATTAGTGGACTATTTCTTTTTACAGTCATTTTAACAACCATAATTCTAATTCAAAAAAAAGCACTAAAATCCTTACCGGAAATCTCAATTTCCAAACTCTCCTTCCTAGGATCTACCGTATGTTTTTTATCTGAAATTGTTTTTCAATCTATCAGACAAACAAGTATAAATGCAAATGCTTTTAACGATAGACTGTATTATTTTGCTGTAGGTGTAATTGGAATTACCCTGTTTGGTATCGTTTTGTCCTTCTTTGTGGCATTTCAATTAAAAACAAAAAAGACTGACCTTTTAATTCTATTTATAATCGTTTTTCTTTTTATTTTGCGAATAATTGATCGCTATTGGATTAGACTATAAGGGACCTCAATCATAATTGCAGACCAAGCGAAGCTGAATATTGAATCCATACTCTTCCCTTACGCAAGCCTTTTCTCTTTGATTAATTCATGCAAAATCACTCTTTCAACATTCTCTAAATCATGCATTAATTCATCATCATGAAAACGAATGGTTTTATAACCCAACTCCACAATTTTCTATCTCGTGCAAAATCATCCCCAATCTCTAAAAATCAAAAAAGGTGTCGATAAATCGACACCTTTTCTTTATGATAGCTATTGTAAAATTATTTCTTAAAATGGAATTCGTGTGTATCACCTCCATTTGTACATCTTTACCAAAACTCGTCTTTATCAAGCTTAACAATAGTTAAAGATGAAGAAGAAACAGAATTTATATTACTTGAGAAATCACTGATACTGCTTACACCATCAATCTTCACTTCTTCTTGTGTATCATTGAATTTATAAGTACCATCATCGGTATTAGGATCTCCATCTTTCTCAGTAAAAGTTCTTGTTAGAGTTCCTCCCTCGGTATAAGCCTCTTGTAAATTTTTAATATACAAAGTGGCAGTCTCATCATTTCCATTGCGCATGCACTGCGCTAAGGTCCAAGTACCAACAATTCTCTCGTCGGCTTTACTTACAAAACCACCTTCTTCAAATTTTGAACATGAGCTAAGTGCCAATGCACTTGAAATAACAGAAATAGTAAATAGTTTTTTCATAATGTTGATTTTGCTGTGTAGACGCAATTAAATTAGCAGGGTTGCTTTTCATAAAAAAGAGCTTCCGCAATCAAACGGAAGCTCTTAAAAATCAAAATCTTAATATTAATCTACGATTACAATTTTCTCAATCTCATCACTTTGAGCAATAGCATCTAACACATCTAAGCCTTCATACACTTTACCAAAGCAAGTATGATTTCTATCTAAGTGCGCAGTGTTTTTTCTGCTGTGGCAGATGAAGAACTGAGAACCACCAGTGTTTCTACCGGCATGAGCCATAGATAAAACACCTCTATCGTGGTATTGGTTTCCGCCATCTAATTCGCATTTAATGGTATAACCTGGTCCGCCTGCACCAGTTCTGTTCGGACAGCCACCTTGAATTACGAAATCGGGAATTACGCGGTGAAAATTCAAACCATCGTAAAATCCGCTTTTCGCCAACTTAACAAAGTTAGCAACTGTGTTTGGAGCATCTTTCTCGTAGAACTCTACTTTCATTACTCCTTTTTCTGTGTGTATTTCTGCTTTCATATTGCAATTATAATATAAATGTTTTTACTCGCCCGTTTACTTCTTCGTTGTCCTCAAATTATTGTACTGGATTATGCCCACCTGTTCGTCGGCTTTAATCAAGTACCCAAAATTAGCGAAAAACTGGCAGTATGGAAATCCTATCATACCAATATATGTTATAATTGTTAAACCAACCTTGTAACGCGCATGTATTGAATGCACATAAAAGCGATTATCAATGGACTCCACGAAGGTAGGCAATACTCTTTTTTGGTCTCTCTTTTTGGCAACTCCTTCGTTCACCTGAATGTTCTCTACTTTACTTGCCCCAGTAGTGATATCAAAAGAGGCATAATCAATTGTACCTAAAAAACTTTTTCTCTTTCTTCTTTTCTTAGCTTTCTCATCAAAAGAAGACCCATAGGTAACATAAACAGAGTTGTTGTGGGTAATAAACTCTAAATCATTTACATAAAGCATATTGGGATAAAGCGCTTTTCTGTCAATATTCTTCGACCAAATAAAATCAACATTTTCGTTGATCTTAAATAAGGTAACATTATGTTTCTCGCAATAAACTACCGATCTAGTGGAAGTTGCTCCCGTTTGGGTATTCACCGTCGTTACTGTGTAGTCAATATTTTTCATAATAGATGTAAGTAAGATCATTTCACCTTCGGGCAAAAACACAACATCTTCTATGGTATACTGCCCATTGATAATGGCAAGAGTACTTTTCTTGTTTTTGGTATCTTCAATAAAATCATCTTTATCTTGTTTATACAATTCCTTTAACTGCTCCTTAGTAAAAGCATTGGTTTTTGTAGATTCTAGAGTTAAGGTATTTAGGTCGTAAACTTGAAAATAGATTCCACTAATTCCGCTTATAACTTCGGCATCTAGCTTAGCTTTTTTTCCTTTCTTTGATGGAGGAGCTAAGGTTTGCTTCTCTTGCTTCGTATCTGAATAAAATCCGAAAAGCTTTATTTTACCATCTTTTACAAAATACTTAGAAGAGTAGCTATGCTTTCCATCTAACTTAAACTCGAGATACTTCGATTTCCCACTTGAAATATCTACCAACATTAAAGTTGTTTTAGATAGCGCATCTTTCTCCGTTTCTTTATAAGAAATATTGGTTGATAATGTTTTGCCATCAAGTGCATTAAAAGATATCACACTAGAGGTAAAAAATGCATTTGCTTTATCGGTAAAATCAATAGATTTTTTTTCGTTAACTGTATTGTCTTTGTGCAATACTGCATACTCAATTTTAAACTTACCCAATTTGCTATCCAATCGATAACTACCAATAACTACGCTATCACCAAGATCCTTGTCGGTGCAAACAAAAAAATCGGGCACCTCGTTTTTCTTCTTGCTTTTTGCTGAGAATATCTTCTTTAAAGACTTGATTGGCTTAAGAAGGGGATCGAAAGACTCTACAAACAATTCACGTGATTTTTTTTTCTTATCGTACTTTTCCCAAAAAACATAAATAATATTTTCACGAACATCAATACTGATGAAATCTAAGTCTTTATGGGCCTTGTATGATTTCTCTTCCGATTTGTACCCGGCAAGAAGGGCTTGTGAAATTTTAATAGTGTTAGTTTTATCATAGCAAGTTAGCTTTACCCTTTTGTTGCGTTTGCCACCTAAGCCAATTATAAAGTTGGCCGATTTCATGTAAATATATTTCGAGGTAGAGCCCGCAAAATAATCCATTAAACCATCTTTAGCATTATCTACTGTTTGCTTATCTCCCCAATCTAACCTTAAATCTTGAGACATTGCGGCTTGGGTCACAAAAAATGCAACCACGAGTGATAGAAATTTCATCTTACTTTAAATTTTAAAAATTAATCTTTATTTCCAGCATCTCAGATTCGAGTCCGTCGTTATCAGTTAGCGCAATAAACACCCCTTCAGCATTCAGCGCTATAGCTTCAATTTTCAACTTTCCCTCTAATAAAACACAAGAAACATCCGTTTCATCCAGAGCACAAAGATTAATCTTTCCGATATAACTTCCAAGAATTTCTCCATCATTTATCCAATCACTTGTTTTTTCTACTGATGCAGAAAAATATAATATATCTTGATGTACGATAGCAGCAGAGAAACCTGCTTTATATCCTTGAAGAGAGGGCAATTGAAATTGATTTTGCTCTATTGTTATTTGGTAATGCGGATTTAACAAAGCCTCTTCAAAATCAAACAACGAGATTTTGAAAATAGAATTATCTCCTCTATTAAGAAACAATAGTTGTTGGTTATAAATGGCAGCTCCTTCAATATTAAAGTCGTTAATCGACAAATGATAGCTTGACATAATTTGAGCATATATATGAGCTATCGAGAAAAAAGAAACTTTTTCTGTTTGCAAATCGAAAACACACAATAAATTACGATTGCTATTTGACCCAGACCCCAACAAATACAAGCTACCGCGATGTTCGAACATGGCTTCAAAATCGGCTTTTCTTGATTTCGGTATCTGCTCTTCTTCACTATCAAATAATGAATACTTATTTATGATATTTCCGCTTAAATCAAGACGAATAAGATATTTTGAATCGTCGCAACACACATAAATAGCATCATCATACATCTCCATCCCTGATGCAGAATGCACATTTTGGAGCTTCTTATAAGAAATGATTTCCGCCTGCATGTCCTATTGAACACCTTCTAACATCGCCAACAACATCGTCCAAAACTTCTGTACCGATTTGATATTCACTTTCTCATCTGGTGAGTGTGGGTATTTGATGGTTGGTCCGAAAGACACCATATCCAATCCCGGATAAGCTTTACCAATAATACCACATTCCAATCCGGCATGAATAGCCATCACCTTTGCATCTTCTTTAAACAACTCTTTGTATTTATCACGAGCCACTTGCAAAATTGGTGAAGTCATATCGGGTTTCCAGCCTGGATAAGAACCTTGAAACTGAACCTCGGCACCAAACAATTCAAATGTTGCACGAATGCTTCTCACCAATTCTTCTTTACCTGCTTCACCATTACTACGCGCCAAGCATTGAACAGAAATTTCTCCATTGGCCACCGTTACTTTTGCAAGATTGTTTGATGTTTCTACCAATCCAGGAATATCGATACTCATCGCCAACACATTATTTGGCGAAGCATATATGGCGTTTAACAAATCTTTTTGGGCTTTTACTTCCATTACATTGGCTGGCATTTCTTCTGCAGAAATTGTCATCAATGCTTTTTCTTCCATCTTAAATTCTGTGCGAATTTGATTTTGAAATGCGGAAGCTAAAGTTTTCAAATCATTTTCTTTATCTGAAGGAATTACAGCACTAACAAAAGATTCACGAGGAATAGCATTACGCAAACTTCCTCCTTTGATGTTGGCAATGCGCAAAGAAAATTGTTGATTGACTTCATACAAAAATCTATTCATCACCTTATTGGCGTTGGCTCTACCGAGGTGAATATCAACTCCCGAGTGTCCGCCTTTTAAACCCGTAAGTGCAATTTTAAAAGCTTTGTAGCCTGCAGGAACAGCCTCTTCAGCATATGTTTTTTTTACGTTTACCTCTATTCCTCCCGCACATCCTACGCATATTTCATTGTCTTCTTCAGAATCTAAATTGAGTAGAATTTTTCCAGTAAGAATTCCAGGTTGAAGATTGAAAGCTCCTGTCATTCCTGTCTCTTCGTCAACGGTGATTAGTGCTTCAAGCGGACCGTGCTTAATTTCATTCGATTGAAATACCGACATGATGGCCGCAACACCAATTCCATTATCAGAACCTAAAGTAGTCCCCTCTGCTTTTACCCATTCCCCATCAATTTTGCTGATAATTCCTTGGGTAGAAAAATCGAAATCAACATCGCTATTTTTTTGGTGCACCATATCCATGTGCGCCTGTAAAATCACTTTTGTTTTATTCTCCAAACCTTTTGTAGCTGGTTTTCTCAAAATAAAATTACCAATATTATCTTCAGTAAAATCAATGGCATGCTGAGTAGCGAAATCGCGCAAAAAAGCACGCACCTTTTCCTCTTTTTTGGAGGGACGGGGTACTGCGTTTAAATTTTCAAAATTGTTCCAAAGGATGGTAGGTTCTAATTTTCTTACTTCTTGCGACATGATAATAAATTTGTGTGTCGCTAAATTAAGAAAATTGCCGACTTATTTCTTTTCTTCACAACCATGTTGAGAACATAGTGCATTGATGCAATTGGTGATTCTGGTGCATCGGTTATCAAGAGCATCGGTATGAATACATTGCACATCTCTTCGGCGCATCGACTCCTTCAACTTATATGAATTGTTCATGCCTTGCCAAAACAAAGGATTTACCTTGCTCTCTAAATGTTGTTCTAAATAGTCGGGCATCAAATAAAAGAAATCATAACCGGTAAACTTCTCCACAGAATCAATGCTAACGGGTCCGGCCTTCGTAAAATCTTTCGCATCAACATTCGGTAAAATATATCCCACTGCATCCATATCTATTCCGTTGTAAACCAATACTACTTTAAAAAAATAGTCGGGAACCGGAATCTTATTTAAACCAATTGTATCAATATTTTCGGGATTTTTAAATACCGGACCGCTTACCACATAAATACTATCGTAAATTACAGCCCAACTTCGCACCATATTTTCTACAATGTTCCAGGTAAACTGGTCGAAAGTAGGTTTCATAGGAGAGACATTCGCAAACAAAAAAGCGTCGTGCATATCTTCGCGACAAGAGCGAGAATCTCCCGATGGTTTAAGGTGTCCGGGAGAGAATGCTCTCTGAATAAATGCCTCGTTACTAATTGCTCCTAAAGGCAATTTTGCATCATCATAAAATTTGATTTCTGGAAATGTATTCTTCTCAACATCATCCCCCACCAACTTATACGCTACCCATTTCGACTGTTTATGTGCACTTGAATACTCATAAAAGTATCCATTATGAGAAGCAAAGCTGGCCGAATATGGCAAAGCATAATTTTGCGCTTTCAACACCACAGCAAATACAACTAAAAAGTAGAGTAAGATTTTTTTCATGTTTGTACTACGATGAAACTTATTTTGAGTTTTGAACAGTTAACTTTTCTCAAAAATAATACCGTATTTTCGCGTGAAATGGAGTTTAATTTCCCATCTAAAGTTTTATTTAAAGCCATTGAGAGCTTTAACAGTTTGCCCGGTGTGGGCAGAAAAACTGCGCTGCGCTATACTTTAAACATGCTAAAGATGGAGCAAGACGAAATTTTGCGTTTTGCCGACAACATAAGAAATCTTGCCATCGACATTAGATTTTGCGAGAGATGTCACAACATTTCCGATCAAGTATTATGTGATATTTGCAGCAATAGCAGTCGCAAAAGCGATGTTATTTGCGTGGTGCAAGATGTAAGAGATGTATTGGCTATTGAAAACACGCAACAATATAATGGAATGTATCACGTTTTGGGCGGAGTTATTTCACCAATTGATGGCATAGGACCTTCCGATTTAAATATCGAAAGTCTTGCAGAGCGTGTGGCAAAAGAAGAAGTAAAGGAAATCATTTTGGCACTTAGCACAACGATGGAAGGCGACACCACTAACTTTTACATCTTTAGAAAGCTAAGCAACTTACCAGTGAACATAACGACTATAGCAAGGGGGATGGGATTTGGTGACGAAATAGAATACACCGATGAACTCACCTTGGGACGATCAATTTTAAATAGAATACCATACAAAGGAGCAATTAAATAGCATTGAAGTTAACAGTTGTCATAGTAAATTATAACGTTGAGCATTTCTTAGAACAATGTTTGCGTTCTGTTGAAAAAGCCGCCAAACATACCAGCACCGAAGTTTGGGTGGTCGACAACAATTCTGTTGATGGCTCGTGCGAAATGGTAAAAGCCAAATTCCCTTGGGTTAAACTGGTAGAAAGCAAAAAGAACCTAGGATTTTCTAAAGGGAATAACTTGGCCATGAAAGATGCCAAAGGTGAATATGTATTGCTGTTGAATCCCGACACCATCGTTGAAGAAGATACCTTTTCTAAAATTGTCCAGTTCATGGACGAACATCCCGATGCCGGCGGTTTGGGAGTGCACATGGTTGACGGGCAAGGGAATTTTCTACCCGAATCGAAAAGAGGGCTACCTACTCCATCTGTTGCATTTTATAAAATATTCGGCTTAGCCCGCTTGTTTCCACGTTCTAAAAAATTTGGAAAATACCATTTGGGGTACTTAAGCAAGGACAAAACCCATGAAGTAGAAATTTTGTCGGGAGCTTTCATGCTCCTTAGAAAAACTGTACTTGATAAAATTGGCCTGCTCGACGAAACCTTCTTTATGTACGGGGAAGATATCGACCTATCTTATAGAATAGTAAAGGCTGGATATAAAAATTATTATTACGCCAACACCAATATCATCCATTATAAAGGCGAAAGTACCAAGAAGAGTAGTGTTAACTATGTATTTGTTTTCTACCGAGCGATGATCATCTTCGCTAAAAAACATTTCTCTCAAAAAAATGCATCATTATTCTCTTTTTTAATCAATATTGCTATTTACGCACGAGCGGCCATGGCTATTTTTAGTAGAGCCTTAATCGTTATTTTACTCCCTTTATTTGATGCCGCATTGATTTATACCAGCTTGTATTACCTGATGAAATACTATGAATCGAGTATAAAACAGGTTAGCAATCATTTTCCTAAAATATTTTTTCATTGGGAAATCCCTGTTTTTATAGGCGTTTGGCTTTTATCGGTTTTCTATTTTAAAGGCTTCAAGAAAAATCCGAAACCTAGCAACATCACCAAAGGTGTTTTAGTAGGTACACTCGTTATACTTGTGCTTTATGGCTTACTTCCCGAAGAATATCGATTCTCTGGAGCTTTAATTTTGGTAGGAACAATAGTTACGCTCACTATCGTGTTTATTAACCGACTGATATTACACTACTTAGAATTTAAAAATTTTGATATTTCCTTCACTAAAAAGAAGAGAATTTTAATTGTTGGTTCAAGCACAGAAGCGAAGCGAGTGACCCGCATATTAACATTATCTTATTTCAAGCCTATCTCGGTAAAGCTCATCGCTCCAAAAAACGAAAATGAGAAAGATGAAGACTACATAGGAAACTTGGCCAATCTCAATAAGATATTGTTAGAGCAAAAAATAGATGAAATCATTTTTTGCGCTCAAAACCTTGATTTTAAAGAGATTATAAATTACATGGCTAGCTCACCATCGAATGAAATCAATTTTAAAATCGCCCCGCCAAACAGTTTATTCATTATTGGAAGTCACTCGGTTAACGAGCCAGGCGAGCTTTATGTGATTGATCACTCCAACATCAATAAACCCGAGAATAAGAGCAGCAAGCGCGCTTTTGATCTAATTAGCTCGCTAATTCTTTTGATTCTATCGCCCATCTTGGTGTTCATTATTGAACGACCAGGAATCTTCATTAAAAACATCGTTAAAGTGATCGCAGGTAAATTATCCCTTGTGGGCTATTGTGTTTCTAAAAACCTATCCAACAAAGAATTACCACCCATAAAAGTCGGAATTCTCAATCCAACCGACACACTAAAAGTTCAGCCACAAAAAGAATCCTCGATTGAAAAAATCAATTTAATGTACGCTAAAAACTACAATATTTATGAGGATTTAGACATTCTTATCAAGGGGCTTAAGAAACTTGGCCGCATTCCTGTAAATTAAGCAGCCCAAATAAAAAATATTTCACATATTTTGTTACTTTTGAAGCACTCATAAGTAATAGCAATAATGGGCGAAGTAAAGTTAATCCTTCCTAAAATGGGTGAAAGTGTGGCGGAAGCTACACTAACATCGTGGCTTAAAAAAGAAGGCGACCGCATTGAATTGGATGAGTCGGTAGCTGAAATAGCCACCGATAAGGTTGATTCTGAGATCCCTGCCACTCATGCTGGTGTGTTGAAAAAGCAGCTTTTTAAAGTTGGCGAAATAGTAAAGGTAGGACAAGCCTTCGCGATCATTGAAACCGAAGGAGAGCAGGAAGAAGAAAAAGAAACAGTTGTTTTACACTCACCGCAATCTAATCCTAGCACACAAATCGTTTCAGCCCTTCCTGAAAAACCATCCCTATCTGATTATTCAAAAAGCGAAAAGTTTTATTCACCCTTGGTGAAAAGCATCGCTTCAAAGGAGGGTATCAGCAAAGATGAGTTAGATGCCATCAAAGGAAGTGGAAAGGATGGCCGAGTGACCAAAGATGACTTGATGGCTTATTTGAAAGCAGGCAAACAAAGTTCTTTTGCTCAAACTGCGTCAGTTAGTTCGGCACCACAGCCTACAGCTAATATCTATTCTGCTCCAGTAAATATATCAGCACCAAGCACGCAATCCATTTCTGGCGATGATGAAATCATTGAAATGGACCGCATGCGAAAAATCATTGCTGAGCACATGGTTAAAAGCAAGCAAATTGCGCCACACGTTACTTCATTTATAGAAGTTGATGTTACTGCTTTGGTGATGTGGAGAGACAGAATAAAAAATGAATTTGAAAAAAGAGAAGGATTCAAAATAACCTTCACTCCTATCTTTATCGAAGCTGTTGCGAAAGCCTTAAAAGATTTTCCAATGGTGAATATTCAGGTGGATGGCAACAACATCATCAAGAAAAAAGCAATCAACATTGGAATGGCTGCAGCACTGCCTAGTGGTAACTTGATTGTTCCTGTAATTAAAAATGCCGACAGATTAAATATTATCGGCTTAACAGAACAAGTGAACGACCTTGCCAAGAGAGCTAGGGAGAATAAACTTAAACCCGACGAAATACAAGGAGGCACTTTCACTATAACCAATGTTGGTACTTTTGGAAACATAATGGGAACGCCTATTATCAATCAGCCACAAGTAGCAATTTTGTCAACTGGTATTATTAAAAAGAAGCCTGTAGTGGTTGAAACACCTATGGGTGACACCATTGCCATTCGCCAAATGATGTTCCTTTCCCTATCTTATGACCATCGTGTGGTTGACGGCATGTTGGGAGGTTCATTCCTAAGAAAAATTGGAGATTATTTGGAAAACTTTGACTTTAATCGGGTTATATGGTAAATTAGCACACAATTGAAAAAAGATTTTTTTATTTTATTTTTAGCACACATTTTGAAAAACATTTCTGAAATACATAACATCTATCCTATGAGAATTTTACTTGCCTTACTAATCCTTACTCCTTTTACAGGCTTATTTGCACAAAACGAGGCTGTTTTAAAAGAGGCTCAAAAACATTTTAATGAGCAACAGTATTCTATTGCGCTAGAAGAATTTAAAGAAGCTGCAAAATCAGATTCATTAAATGCCAACATTCAGTACAAAATAGGTTTATGTTATGTAAATCTTAAAAACAACTTACCTGCTGCAATAGTTGCTTTTGAAAATGCGGCAAAAAATGTTGCTGCCAACGCTACAGTTGAATCGGTAAAAGAAAAAAGAGCTCCACTGGTTGCTTACCTTGAATTGGCAAAAGCATATCATTTAAACTACCAGTTTGATGAAGCTGCTTTGTGGTATGAAAAATTTAAAGCTGAACTAGGTAAAGGCGCTGAAGATGAGAAATTAATGGACCTATATATCGCTCAATGTTCTTACGCTAAATTATTAATTGCCAACCCGGTTGAATTAATCGTTTCTAACTTCGGACCAACCATCAACGGCAAGTTCAAAGATTTCGCTCCAGTGCTTTCTGCAGATGAGAAAACTTTACTTTTTACATCAAGAAGATTTGGTTCAACTCAAGATGCATCAAAGAACAAAGACACGTTAATGAACGACGGTAACTACTATGAAGACATTTACATGAGTACTAAAGAAGTAAATGGATCTTGGAGTACTCCTAAAAACCTTACTACAATCAACTCTCCTTGGAATGAAGCTACCATCGGTTTATCAGTAGATGGTCAGCAAGTGTTATTTACTTCCGACAGAGAAAAAGTAACTGCTTCTGAAAAAGGAAAAGGAAATGGCGACATCTACTTAAGTAAATTGAATGGTGACCAATGGTCAACGCCAGAGATTCTTCCTTACCCTATCAACACAAAAGATCAAGAGCCAGATGCTTGTTTTAATCTAGATGGTTCTGTTTTATATTTCTCTAGTGACCGTGAAGGTGGCTTAGGTGGATTCGATATCTATTTTGTGAAAAGACTTCCTAACGGAGAGTGGAGTTACCCACAAAACCTTGGTCCGAAAATCAACACTCCTTACGACGACAGAGCTCCATTCATGCACCCTGATGGCGTAACATTATTCTTCTCATCTGAAGGACACCAAAGCATGGGAGGTTTCGATGTTTTCCAAGCTATGCAAAATGAAGATGGCAGTTGGGGAGACGCAGAAAATATTGGATACCCTATCAACACTACAGGTAACGACGTATGTTATGTAACCTCTCCTGATGGAAAAAGAGCTTACTACGCTTCTTACCGTGAAGAAGGATATGGCTCTTATGATATCTACATGATTAGCCTACCGGTTCGTCCTGAAACTCAATTAACCGTATTCTCTGGTAACTTAACACTTGAAGGAGAAGGCTCAATAGTTCCTAATGGTGCGCAAATCGTTGTAACCGATAACGAAACAAATGAAATCGTTGGAATCTACAAACCAAACAGCAAAACTGGTAAATATTTGTTCATCTTGCCTCCAGGAAAAAACTACAATATTACCTATGAAGCGGAAGGTGTATTGTTTAAATCGGAGAACTTAATTGTTCCAGACAACTCTCAATTCTCTACCATTCAAAATGACATTAAATTACCAGCTATCAAAGCAGGAGAAAATATAGTATTAAACAACATTTTCTACGAATTTGACAGTGAAAAATTAACACCTGAATCAAAAGTTGAGCTTGAGAAACTTACAAGACTTTTGATGAACAACCCTGGGTTAAAAGTTGAGTTGCAAGGACACACCGATTCTAAAGGATCAGATGCTTACAACTTAAACCTATCTCAAAAAAGAGCTGAAGAGGTTGTTAAATACCTATTAGCAAAGGGAGTAAGTCCAGAACAGCTTAAAGCTAAAGGATATGGTGAAACTCAACCGATAGCAAAAAATGAAAATGCTGACGGAAGCGATAATCCTGAAGGAAGAAAATTAAATAGAAGAACCGTATTGAAAGTAATTTCATTAGACGGAGAAACTAACTTTGTAAACCCTATTGCTGTTCCTGATAATTTGAAAAACACCAAAAAAGGCGGCACAAGAAAAAAGAAATAAATATTAATTTTCAACACGTAAAAAACCTTCGCAGCAATGCGAAGGTTTTTTTTATTGGCAATAATTTGTTAAAAATTAATCAAACTAATTTTTAAAGATACTTGGGCATATTCTGTGCTATGCTTATCTTACAATCGTAAATATTTTGAAGATGAGATCGATTTCTACTATTCTATTTTCCATTATTTGTTTTTCGGCGTTAGCTCAAGAAGGTCCAGTACCTCCTACTGGCAATGTTGCAACTGCAAAAACATACATCACCGAAGGATCATACGGTTTGGCTTTAGCCGAATTAAAACTAGCTATTAGAAAAGACCCAGAAGACATTAAGATAAATCAAATGATAGCGGAGTGTTATCTTAACACTAATGAAGACAAACCAAAGGCTATCGCTCATCTTGAAAAAGTAGTTAAATCGGGAAAGTACGATGCCATTGACTTATATGATTTAGGAAAAGCCTACGCATACAATGAAGAGATAGATAAAGCGATTGAATATTTTAATCGATACAAAAAAGAAGGGAAATTAAAACCCGATGAATTAGAAGACGTTGACCATGAAATAGAAAAAGCACAAACAGCAAAAGAATTGATGAAAATCCCCCTAAATATAACTTTCACAAACTTGGGTAAAGATGTAAATACAGAATTTTTTGAAGGCCACCCATTTACCAACGAAAATGAATCTGCTATTTACTTCACAACAAAAAGAAAAGGCACAACGGGAGGTGGAACTGGTGATGAAGGTTTTGTTTCAGATGTATACCAAATTGAACTTAAACCTGGTGACAAATGGTCGAAGGCTAAAAATGTAGGAGCTTCTGTCAATACATTTTCATTAGAAGAAATTACATCTTTATCGAGTAATGGCAGCTACCTCGTTTTTACAATGATTGACGAAATTGGCGCGCAAAGAATAAAATATTGTGAAAAACTAGGCAAAGCTAAATCATTTGGCAAAGCAATCGACTTTGGTGAGCTTATCAATGATGTATCAAGTATTGAAAATGCGCAGACTTCAGGTTGTATTTCTAATGACGGACAAACATGTATTTTTTCTTCAAATAGAAAAGGTGGATTTGGCGGTTTCGACTTATATATATCTATTAGAAGACCAAATGGAACATGGGGAGAACCTTTGAACTTAGGCAGTAAAATAAACACAAAATACGACGAAACATATCCGAATTTTGGAGCCAACAATAATACACTGTATTTCGCGTCTGCAGGCCATACCAACATGGGAGGTTTTGATATTTTTAAAACCGTTTTCTCATCTGAAAGTCATGCTTTTAGCAATCCTGTTAATTTAGGATATCCTATCAACACCACCGATAATGATTATTGTATTTCTTTCAATAAAACAGGTAGAAACGCTTACATTGGAAGAAGAAAAACAGGCGGATTTGGCAACTTAGACATCTACCAATTAACTTTCAAAAATGTTGATCCTCCCTATACTGTGGTAGCGCTAAATCTAAAAGCGCATGCCAACTATCAATTGCAAATGCACAATGCCGATTCACTCATTGAATTGCACAATGCTTATTTAAATGATCCTTCTGCAAGCAAAATTCCAGCGGATACTTCTAAGAATATTATTGCTAGAATGAAAAACCTAAAAGCATCTCTCGACCCTGTAGCGGGAAGTATGATTACTGTTACCAATGCAGCTAACAACAAAACCTACGGAGAATATTCTCCAAACCTTAAAACAGGAAGAGCAATCATGATTTTAGAACCAGGTGTTTATGAAATTACCGTTAGCAATGATAAATACAAAGTGAGTAAAACTAAGGTCACTATTCTTGATAAAGCTAACTTTGTTCAAGAAACAAAAGTTGATGTGATCATGCATAAAGGAGAATTAGAAACTGCCAAATAGCCCTAAATGAAATTAAACTTAACTCGTCCGCTGGCTTTCTTCGACTTAGAAACGACAGGAACTGATATATCAAAAGATAGAATCGTAGAGATTTCCATTGTGAAAGTGATGCCCAATGGTGATAAAGACAGTAAAACACGTCGCATCAATCCAGGCATGCCTATTCCAAAAGAAGCTTCTGCTGTTCATCATATTTACGATGAAGACGTTAAAGACTGTCCTCTGTTTAAAGCTATTGCCAAAAGTTTACACGACTTCTTAATCGGCTGCGATATAGCAGGATTCAACAGCGATAGATTTGATATTCCTCTTTTGGCTGAAGAATTCTTAAGAGCAGAAATTGATTTTGATTTAAGCGACCGAAAAACCATTGATGTGCAAAACCTATTTCACAAAATGGAGCAACGTACATTGAGTGCTGGATATAAATTCTATTGTGGTAAATCGTTAGATAATGCCCACAGTGCCCTTGCCGATACAGAAGCTACTTTAGAGATTTTAGAAGCAATGCTAGATCGTTACGAGCACACCGAAATAGAAGACGAAAACAAAAAACTTTACAAACCCATCGTTAACGATGTTGCTAAACTACAAGCCTTCTCTAAACGAGATAAAAATGTAGATTTAGCCGGTAGAATTGTATTCAATGAAAACAACATTGAAGTATTCAACTTTGGAAAACACAAGGGCAAACCGGTTGAATTGGTACTCACTCAAGAACCATCATATTACGCTTGGATGATGGATGGCGATTTCCCTCTTTACACCAAAAAAGCATTAGAGAAAATTAAGATTAGATTATTGCAGAATAAGTTGAATTCGTAGAGTTAAAAACCTTTTTATATACCTAGCACATCCCGGTAGAGACGAATTGCATTCGTCTTAAATAAAAAATCTTCCGTTGTTAAGGAAAAGGAATTAATCTTTTTAAGACGAATGCAATTCGTCTCTACCGGGATGTGTAATCAATCAAAACAAACTCCCCTGCACCACAACCTTCTCTGCTTCCACTTCCAACACCTCAACACTAATCACATAGCCACTGTGTTTGCGAAGATTAATCACATTGCCATTGCTAAACATTAAATACTGTCCACGTATTCCCTGTAATTTACCTTCCACCACTGCTTCTTTATCGAAGCCTACACTTTTTATTTTTTCGAGATATGCCTCTACCGGATATTGAATATCGATAATCTTATCGTCGTCATCGGCATATTCCATGAGATCTTCGGGAAGTTTATCTATTAAAGAATTTTTAAGTTTTACTAAATCCACATCTTCTCCCCTTTCATCCTTCAGCATTTTCTGCCAGTTGGTCTTATCTGAAATATATTGCTTGAGTTCTATTTCTATTAGTCCGGCCAGTTGACGATAAGGCACCAAAGCCAATTTTATTCCTTTGCGTGCACCCTGATCAATCCAACGATTGTGCAAATTAGAAGCACGTGTTACACCCACTTTCACATCGCTGGTTTGTGCGATATATACATAATGTGGAACGTTATGATTTTTCTCTTCCCATTCTACATCTCTACCTTGATGTTCGTGTGCCATACATAGCTCTGGACGAACAATGCACTCTGAATTATCGGGAGATTTCAAAAAACAAGGATAACAAAAACCTTGTCCGAATGATTTATTCGTTTTCTTATCACACGCTACACAACGAATTTCATTTTGAAAAGTGAGTCGAATATTTTTACCAATAAAATCGTTGATACAAATCTTTGAATGGTCATGCTGAAGATAGTATCTAACCGGATTTTGCAACTCCACCGGCATCTTCTCCAGCTTTCCTTGCCACACCATCATAACGCCACCAATCCGTCAATGTGAGACACTCGTTTGTATCCATGCAACACATCTTCAGCAGAGAATACAATCACCAGCACAGTTACACTAACGTAATTCCCTTTAGTAGAATGTTTCTCAGTGATTTCAGCAGTTTCGAAATGCGGCTTTATTTGGTCAACTTTATCTTTAGGAACGATAAACTTAAACATATACTTAGAAGGGAAACTCATTTGAGTTTCCAACTGTTTTCTAAGGTATTCGTAGCGATCATCACTCATTAATAAAGAACTCTAAACTTAATAGTGTGCTTTATACTTTTCAATTCCTCGATAATTTCCTTTTTGTAGTTTTTATCTACATCGGTAATTAAGTAACCAATCTTTTCATCAGTAGCAAGATACTGGCCAATGATGTTCAATCCTTTTTTAGATAAAACGCCATTTACTTTAGCCATGATACCTGGTACATTTTCATGCACATGCAAGAATCGGTGAGAACTTCCTTGCTCTTGCAAACGAACGTTAGGGAAATTAACACTCTTGTATGTTATTCCTTTATTTACATAATCAATAATTCGAGCTGGAACAAACTCAGCAATATTTTCTTGAGCTTCTAAAGTAGAACCTCCCACATGTGGAGTAAGAATTACGTTTGGCAAACCTATTAATTCAGAAACAAACGGTTCGTCGTTATTTTTAGGCTCTTTAGGAAATACATCCACACCAGCACCAGAAATCTTTCCACTCTTTAAATGTTTTACCAAAGCAGGAATATCAACAACAAAACCTCTGCTTAAGTTCACAAAAGCGGCTCCATCTTTCATCGCTTTAAACTCTTTGTCTCCAAAGAAATTTTTGTTTTCGGCGCTGTCGTCGATATGTAAAGAAACTACATCAGCTTTTTTCAATAACTCATTAAGCGTATTGCATTTTTGAGCATTACCCAAAGCCAACTTCTCCACAGAATCATAAAACACCACTTTCATCCCAAGGGCTTCGGCCACAACAGAAAGTTGAGAACCAATATTTCCGTAACCTACAATCCCTAATGTTTTATTTCTAACTTCATAGCTACCCACAGCAGTCTTGTTCCATTTACCATTGTGCAATTCGGTACTTCTTTCGAATACGCGACGCATTAACATGATAATTTCTCCTATAGCCAATTCTACAACCGAACGAGTGTTACTGAATGGAGCATTAAATACCACCACTCCTTTTTCTTTACAAGCATCAAGATTGATTTGTTTTGTACCGATACAGAATGCACCCACCGACATCAATTTGTTGGCATGTTCTAAAACCTTAGCAGTAACATTTGTTTTCGAACGAATACCCAAAATATGAACATCCTTAATTTTTTTGCAAAGTTCTGCTTCGTCTAAAGCACCTTTCATTGTCTCAACGGTGTAACCCTCTTCCGTGAAAATATTTAATGCGTTTGCATGAATATTTTCAAGCAATAAAACTTTAATTCTGTTTTTTGGATAAGAAATAGCCATAGGCAATTTATTTAAGTATAAAAATTCTTCAAAACTAGGAGTAATATGGTCGGCAACATCTAAGATGTTCTTCCTTTTCACGTTTTCTGTGTATGCAAAAAATTTGTTCGCAACACCATCTCTACGGGTAACATAATCACTAAATCCATCACCTATCATGTACACTGTACCTTTCAAGTTCATTTTTTTCATGCACTCAATCTTCCCGTTGTGTTTCGACAAAGGATTCTTGGTATCGAAGCCCACAATTTTACCATCTTTAAATTTGAAAGTATTGGCATAAACTCTCTCGGGCGGTATGTGATATTCTTTAACGATGGGCTCAATAAACTCTTTAAAGCCAGCCGACATTACATAAATGTTTTTAGCATGTTCTTTAAAGAATGATTTATTACGAGCTATCGATTTAGAAATTTCTTTTTTGAGACGTTTCACCAAAAGAGGCAAATGCTCCTCTCTCGCTTCCAAAACATCTAATCTTTGCTTCAAGCCTTCGGTAAAAGAAATTGTACCGTCAATCCCCATATCGGTGATGCGTTTTATTTTCTCAATGATTTCGGCTTGTTTAGGATTTCCTTTCAAAGAAATTTCGGCAAGCACATCCAATGCTTCCACTTGAGTTAGCGTGCTATCGAAATCGAAAACATATTTACAATTCTCGGGCATAAAATAAATGAGGGGCGAAAATAGCGAATTAAGTCTAAGGATTAAAGTATAAAGTATAAAGTTTTTGAACACCTTTTTAAAAGGCTAAAATTTGTGTAAAACGGGCTTTTTTATATTTTCACCGCACTAATTCAAAAACAAAATTCTTATGCGTTGAATTTTCACTTTCCTATTATTGGCTTTATTGCCATTTTCAGCATTTAACCAATGTATAAGCGGTAATTGCAGCAATGGTACTGGAGCTTACCAGTTTAGCTCTAGCCGTTATATTGGCGAATTCAAAAACAACAGAGCCCACGGAAAAGGCACTCAAACCTTTGATGGTGGAGACAAATATGAAGGTGAGTACTTAAATGGGTACTACCATGGTAAAGGGACTTATTACTACCAAAACGGGAATAAATACGTTGGAAATTACGCAAACGGTAAAATGAATGGCCAAGGCACATATACTACCAAGGAAGGTGACAAGTATGTTGGCTCCTTCGTTATGGGACAATTTCAAGGCTATGGAGAATATCGATTTGCCAACGGAACCATCTACAAAGGAATGTGGGTGAAAAGTGCTATGCATGGCAAGGGTGTGATTTACTATAACAATGGAAATCAATATGATGGCACCTTCGCAAAAGGAAAAAAGAAAGGAAAAGGTGTTTTCAAATTCAAAAGTGGAGACATATTTGTTGGCAAATTTGCTAACGACCAAAGACACGGCGCAGGAGTTCACACTTTTTTCGACGGGGAAAAATATGAAGGCAAATGGAAATTTGATGAAGGAGGCAAAGTATTCGACGAACTATGGGAAATTAAGCACAATGGCAAATGCAAAGCCGACAACGAAAAGGACGGTCGCCGTCCAAGCCAATTCAATTACAACCTCGATAGTCTAACTAAGGTGATCAATGATAAAATAAATTCTAATTACAAATTCTCAGAACCTTTATTGAGTAATGCCTTTAGAACTGGTGATTTCGAAACTGCCGATAAGGAGTACACTACATTGTATGAAAATCATCCCAAGGAATTAAGCATCTTGCTTTATAGAGGACTAATTAGAGAGTTAATGGGAAGACACCGAAGAGCAGCTGCAGATTTCCAAACCATACTTAATAAAACGGGAAATATTAACGAAATTCTGTATTTGCAAGGAGAAGCATATTTTCATGGTTCTAAAGATACAGCTGGTGCTGCCGCAATGGAAAAAATAATTCTTACCGACAGCAGCAAATACAATGTTTATGTTTATCTCGGAGATTTTTACACTACTAAAAAAAGAAATCAAAAACTTGCCGAAAAATACTATAAAAAAGCATTGCAACTGATGCCATATGAACTACAAGCAAAGGAAAATTTGTTGGAATGCTATCTTCAATTTGGTGATACCACCAAGGTAAACAATATAACATCTGAACTTGTTAGAGACTGTGCCGGCGACATTTTCACCACCTTACGAATTGCTAACATTCATAAGAACACTAAAAATTACAGCTCAGCTCTAAAGTATTACAATAGCATCTTAAACACACCAAACTTAAGCAAAATCATACCAGCAGATAAAATCGAAAAGGCATATGCTTCAAGAGCTTGGGTTCAGTATAAAATGAAAATGTTTAATGAGGCAAAATTAGATTACGAGACTGCTTTGAAAACCGACACATTAAACGAATCAAACTGGAATACACTTGCCTACATCTACGTACTAGAAAAAAATGCAACCAAGGCTTTAGAAATAGTTGAAAAATCAATCATTGCCAACCCCAAATATGATTGGTCATACACCACCAAAGCTGAGGCTTACATGCTACTGGGCGATGACTTCTATGTATACAAGAATTTAGAGATTGCAATGAAAAATGGACTAGATGACTTTTCTTATTTTGAAGAGGATGAAGATCAACTTTATGGAAAATACAAAAAGGAAAAAAAGTTTATTGAACTAGTTAACAAATACAAAGCATTATTAGAAGAAGAAAGAGAAAAATAATGATTCTATTGAAGTATTGGATGGTAAAGAATATCATCAATATACAAACTTCTCTTTAGCGATTTATTGTTCCAGAAATAAAGTGCCAGCGTATCGTTGGCACTTTGTTTTTGTGGCAATTCCAAATCAAACGATACCTTTTGCCATTTTCCATTAGGCACTACTTTTCCCTTCAAATTTGTGCCTTCCCACCACTTGCCTTTCGATGCAACAAAAGTCATATCGACGCTATCATTCGCCAAAGCCATAAAACTAACCTCTATTCTCTTTAAGGGCGCAGTAGAAAATTGAAATGCTTCGCTAAAATCATACTTGTCGTTTATCACACGGCAAAAATCACCGGTATTCTTGGGTTCACTCACTATGTTAGACGGGCGATAATGTGCATTATTGTATTCAAAAGAGCTTGTGAAAAAGCCATTTTTATTTTGCCAAATATTCTCTTTAGGATGCTCATTCATAATCAATTCAAATGGCGAAAAATCATGTAATTGAGCATACAAAGGCATTGCACTCATCGCCTGCGCTGGCCTTTTGAAATTTGTGCAATAAAAGAAATACAATTTCAACTCATTCTCTTCTTCGTAGCGTTCAATATAAGTAGAGTCGACCAATTTCACTGTATCAAAAAATGGAGATATTTGATCATTACCTCCAGTGATGAAATTATCATGTGAAACAACAACACAATTTTTTCCTAGCATCGATTTAGGATCGAGTAAAAATGCATAATTGCGCGGTTCATTGGTAATTAACATGAAATCTTTCTCACCCTTAAAAGCATAATCAATTAGTCCCGACAACCACCAAATTGACGCACCAACAAACACATTCTTATCTTGCATCCAACCTCTCTCTTTAAACTTCTCCTTTACAGCATCAAAACTATAGCAATAAATGGTTGGATCATTCTTTTCTTTGAACGAAAGCGAAAGCCACTTCGGACCGTAACTCGTCCAAAAACCAGTATTGATATGAACTACCAAAACAGCAAACAACCCAACAGTAACAAAGGTTGTAAGCATCACCGTTCTATAAATCAGCTTGCCAAATCGTCCTATTTTCGCATCCAACCAAGCACCAAGCGGAATAAAAAGCATCAAATAACCAGGAGTTTGCCAGTGAAAATGATACACCAAATCGCTCCATAAAGTAACTACCGTAAAGAAAATTATAGTTGGAAAAGTTAAGCATGCTATTAAAACATAAACAGGGTATTTCTTTTTATTCTTAAAGATCATGAACATCTGTATCACTAATGGAATCCATACCCATGGCAACAGCCACAATATCTGGCCGGCAATACTTCTAAAAAACCAATCCCATCTCAAACTAGATTCTGTTGCGCCTGCTCTCGCCGATTGAAAAACAAAAGAAATCCATTCGTTCTGTGAATTCCAATATAAAACGGGAATAAAAATGACAAAAGTTATCAATAATGCTAAATAAGGTCCGTAGTGATAAAACCAATGTCTTTGCCCTTTCTGAAACACACAACACAATAATACTCCAAAAGCTAAAAAGGCAATATTGTATTTGCTTAAAGCTCCAAAACCAAAAGAAATCCCAAAAACCATCCACCATTTCAAAACATATTTCGATTTTCTAAAACCATTTAAATCACTTACATCAAAATTTGGATAAAACAATTTGTAAATAGCGTAAAATGCCAATAACCAAAAGAATATAAAGACTGCATCGGGCTGAGCAAAAATGGCAAATGAAAGGGTGAAGACAGCACTAATATTAAACATTAACACCGAAAGGAATGCGGCTCTTTTGCTTTTGAAAACTTCAAGAGAAACTTTATACAGCAACAAAGTGGTGAGTGCGAAGAACAAAATAGAGGATATCCTTAATGCGAAGCTGTTGTATCCAAAAATTTTAACGAAAACACCTGAAATCCAGAAGAAAAGAGGCGGCTGATCAAAATAGCTCCATTGCAAATCCCAAACGCCTCTTGCATAATAAGCTTCACCATTCATTAAGGGATTGAAAGAAAATAAAATTCTAATAGCTGTTGATATTAGCAAAAGATAAAACAGCCTTTTATCTTCTTTTAATATGCTGATTAGCGATTTAAGCATACTCGGCTAATTCCATCCAACGCATAGTTTTTTCGTCAAGTGCGGTAGATATCTTAGCCAATTCTACCGAACGCTGATTGAACTCATCTCCGCTCAATTTACCAGATGAAAACTCTTCACTAATAGCTAATTGCTGTTTCTCTAGTTCACTTATTTCTTTCTCTAATTTCTCAAACTCTTGGCGCTCTTTATAACTTAATTTTTTCTTCTCTTTGGGCACTTCAGGTTCTTCAATTTTTACCTTCTCCTTCTCTCGCTTAACTTCTTCAACGGCAAGTGCAGCTTTCATGCTTTTCTGTTCGCGAAATTGAGAATAATTGCCCGGAAAATCTTGAATTTCACCATTGCCTCTAAACACAAAAAGATGGTCAACCACGCTATCTAAGAAAAACCTATCATGAGAAACCACAATAACACAACCTTCAAAATCCATCAAAAACTCTTCTAAAGCCGCCAAAGTATTTAAATCTAAATCATTGGTAGGCTCATCTAAAATCAAAAAATTAGGATTTTGAATCAGAATTGAAACCAACTGTAAACGTTTTCTCTCACCACCACTCAAACTCTCTACATATGCTGTTTGCTTTTTTAAATCAAATTGAAATTTCACCAACAATTGAGAAATCGACATCGTTCTACCTCCACTCATCTTCACTTCATCGGCATAATCACGCAGGGAGTCAATTACTCTTTGTCCGGGCTTTGCTGTCTCTAACTTCTGAGAATAATACCCAATCTTAACGGTATGCCCCACTTCAATCCGACCCGAAGTTGGTTCTTCTAAAGATTTGATCATGTTTAGCAAAGTACTCTTCCCCGAACCATTTCTTCCAATGATACCTACTTTTTCTTCTTTTTTGAACACATAAGAAAACTGCTTAATTATCTCTCTATCTCCATAGCTTTTGCTCACATTGTGCAGTTCTAGAACCTTTTTTCCAATTCTACTCACATGACTTTCAATGGAAATTTTCCTTTCTTCCTTGTATGAAAATGCTTTATCTCGAATTTCTTCAACAGCATCAATTCTATACTTTGCCTTAGTAGTTCTTGCTTTAGGCATTCTACCTAGCCACTCCACTTCTTTTTTCAAAAGGTTTTTAGCTTTTGCCGCAACAGTCTTTGCATTATGGATACGCTCTTCCCTTTTGGTTAAAAAATATTCGTAATTTCCAGCGTATTCGTAAATCGTACCTTGATCTAACTCGATAATTCTATTGCAAACATTATCTAAGAAATATCTATCATGGGTGATCACCAACATGGTAATTTCCGGACGAGTCATGTATTTTTCTAACCACTCCACCATCTCCAAATCAAGGTGATTGGTTGGCTCATCTAGCAACAAAAATTCTGGCTCTTCAATTAAAACCTTTGCTAATGCTAAGCGACGCTTTTCACCTCCCGACATGTTAGTGGTAACTTGCGACGGATTGTTTAAATTCAAACTGGTGAGAATTTCCTGAATTTTTGCCTCAGTATCCCAGGCATGAGATTTTTCTATCTCATCTAACACTTTTTGCATGGTAGCATTATCACTAACACCATCATCAAGCATTTTTTGATACTTCTGAATCAATAAAATTCTAGGATTCTTCGAATCATAAATATATTCTTGAATGGTTTGTCCGCTAACAAAATTAGGTTCTTGCTCCAACCACCCCATTTTTATTCCATCGCGAAAAACCACATTGCCTTCATCGTGCAATATCTGCCCCATCAAAATTTTAAAGATCGTACTCTTTCCCGCTCCATTCTTGGCAATTAAAGCAACTCTATCGCCCTTACTTAATCCAAAAGATACTCCTTCAAAGAGCACTCGCTCATCAAAAGCTTTTGAAATATTTTCTACACTTAAGTAATTCATTCGGCAAAAATAAGTTTTTGTTAGGAGAATGCTAAATTGTTAAAATAGCAAAAGGATAACTGCATTTTTACCAATTTCATCATTAATAAAATATCTTTGGCAAAATTGAAAAATGGATCACAGTAAATTTATTCTCTTCTTTTTGATGATTGCAGCTATTTTGACCGCTGCAGACATCTACTTCTATTTTGGAATAAAATCAAGATTATCAAAAAAATGGAGGATAGTATATCTTACAATAAGCAGTATATCATTCGCCTTTATAATGTTTGGTTCTTACTCGTATTTTACCGGCCAGCGCAGCAGCATTTTTGTTAGAACCTATTTATGGGGCTCATTTATGTTCATTTATTTATCAAAATTGCTTGGCTGTTTGTGGATTATTGCAGATGATCTTAGAAGGCTATTTATCTGGACCAAAGCCAAAGTTACCGCCGATAAAGAAACAACCAAAGATGGAATAACCCGCAAAAAATTTCTTCAAATGGGTGCTCTCGGCACCTTTGGCATCTTTGCATCAACCTTCTTTTATGGCATGCTAAAAGGTGGCTACAACTACACCGTTCAATATGTTAATTTGAAACTTAAAAATCTGCCCAAAAATTTTGAAGGACTTAAAATCGTGCAAATTTCCGATCAACATGTTGGAAGCTTTTTGAGCTCTGAACCACTGGAAGAAGCCTATGCCATGATTAATGAACTAAAGCCCGACCTAATATTTTTTACGGGTGATTTAGTGAACGACATCACAGAAGAAGCCCTGCCACACACCGAATCATTTAAAAAACTAAAAGCTAAATATGGCGTGTTTTCCATCCTTGGAAACCATGATTACGGAGACTACTTCTATCAACCCAACGATCCTGATTACGAAAAAAATAAAGCCCACAACAAGGAGTTGATGAAGAAAATACATAAAGATGCAGGCTGGGACTTACTATTAAATGAAAACAGAACTTTAGAAATTGGAGGAGAAAAAATCACCATCATTGGTGTTGAAAATTGGGGCGACGGTAGATTCGCCAAATACGGTGATATAGCCAAGGCTTATGAAGGTGTTGATAAAGATTCAGTTCAATTGTTACTCTCTCACGACCCTTCTCATTGGGACGCTCAAATCATTAAAGATTACCCTAATATTGATTGTACTTTTTCGGGACACACGCACGGAATGCAATTCGGTATTGAAACCAAGTACTTTAAATTCTCTCCGGTACAATGGAGATATGCTCAGTGGGCCGGACTCTATGAAAAAGGATCTCAGCAGATTTATGTTAATAGAGGTTTAGGATTCGTTGGATATCCTGGCAGAGTTGGCATCTCCCCTGAAATTAGTTTAATTACTCTAAGCAGAGCTTAAGATGGATAGCACAAAAATATTTCACGGCTTACTAAATGACCAAGTAAAACAAAGTGGGCAAATTAAATCATTTCCTGCAGAAACAATCATCATTAATGAAGACAGCTACATCAAATCCATTCCAATAGTTTTAAAAGGAAGTATTCGCGTAATGCGAACCGACGACGACGGCAAAGAAATATTGTTGTACTACATTCGACCGGGAGAAAGCTGTATCATGTCTTTTCTAGGTGGCATTCATCACGAAACAAGCAAAGTAAAGGCTATCGCAGAAGAAGATG
Organism: uncultured Chryseobacterium sp.; assembly: GCA_964406465.1. GTDB lineage: Bacteria > Bacteroidota > Bacteroidia > Flavobacteriales_C > JAHEZL01. The sequence continues at coordinate 106,775 of CAYORT010000002.1, forward strand.
TTGAAATTTTGATGATACCGCTAGAAAAAGCAAGTGAATGGATAAAGGAATATCCAGAATGGACCGATTTTATTTTTAAACTGTACCACAAGAGATTTGAAGAACTTTTAGGCGTAGTAAATGCTGTAGCTTTTCAGAAACTCGACACCAGAATCTTACAGTTACTAGAACAAAAATCGTTGCTGCACAACAGTAAAGAAATCGCCATCACCCATCAACAACTGGCTGATGAAATGGGAACTTCTCGAGAGGCCGTTTCACGCATTCTTAAACAAATGGAAAACGCCCATCTCATTAAATTGGGAAGAAACAAGATACTAATGACATCTTAATAGCTTTCCAGCAAGCATCGTGTTTACTTTTTGTGAACTTCTCGTTACTTAAATATTAAGCTTACAAAAAGCCTTTTCAGCACTTTTGTTTTCGCCTATTTTCACCTTCCACATACCGTTGAAAATGGCAGACAAAGTTAGATTAGTATTATTACTCTTTATCATTAGTGGTCTCTATTTCTGTTCTGATTCACTCAATAAAAAACACAACAACGATATCGTCAAGATTCAACTAAAAGCTAAACATATCGCCAATTTCCCCGATGAACTTTTTGAGTCTTCTGGACTTCTATACGACAACCACAAGCTTTTTACCATCAATGACAATGCGGGTTTGGCTTGTATTTATGGGGTAGATTCAATAAGCGGAAAAATAACACAAGAGATAATGTTGAACAACACAAAGAATTTCGATTGGGAAGACATTACTTCAGATAGTCTTTACTTTTATATTGGTGATTTTGGAAACAACTTCGGTGCCCGCAGAAACTTGAGAATTCTTAAGATTAAAAAATCTGAAATCACAAATGACAAGCTTATTAAAGTTACAGCCGACTCGATCACTTTTGATTACAAAAATCAGTTGGATTTTAGAGAAAATGAAAACACCTCATATGACTGTGAAGCCATGATTACTGTTAATGATTTTCTATACTTATTTTCTATGAATAGAGGAGGCAACGACTGTGCAATTTATAAATTACCAAAAGATTCAGGACACTTTCATCTTTCTCCAATAGCCCATTTTGATGCAAAAGGACGAATCACAGGTGCCACTTACAATAAATCAAAAAATGAAGTATTGTTAATTGGTTATTCTTCAATTAGAAATTTCCCATTTATCTGGCGTTTCAACAATTTTAAAAATGACGAATTTACCAAGGGTAATCAACAATTGTATTCTATTGGAAACGAAAAATTTTGGCAAACAGAAGGAATCACTTTTGCAGGCAACAGCAAGATTTATTTTTCATGTGAGGTTTCTGGTGAAAATCCAGCCGGACTCTACCAAGTAAATTTAGATTGAATTCCATACATTTGGTTTCATAAATTAATATCCTATGACTTTAGAAGAAAAAATTAATGCAGATATCAAGACGGCGATGTTGGCCAAAGAAGCTAAAAAACTTGAAGCTTTAAGAGCTGTAAAATCAGCTATATTATTGCTTAAAACATCACCCGAAGGCCACACCACAGAAAGCGAAACGAAGGCTTTATTAAAAATGGTAAAGCAAAGAAAAGAAACTGCCGATTTATATATTTCTCAAAACCGCGAAGATTTAGCTGCCGATGAAACATTCCAAGCAGGTGTTATAGAAGCGTATCTACCTCAACAAATGACTGCCGACGAAATCAAAATTGAAGTAGAAAAAATCATTGCTCAGTTGGGCGCTAGCTCCCCAGCAGATATGGGCAAAGTAATGGGCGCTGCCAACAAAGCAATGGCTGGAAAAGCTGATGGTAAAATAATCTCGGGAATTGTTAAAGAAATTCTTTCGAAGTAATTGCATAAACTAGGGGAACAATTTGTTTTCCTAGTTTCTTATCGACGCCAACTTTAATTTTGCCTTCTCATAAGTTGGATCCAACTCCAAACACTTTTCATAATTTATTCTTGCTTCCTTCATTTGCTTTGCTTGCTCGCAAATTAAGCCCAACATGAAAAATGCTTTCGCATTTCTATACTGTCCTGCTATTTGAAATAGCTTGCTGGCTTCAGCAAACTTCCCCGAATCGTAAAGAATAACACCACTATTGTAAACAGAGCTTCCATAAAAATTATTCCCCTCTGGCACAGTGGCATAAATCTTAAGCGCCTTGTTTGGCGCGCCATGAACTTGATAAAAACGGGCTTTATTGAATAAAACTTCTGCAGAATTTGGCCGAAGCGAAAGCGCATTATCGAAATACTGAACTGCTGTGGAATCATGCTTAGCTGAAGCTAAAATTCCTAATTGCACAAAGGCATCGTAGTAATTCGCATCTTGCTCCACCACAGTTTGAAAGTTTGAAAAGGCTTTTACTGTGTCACCTAATTCTTTGTATGACATTCCCTTTAAAAAATACGCTTTTGCGTTATTTCGTTCTTTTTTAAGTACATCATTTGCCGAAATGATTACCTTTTCAAATTGCCGCAAATACAAATGAAACTCGCTCAATTTCAAATTAACAGTAACATTGGTGGAATCAAAATCTCTAGCCCTACTTAGCATATAGTAAGCTTCCTTAAAATCGCCTTTACTTAGTAATAAATCGGCATACAAAACATTTATTTCCACATTGGCTGAGTCGTGCTGCAGCATTTCCTTGATTACCACTTCTGCTTGTGCCACCTGCCCTTGCTCAAGTAGGTCTTTAATGTAGTTTGCATCCTCGCTTTTGCTACCGCAAGAAAACAAAAATAGAGCCCCCAAGACAGGGAGAACTAAAAAACACGACAAATAAAAACCTAACTTACTCAGCATCTGATAGTTATGAGTTAATACAAAAAAGAAACGCGTCGTAAGACGCGTTTCTCTTATCAACCATAAAATTTATAATCATGGGTTTATCACGTCCATTATTAAAATCTTATTTCTTACTTCAAATTTAAACTTCAAAATCGTTGTCTGCAAGGGACTGTTAGTAAATTAACAATTAATTTTTTTCGTGTCAGTCCGAGCTTTTCTAGTTTAAATCTGATTATCAAAAACTTAAACCTTAGTTTTCAAAAGTTCAACAATTTTTGTTTCCAACTCTTCTGCCAATTCGACATTATCGTCCAACATTTGCTTAACCGCATCACGTCCTTGTCCCAATTTGGTGTCTCCGTAAGCAAACCAAGAGCCCGACTTCTTAATTACGTTCAACTCAACACCTAGATCGATAATCTCTCCGGTTTTAGATATCCCCTTGCCATAAATTATATCAAACTCAGCTTTTCTAAATGGAGGAGCCACCTTATTTTTAACAATTTTAACCTTGGTTCTAGAACCTATAACTTCCTCACCTTCTTTAAGTTGTCCTGATTTTCTGATGTCAATTCTCACCGAAGCATAAAACTTTAAAGCATTACCACCAGTGGTTGTTTCCGGATTACCAAACATTACCCCAATCTTATCGCGTAATTGGTTAATGAAAATAACACAACATCCACTTCTACTGATAGTTGCAGTAAGTTTTCTCAAGGCTTGCGACATTAATCTTGCATGTAAACCCATTTTAGAGTCTCCCATCTCCCCCTCAATCTCTGCTTTTGGAGTCAAGGCAGCAACTGAATCGACAATAAGTAAGTCAACTGCACCAGAACTAATTAAGTTATCTGCAATCTCCAACGCTTGTTCTCCATTATCTGGCTGAGAAATAAGCAATTGCTCGGTATCTACTCCCAATGCCTCTGCATATGAACGATCGAAAGCATGCTCTGCATCAATAATTGCGGCAATACCGCCTTTCTTTTGAACTTGAGCAACGGCGTGAATTGCCAAGGTTGTTTTACCAGAAGACTCTGGTCCGAATATCTCTATGATTCTACCTTTAGGCAAACCACCCACACCCAAGGCTAAATCTATAGTAACTGATCCAGTAGAAATAACCTCAATAGGCTCTATAGCGGTATCTCCCATTCTCATTACTGTTCCTTTACCAAAAGATTTATCTAATCTTTCTATGGTCATTTGCAAAGCTTTAAGCTTTTCTGCATTTGCCGAATTTGTTTCTTTTACTTCTTTAGCTGCCATGATTTTGTTTAATTATAAGTTTCTAATATTTGTTCTGCGTGATTCTTAGTTTTTACTTTATCAAAAATTCTTTCAATTGTACCGTTCTCGTCTATTACAAAGGTTGTTCTTATTATTCCTTCATATTCAACTCCCATAAATTTCTTTTTACCCCAAACGCCAAAAGAATTGATTACTTTTTTGTCAACATCTGCTATCAACCTAAAAGGCAATTCATATTTCGCTATAAAATTTTGATGTTTTTTCTCTGTGTCTGCACTTACTCCAACCACCTCAAACCCCTTCCTCTGCAAGGCTGCATAATTATCTCGCAAGTTACAAGATTCTGCTGTACAACCAGGGGTATTATCTTTAGGATAGAAAAACAGCACTACTTTCTTTCCAATAAAATCAGATAGTCTTATGGGCATACCTCTCTCATCAACGGCTACAACTACTGGGGCTTTATCTCCTATTTTTAATTTTGACATTTATTTAATCAATTAAATGATTGATTTCTTAACAAAGATGAAAATTAAAATTACAAATACAAAATTTTACCAAAGAAAATATCAGATTTTATTTTACCGAGTTATAAACAATAATTGATACTTTTAACCTAATTAAAATTGATTGCAATGCTGAAACTCGACGCCAGAATAGAATATAGAGACAAAAGAAATTTACTTACTCCCGAAAAGGTGAATGTACTAAGTGAGCAAATTTTTAAGTTATTCTTTCAAAACTTTGATGTTTCCAAATACAAAAACATCCATTTCTTTAATACAATTGTCAAAATGAAAGAGGTGAATACCGAATTCTTTACCAATGTAATACGAGAAAAGCACCCAGAAATCAGTTTAGTGACAAGCGTTTCCGATATCAACTCTAATCTACTTACGCACTATATAGTAAATAAAGACACTATATATAAAGAAAACCTTTTTCGAATTCCCGAACCAACCAATGGTACAAAAATCAGCGAGAAAGAAATTGATCTTGTTTTAGTTCCAATGTTCCTTTTCGATGAAAAAGGCCATCGTGTGGGTTATGGCAAAGGATATTACGATAGATTTTTAAGAGAGGTAAGCGATAAATGCATCAAAGTAGGCGTTAACTTCTTTGAGCCGATAGAATCGATAGATGATGCTGATCAATTCGATGTAACTCTTGACTATTGCATCACTCCAGAAAGATTGCACAAATTCAATTAGCCGCCTTTTCGCTTCACCTGATAACCATCTGCTGTTAGCATTTGAACAATTTTATCGCGAAAATCGCCTTGAATCAATATTTCATTGTCTTTAACCGAACCTCCTACACCACATTTAGTCTTGAGCTTTTTACCTAAGGTTTGCAAATCTTCTTCCTTACCCACAAAACCTTCAATTAAAGTTACTGCCTTACCACCTCGATTGCGTTTATCTAAACTCACATATAACTTTTGCTGCTTAGGAGGCAAGGTCTCGCTTTCTTCTTCTTTATTGGTTTCAAATTGAAAATTCGGATTAGTAGAATACACCGTACCGAGTCTTTCTTTCCAGTCTTTTGCCATTATTTCCAGTTTTTTCGTTTTTTCAACCCTACAAAACCCATCACTATTAATCAAATATAAATCTCTCCTGTTAAATATAAAATAGCTTGACCACTCATCTCTACTCTATCGCCCAACATTTTACATTTTAATACGCCACCTCTTTGAGAAACTTGTTTGGCCAACATATCTTTTTTACCTAATCGCTCGCTCCAAAAAGGAATCAAGCGCGTGTGCGCAGAACCAGTAACAGGATCTTCATTTATACCAATCTTAGGAGCAAACATTCGCGACACAAAATCAAATTCTTTTCCTTTTGAAGTAACCACCACTGCTTTTGCATCCCATTTCAATATTTCATTGAAGTTGACTTTCATATTTATCACAACATCATCTGAAGCGAAAACCAATAAATAATACCCGCCATTACTTTGATACATTTCTATTGGATTTGCGCCAAATGCCTTTTCGAAATCATGCGTAAGATTTGCTTTTTGCACCGCATTCATAGGAAAATTCAAAGTCAGCCTATCCTCATTTTTCGTCACTTCTAAAATTCCACTTTTACACTCAAATACAATCTTATCTTTCTTGTAATTCAACATCTCAAACAAGACATAAGCAGAGGCCAAAGTTGCGTGTCCGCACAACGGCACTTCATCTGTTGGGGTAAACCAACGGATATAAAATCCTTTTTCGTTCTTCACGAAATACGCCGTTTCTGCCAAATTATTCTCAGCTGCTATCTTTTGCATCAATTCTTCCGAAAGCCATTCCTCCAAAGGAACAACAGCGGCAGGATTACCGGTAAAAACTTTATCGGCAAAGGCATCTACCTGATATATCTTAAGTTTCATATCTCTTCAATGATTGATTCTCCCTTGCTTTTGTCACCACTCGTCCACTCCCATTTTTCATGCAATCGAATTTTACCATTCGGCAAAACCTCGGGTGTCGACAAACAAATACCGGTCATTAGTTCTCCTTTTAAATTGAGCTGTTGATAACGCATATTCAAACAACCATTTTTATCAACTAAGGCAATCAAATTCCCCGAAATGATTTGTCCACCAGAATAATTAGCAGTTACTACATTACCCTCCTGGAAATAATAAAAAATGGTTTCCGAAGATGTTTCTCCATTTTCTGTATTTGCGATAGGGCGAAATCGCTTATTATGATAAGATATCATTTTACTTCCGTGTTGCTATATAAACTCCAACCACAACTAAACCTACACCCAGTATTTTTTTCCAAGTTATTGCTTGCTGAACTGCACCCATTACGCCAAAATGATCATAAGCAAGCGAAGTAATAAGTTGACCGGCAATTATCAATACAAACATATTAGCACTGCCTATCTGGGGCAGAGCGAAGATTATAGCTGAAACAAAAAATGCCCCTAATACACCTCCCAGAAATTCATGCCATTGTAATGTTTTTAGAGTTGAAACAGATGGAAACCCTTGGCGCATCAATACAACCGCAAAAAACAACACTATAGTTCCAACGGCAAAAGAGATAAAAGCAGCAGCAAAAGGATTATTGATACTATGCCTTAACTCACTGTTTACGCTTGCTTGCGTGGTGATTGTAAATCCACACAAAATAGGCAGGATATAAAATAAGTATTTCACGACGCATTATTTTTTATCCAGCGGACCGCGCATTTTCACTATCAGTCCGTTTAAAAAATTTCTCATCACCTGATCGCCGCAAATACGATAATTGGGATGATCTTCCTTCCTGAAAAATGCACTTAATTCTGATTTAGAAATTTCGAAATTCGATAATTTCAAAATCTCAATAATATCGTCATCACGAAGTTGCAACGCAACTCGCAATTTTTTCAAAATATCGTTATTTACCATCTTTCACTTTTTTCTTTTTTTCTTTCTTTTTTTTCGGATTGCGATTCACTTTAGAAGACAAATACTGTTTCAATGCATGCTCACTAATATTCTTAGCCACAATAACCCCTTTTTCATCTAAAAGCAAATTAGCTGGAATAGCATCAATCATATACATCCTTGCTGTTGCACCATACCAATATTGAAAATCTGTTACATGATTGCCCCACTCCAAGCTATCTTTGGCAATCGCATTTTTCCAAGCGTCACTAGCGTTTTGTCTTTCTAGAGCAACACTATAGATAGTAAAACCACTTGCGTTTGTGTACAAGGAATCCTTGTAGGTTCTGTATAGCTTAACCAATGTAGGGTTAAATCGTCGGCATGGTCCGCACCAGCTTGCCCAAAAATCTACTAAAACATATTTACCTCTTGTTGATGATAATTTTATAGTATCACCATTCAACCCCGGCAATGCAATTTCGGGAGCAGTATTACCTACCTCGATTCCAACAGTTGGAGCACTTTCTTTTTCTTTAAATGATATTACAACCAATGCTACTGCAACCAACAATGCTATTTTAAGTGTTTTCATAAAGTGTTTTTAAGTAAAAAGTCCCCCGAATTTCTTCGGAGGACCAAAATTATAAATTAAGAAATTTTAGACTAAGCAAGTCTAACATTTACAGCATTTACTCCTTTTTTTCCGTCTTGAAGATCAAACGTTACTTCGTCGTTTTCTTTGATTTTATCAACCAAACCTGAAACGTGCACGAAATACTCTTTGTTTGATGCCGCGTCTTTAATGAAACCAAAACCTTTGGTATCATTGAAAAATTTTACTGAACCGTTATTCATATTATATTAAATTAAGCTGTAAAGATATAAAAATTTATCTTCGCTTTATGAAAATCGCAATAATAGGTGCTGGAGCTGCCGGGTATTTCGCCGCCATTTCATGCAAGAATCATTTTCCTGAAGCACAAGTTTCCATTCTCGAAAAATCAAATAAAGTACTCTCAAAAGTGAAAATTTCTGGCGGAGGAAGATGTAATGTCACTCATGCCTGTTTTAGCATATCTGAACTTTCAAAATTCTACCCTCGAGGAGAAAAACATCTAAAAAAATCGTTTGGTATTTTCAATACAAACCATACTGTTGCTTGGTTTAAAGCCAGAGGAGTGGAATTGAAAACAGAAGCCGACAACAGGATGTTTCCCATCACCGACAACTCTCAAACCATCATCGATTGCCTTACCCTTGAAGCAGAAAAACTAAACATAGACGTTCGTCTTGGTTTTGGTGTAGATGAGCTATTAAAGACGCCGAATGGATTCGAAATAACTAGCAATAAAGAATTATTTTATTTCGATAAAATAATTGTTGCAACGGGTGGAAACCCAAAATTAGAAGGGTTTAGTTGGTTATCTTCATTTAATCATGAAATCATTCCCCCTTTTCCATCGCTATTTACCTTCAACATGCCTTCTGAAAAAACGGAAGCATTAATGGGAGTAGTTACCCCCAATACAATTGTTAGAATACAAGGCACAAACCTTCAACAACAAGGTCCTTTGCTAATTACACATTGGGGCATGAGTGGTCCTGCGATTTTAAAGTTATCGGCATGGGGAGCAAGAATTTTAAGCGATTTAAAATACAATTTCATTTTATTAGTGAATTGGACCGGGCTAGCCAATGAAGAAATAGTGAGAGAGAAGGTTATGAACGCTAGATTGGAGAGCGCTAAAAAGAAAATCATCAACGCCAATCCTTTCGATTTAACAGCCCGAATGTGGGAGTATTTGCTAAATAGAGTGGAAATTAATCACGATATCATTTGGAGTGAATTACCCAAAAAAGAGCAAAACCGCCTCATCAACACTCTTTTTAACGACGCTTATAAAGTTGAAGGAAAAACCACATTTAAGGAAGAGTTCGTTACTTGCGGTGGTATTTCCCTTGCTGAAGTAAATATGAACACCATGGAAAGCAGAAAACAAGAAGGGTTATTCTTTGCTGGCGAGGTACTAGATATTGATGGTGTAACGGGTGGATTTAACTTTCAAGCAGCCTGGACTACCGGATTTATAGCAGGTAAATTGGGAAAGGGATAAATCTCAACTCCTATATAGGACTAGATCGACCAATTATTGATTTTCAACTATTGAATTAGAATTGTTTACAATAAATACAAATCAATTTGAATTGAGGCTTCACAACGTAAATGTTTTTTAGATTTATCTTTATAAAGTACTTCAATGAAATCTACATTAATACTTATATTTCTTTCGATTACTTCTCTTTTCTTGAGCGCTCAAGACACCTTGTCGGGAGGACAGCTGAGCTTAGGAGGCAGGAGCACCTTAAGCTTATTCGACTCAGATGGATGGGGCCTTGGAACGGGCGGGCAATTTAGGATTCAATTAAGCAGCAGAGCAAATACCGATTGGTTTGCCGACTACATCAGCATTAATGTTCAAGATAAAATTCGCAGCGAATATTATCATATCGGATGGTCGGTGCTATTTTACCCAATTAAAAATACGCGAAATATTCAACCCTATGTTTTGGCCGGACATTGTTTTGATTACAATAAAAAAACAATACTAACCTCTAACACTTCACTCAATCGCTGGGGATCGGCAGTACAAGGAGGATTAGGCACTCACATTCATTTAAGCAAGCGCTTCGATATTTCTCTCACATGCCAGTATATGATTCACCTCACAGCAGAACTCGAATCAGTGATCAACGGAAGCAATGTTTCTATTGTGAAAGGAAACACCAATACCTTTGAAGGCCATATGCTAAGCACTTTAAGTGTAAACTATAAATTATTTCATTTATGGGGAAAATAAAACTTTGCATCGTGGCTGTCATTTTATCGAGTTGCTGTTTGGCTCAAAGTGACATAGTAAGAACCGGACTCCTGCGCGCTCAACTCACTTACAGTCCGGGAATTATCCTAGAAAGCAACACCTCTCACTACTATTTGCATGGCAACCTTGAAGGATATGTTAGCAACAAAATTTCAATTGCTGGTGAAGGATATTACTACTTAACCAATGGAGGAATAAATACCGGAAATTTATCTTACAATCATTCTGGATTTTTTGGGGCTTCGTACCATTTTGGAAAGAAGATGAATGACTTTTATATTGGTCTTCAACCTGGAATTAGTGTATCAAAATTCTCAAATTCATCAAGTGGAATTGTGATTCCACAACAAGGAATAAACCCTGTGCTATCAACCACCATAGGATACAACCTTTACTTCTTTAAATATTTTCATTTTTTTGTTCAAGGTCGTTTTATAGTGGGCCAACACAACTACTATCCTACACACTCATTGAATGAATTTCGATTTTCAGCTGGCTTAGGATTCAATGTAAATACCTTGAAAAGTTCGCTTTAAAACCTATCTTCGAATTCAAATTAATTTTTATGAGAATTATTTCTTGGAATGTTAACGGAATACGCGCTGTAGCAACTAAAGGCTTTGCCAATATTGTAAGAGAAATGAATTGCGACATTATTTGTTTGCAAGAAACAAAAGCTCAAGATGACCAAGTGAGAGAAGCTGTTGCCGATCTTGAAGGTTTTCACATCTACACCAACTCGGCCGAGAAAAAAGGATATTCAAGCACAGCCATTTTTAGTAAAATAAAACCTATTGCCGTTACCAACGACATGGGTATTGCCGAGCACGATAAAGAAGGACGTGTAATTGCTGCCGAATTCGAAAAATTCTTTGTAGTAACGGTTTATGTGCCTAACTCTAAAAGCGAATTAGAAAGATTAGATTACCGTAAACAATGGGATGCTGATTTTTTGAATTACTTAAAATCATTGGAAAAGAAAAAACCAGTGATTGTTTGCGGAGACATGAATGTTGCGCACCAAGCCATAGATTTAAAACACCCCAAAGCCAACTACAATAAATCGGCTGGCTATACCCAAATAGAAATTGATGGAATGACTAATTTCATCAACGCAGGATTAATCGATACTTACCGTCATTTTTATCCAGAAAAAATAGAATATACTTGGTGGAGTTATCGCGCTGGAGCAAGAGCTAAAAATGTGGGCTGGAGAATTGATTATTTTTTGGTGAGCAGTACGTTTTTGCCACAAGTGAAAGATTCTTTTATTTTGCATCAGGTGATGGGAAGCGATCATTGTCCGGTGGGTATCGATCTAATTTCCTGAAGTAGTGTGAAACGCTCTCTTTAAATCTTCAATATCATCTGCACAAGAACCTCCTACTTTAGCAAAAAATAAAAAGGCCTGAAACGACACCAGCGCTAGCACTTTATTGTTGTATTTTCTTATGTTCTTCATATCAACCATTTGAATGTATGATATGATTAATGAAATAAAAGTTACAAGCTGTAAATTATTTTTTGATTTTCTCGGCAATCTTATCGGCGCATTTTTGTCCGTCTATCGCTGCCGACATTATGCCTCCTGCGTACCCAGCACCCTCGGCACAAGGATACAATCCCTTAATTTGGATATGCTCTAAAGTTTCTTTGTCACGCGGAATTCTCACTGGAGAAGATGTTCTTGATTCAACTGCATGCAAAACAGCATCATTTGTTAAATAACCTCTCATCTTATTACCAAAAGCTTTTAAGCCTTCTTGCAATGATCTCCATACAGCAGGGGGCAAAACTTCTCGCAAATCTACCGACGTAATACCCGGCTGATAAGAAGTAATTGGTAATTGAGAAGATGTTTTATTTTGAATAAAATCTACCATTCTTTGAGCAGGAGCTGCTTGCGACTTACCTCCCATAATGAAAGCCTTTTCTTCAACAGCTTGCTGATAATACATACCCGCTAACTCGCCATGTTTTTTAAAATCGAAATCACTTTTTTCTAAAGCCACCACGATTCCTGAATTTGCATAGGGATTGTTTCTTTTTGACGGAGACCAGCCATTGGTAACCACTTGATTGGGAGCTGTGGCACATGGCGCAATAATTCCACCCGGACACATACAAAAAGAATATACTGGTTTAATATTGGTTTGATGCACCAAACTGTAAGAAGCGGCAGGCAAAAAATCTCCCCTATTGTCACAATGGTATTGCACACTATCTATAAGGCTTTGCGGGTGTTCAATCCTTATTCCTAATGCAAAAGGCTTAGCCTCAATAGCAATATTTTTTCTATACAATAATTCAAAGATGTCTCTGGCCGAATGGCCTGTAGCTAAAATCAAATTAGAGGTAGCTAAAGTCTTTGAACCATTGATTACAACTGCTTTCACTTCATTGTTCTCTACAACAATATCTGTTAATTTCGATTCAAACAACACCTCACCTCCACATGCAATAATGTAATTGCGAATAGCCTCAATAATTTTAGGCAATTTATTGGTACCAATATGCGGATGTGCATCAACTAAGATTTCTTCTGAAGCCCCAAATCGAACTAAAGTTTCAAGCACCTCATTTACGTCGCCTCTTTTATTAGAACGTGTAAATAACTTGCCATCAGAGAAAGTACCGGCACCACCTTCACCAAAACAATAATTTGATTCGGGATTTACAATATGTTTTTGATTAATTGCCGCCAAATCCCTTCTTCTCTCACGCACAGCCTTACCTCTCTCGAGAACTATTGGTTTAATATCATTTTTTATGAGTTGCAATGCAGCAAAAAGTCCGGCCGGCCCAGCGCCAACAACTACCGCTTCACGATTAGAATTCAACTTCTTAACGATTGGCGCCCCAAATCCTAAACTCGGCATGGGCTCGTCGATAAACACTTCTAAACGCAGTTGATACACTACATTTCTTTTTCGAGCATCAATTGAACGTTTCAAAACTCTTGTTTGCACAAGCGAATCGAACTTGATATTCAATTCATTTCTTGCTATTTCGGCATGATAACTTGCATCGTTCACCTCCTCTGGAGCAACACGTATGTCGATAACCTGAATCAAAGTTTAGCCTTCAAAAGTTAATGCTACCACAAAAGATCTCGCCTTAATTTGATCTATCAAAGTTGTATAGGCAGTTCCATCTTGAATAAGAAGATTGTTGAGGCCGTAATTAAAGATAATTTGAGGGGAAAATTTGAAATACTCAAGATACAAATCAATACCAAACCCCACATGAGCCGATAACTCCCAAGGATTCAAACGCACTACTTTAGTGTTTTTTGCATCAACTTTTTTTAATGAAGCCATATCGAAAGCTGGCTTAAAACCACCCATTAAATAAAATCGGCCATTGTTCACTCTTTCAGATTTATATTTAATTGAAATTGGAAAATCAAGATAAGTCGACTCCACCACTCTTTTTTGATTTTCTAATACGTTGTTTTTCACTTTTACAGAATATTCAAAGTCTCGCTGACCAAAAACCAGTGCTGGCACAAACCTTAAATCAAATCCATCTCCAAGATGAACATCGGTCACAATTCCTAAATTAAATCCATACTGGCCGCGAACCAAGGCAGAATAAACTGTATCACTTTGTAAAAGGGTCGATTTGTATTTTACATCAACTCCCAAATTATTTACCCCGAGGTAAAAACCAAAATGCATCACTTTGGTACTCTCAAATCCAGGCAAATTTTTAATACGCTGCTTTTGCGAAAAGCCAATCTGTGCTAAGAGGATAAAGACGATATAGAATGCGATTTTTTTCAACTATTTTTTAGCGTGATAAATGGTTGCAATACCAAACGAAACTTTGTGAATTTTTATTTCCTTAAAGCCAACTTCGCGAAGAATTTGCGCAAAATTCTCACCATCAGGAAAGGCTTGTACAGATTCGGGAAGATAAGTGTATGCGCTTGCATCTTTCGACACCATTCGGCCGATTAGGGGCAATATTCTTTTAAAATAAAAATTGTACAATTGCTTAATTGGAAAAGCCGTTGGCTTTGAAAACTCTAATACAGCAACCTGACCATTAGTCTTAAGCACACGATTCATCTCTGATAAGCCTTGCTTAAGATTCTCAAAATTTCTTACTCCAAAAGCTACTGTAATTGCATCGAACGTATTGGTTTCAAAAGGCAAATTCTCACTATCGGCAACACGCAATTCTATTTTACCTTCTAACTTCTTGCTTTTTATTTTTTCAATTCCTACCTCTACCATCCCTTTCGAAATATCTACTCCTATAATTTTGTCGGGATTCAATTTTAAACACTCAATGGCAAAGTCACCGGTTCCGGTTGCTATATCTAAAAGTAATTTCGGATTATCTTTTTTGAGCAATCTCACAGCCTTCTTTCTCCACAAGACGTCTATCCCCATCGACAAAACATGATTCAACAAATCATATTTTGGGGCAATATTATTAAACATAGTAGCCACTTGCTCCTTTTTTGAGCCAGTTTCGCTGTAGGGTTTTACAATAGGATCAGACATGGTGTAAAAATAATACTTAAGCTCGAACAATGAACTTTAAAGTTCAAACATTTTAAAATAAAAAGCCCTTCGTTGTTATGCGAAGGGCTTTTATTCTATTTACAATAGCAATTATTGAAATTGCTCAAGTTCTTTAGCATCAGCATCAGAGATCTTGTGACCTTTTCTACCGTAGTAGATCAAGTAACCGTAGCAAATCAAAGCAAGCGCAAAACTTAGTTTGAATCCAACCCCCTTGAATCCGAACAATAAGATGGCGTTTTTAGCCTCATCAACACCAATTTTGTATCCTGTTGCTAAGAAAGCCAACACGAAAGGAATTACTGCACCACCTACAACCATGGTAATCATGATACCAGAACCTGACGCTGTTTTAGTACCCAATTTATTAATACCAAGTGGGAAAATAGATGGCCACATAACAGAGTTGAACAAACCAACCAACATCAATAAAACAGCTGAAATTGGAACTACGATATCTTTAAAGTGAATACCGTATTCTTGAGTAACACAGTCTCTACCCATTTCTAAAACAGGAACAGTAACCTTGTGCTCCATGAAAATACCAACCATGCTTAAAGCTACCAGCATGAAAGCGATAGAAGCAACAATCACAAGTAATTTCTCTGCTTTCAATTTTTGAGCAATAAAACTACCTACAAATCGACCAATCATAGCACTACCCCAGTAGTAGGCAAGAAAACTTGCTCCTAATTTCTCTGGAATATTACCCATTTCTTCTGTTTGAAGATACAGAATCAATAAACTTCCAATTGCTACCTCAGCTCCAACGTAGTAGAAAATAGAATAAGCACCTTTTCTAAGATGGCTATATTTTAATACGCTAAAGTCGAACTTACTAGCTTCACCTTCCATTTTCAATTTAGGAAGTTTCACCATTAACAATACGATTGCGATTGCAAAAGTAACGAGTGATAAAGCGATATATGGAGCTCTAACAGCATCAACTTTTTCAGTTGTTGTGGTTAAACACTCATTTAAGATTAAAGACCCACCAATGATTGGTCCGATAAAAGTTGCAAAAGAGTTCAATGAACCACCAAGATTCATTCTACTTGCGGCAGTTTCTGGAGAACCTAAAGCTGTAATGTATGGGTTAAGAGCTACCTGTAATAAAGTTAAACCAGAAGCCACAACGAACAAAGCAAATAGGAAAAACGAGAATGACACCATACTTGCAGCAGGCAAGAACAACAACAAACCACTAGCCATTACACAAAGTGCAACTGCCAATCCTTTTTTATAACCAATTTTGGCAATTATCATCCCTGAAGGGATCGACATAACGAAGTAAGCTACAAAGAAGCAAAACTGAATCATCATCAGTTTTCCGTTATCAGCATCGGTAAATTTAAATACCGATTTTAAACTTGGAATCAAAACGTCATTCATAACGGTGATAAAACCAATCATGAAATACAAACAAAACATTAAAATAAGTGGAACGCGATAGTTCTGACCTGGTTCTAAAGGTGATTGGAAATTTGAGCCGGAGCCTCCTCCTACTGATGCCATAAATTATAGTTTTAAATTAATATTCACTTTTAAGCCGTGTGAAGATAAAAGAAAATCTTAAAAATCTTAAAATGAAGTTTAGGATAGGAAACGATTTTCTCCACATCTTATAAACAAAAAACCCTTCGTCTTTCAACGAAGGGTTTTTATATATTATTCTACAGTGAATTATTTCACCATGAATTTCTCAGTAGTTTGTCCGCTTGCGCTAGAAACTGTAACGAAATACAATCCTTGTGCGAAGTTAGAAACATCGTAAGATTTAGAAACTGAACCAGCAGCAACTTGCTCAGAAACCATTACTCTACCAGTGATATCAGTCAAAGTAACTGTAGCAGCTTCTTGAGCTGTAAATTTCAAGTTAACTTCGCTTGTAGCTGGTGAAGGGAAAACTGTGAAGTTAGAAACGTTAGAAACTTCGTTAACACCAATACCATAAGCACCTAACTTAATAGATTCAATAGTAATTGTACCAGTGAAATGAACATCGTTTGCAGCAGCATCTCTCATTTCAAATGCTAATGAACCGATATTTGTCAAATCGATTGTTCCACCTGAAGAAGTATTCAAAATACCTGTTAATTCAAAATCTTGATAAGAAGTAGTCAAGTTCATTTTTAAGAATGAATTACTAAATTTTGAATAATCCCAAGATGCTGAATTTCCTTCTTGAATATAAACAGTTACAGTAGTTGCTGCAGAAGCTTTAGCTCTAATTTTCAATTTGTTGTGACCAACACCTGAGATATCTACTCTACCTTTAGCTAATTCATTAGCACAGTTAGTAACTGTATTGTCAGTTAATGGATAATACCATGGACCTGAAGCCCCAGCGTTATCAGTAACCGTAAATTGCAATGTGTTGTTAGTGTAAGCAGCTGCAGTAATATCATCACCTGTATTACCTTGAACGTTCCCTGGTACCAACCAAGCTGCATGGCAAGGCGTATTAGTGTAATCTTCAGAAACTAAAGTTGGATACTGCGCCATTGCCATTGTTGACAAAGCAAGAGACGATACTAAAAGTAAATTTTTCTTCATTGTTATTAAATTATAGTTATTAAAAAAATTGTTTCGTGAGGTAAATTAAAGGATAATCTTTCGAATGGACAAAAAAAATTTTAAACAAGACTTCAAACAATACTAGAACACTGCATTCATTGTAATAGATATTGTTTTTGCAAATTATGCAACAACGCTTTTCAGTTTATTGATATTCAATAATCAGATTCTATTCTTTGATTTAATTTTGCAGCACTAAATAACTAACTAATTTTTATCACAATGAAAAAATTCAAAACAATCTGCTTTGGTATTTTATTTACATCACTATCAATGCAGGCACAAAACAATTGGAGCAATTCTTCAATAAGCACTACCACAAATGGAAATGTAGGAATTGGAACCGTAAATCCGAATTTAAGCTTGGAAATCTGGGATAATAATGCTCAATTATTACTACAAAGCACCGGTAAAACAGTAGGTAATTACATCCAATACCTACCAAGCATTAATTTAAAAACAAATACTAAAACATACTTTTTAGGTACCGAATATATTGGTATGTCTGATGAGATTTTCAGAATTCGAGATCTATCTAATCCAAACAGTAGTGGAATATCTTTAACAAATGGAAAAGTATATATTGGTGTCAATAATGGCACAATTCTGCCTGCAATACCAATGGAGGTGGGACTTGGCAAAACCTGGGCAACTTCCCTAGCAATTGGAGGTAAATTTGCCGCCGATTCAAAATTATCCGTAACAGGCAAAGCTACATTTGAAGAAATCGAAGTAAAACCTTACAGCACCTGGCCAGACTATGTTTTTGCTAAAAACTATAATTTAACTCCTCTCGATTCGGTTGCAAACTTTATCGAACAAAACTCACATCTTCCAAATGTACCTTCTGCCAAACAAGTTGAAGAAGATGGAATAAATTTAGCTCAAATGGACGCGGTTTTACTTCAAAAAATTGAAGAATTAACGTTGTATAATATTCAATTATACAAGCAACTTGAGGCGATGAAAGCTGAAATTGCTTTACTAAAACAGAATTAAAAACTCTCCCTCTAATCTTTCCTAACTAAACGCCCTGCGGAAGTATTTCCGCAGGTTTTTTCAAATTAATCTAACCAACTAAAAAATCTGTTATGAATAAATTTCATTGGCTTACCGCTATTCTATTAGTGATAGGCAAACTTGCGACAGCTCAGATGACCTCGGCTAGTGCAATTAAACACGCGAACTATTTAAACGATCCAAAACTATACACCTCTAAAATTGACACTAACAAAATCAAGTCTAAAATCTTAATTGACAGGAGTTTTTATAATTCCATTCTATTAAATGTGAATGGAACGAGTAAAGTAACTTCAATAACTGGAGCAAATTGGTCGGATATATACGAAAGCCTTATAGAGTCAAACAGCGACACAACATTCTTTCTGTCTCCAAATAACCTAGAGGCTTTAGGAATTGAAATGAAGAAAAACTCCAATGTTTACCCGCTCACCTTACTAAACATTGATTTCAAAAGAGTAAAAGAAAGTGCAATTATAAATGGTGAATTCTCTGAACAAATTGATTTTTTGAAAGACATAAAAGCCACTACAAATTCTTTTGAAACGATAAAAGCATTTGCTGGCACATCAATCTTCTCAAGCATTTTTGGCGATGATGTATATTTTAGTTTGCCTAGTAAATTCATGTTCAACAACACAAAAGAAGTGTACAATAAAATAGAAATTGATTTCGGTAACGGATTAGGTTTTCAAACAGTGAACAATGACGACATCATTTTAGTTCATTATCCTAACAGTAATAATGAATTTATTGAGATCAAAATTAAAGCTACTGTAAGCATTGGAAATGCAAGTCCTAAAACTCTATATACGCATTTCACATTATTTAGAAAAAGTTCATCAACAATTAAAATGCCTACTTCTAATAAACCTAAAATCGTTGGAGACTATAACATTTTCGAGTATTACCCAAAAAACAGTAACGACTACAGAATAGAATACAATTATCTACTAAACGCAAGCAATAAAAGTGGAAAACTAAGACGACCATTTATAGTTTGTGACGGATTTGATTATGGCGACAGAAGAAATTACTTTGAAAAAATAACAACCTTCAATGAGAAATACGATGCGCCTGAAGACAACAACACATATGGCCTATATGAAGTTCTTAATGGAACACCAACTCTTTGGAGCAAAGGAGAAAAACACCCTAATTTTATTGATTCACTTTTAAAATATGGCTACGATTTAATTTTCGTGAATTTCAAAGAGGGAACAGGCGATATCTTTAAAAATGCAGCATCTTTTAGAGGGTTCATGAACACTGTAATTAACAAAGAACTGAGAGACAGTCTTACGGAGGAAAGTGTAGTAGTTGGACCTAGTATGGGAGGCATAATTACTCGAATGGCATTAACGCAGATGGAAAAAGCAGGGGAAGAACATTTTGTTAAAATTTGGATCTCCTTTGATTCACCTCAAAAAGGCGCTAATATCCCAATTGCACTTCAACACAATATAGTATTTGGCACCAGCTTCTTTTACATAGGAGATATTTTTACTGCTAAGAAAAAAGCATTAGATTCTAAAGCCAGTATGCAATTGCTTAAACACCATTATTCTATGAGTGATGGAGTAAGTCATCCTACAAAAGATTACATCCAAATGTTTAATTACTTGGACACTTTAGGTTATCCAAAATTATCTAAGAATTATGGAATTACGAATGGTGGAAGAACTATACTTTACACCGACGCCGGTATTCAAATCACACAATTTAGTTTAAACAAGAAAAACACACTTCTATTTGGCTGGAGTCAACACAACTCGCCAGGCACCTTTCAATTAGCACATAACGACAGACAACTAGGAAGTCCACAAATTGTGAAAAGCGAATCTCAATTACCGTTAGACAACGCTCCCGGCGGATGGCACGACGGAGTAAACAGCTTGAATTTTAGTCCGAAAAACAATGAAATAAAGAATTTAAATAAAGAGTCTGTTAATAATAAATGGGCTTGTTTTATTCCAACAAGCTCAGCAATGGGCTGCGACGTTAATGGAAACACCATATACAGCACATGGGAAAACTTCACTACCTGCAATGATAACACCTCTGGCAAAATGAAAACCCCGTTTGATGAAATTCACGGTATGGAAACCAATGAAGAACACACCAAAATAAGTGCTCAAACAAGTGAATACGTTATTGATGAATTTCAGGAATACATGACCTCCACTGTTCGACCAATAGTTAGAGTCGGAAAACCAATCAATCAAACAATAAAAGGTAAGGTAGCTTATTTAGTTATAGACACGATTCAATTTGGCAATACAGGAAACGGAAACACTTATACTTTAACAAAGACAGCAGACATTAACATTCGTGCCGGCAAATCAATTCGATTCCACCAAGGGTTTAAAGCTGTTGCAGGTTCAAAAATGAGCGCGAAAATTGTAGCAATAAGCGCAACGCCATACTCAAGCACTGCTGGAAGCTATAAATCAGCCTATGTTGAGAATGCAAACTCATTCGACCCATCACCTTATTTAGGCAAAGTTTACGATTATTCTGAAAATGAAATCACACCATTGGTTATTAAAGATGACATAACATTGAACGTTTTCCCAAATCCAACCGAAAGAATTGTAAACATTGCGGTTGATGGTTTAAATGGAAATCAATCTACTCTAGAGATATATGATGCTCTAGGCAATACTGTGTTTTCACAAAGTATCTCAAACAATGGAACTTACCAATTAGACAGTTCATTTCTTCAAAGTGGAGTTTACTTTATAAAAGTAAAAAGCAATAATTCAGAAGCATACCAAAGATTAGTAAAACTTTAAAACATGGGTCCGAAGAGATGATCTCAACGGACCCATTTTATTCTAAATAATCATGAAAAACATTAATAAAATAGCAAAAGCGATAAGCTTATATCTTTTCATTGTAATCTTCTTTAACAATTGCTCAACTAGCATTCTAGTGCAAAAAAGACAGTATAGAAATGGATATAATATTAGTATTTCAAAAAATAAAAAGGAAGAAAACAAATCGGCTGAGCAAAAAACAATAAAAAACACAAGCTATGAAAGTAAAACGCAAGGGCAATCTAAAGATATTTTATGTTTAATAGAGATAAACAAACAAAACGAAGCATGTTTTGAAAACACTGAAACTTCAAAACAACCAAACAATACAGAGACAGTAAAACAAAGTATCAAAAATGAAAGCCCCAAAAAAAGCTTTACCAAAACTGTCAATTTACCAACTGCTTTTAAAAAGAAACAACTAGAAAACAAAGAAAACAATGCCAATGACTTCATCTTTTTTGCATCAATCATTTCTGTAGCTGGAGCCTTTGCTTTTCTTAAGAGCAAAAAATCGAAACAAATTTCTGCTTGGGCAAATACCAACAAAACCAAAGCGAGAATATTGCTGATATTCGCTCAAATTGCCTCAGCCTCACAGGCTATCTATATAGGTAATCTGCTAAGAGAAGAAGAAATCATACTATCAAAAAACACTGTATGGATTGCACTTTCAGGATCAATTCTTGCCTGTTTATTGTACCCTTTTAAAAACACAAAATTAAAACTCTTCAACAGAAATTATTTCACCAAGAAAGCTATTGAATTGGTGGTGATTATTGGAACGTTCTTTAGCATTTTGGCCATTGGCAATCAAAACGAAATTTCGTTAGCGAGCAAAACCGAAATACAAAACACTAGTTCTCAGCAGGTGCAAAACGAGCGAAAAACCAAGGCACAAGAACTTCATTCTACTAAAGCAGATAACGGTTCTAAAATTGCGTTATTAGCCTTAGCCACGATCATAAGTTTGGGTCTGTTATTACTAATTGCCGTATTGTCCTGTGATCTCGCGTGCACAGGTGCCGTTGGAACCTTCATATTACTTGTTGGCACAACTTTTTCAGCTATTCTATTGGGCTATATATTTTTATCAAAAAGAATTCTTTTCAAAAAAAATAGTACGCAGAGTTCTGATAAAAAAACTTCAAGAATACTTATCCCTATTGCACTAGGCTTAAGTGTAGCATTTGTCTTACTGCTATTATTAACACCTCCTTCATGGCCAACTCTTGGTGCTTTAGCTTTCTTGGCTCAAAAGTACTGGATCATTGCTACCATCTATAGTATTCTTGCTACAATTGGAGCGATACTTTACAAATAACAAAAATCCCCGCTAGAATATCTAGCGGGGATTTTTTTATTTAGTTTCCGATTCCTTCTTCAGTTTCTCTTCTTCTTCTTTTAGTTTCTGCAACTCCTTCTCTTCAATTTCCTTTCTCTTCTTTTCTCTCTCAAGTCGTTTTTTCTCTTCCTCTTCTTGCAGTCGCTTCAATTTTAGTTCTTGCTCGGTTAAGCCTTCCTCTGCCTTTTTAATTTCTTCGGCAGCCTTTTGTTTTCTCTCCTCTTCTGCTTTTTTCCTAGCTTCTTCCTCTGCCTTTTTCAACTCTTCAAGCCTTTTAGCTTCAGCTTCGGCATCTGCTTTTGCTTTTGCTTCAGCCTCTTCCTTTGCTTTCTTCTCGGCCTCAAATTTGGCTTTCAGTTCTAGCTCTTCAGCGCGCTTTTGATCTCTAAATTTTTGAGCTTCAATTCTAACACGAATCTTCTCCTTTTCATCTTCTAGTTTTCTTTGATACTCTTCTTCTTCTTGCTTCGCCTTTAATTTAGATTCTTCCTTAAACTTCTCAACTTTTTCCTTTAATTCTTGTTCTTTCTTTTTGATTTCATCGAGCTTAGCCTGCTCCTCCGCACTTATTTTTTTATTTTCTATGAGTTCCTTCTCTTTAGCAATCTTTTTATTGATTTTCTCTAACTCCTTCTCTTGTCTTTTTCGAGCAGCTTCTTCCGATTCCTTTTTATTCTTATCTAAACTAGTTTTATTAAGATCATCTTGAATTTTACTTTTTTGCTCATCATATTCTTTTAATTTGTCCATGCGCTCCTTTGCCTTTTTCTCGGCTTCACTCATTTGATTTTCCAATCTTTCTTTTTCGCGCTTAAACTTATCTTTATCATTTTCTATTTGCTTATCCTGACTCTCTAATCTTTTCTTGTACTTATCTTCAATAGCTTTGATTTTAGCCTTTTCTCTTTCTTGTTTAGCTACCAATTTCAGCTGTCTCTCTTTTTCAGCGATCAATGCTTTTTCTTTTTGAATTGCAGCTTCTCTTTCTGCTTTTTCCTTTGCCTCCTTTTTCTTTTCCTCTTCTTTTATTCTAGCTAATTCGGCTTTTAAGTCGGCAGCTTTCTTTTCTTCTTCCTTGGCTTTGGCCTCTTCTGCAACTCTTGCTTGTTCTTCCAATTGCGCTTTCTTAACAGCTTCGGCTTTCTTTTGAGCCTTCAACTGCAAAGCATACTCTTTCTTCTTTTGTTTAGCTGCCTCTTTTTTAATTTTTTCTTGTGCCTTAAGCTGCGCTTTTTTCTCTTTGGCTTGTTGTTTTAAGTCAACTTGAGCGTAAATATTGGCAGAAAAAGCAAAGACTCCCAACATCAACATCAATGCTATTTTCAACTGATAATTCATTAAAGTTTTCATATAAAACACAATTTAAGCAAATGTAAGTTTTGGTATCCCCGAAGCAAATACCATGCTTTGATAGTTATTAACACATCAAAACCGAAAAGTAACGCAAGAAAAAACGTAGAGTTACTTTTAAGCATAATTAATTTTACATTTGAACCATAAGCTAAACAGCCATGACATTAGATAAAAAAGAACTTTCAAGCAGTTTTAACTTACTGGTATTTGTTGCAGCACTAGGTTATTTTGTTGACGTATACGACATTGTGCTTTTCATGATGGTGAAGAAGCAAAGCCTTATCGACATAGGCATTACTTCTAAAGACGACATCTTCAATACGGGTATCTTTCTGCACAATTGGCAAATGATTGGGATGTTGGTTGGTGGAATTTTTTGGGGAGTTTTAGGGGATAAAAAGGGTCGACTCAAAGTGCTCTTCGGTTCAATTATTATGTACTCTTTGGCCAATGTTTTGAACGGATTGGTGCAAGATGTAAACACCTATGCAGTGTTAAGATTTTTTGCGGGTGTGGGCCTTGCTGGAGAGCTGGGGGCTGGCATTACCTTGGTTGCAGAAACCATGACCAAAGAATCTCGTGGTAAAGGAACCGCTATGGTTGCAGCGATTGGGGTATCGGGTGCCGTTGTTGCATTTTTAGTAGTGAAGCTTTTTGATTGGAGGACATCTTACTATGTGGGCGGTGGAATGGGCTTTATCTTGCTGGCACTTCGTTTTGGCGTTTATGAATCGGCAATGTACGAAAGCACTACTCATCAAGAGATTAAAAAAGGAAATTTCCTTAAACTCTTCTCAAGCTTCTTTGAAGCAAAAAAATACTTAAGCTTAATCTTGGTAGCGGTTCCGGTATGGTATATCGTTGGCGTAATCATGAATCAATCATCACAAATTTATGAGGAATTAAATGCCAGCTTTGTGCCTGAAGATGGCAAAGCGGTGATGTATTGCTATATAGGTTTGGCTTTAGGTGATTTATGCAGCGGTGTATTGAGTCAGGTATTGAAAAGCAGAAAAAAAGCAATGCTCATCTTCATTATATTTTCTGTTCTTACGTGGATATCTTTTTTCACGGTAGCCGTTCAATCTGAAACACTCTTTTATATATGTGCGGTCGCTTCGGGATTTGCGGTTGGTTACTGGGCAATTTTCATTACTACATCTGCTGAAAGCTATGGCACAAATTTGCGTGCAACAGCAAGTACAACCGCTCCTAATTTTGTGAGAGGCGCCTTAACTCTGTTGCTTTTAGCTTTTCAAGGACTGAGCGGCTCGATGGGGAAACCGAGTGCCGCAATGGTTGTTGGGGTAGTGACTTACGTTTTAGCTTTCTTAGCACTATATAATTTGAAAGAAACTTTTGGGAAAGATTTGTCTTATCACGAATAGATATAAAAAACAAACAATAAAAAAGGCCTGTAAACAATGTTTACAGGCCTTTTTAGTTTTAAAGTGTCGGGGCGGCAGGATTCGAACCTGCGACCTCATGGTCCCAAACCATGCGCGATAACCGGACTACGCTACGCCCCGAGTTTAATTTTGAAGGATGAATTTTGAATTATGAATACAGTGCATTCAACATTCACAGCTCAACATTCAACATTGTAAAAAGAACATTCCCAAACGGGAGGGCAAATTTATAATAAATTTTCTTTTCGCCAACTTTTTTAAACATTAAACCTAAAATGCATCACATCTCCGTCGCAAACCACATACTCTTTTCCTTCAATAGAAAGTTTACCTGCATCTCTACAAGCCGCTTCAGATCCGTATTTCACAAAATCATCGTACTTAATAACCTCGGCGCGAATAAATCCTTTTTCAAAATCGGTATGGATCACTCCGGCAGCTTGTGGAGCTTTAAATCCTTCTTTAATGGTCCAAGCTCTCACCTCTTTCACTCCCGCTGTAAAATATGTACTCAACTTCAATAATTTGTAAGCGGCGGTAATTAATTTATTTACACCTGGCTCGGTTAAACCAGCATCTTGTAAAAACATTTGACGCTCTTCAAAACTTTCTAACTCAGCGATATCGGCCTCTAACTGAGCACAAATCACCATCACCTCTGCCCCTTCTTCTGCAGCTACCTTTCTAATGGCATCAACATATTGATTACCATTCTTAGGCAAACTTTTTTCATCAACATTACATACATATAATACAGGCTTAGCAGTAATCAAATTCAATTCAGCTAAAATTAAGGCTTCATCTTCAGACAATTTTACCGAGCGAGCCGATTTACCTTGCAACAAAGTTTGCTTTACTTGATCAAGAATAGCCACCAGCTTAATGGCGTCTTTATCGCCATGCTTGGTCATTTTGCTAGCCTTTTCTAAACGCTTATCAATGGTTTCTAAATCTTTTAGTTGTAATTCGAAGTCGATAGTTTCTTTATCTCGAATAGGATTGATAGAACCATCTACGTGAATTACATTATCGTCGTCGAAACAACGAATAACATGCAAAATGGCATCGGTTTCACGAATATTACCCAAGAACATATTACCCAAACCTTCGCCTGTGCTGGCACCTTTTACCAATCCGGCAATATCCACAATCTCCATAACATTGGCTTGAACACGCTCTGGTTTCACCAACTCTTCTAACTTATTTAAGCGAGCATCGGGCACGATGATCGTTCCAATATTTGGTTCGATAGTACAGAACGGAAAGTTAGCTGCCTGCGCTTTAGCGCTCGACAAACAGTTGAAAAGGGTTGATTTTCCTACATTTGGCAAACCAACAATTCCACATTTTAATCCCATGATAAAAAATTTAAGGACGCAAAAATAGTAAATACCGATTACTTATTGGCTATTCGCTTTCTAAATACTATTTTCGTAAAAAATTTAACAACAATGGCCGACATCCAACAATTAGAAAAAATCGTTTCACAAGTTCGTCGTGATATAGTAAGAATGGTTCACCAAAATAACTCTGGGCACCCAGGAGGTTCATTAGGTTGTACCGAATATTTGGTAGCACTTTACAATCATGCCATGAAACATGAACCTAAGAATTGGAGCATGGACGGTATCAATGAGGATATGTTCTTTTTATCGAACGGACATATATCTCCTGTATTTTATAGCGTTTTAGGTAGAGCAGGATATTTTCCGGTGCAGGAAATGTCGACATTTAGAAGTTTAGATTCTAGATTACAAGGACACCCAACACCTCACGAAGGATTACCTGGCATTAGAGTTGCTTCTGGTTCATTGGGTCAAGGTTTGTCGGTAGCACTTGGTGCAGCACAAGCTAAAAAACTCAACAAAGACAATTCATTGGTTTACTGTTTAATGGGCGATGGCGAGCAGCAAGAAGGACAAATTTGGGAAGCAGCCATGTATGCCGCAGCAAAGAAAGTAGATAATATTATTGCAACAATAGATTATAACAAAGCTCAAATTGACGGAAGCACAGACGAAGTTCTTTCATTAGGAAACTTAAAAGGAAAGTGGGAAGCTTTTGGATGGCAAGTTCTAGAGATGAACGGCAATAAAATGTCGGAAGTTATCTCCACTCTTGATAAAGCAAAAAGCTTAACAGGCAAAGGCTCACCAATCTTGATTATCATGTCTACTCAAATGGGGAATGGCGTTGATTTCATGATGGGTACCCACAAATGGCATGGCGTTGCACCTAATGATGAGCAATTGAAATCGGCACTGGCGCAAAATCCGGAAACTTTGGGTGATTATTAATGGGTTTAAGATTTAAAGTTTAAGGTATAAGAATTGGTTTAAAGTATAATATTTAAATCTAAATTTCATTTTATACATTAAATCTTACACATTAAACTTTAGACCAACCATGAAGTACGCAGGAATAATTTTACTCTTATTAGTCACTCTTACTTCTTTCGCCCAAAAAAAGCCGGCGCCTAAAGATTCTGTTGTAAAAACACGCATCTTATTTATTTTCGATGCCTCACAAAGTATGTGGGGATTGATGGATGGCGAAACCAAAATTGCCATTGCGCAACGTTTGCTTTCAACCGCAATCGATTCCTTAAAAAACATTGAAAATGTTGAGGTAGCTCTTCGTGTTTACGGTAATAGAAAGGCCATCAGTAAGGAAGCACAAGATTGCGAAGACACGCATTTGGAAGTACCATTCGAAAAAAACAATATCGAAAAAATAAAGCACGTACTTAAAGCCACCCAACCTAAGGGAACAACGTTGATTGCGCGTTCCTTAGAAGCATCAGAAGCCGACTTCCCCCCTTGTGAAAACTGTAGAAATATCATAATTCTAATTACAGATGGAATTGAAGCATGTGATGGAGACCCATGTGCGGTATCTAGAGCATTGCAACAAAACGGAGTAATATTAAAACCATTTGTGATAGGCTTAGGAATGGATCAAGACTATTCTGAATATTTCCGTTGCATGGGAGAATATTACGATGCGAGCAACAAGAACTCTTTTAAACAAATTCTATCGATTGTAATTGCTGAAGCATTAAGCACCACTACTTGTCAGGTTAACCTTTTAAATGTAAATCAAAAACCCATTGAAACGAATGTTAACATGACTTTCTATGATCAACGCACAGGAGAAGTAAAATACAACTTGGTGCATGCATTAAATTACAAAGGCAATCCAGATACTATATCGATAGACCCGCTAACAACCTATAAAATTGTGGTTCACACCAAACCAGAAGTATCAGTAGAAAATATAAAATTCAAACCTGGGGAACACACAACCATATCTATCGACGCTCCTCAAGGTTCACTTTTTGTTAAGGCGTATGGCAACACCAATAATATATTCAACTATCAATACATCATTAAGAAATTAGATGACAACCAATTACTTAATGTTCAATCTTTTGAAAGAACCGATAAATATATAGTAGGAGAATATCAAGTAGAATTGTTAACCATTCCGCGAATTATAGACACCATTCAAATAGCACAAAGCGAGACGAAAAAAATTGAAATTCCTCAACCAGGTTCAGTAGGATTTCAATCACTCACCAACAATGGCTTTGGTTCTATCTATCAACTCAAAAATGGAAAATTGGAGTTGATTTATGAATTAAATGTTGACAACATCAATCAAATCATCAACATGTTGCCAGGAACTTACACCGTAGTTTATCGCAGCAAAACAGCCAAAAGAAGTATATATACAATTGAGAAGAAATTTAAGGTGGAATCGGGGAAGACGGTGAAGGTGGAGTTGTTTTAGCCATAGCATGGCGGGCTTTGTAATTTTAAGTTCGATGATTTCTTTTATTTGATTTATATAATACCAGCAAAATAACGACCATGAAAAAATTGCTTTTTACCCCAATTCTATTATTTCTAATTTCATGCAACAATGAAAATGTTCCGCTAGCTAAACCTAATTCAAAGTCACTCGATAGTTTAAATAGCATTATTCAAAATCGCGATTCGATAATTACTAATTTACTTGACCAAAAGACTGAACTTCTTTCATCAATGCAAGACAAGAAAGAAATAAATAATCCTAATAAACTTTATGGCAAGATTACACCTGTAAAACTTAACGATTATAAATACCTTGAAATACTTAATTCTATTGACACTTCATTAAATTACTGGAATGACAATTCAGAAATTGAAGTTAGTTTATTCGTTTGTGGCAATGGACCATCTGATCCAGAAAAAGATTACTGCAATGGATCATATAATTTATATGTTGCAACTTCTCAAACCGATTTACCTCCAGAATATAATTTATTTGAAATTGGTCCCTTTGCAGATTTAATAATTGATAAAGTTGACAAATTAACATCGACCGTTTACTTCCATCATGATATTAGAGGAAAAAGAAAAAATGAAAAGCTTTCAATTACATTAAACAAAGTGTTAATTAAATAGCCCCCGCCACGCATAGGCTGCATTTTCAATACCGAAGCTACGCATCTCCTCTTAATATCAAATCTATGCGTTCCACCCACCCCCAAAGCCTGCGGCTTCTTTTACAATTCGTGGCGAAGCCACTTGAGTAGAAAAACCGCTTAGCGAAAAGAAAATGCACGCTAAGCAGAGCGGCGCGACTCAATGATGATGTTTATTTCTTTTAACTAATAATGAATATTTCATTACCTCTCTTTAAAATATGTTCTTATTTTAGCGCAACGAAAATTACACATGAAAAAATACGAAATACAAAATCATCAAGATACTCGTTCTGGTTTTGGAGCGGGATTAACAGAACTAGGAAGAACTAACCCTAATGTTGTTGCCTTGTGCGCCGACTTAATTGGTTCTTTGAAGATGGATCAGTTCATTAAAGAAAATCCGGATAGATTCTTTCAAATAGGAATTGCAGAAGCCAACATGATGGGTATTGCCGCTGGTTTAACCATAGGTGGTAAAATTCCTTTCGCGGGAACTTTCGCGAATTTCGCAACAGGTAGAGTTTACGATCAAATTCGTCAGTCTATCGCCTACTCTGGTAAAAACGTAAAGATTGCTGCCTCTCACGCCGGATTAACATTGGGTGAAGATGGTGCAACGCATCAAATATTAGAAGACATCGGTTTAATGAAAATGTTGCCGGGCATGGTGGTGATCAATCCTTGTGATTTCAACCAAACGAAAGCAGCAACTATCGCAGCGGCAAGTTATGAGGGTCCGGTTTACTTGAGATTTGGCCGTCCGAAAGTACCTAACTTCACTCCAGTAGATCAAAAATTTGTAATTGGTGAAGCCGTTTTATTGAACGAAGGAACAGATGTTACCATCTTCGCAACAGGCCATTTGGTATGGAAAGCCATTGAAGCCGGAGAAATTTTAGCACAACAAGGCATCTCTGCCGAAATAATAAATATTCATACGATTAAACCTTTAGACGCGAAAGCAGTCATAGCTTCAGCAAAGAAAACCAAATGCGTGGTAACAGCTGAAGAACATCAGATGAATGGCGGATTGGGTGATAGCATAGCTCAGTTGTTGGCAACACAACTTCCTACTCCAATGGAATTTGTAGCGGTTAACGACAAGTTTGGCGAAAGCGGAACTGAAGAGCAATTGATGACCAAATATGGTATCAACACAGCTAACATCGTTGAAGCCGTTCAAAAGGTAATCAAGAGAAAATAATTCAGCGGCTACCCCAAACACATGAAATATGGGGAATTGGTCGGATAATGAAATACTAGATAAATTCCGTAATTCTGAAACAAAGAATTACGGATTTAATCTTTTAATGCAAGAGTACAAGCAGCGTGTGTACTGGCATGTTCGACGCATGGTGATTGATCACGACGACGCCAACGACCTCACACAAGACATCTTTATTAAAATATGGAACGGATTAGACTCTTTTAAGGAAGAATCGAGGCTGTACACCTGGATTTACCGCATTGCGTCGAACGAATGCATTACCTTTTTAAATAAGAAGAAAAGAATGTTCTTCATTCCTATTATCAATGTAGAAGAACAGCTATCGGCACATATAGACAGCAACGAAAATTTTAGCGGAGACGAGATTCAAAAGAAATTACAAAAAGCCATATTAACACTTCCCGAAAAACAAAGATTGGTATTCAACATGAAATATTACGACGATTTGAAATACGAGGAAATAGCAGAGATTACAGGAACTTCGGTGGGAGCTTTAAAGGCATCGTATCACCTAGCCGCAAAAAAAATTGAAGAATTTTTAAGTAAGGATTAAACCATTTGAAATTATAAAAGTCATAGAAGCAAATGAGCCAAAAAATAAATATAGAAGAATTAAAAAGAGAGAACGGATTCAATGTTCCTTCTAATTATTTCGACTCATTAGAAGTAAATATTCAAGAGCGTATTAAAGGGAAAAAGAGTGAAAGTTTTTTGTACCGATTTAGATATCCAAGCATCGCTTTTACTATAAGTTTTATCGCATTTGCTGTTTGGATGGTGAGCTCGAAAGAAAAAGTCCAAGTCAATGTAATGGCAACACCTATTGACTATGTTAGCTATGTAAATGAAAATATTGAAGAATTTGACGACGAATTGGTGTACGAAACTTACACGCCAGTAGTGAACAAGGAAGTGAGTATACCCGAATTGAAAAATTATAAAAATACTGAAGCTTTAGATGAATACCTCCTTGACGAAGGAGTAGACGAAGAAGTGTTGTTAGATGAATTATAAACTTAAAATTAAAACTATGAGAAATTTCATTTTAATGGTGATGATGATGACTGGTGTAGTTTTCTCAGCACATGCGCAAAAACCAAACAAAGAGGCAAAAAGAGAGCAGCGCAAGGAGGAGATAAAAGCAATGAAGATTGGTTTTATTACCCAAAAGCTTCAGCTCACCACCGATGAGGCTGCAAAATTTTGGCCGGTATACAATGAGTTTCACGCAAAAATGGAGAAGCTTCACGAAGAAAGAAAAGCCAATCACAAAAAATTTAAGAAAGGAATCGACAGCTTGAGTAATGCAGAAATAGAGAAACTTACCGATCAAGAGTTGGCTTTCGAAGAAAAAGAATTGGCCTTAAAAAAAGAGTACCACACAAAGTTTAAAGCGGTATTGCCAATAAAAAAAGTGGCATTGCTTTATCAGTCAGAGCATGAATTTAGAAGAGAAATTTTGAAAAAAGCCAGAGAGCAACATCAAAACGGACAGGGAGGAAAAGGTCAGTTACCACCTCCAGGTGAGGGCCCAGAAGACGACAATTAATAAAAATGCCTATCAGAAAAAATCTGATAGGCATTTTTAATTCATCAAGAAGCAGGTGTTAACAATAAGCACAACACAGAAATCGTTAGGCCTTAAATTTTATTGTAACTTACACCACTTAAGTTTGTTTTACAAATAATGAAGGGAGTCTACTTATATATTTTCATTCTAGTATTTAGTGCCCAAATAAGCTTGGCACAAAACACTAAAAGAGGTAATGTCATTCTATCATTGGGTGCCGGTAAAGACTCGTATTTTCATCCTATTTTTAATGCTACTCCCGCACCTGCATCAACATTTGAATTTCCGTTTTCGGCAGAATTAATGCTAAGTCAAACAGGCAGCATTGGAGGAAAGGCCAGTGTTGTATTGCTTAACGATCAATCGAATGCTTATATGTCGGCGAGTAATTCCACCAAACGAAATCACAATTTAGGTACAATACTTTTTGCTGCTGGAAATTTAAATTACTATGCTTACAATCAAGATAGATTGCTATGGAAAATCACGGGCGAGGTTGGCTATGGCAAGATGGACAAGATTAAATATGTTGACGATGTTCGCAGTCAAATAAAAGGTCAAGGAATGGTATATTCTATTGGTACAAGTGTTAGATACCACTTAGGCAATGAATATGATGACATCTATCCGGCCTTCTTTGAACTTGGTGTGTTGGGTTCAAGAATCAATTTCGATATCACTGAGAGTTGGTACGATGGCAGTGTACTTGATAAAAGTGATCCTAGTTGGGAGCCTTTGCAGTTTCAAGCAGTAAACATATATTTGTCGGTAGGCTTTAGAATTGGAAAACCCGCCAAATAATATGAATAACCGTCAGCTCTTCCTTCA
This sequence comes from uncultured Chryseobacterium sp., assembly GCA_964406465.1. GTDB lineage: Bacteria > Bacteroidota > Bacteroidia > Flavobacteriales_C > JAHEZL01. Next base: position 140,226 of record CAYORT010000002.1, read on the forward strand.
ATACCAAGCACAAACGTCACCATTCCCCTTACAAATTGAAATTGAAAAAGCATTAGGCTGCACCATGTTCGCCGCCGATGGCAAGGAATATATTGATTTAATTTCGGGAATATCGGTAAGCAATGTAGGACATTGTCATCCTAAAGTAGTGAAAGCTATCAAGGAACAAGTTGATAAGTACATGCATTTGATGGTTTACGGTGAAATTATTCAGGCGCCTCAAACCAAGTTAGCACAAAAAATAGCCTCACTTCTGCCCTCTTCTTTAAACAATATTTACTTTGTTAATTCGGGCAGTGAAGCCATTGAAGGTGCAATAAAATTGTGCAAGAGGTATACAGGCAAAACTGAAGTTATTTCTTGTAAAAATGCTTATCATGGAAGCACTACTGGTGCGCTAAGTATCATCGGCGATGAAAAATACAAAAACGCTTTTCGTCCGTTAATTCCTCTTACCCGTCAAATTAGGTACAATAATTTTGAAGATATAAATATCATCAACGAAAACACTGCCGCAGTTTTTGTTGAACCCATTCAAGGAGAAGCCGGTATTCTTTTACCAGAGGAAAATTATCTAAAAACCTTACGTGAAAAATGCAATAAAACAGGAACACTTTTGGTTTTTGATGAGGTTCAAAGCGGATTTGGTAGAACGGGTAAAATGTTTGCTTTTGAACACTACAATGTAATTCCCGATGTAATAGTTTGTGCGAAAGGCATGGGCGGCGGAATGCCAATCGGAGCCTTTATCAGCTCAAAGGAAATCATGAGCTGTTTGATGGAGAGTCCGATTTTAGGCCACATCACCACTTTTGGCGGACACCCAGTATCATGCGCATCAAGTTTAGCATGTATTGAGGTGATAGAAGAAGAAAGGTTATTGGATGATATTTTAGACAAAGAAGCACTTTTTAGAAAATTACTGGTTCACCCCAAAATAAAATCGATAAGAGGCAAAGGACTTTTTCTTGCGGTTGAATTTGAATCGAAAGATTTCAACTTTGCGGTGAATCATCAATGTTTGCAGAATGGTGTTTTTGTTGATTGGTTTTTGTTTAACGACCATTCGATGAGAATTGCTCCACCGCTTACTATTGGTAAAACTGAAATAGAAATAGCTTGCGAGAAAATCTTACAAGCTATTTCAACAGTAAATTAACCAAGATGCATTGCGCACTAACTAATTTACACCAAGTTTCGCAAAACAAGAATCACTTTGATTTTGCAATTTCACCAGATATAAGCCAGTACTTAATTGAAATTCTTCCATAGAGAGAGAATTTTCTCCTTTGAAAAGTGAGACCGTTTTTGAAGAAATTAATTTGCCGTCGGCAGCATACACAACAAAATTGTACTCTCCTTGATTTTCACAGTGTAAAAGAACTTGGGTAGCTGAGATAGTCTTCACAAATAATCTTGAATTCAACTCATTGTGTGCTTTTGTAGACGTCGAATAACTGCAATTGTTGATTTGAGTGTAGAGAGCATCGGCAATTTTACTTGCGCCATATTCACTTAAGTGAGTGGGATCGCCAGGTGCCAGCATTGATGCATCGGAGAAATCGGCCCCCACTAGCAAACAAATATTTGGATCGTTTTGCATTTTAGCAGTAACAACACTTTCCACCATATCGCGAAATTCTTGCAAAGTATAAGGGGCAGCACCACTTGCATCTGAACTAAAAAGAGGCGAAATACAAATGATTTTCGCGCTGGGCTGATACGCTCTAAGGCTGTCAAGTAATTTACCATATTCGGCTTGTTTAGAGGCCAAAGAGGCATTAACGTATTTCCAATCATTGAAACCGATTTTAACAGTGATGTAATCAACGTGTTTACCCTTGATATTTTTGGCAATTGCCCAACCAAGAGTTGCGCCTGCAACAGCAATATTGTGTAAATCCCAATCCATCTTTCTAGCCAATAAAAAAGGATATCCCTTTGCCGAAGAAACATATTGTCCGGTTCCATGGGTGATAGAATTACCTATAGCCACATAAACAGGTTTATTAAGAGGAGAAATGGCATCTAAAGAATACCCATCTTCGAGCTGCATGCCAACCAAATCAACGGCCCATAAATTTGGCAAAGTAAGCTCAAAGGTGTTGGAGGTTGCGGTATTTGGATTAATAACGGTGAAGGTAGTATCAGAGAAAGAGGCCTTTTCCACACCATTTACAAAAATTGTAAATCCGTTGGTTGGCAGCGCACCAATGCTTCCTCCTCCAGCTCTTTTACTAAATTTAAAATCGATACTAGGACTAGCGGTTTTAAAACGAATACGAACTCCCGTTTGCGTAATTACCCATTGATTGATCCATTGTCCGCCAATACCCGATTCCCAATCATTAATCATAGAACTTAAATGCCTATTGAACTGCACTTTATTGGCACTAATCACAGGATAATACACTCCGTCGTAGGAGATATTAGGATCATCTAGGGAGAGATTAACCTTAGCAGCTAGATTGCCCGCAAATAATAACATAGAGGTTAAAACAATTCTTTTTAGTAGTAGTTTAATTTTTTTCATGGCTAACAGTTTTTAGTTTCTTTGGCCAAGTTAAGGGCGGGTAACAAAATTGAATTTGTTTAAAAAGAGAAGCACTTGACTTTCTTGTAAAAGCCTTGAAAAAACAAGAAAGCAAAGGTGAAAAACAGAAAATGCAAATTATTTTTCTTTGCGGTATTGCTTCGGGCTCACCCCTATTTCATTTTTGAAAACCCTGTTGAAGTGAGAAATGTTATTGTACCCCGATCGATAAGCACAATCGGAAATAGGCAAATCGGTTTCTTTGAGCAATCTTTTAACCTCTGCCAATCTTATTTGATTGAGGTAATTTTTAAATGAAGTTTGCAAATTATCCTTCAGTAAGGAACCTATTTCACGAGCAGAGATTCCTAATTCTCGCTGCATATCTTCTTGATCCAGATCGGGATTAGTATAGTTCACAGCAATATATTGCATCACTTTATCGAGTTTGGTGACGGCGGCATCTGAAACATCATTGGCTACATAAGGAACAAAAACTTGTTTCTTCTGCTTCATGAAGTAGTATACAAACAAAGAGGAGTAAAGCAATACAAGTAAAAGAGCAATAGATATATAATACTTAGTATTGTTATTGTAAAATTCCAAATTCGCTACTTCAATTTCATCTTCACCGCCTGCTCCAAGTAGCTGGCAAGAACCAATAATTAAAAAGTTTGCTCGAGTAAAATCAATATTTTTAAAATCTTCGGGACTCTTATGATGGGTACGATACCACCAACTTTGTTCCTTAAAATCGGCAAGGGAAATCTCGTAATCACCCTCACCAACATAATCGACTAACGCAGTATAGGGGACATACTGAAACTCTTTTTGCTTAGCACTAAACCCCTCATAATCAAAGGTAATAGTGATTGGAATACGCTTAGCTTTCTTTGATTTAACATGCACGAGTACCGAATTATACACGCTCACATCAAAAAACGGAGGCAATGAGTCCTTCTTTGAGAAAAATACCCCTGTAAAAGGTTCTTCAAGCTTATTGCTCAATTGATACGTGAGTCGCATTGTACCTTTTTCGTCCATCGTAACAATCGATTTACTAAAACCAGAATCCAATGACTCACGAAAAGTTTTGAAGTTAAATGGAGAGTTAGCCGAGTAGGGCAAAACAGAAAATGAACTAAAATTCAAACTAAAAAAAGCCAAAATAAGTACAAGCAAAGTAGTACCGAAGGCAATCCAAAGTAATTTAGTTTTTAGAAGCATTTTCGAAAATTAATTAAAGAAGTTCAAACTAGCACCATAAACACTTTGCATTTTATGAAATCGACTTTGCATTTTTGTATTTTTCAATGTATACAAGGGTTTTGCGATTAAAACAAATTAAAGAAAAAGATTGTGATTTAATTTTGAGAAATAACCAACACCCACTTTTTATGAAAAGAAAATTAACACTATTAGTCGGAGTAGCTGCCATATTAACATTCAATTTAATATGTGCACAAACGCCAGGCATAACAGCCGACGATTCAAAAATTCAATACACAGGAAGAATTGATTTTAGCAATCCCCTGCAACCCAAATACATTTATCCTGGAGTAAGCATCAAAGCAAAGTTCAATGGAACAGGTATTTCTGCCACTATTCATGATTATGGCGCAGGAGGCTCAGGCACCACCAACTACTATAAAGTATTTATCGACGAAGTAATTGTAACAGAACAACTTAAAATGTTAAGCGGAGAAAACACCTACACCTTAGCAAGCAATCTTAGCGCTGGTGACCACACGGTTGAGCTAATGAAAATTACCGAAGGGGCTGCAGGCAAAAGTTCATTTAAAGGATTTACGGTAGTAGGTGGAAATCAAGCACTTATCGATCTACCAGCAAAGCCAAATAAGAAAATCGAATTCATTGGAGATTCTTGGACATGTGGATTTGGAAACTTATCTCAATATTCTACTGGTGGCGCTTCAATGGCAAATGGCAACTTCGTTTCAGTTAATGAAGACAATTACTACGCTTGGGGTCCAATCACTGCAAGAGCACTTGGCGCAGAATACCACGTTACAGCTACTTCGGGAAGAGGCTTATATAGAAACAACACAGGTTCTACCAACAATACCATTCCGAAGAATTACGACAACACCTTGGAAGATGATGGAAGCGTAGCTTACGACCACACTACTTTTCATCCCGATGTAGTGGTGATTCATTTAGGCACCAACGACATGGCTCAAGAAGAAGGGGGCTCACAATTCGCCTTAGATGATGTGGCATTTACCAATACTTATATTGCTTTCATTAACAAGATCAAGGCTTATCACCCATGTGTTAATGTAATCATTTGCTTTGGTAATTCTAAATCAGATTCATGGCCAACATGGACCCATCAGCTCACTCGACTAAGAAATATCGCCAACAATGTAATTGCTCAATTTCCCAATGGCAATGTTACTTCTTTAGAACTACCATACACGGCAGAAAAATGGACTGGAAATCCGGCCGACGACTGTGGCTATGGAGACGCTTGGCACCCATCAAAATGCTCGCATGAAGAAATGAGTGCCAAATTGGTTCAAAAGATAAATGCAATGAATGTTAATTGGGGCGAAACAGGTTGTGGAACAACCATCAATGAAAGTGTTGAAACCAAAAAATCGCTGAATGTTTATCCCAATCCGGCACATAACAACATTATCATTAGCAATTTACCAATGGGATCGAATTACAAAATAGTAAATGCTTTAGGACAAACAGTTTTAGAAAGCAATCAAAACAACTGTTCCATCGAAAACTTAACCAGCGGCTTGTATTATATCTTAATAAACAATGACAGTTCTGTTGCTGCAACCTCATTCATTAAGAATTAAATTTAAAAGAAGTGAAGGAAAGCAAGTCGAGAAATTGACTTGCTTTTTTTTACACCTTTGACACTTTAACCAACCAATTGAACAACCTTTTATTTTGTGCCAATCGAGCAAAAGCATTGATCAATCGAGGAGATTTATTTACCAATTTTAAGATATATTGGCTACGTTTTAAAAAGGATCAATTAATGATGCTGCATCATCGACTAGCAATACCCTTTCAGCAGACACTTGTCTCTTGCCATCAAACATAGGTAAACCGAAACCTCTCACCTCATATAGGAACCTTATATTCTTAAACCCATTTCTAATTAAAGGCTCTTCTTCAATAATTTTTAAAAGTGTCTCTCTTAAATTCACTTCTTTTTTATTGGTGCCATCACTCTTAAACTGCAAGCCGAAGCCCATATTAACAGCTCCATTTGCAAGAGTGAAAATCCACAAATAGCCTGACAATTAATTCTTTGAATAATCAAACTCATTTGTTGCTGACTCTAAGCCTTGAACATTTTAGGCATACAATATAGCTGCACCACAAGTTTATTTCTTTGCCTACGAAGGCCTAATGCTTATGAACATATCGCTGGCCCAACACCAATAATTGCAACATCATATAATTCTTTCATTCGATTCAAAAGCTTCTAAATTGCGCATTTTTTTTATATTGAGGGATGATAAAAAAACTACTACTACCATTTTTACTTTTATTATTTATCTTCAATAGCCAAGCGCAATCATTTAGAAAAACAGGTTATTTTCCAGATTATCGATGGAACAATATTTCTGCAATAGATTTTAGTAAACTCACACATGTCTTTGTAGCTTTTGTGAATCCCGATAGCAATGGTACAATTAGCTTCTCGCAAAACATGAACACTTTGGTTAATGCTGCGCATGCTGTTGGCTGTAAAGTGATACCATCTTATGGTGGCGGAGGTGATTACAGTTGGGGAGCCGACACAGCCATTTACAAAAAATTGATGAATCAAAATCACCGCACTGCTTTTATTCATGCTATGATGGATTTTACTCGGCTTTATCAGTTGGATGGCATCGACTTAGACATTGAAGGATATGGAATACAATTACAAGATTACAATGCCTTTGCTCAGGAAACAGCCGACAGTGTTCACGCCGCCGGATTAGAATTAACGGCTGCATTGGCTATTGGTTGGAACAATGCTTACGCGAATGCAGTTAGCGATGCAACGCTGCATCAAATGGATTTTATTACCACCATGTCATATGGCGGCGTTGGAAGCTGGAATTACAACAATCCTACAGATCAATTTGCATACATTGATTTTACAAACGATATCGACTATTGGTTAGGCAGAGGGTTAACAAAAGATCAGGTAGTGGGAGGTTTGGCATTTTATGGGGCAGAATTCCCTATGACACCTCAAAATACGTATTGGCAATTTAGTCCAACACTTTGCTCCATTTACACCAATACCGCCTTAAGCGCACAAGACCCAATGCACAACGACTGGGTAACCGCGGTGAATCAGCATCAAGTGAGCTACAATGGCCTTCCTACTTTTAAGAAAAAAATAGAGTATGCGGTTAGTAATGCCAGCGGCTACATGGTTTGGGAGCTGGGTGGAGATTGCTTTAATAGTAATATCAGCATTCTCGACTCCTTAAACTTTTATATATCGGAGGCGCTTAATGTAAAAGAAATAAAACAGTTAACACTTGAACTTTACCCAAATCCGTGCAACAATGAAATTTGGGTCTCTCAATTTAACAATGAAGATGTATGGGAAATATATAATGCCTTGGGCGATAGACTATGGTTTGGAAATGGAAAAAGAATAGAAACTTTAAACTTAAATTCGGGATTCTACCTTATTAAAAGTACTAAAGGAATAGCGCATTTCATCAAGCTATGAAAGCAGCAATCATTTAAAAACCTTACAAATCGGCCAATGGCCTTAGGAAAAATTACTGCACGATTTTTGTGACAATCAAAGCAGAATTTAAGAAATCTTTTTAGGGTTTTGCAGAATTCAATAAATCATTGAAGAACAATTAATTTAAATTTGCTGCGCTTAACTAAATAAATGCCTGCAATAACTAAATATATTCTATCCATTATTACTGCATTCTTAATTGCGTTTGGATCATTTGCAAATAGCCCATTCCCAAACAATTCTAATGCAAGATTTATTCAAAACCAAGGCCAATGGCCAGCACAAGTTTTGTTTGGAGTTAAATTAGGTTATGGAATGGTGTTTATAGAAAAGCACGCAATCACCTTTAAAGTTTATGATGCTTTGCGCGCCCATCAGAATTACGAATACGCGCACGGAGAAGGAGAACAACCGAGTGAAAAAATAAAAGCGCACGCTTTCAAAATCAATTTCAACAATAACGCAGAACCAGAAGCAGAAGGCCTTTATCCTTTTGCCGACTACATGAACTATTTCATAGGCGACGATAGCAGCAAATGGGCGTCGAAAGTGGCAATTTTCAAAGAAGTTTATTTACGCAATTATTATGAGGGAATAGATCTACATTTTTATGAAAGTAATGGGCATTTAAAATACGATATAGTTGTGCAGCCCCAGTCCGACCCATCGCAAATATCCTTTCAATTGGATGGAATAGAAAGCAGTATCAACAATGGAAATCTGCTTCTACACTCGTCCATTGGAGATTTCATACATGAAGCACCATTTAGCTATCAAATAAATGAGAATTCAAAAAGAGAAATAGCCAATAAATACTTTAAAAACGAGAACAATCAGTACTCCTTTAAAATTGATAATTACAACCACAATCAAAAATTAATTATTGACCCGGTGATTGTGTTTGCTTCCTTTACCGGATCTGTTGCCGACAACAGAGGATTTTGCGCTACATATGATAAGTCGGGACACCTCTACATCGCGGGAATCGCCTATGGCTCAGGATATATCACAACTATAGGAGCTTACAACATTGGATACAATGGAGGAATCGACGATGTTGTTATTAGTAAATTCTCCTCAGACGGCAGCACCTTTCTATACTCTACACATTTAGGCGGCACTGGCTGCGAGCAACCTCACTCTTTGGTAGTTGATCAGCAAGATCAATTAAGCATCTTTGGCACCACAGGATCTACCAATTTTCCAACCACTCCGCAAGCTTTCGATAAAAGTTTTAATGGTGGGGCTTACTTAAATTTAAATTACTACTTAGAATTTCCCGATGGTGTAGACATTTTCGTTACTAAATTTAACTCTTCTGGTTCAGCCTTAGTTGGCTCTACATTTATAGGTGGAACATATAACGACGGATTAAACGATGAAACTTTCGCCAATGGAATGTCTTATAATTATGGCGATTGGTTTAGAGGTGAAATCATAAATGACAACAATGGCAATGCAATCGTTGTTACTTCTACCACATCAAACAACTTTCCTTTGGCTGGTGCATTTCAAAAAAAATATGCTGGAGGTATGCATGATGGTATAGTATTTAAATTAAACAACAATTTATCAAGTTTAATATTTAGTTCATATTTGGGCGGGTACGACAACGATGCTGCTTATTCTGTGCAGATTGATAAGAATAATGATTTGTACATAACAGGTGGAACAAAAAGTTCAAACTTCCCCACTACTCCTGGTGTTTTAAATGCAAGTATAAAGGGTGGTGTAGATGGTTTCATTACTCATATTTCAGCATCTGGAAATCAAATAATTGCTTCTACTTTTATGGGCACCAGTGCCTTCGACCAAACCTATTTTATTCAATTAGACAACAGTAACAATGTTTACGTTTTAGGACAAACACGAGGCATATACCCCATTACAGCGGGAACTTACAACAACCCCAACACTAAGCATTTTATTCATAAATTAGACAATTCTTTAAGCACAACCATATTTTCTTCCACTTTTGGCTCAAACACAACATTAATGCAAATGTCGCCTACTGCATTTTTAGTGAGTGACTGCGAAGATATCTATGTATCTGGATGGGGAGGAAAGACAAACATTGATGTTCAAACAGCAAACTACCCGAACGTGGGAACATTATTTGGAAGCATGCATGGAATGCCAATTAGTGCCGATGCTTTTCAATCTACAACTGATGGAAATGATTTCTATTTTGCTGTATTCAGCAAGAATATGCAATCTCTTAAATACGGAACCTTTTTGGGTGGAAGTTCTGTGAGCGAACATGTAGATGGCGGCACTAGCAGGTTTGATAAGAAAGGAAATATTTACCAAGCGGTTTGCGGTGGATGTTACGGATCTTCTGACTTCCCAGTGACAAGTGGGGTTTGGTCGCCTACGAACAAATCTACCAACCAAGCAAAATGCAACGAAGTTGGCATTAAATTTTCTGCTTCTAAATTAAGTGCATCTATTGGAGGATTGGCCGACTCAGTATTATGTCAAAATGAAAAAACGCACTTCATCAACAAAAGCGATGGCGCCACTTCTTATCTTTGGCAATTCGGCAATGGCGATGCTAGCAATGAAACTAATCCGTTCTACACCTATAACAAAGCAGGTAACTACAAAATAACTTTAATAGCAATGAATCCAACGGGATGTCCGCCTGCCGACACCACCTACATTAATATTAAAGTAGTACCTCCTCTTACCATTAGCGCTAGCAGCGATTCTGTTTGTCCGGGAAAAAGTGCAATTATCACTGCAAGCGGCGCTAATCAATATCAATGGAGTCCGGCATCCACCCTTAACAAAAGTACAGGAGCAATTGTAGTTGCTACACCAACGCAAAACACCACATATATAGTTAATTCTGATAGCCACTGTGCTGATGACACAGCTGCAATTACTATCAAAATAGCATCAACAAAGCATTATATAAGTGCCAATGATTCTGTTTGTCAGCAAAGCTCTTATCAGGTGCAAGCTGGACCGGGCAGTAATTTCGATTGGAGTCCGCAAAACCTTTTCAATAATTTTCAAATATGCAATCCAACCCTTAAATTAAATAATTCAACAACCCTTAAAGTTTCGTTTTACAATGATTTCGGATGCTTGATTCAGGATTCAGTGTATTTGAAGGTATTGCCCGTTCCAAATTTCACTATCGCGAAGGATACTTTAATTTGCTTTGGAGAGTCGACACCATTAGATTTTAAGTTAACTGATAATTACGACTATTTATGGACGCCAAGTACTTATTTAAACGCAACAAATAGCAAAACACCAATCTCTTCAGCAGAAGTCGCAACGAAATATACAGCTAAAATTAGCAACGAATGCGGCAATACAAATTTATATTATAAAGTGAATGTTTCTAAGGTGCAAAAAAATATAGTACCATCTTCTCAAATTTGCTTAGGAGACACATTACAACTATGGGCAAAGGGAGGTGAAAAATATATTTGGTCTCCTGCTTCTACACTAAGTGATAGTTTAAGTGCAAATCCGTTTGCCTTTCCTTCAGAAAACACAACATATAAAGTGATCATCATCAACAACGACAATTGTTCTGATTCTGCGAATACAGAAATTCAAATAGCGAAAAATCAAATTAAGGGATTGAATAGCAAGTATATATTAGAATATGGAGAAAATGCTCAAATCACTAGCACAGCAAACAATATATCTTGGTCTCCAAGCACTTACTTATCATGTGATGATTGCTCAAGTCCGCTAGTCGAATTGCCCGAAAACGACATTACGTATCACTACATTACCTATGATGATCAAGGATGTTCATTCCACGATTCTGTAAAAATATTTGTCATAAGAAAAGTATACGCTCCAAATGCTTTTACACCAAATAAAGATGGCTTAAATGAAGTGTTTTTGTTTAGGAGTATAAGTGTATCCGATTTTGAATTGCTGATTTTCAATAGATGGGGTGAATTAATTTTTAAGAGTGACGATATTAATAAAGGATGGGATGGTACTTATAATGGAAAAGAAGCCGAGATTGATGTTTATGTATGGAAGGTAAGATACAAACGCAACCACACATCTAATTGGGAATCGGAAATTGGAAGAGTATCACTTATAAGATAAAGAGAAGAGACTGAAAGAATTTAACAATTGATTTTTCCAAATTAAAAGCAAAAAGTGTTCACCACTAAATCTGCTTGCATGTTTCCTGTATTTTGTAAGGATTGAGCGTAAGAACAGTTGCTTTGCAACATTTCTACGCCTTGAACACGCATAAAATTATAGAAAGCTATGGCCTCTTCTTTATTCACCTGAATAGCGATAGCGAAATCTTTTGTTGCGTCATTAAACAGCCCTAATTGTGCAGATACAAAACCTCTACTCATATAGTATTCCATCTTAGATTGATCTAACTCTATGCAACGAGTATAATCGGCAATCGCCAGATGATTGTTACCCATATCCACATTGATATTACCTCTTGTAAACAAAGCATCAATATTATCACTGTTTAATTCAAGAGCTTTATCTAATTCATTGAGCGCTAAATTGTATTTGTTAGTTGAATGGTATAATTTCCCTAAAAGTACATGCACGTCGGCATTATTACTATCAAGAGTTAAAGCACTCAAGTATGCCTCCTCAGCCGCGGTATAATTTCCGCTAAGCTCACTAACTTTACCTTCATTTATTAAACTAGAAAGCATTGACGAAGTACCCTGAGCATAAGCACACACTTGTAACAATGCTAGAAATAAAAGTACACG
>CAYORT010000002.1:152335-224701 GCA_964406465.1 uncultured Chryseobacterium sp.
CCACTGCGAAAGTGAAAGGCAATGTATCAGATAACACAGGATTGGTAATAGATCAAATGATGGTTAGCGCCTGGAAAAACAAAATCAAAGTAAGCGACACCAAAACAGATAAATTTGGAAATTACGAGATTATTTTGCCCGAACCAGGTGAATATGATTTTCAAGTGTCGGAAAACAATTTGTATTACTATACTCAAAAAGATTCTGATATCATAGTACCCGCAGAATCGCTCACAAGAGACGTAAAGGTCACCATCAACAAGCAAGAACTGAAGCACAAATGCACACGTTTAGTAGAAGCCTTAAGGCATCTTGAGAAAAACCCTAAAAATGTTTCATTTAAAGGTATCGCTTACGCCCGATTTCCCTCAAGCATGAATGAATTTCAATTATTCTTTAGCTCAAAAGTACCCAGCGAAAACTTAAAAAAGGAGTCAGAAAAAACAATTCGCGCTTTCTTTAAATATAAGTTGGTTAGTGATACTGCTTACTTTTCAAAATACGCTTTGATTAACATTGGCCATACAGAAAAATGTGAAATGAAAGCTTTAGATTTTTTGAGCGAAGGCTTACTCGAATTTGTTGCGAAAAATCCTGAAAGTTTTTTTGAAGTAATTTCACCTTATAGCAACGAGCAGATAACCTGTATTTTAAAAAACTTTATTAGGAGAGTACCTAAAGAACAAAGCAATATTATTTTTGGAAAACTACCCGCTTATAACGGACGTATCTATGACATTTATACAAAAACATGTAATGAAAGCAAATTAAAATGAATAGGAAAACCATCATCTTTTTTTCTATCCTTTTTATTGCATTATCGTGCGGCAAAGAAATGCATAGCACTATTTTAAAGCAGGGAGATTGGAGCATCGAAAAACTTTACGTTAAGCAAGAGTTTCCAGGAAAGACTTCAGAATACAACCTCGAAAATGCGGGTACCTACCATTTCGAAAAGGAAAATAAAGGTAATTTTACCGATGCTATCGACACCTCCTTCACAAACAGAAATTTTCAATGGTCGAGTGATGGGAAAATAATTTCTATCACTTACGACACCACCTCGGTTAGCGAAAATTGGAAAATTATTGAGAGTGGATTAAACCATCAGGAATGGGAAATTACTCAAAACATTTTGCATGAAAATGGCGGAGTTTCGACTACCGAAAAACGTTACCGCAAAATTATTCTCAAAAAATAACCCACCTGTTAAAAACTTTTTAAAACACTTTTGCCTTTAAAGTCAACTATTTCAAGAGGTTAACAAAAATAAATTCAACAAAAAACATTCTTTCCTTAAAATCGTTTCGAGCATATGCACCTAAATTGCTATTTTCGCGTAGGAATTAAGGGGCAGAAACGCGGCGAGTGTTGACTTTTAAATGTTTTCATAAGAATGAGTTATTCTGAGAAAGGAAAAAATACTGCGAATGAATTGTCACTTGCCGAATTTAAGGAAGCTGTTTTAGCCGACTATAAATTAGCTGTAGAAAGTAGAGAAGCGAGTCTTTTGGGAAGGAAGGAAGTTCTTACCGGAAAGGCTAAGTTTGGTATTTTTGGTGATGGTAAAGAAGTTGCTCAAATTGCGCTTGCCAAGCAGTTTCGAGATGGCGACTACAGAAGTGGGTACTACCGCGATCAAACCATTATGCTTGCCATTAAAGAGCTAACTTATCAGCAAATTTTCGCACAACTTTATTCGCACACAAGTATAGAAGCTGAGCCACATTCGGCAGGTCGCCAGATGAATAGTCATTTCACAACACGTTTTATCAATGAAGATGGATCGTGGAAAGACATGACTAAGCTTAAAATCACTACCACCGATTTATCTCCAACAGCGGCACAAATTCCTAGAACTGTTGGTTTAGGTTTAGCATCTAAATTATTTAGAAACAATAAAGATTTACATCAATTTACAACCTTATCCAATAAAGGAAACGAAGTTACTTTTTGTACGATTGGTGATGGCAGCACTTCTGAAGGGATATTCCTTGAAGCGATAAACGCCATGGGAGTTTTACAGGTACCGGTGGTTTTATCGGTGTGGGATGACGGACACGCCATCTCAGTTCCGGTTTCACTACAAACAACCAAAGCAAGTATTTCAAAAGCATTGGCTGGATTTCAAAGAGATGCGGAAAATAAAGGTTGGGAAATCATGACCGTGAATGGCTGGGATTACCCTGCCCTATGCCTAACCTACAAAAAAGCAACAGAATTAGCTCGCGAAAAACATGTTCCGGTTTTAGTTCACGTGTTAGAACTAACGCAACCACAAGGCCATTCTACTTCGGGCTCTCACGAGAGATACAAATCTGAGGAAAGACTTGCCTGGGAAAAAGAATACGATTGCAACAAGCAATTTAAAGAATGGATTTTAAAGCAAGGTTTTGCTACAGAAGAAGAATTAAAAGCAATAGAAGATCAGGCGGTAATAACCGTTAAAGAAGGTAAAGACGCTGCTTGGAAAGCTTACTTCACTCCAATAAAGAACGAAGTAAAAGAGCTTTGTAAATTATTTGATCAACTTGCCGCTAAAAGCGCAAGTAAAGAGAACATCCTACAAGTAAAACGCAGCCTGCTTAACGGTATAGATACCAATTGGAAAGATTTAGTAATTGCCACTAAGAAAGTTTTACGTTATGTGCGCAATGAAGAAAGTGATGAAAAGAAAACTTTATCAGATTGGCTTACCCAAGAGAACATCGTAAACTTTGACAGATACAACTCCCTGCTTTACAGTCACGACGCGTATTCGGCTATCAATGTTAAGGAGGTAAAACCTTTGTATAATGAAGATTCACCAGTAGTTGACGGTAGAATTATTTTGCGCGACAATTTTGACGCATTGCTAGCCAAAGAGCCTAAATTGGTAATCTTTGGTGAAGATGCTGGAAAAATTGGTGGTGTAAATCAAGGATTAGAAGGTATGCAAAAAAAATACGGTGAAATGCGCGTTACCGACACCGGCATTAGAGAAGCGACCATTCTTGGAAAAGGAGTTGGAATGGCTCTTAGAGGGTTAAGACCCATTGCTGAAATTCAATACCTTGATTACCTAATCTATGGTTTGATGACCATTAGTGATGATTTGGCATCACTGCATTACAGAACAAAGGGCGGACAAAAATCTCCATTAATCATAAGAACGCGTGGGCATCGATTCGAGGGAATTTGGCATTCAGGCTCACCGCTTGGAATGATCATCAATTCTCTTCGCGGTATCTACATTTGCGTACCAAGAAACATGACTCAAGCCGCTGGTATGTACAACACTTTGTTAAGTGCCTTCGACCCTGGAATTGTAATTGAGCCATTGTTAGCCTACAGAAGAAAAGAAATATTACCAGCCAATTTAGGTGAATTTAAAGTACCGTTAGGGGTTCCTGAAGTTGTTGTAGAAGGTAGCGATGTTACCTTAGTGACTTATGGTTCTTGCGTAAGTATTGCCATTGAAGCTGCAGAGCAATTAAAAGAGTTCGACATTCATCTTGAGATAATTGATGTTCAAACACTTTTACCTTTCGACCGTCATAAAAAAATCCTTGATTCTGTTAAGAAAACAAATCGTTTAATTGTGATGGATGAAGATGTTCAAGGAGGTGCAAGCGGCTACATGTTGCAACAAATCTTAGAAGAACAAGAAGCCTATTTCTATTTAGATTCTGAACCAAAAACGATATCAGCGCAAGATCACCGTCCGGCCTACGGCTCAGATGGAAATTACTTTTCTAAACCTAATGTGGAAACTGTTTTCGACAAAGTTTATAAAATGATGCGCGAAAGCAATCCTAATAAATTTCCAAGCATCTATTAATTATGGAATTTAAGAAATCAACCGAAGCCGAATCAAAATACAAACATCTAGAACAGATGAGTGTGAATGAATTGTTGACCAACATCAACAAGGAAGACCACACAGTTCCGCAAGCAGTAGAGAAAGTTATTCCAAACATTGAAGCTCTAATCAATGTGATAGTTCCAAAGATGGCCGAAGGTGGAAGATTATTTTACATTGGCGCAGGTACCAGCGGTAGATTGGGAGTTGTTGACGCATCTGAATGTCCGCCAACATTTGGCGTTGAGCATGGTGTTGTTATAGGTATTATTGCAGGTGGAGATAGCGCCATAAGAAAAGCTGTTGAGTTTGCTGAAGATAGCCATATGCAGGGATGGATAGATTTACAAGATAGAAATATCTCTGAAAAAGATGTTGTGATAGGAATTGCAGCTTCTGGCTCTACACCTTATGTGATTGGCGCATTGTTAAAATGCAACGAAAAAAACATTACCACGGGCTGTATAACTTGTAATTCGGGCAGTCCGTTATCCAAAGTTGCCAAGTTCCCTATTGAGGCAGTTGTTGGTCCGGAATTCGTAACAGGCAGCACCAGAATGAAAGCCGGAACTGCGCAGAAATTGATATTAAATATGATTTCTACCGCAGTAATGATTAAACTAGGAAAAGTGCGTGGTAACAAAATGGTGGACATGAAATTATCGAACAACAAGTTAGTAGACCGAGGTGCTAGAATGGTAATGGATGAACTTAAAATTGAGATGCCACAAGCATTAGAACTTCTGAAGACTTACGGAAGTGTTAGAGCGGCAATCGATAATTACCTAAAAAACCCCGAAGAATAAGCCACAATGAAACGCACGATACTTCGATTTTTAAAACGCATATGGCTACTTCATTTTCTAAGAAGAATTTACTTTGCCTCTAAATACCCAGCTCGTCAGTTTAAGGCTGTGATTAAATGGGGATTTGCTTCTAAAGAAGATACCAACTTCACTTACGAATTGGCTCCCGACAACATCTTATACTTGGCACACCTCATCGCCATCGTTACCAAAAAAGATTACAAAGAAGTGCTAACTTACATCAACGAAGCACAAAACGATCAAGAATTGATTCAGCATATTCAGCGAGAAACAGAGAAATCAGATTTGAAAAAATTTGCCGATAAGGAAGTGCGATTTGCCAAACGATTAGGATGGTATGCCTTCATTAGGATCATTAAACCAACAGTTGTTGTAGAAACAGGTATCGACAAGGGATTAGGTTCAGTTTTGCTTTGCTCTGCCTTATTAAAAAACAAAGCAGAAGGATTTCCTGGTAAATTTTATGGCACCGATATTAATCCCCAAGCAGGTTATTTATTAAGTGGCAAATACAAAGAAGTAGGCGAAATTCTTTATGGAGATTCTATTGAAAGTTTAAAAAAATTGAAAGAGCCAATTGAATTGTTTATTAACGATAGCGATCATTCTACAGAATACGAATTTCAAGAATATAAAACCATTCAACCATTACTCAACGACAAATCAATTATATTGGGCGACAACTCACATGCCTCAGATAAACTAGCGTTGTTCTCACAAGAGACTGGCAGAAGTTTTCTTTTCTTTAAAGAAAAGCCAATTAACCATTGGTATGAAGGAAGTGGTATTGGTGTGTCGTTTAAGTAAATTCTTCTCCCAACCTTACATTTTACCAAGTACTGTGTATTTTATAACACCGACGACAGCGGCTTTCTATCTTTTATTCCTTTTGATTTGTAATCGCTAACGGTATAACCAGTTATTTGCTTGAATTGATTACTCAAATACTGAACACTACTATACCCCATCATGTAGGCAATTTCGCTTAATGAATGCTCTTCGTAAGTAATCAACTCTTTTATCTTTTCAATTTTAATTAAGATGATATATTTCTCAAGAGTAGATCCTGTTTTATCGGAAAATATTTTACTTAAATAAGGATAAGGCTGCCCCAAACGCTCACTTAGATAATCAGAATTGCGCATTAATGAGTTAGTGTTACTTCCATAAAAAATATGCTCAATAACAACAGTTTTAATCTGTTCAACCAACTTCACTGAGGTGTCTTGTAATAGTTCAAATCCGTTTCTCTTTAAGATAGTATCTATAACATCTAAATTTAAAACTTGGGCATCGTAATTGATTTCTGCCTCACCTAACTTAACATTCAAAACCTCAATAAATCCGGTTCTTTGCAACTCCTCACGAACCACTTTTACACAACTATTGCTCACCATATTTTTGATATGGAGAACAGCGTGCGTATTTATAAAATTGTGATGCTGCATGTACACAAATGTAAACGCAAAAAAACGAAGAAAGATGCCTTGAAAATTAAAAAAGATATGCGGCCATCAAATAAACTCCCTGATTGGAAAACTCTTTAGGTGCAATAAATCCCAACAGGTCGGAAGCACCAGCTCTTAATTGAAAATATTTGCAATCGGCATTAAAGTTCAATCCAAGATGATAAGTGCCGTATCCACCGTAACCAGCATTGATATCGGCAGATAAGCATTTGTTGAATTTCCTTCCATAAGCTACCATCAATTTAGGAATGTAAGTACCCCAGTTTTTGTAAGTGATATCTCCTTCAAGATAATTTTTAGCGCCAAGGTACTGACGGTAATTGGCATGTAAGGTAATTGGTAGTAGCATCCAATGTGATTCTTTGCGCGCTTTCAATCCATCTCCTGCTATGCTTTGTGCATTAATGTTATTAAAAGTTGAATCTTGTATGGCAAAAATGTTATCTATTACGATTCCTTCGAAACGGATAGTAGTATCCATAGAATTATGAATGGTATTGTTGTTCCAACGCATAAATCCTAGGTTTCTGGCCTCAAATAAAATTCTGTATGATGAATCTTTCTTTACCTCATACTTTAAATTCAATCCGGCTCCCAACCCATTGAAAGCATCTAAGCCCGTATTATTGGTATCAGATTGATACATATCTCCTTTCATCGTGATATCGATATATTCACCTGTTTGCTGAGTAAAAATGTTTCCGCTGTTAACGGTAATATCGTACAAATTCTCTCCTTTAATTAAACTTAAACCCAATTGCATTCTATGACTAAGCAACAAAGTGTCGGTCCAATCTTTTGTGAAACCAAACTGCAAAGATTGCGACTGCATGAATTTAACTTGGGTTCCCTGCAAATCGGCAGTTTTACCGGCATACTCCTTGTTACCATAAAAAATAATATTGAATAAGTCATCGGTAAATTGAATACCTAAGTCAATGTCGTAACCAACACCAGCAAAAAAGGAAGTTCTAGGAGCGATGCTATGAAAATACAATGCGGAGGCATTAATCTCTGCTCCCATTAGATTGTATGCACCTAACTTATTTTGAACCGAATTCTTTAGGTCAGAATCAATGAATTGGCCAGTGTAAATACCATTTAAAAAATTGTAGTTTAAAACGGTGCTATTTAAAGAGTAATTTCCCGAAAATTCAATTTTTCGCAGTGGAGACATTTTGTTAAAATCCTGTGCTACTCCTATCGCAACAAAAAAACCAAAACAAATCAACAATATATTTTTCTTCATTTTCACAATTTATTTGTCCTTATAGAGTCATCCATCGGCAACCGGATGACTCTACGCTATTTCAATTTCACTTTAAAATCAAAGTCCCCTGTTAATTTACAATCTATGCTATAATCGCTATACACCTTCACGTAATCGGGACTATTAGCAGTATTAAACTTAGCAATCATTAGTATGTTCTTACTATTGAACAAATGTTCCATTTTAGCAGCAGAAACATCAAAAGAAACAACAGAATGAGATTTAGATTGAACTTTCCACTCACCTGCAACTTGTACCATATTGGCAGCAGCAATATTTCCATTTTTAAATAGAGAATCAACTACATTTCCACTGTAATCGAGCATATAAATGGTAACATCAGCAGAAAAAGGAAAACCATTGTCGCACACCAAAGCAAACTTACCATCGGTATAGGCGGCAGTGGCATCTGATTTCTCTAATGAAAATTCACTTGTATCTGCCAAAATCAAATCGGTAGTACTCATGGCTAACGGAACTTCGATATTCATATTTACAGACACCTGAGTACCATCGTAAGCAAAGTTGGTAGGACTTGCCAAAACCTGCTGATAAGTAGGAATTGGAATATTCTTATTTACATTAATCATTACATCATAGCGCGCAGAATCAGGAAAAATCTCAATCAATTGATTAATATTCGAATTACCCTTGTTAAAAGTTAGTGCGACATCGCTCGATGTGACGGGAGAGTTGCCATTGGGCACATCAAGTGCTGAAGGAACTACTATCGGAGTGTTTATTAAGGAACTACTTAATGTTTTGGTGATATTTTGCTCTACATTTCGGGTGGATAAATCTAAAATATCGACACTCATTCCAGCTCCTAAACCATTAGATATAGCCAAATCAACTTTGATATCTTCTAGGTTTAGGGCTCCCGACACATAATTATCAAAGGCATTCATTTTAGAGCCGGAAGGCCCTACTTTGATAGCTGGATTACCCAAATAACCAGTGGCTCCTGAAATTATTACATCCTTTAATCCAGCCTCTATATAAAAAGTATCACCCAAAGTAAGTGTTACCATTTGATTTTTAGATTTAACGCTTCCTATGATTTGCTGTACAAAGGTGTTAATTGTATCGGCATCGGGGTAAATAGTATTCTTATTTAAATCGGTCATAACACCGGGATTGTCTTCAACGCCATAACCTCTTAAGCTCATTTCATAGCCTGTAAATGGAAAAGAAAAATTAGTGCTCACAATACTATTGGGAGGAGCAGGCGTGATAAATGTATCTATAAGAAACGGCACCCCTCCTTTGGTCGCATTAGGAATAAAATACTTAAAGAAAATAGTATCTCTAATACTACTATTAACGCGCACTTCAACATTACCTTCCTTCACCGAGATATTATCAAGCATCATGTTGTCTTTCGTGAAAACGGTGATATCCTCCACCACATTAAAAACATCTTGATCGGGGAAATAAGCCTGAGCAGTAAGCGGTTTTAGATTTCTAATTTTAACTACCGTTGTTACCGCATTATTGGTATCGATAATTTTCGGTCCGGCTGAGGCATCGGTGTTCATATTTAATATTTTGGCAACCATCTTTCCATATACCGTTTTACCTGCTAAATCGAAGCTCATTGTATAAGAGCTTCCACTAGGTATCACAGGAAAAGATCCTTGAGCAATAGTGGCGCCGCCATACATTGCGTCATTTTTAAGCAAGAAATCAAGCACACTAATATCTACTGGCAAACCATTTTCAATTCTGATGTCCATGAAACCAGATATAACATCCATCGATTGAAAAAAAGTACTACCATCCAAATTAATGTCATTGGTACTAATATTTGAAAAAGCAGGAAAAATAAAGGGATTACCTTGATTTGAAAGGATAAAAGGCCCGGTAAATCCGCCTTGATCTCTAGCAATCTTACCCAAAGTAACCGGATACACCACAGAATCATTTGCCAAAACCAAAGATTGAAGACTAGTACCATAAGTATAGGTACTATCTGGAAATTTCAAAAGAGAATCGGTAGTAACGTTATAAAGATTCTCTTTATATACCACTTTTATAGATTTATCGGGATTCTCCTGCACAACATCGTTACCCAGAACATCACTAATCGACAAAGATGACTTAAGCAAAGGCGCCACGGCATGAGCGTTCCAACTGGCATTTTCTAAATCTCTTCTACAAGAGCTAAAACCCAATAATATCAACGAAAACCAAAGAAATTTCTTCATAATTAAGTTCTGAAAAATTAAATATAGTAAAAAGCAAAAACTCCCCCTCTACTAAAAGGACGTAAAAAAAGAAAAAAGTTGCTTTTAAAATTTTATTGAAAAAATAAGCTCCGAATTTTCGAGATTTAAAAGTTTGTCGTATGTTTGCGGCGGAGAAGTGGCAGAGTGGTCGATTGCATCAGTCTTGAAAACTGACGTACCGCAAGGTACCGGGGGTTCGAATCCCTCCTTCTCCGCCACAAAAAATTGAAGAGTGAGATTCCATCTCACTCTTTTTTTTATTCCCCTGCTGCTCCATCCCTTCCTTTAGATTTTCTTTAGATTATTGTTTTACCTTGCCAACAAACATGAATTACTAGGACTTTAATGAATAATAACTGGTTAAAAAAGAAGAAAAAATGGACTAAACCAGTTTTAACTTTTCTAAACAAAGAAGAGGTTGATGTTAAGTTAGAAATAGATGACGATGATGATGAAATACGCAATAGAATTCTTAAAAACAGATGGATTATTAATTATTTCAGAACTCAATAAAACAAAACAATTACCCCTGCCCCTCGCCATACTCAAATGTCTGTTCGTTGGTAATTTATTACCAATTCCCCGTGCGAGGGGCTTTCTTTCAATAAAGAATATTAATTTGCACTCGCATGAAACTCTTAATTATTGAAGACGAACCCGAACTTTTAGCCACCACCAAAGAATATTTGAATGCTGTAGGCTACGTTTGTGAAAGTGCCGCTAAATTAGATTCTGCACTCGATAAAATAGTTCAATATGAATATGACTGTGTGATAGTTGACCTAGGCCTACCCGACGGCAATGGTTTAGATGTTATCACCGAATTAAAAAGAAAAACATCAAGCACAGGAATAATCATAATTTCTGCAAAAACATCCATTGAAGACAAATTACAGGGTTTAGAAAATGGAGCCGACGACTATTTAACCAAACCTTTTCACCTATCAGAACTCAATGCAAGAATAAAATCGGTGATAAGACGAAGGAAATTTCAGGGCAATAAATGCATCAATTTCAACGAAATTAGTGTGAACATAGACACTCTTGAAGTTTTAGTAAACAACCAGGCAATAGCACTTACCAAAAAAGAACTTTATCTGCTCATTTACTTTTTAGAAAACAAAGAAAAAGTAGTCACCAGAGAATCTCTACTCGACCATCTTTGGGGTGAATACATGAGCTCTAGCGACACACTAGATTTCACCTATACGCACGTAAGTAATTTGCGAAAAAAACTTACCCAAGGAGGAGCTAACGACTATATTAAAACAGTATACGGAATTGGATATAAATTTTCTGAAAGATGAGGCAAATTAAACAATCTAGATGGTATTTATTTTTAGTCTCTCTAGTGATGCTATGCTTTGGCGGCATACTATTCTTTGTTTTACTTGATTATGTTATCGAGTATGACATCGAAAACAAATTACAAAGAAGAAAAAATTACACTATAAATAAGTTAATGGAATCGGATAGTATTATCCATTATCAAAACTATTCGGCAAATATGCTGCATATTGAAGAAACAGCACCTTTTGAGGTGGCAGGTGACGAGATTTTATCAGACACTATCATTTACGACAAAATAGAACAAAGAAATATCTCCTACAGAAAATTAACTTTTAAATTGAAAGCACGAGACCATTACTTCTACATCGAATTAAGACGCTCTTTATTAGAAAAAAGACAAATCTTAGGGGGTGTAATTGTGCTAGTTGTAATCATTGTGATAGTTTTTTCAAGTATTCTCGCCTTCCTAAATCATAAACTGTCAAAGAAAATATGGCATTCGTTTCAGGGTATACTCGACAACATTAAAAACTACAATACAAGTAGTTCTGCAAATCTTAGCTTCCCCAAAAGTGAAGTAGAAGAATTCGATATCCTTTCTCATGAAATCACCAATTTAACACACAAAATTCAAAAGGAGTTTATTGAAAATACTTCTCATGAAATGAAAACACCTTTGGCGATTATCAACAACAAACTGGAATTGCTATTGCAATCAGACAACTTAACACAGCAGCAACTAGATTCACTTAACTCTTCTATTCGTGCCACCAAACGATTATCGAAGTTAAACGACTCTCTTTTACTTTTGGCTAGAATAAAAAACAAGCAATATGATCAAAACAAAAGAATAAATTTAAACGCATTGGTGAGCGAACATTTACACAATCTAACTGAACTTACCGAAGCAAGAGGCATGATAATAAGCACAGATTTCACCGATGAAATTATTCTAAACATCAATCCTTTTCTTGCTGATATATTAATCGAAAACCTAATTTCAAATGCCATACTGCACAACAATCAAATTGGTAGCTTAGTTATCCAAATTAGCGAGCAAAAACTAACAATTATCAATACGGGTGATAAACCAAATACTAACCCACAAAATCTATTTGATAGATTTAGTAAATCGAGTTCAAAAACAAATTCTTTGGGATTAGGATTATCAATCATTAAAAGCATTTGTGACTCCTACCAATTTAGAGTAAAATACACTTACGAAAATGAAAGACATAGAATGGAGATAGACTTTAACCAACAAGCCTAAAATTATTTTTTGGCAAATTTTGTTAGATCCACATCGTAAGCGAAGGTGAAACTAAAATACTTTCGATTATAGGTATCATTTAAATCATTGGAAAAACCTACCAAAACTTGAACATTAGAAAAAACCATCCATCCCAACATGGCATGATAACGCAATCTATTGTATAGGGGAGAATCATTGTTTAAAAACAATTCAATTTCGCTTTGTAAAAACAAGGCATTTCGCTCTAGTTTTCTTTTGTTGAAAGGGATGCTATTTTGAAATCTCAATCTATGGCGCAAGTAAAAATCTTTATCGTCAATTAACCTTTCTTCTAAACGATATCTGAAATCATAAAAAAATCTGCCACAGTTATTGGCATAAGACACATGCTGCCAAAGGCGCATCTCTGTTTGATAAATTTGAACCAATTCGGTTGTAGGAGCAACATTCTTAAATGAAGCATATCCCCCACCAAACATAAAGTGTGAAGAATCGGCGCGATAAAAAGCCCCTACTCTAAATGCAAACTGTTCAATATTAGGCAGCAAAGTATAATGTCGGTAGTTTCTTTCCGCATACATCGCCCAATTTTTGGTAAGCCAAGTGTTGCTTCTAAAAGACATCCACTTTCCCAATCGCTGGTCATTATATTGAAGTTGTTGTGCATAAGAACATGGCACCACCAACATCAATGCAAGAATAAAAACCACTATTGATCTCATAAACTATTTGTTTGTAGATTCAACTGTTATCAACTCTTTGATTAAACCATTAGCTACATCGTACACCCATCCATGCAAAGATGGAGTATTTCCATTTCTCCAAGCGGCTTTTACCACGGCTGTTTTCTGCAAATCTCTTACTTGCTCAATTACATTCAACTCAACAAATCTGCGAGCTCTGGCTTCTAAATCACTTATGCCATCCAACTCTATTTTATTGAAGCGGTAAACGTCTTTAATATGGTCAATCCAGTTGTCTACCAATCCATACTGCTTGTCGGTCATAGCAGCCAAAACACCACCACAATTGTAATGTCCACATACAATCACATGCTTAACTCCCAAAATACTAACCGCATAATCCAAACAGCTCAACATATTCATATCGGTATGTATCACCATGTT
Organism: uncultured Chryseobacterium sp.; assembly: GCA_964406465.1. Taxonomy (GTDB): domain Bacteria; phylum Bacteroidota; class Bacteroidia; order Flavobacteriales_C; genus JAHEZL01. The sequence goes on from CAYORT010000002.1 coordinate 165,640, forward strand.
GGCCACGTTTCTGTGCACAAACACCTCTCCCGGTAATGCACCAATAATTTCATTGGCAGGCACTCGACTATCGGCACAACCTATCCATAATACAGGGGGTTTTTGTCCAGTAGCTAATTTTGAAAAGAAATCGGGATTTTCATCGATTTTCTTTTCTACCCATTTCTTATTGTTTTCTAAAAGCTGATTATAAAAAGTTTGCATATCATTCATTTTTTAAAGTTAATGTAAATCACCCGACACCTCCAAATCTGGAATATTCTTCAACTCCAGTTGTATGTTTTTTTCCTTCGCTATTTCCTTGAAACGATGAATGGCGTAAAGCGCATCATAATCGATAGTTTGTGATTTAGAACCATCAATTACCACCTTACTTTTAGGAGGTAATTCATTCAACATTTTTTGTAAGCTAGGTTTATTTAAAAATGAAACGTGTTCGCTCAAAGTGATATTAACCACGCCATCACTTGTGTCTTTATCTTGAAAATAAGGTATTTGATAATTCGCCTTCAAAATATAAAAAACGCCAACCACGATACCAATTCCAATTCCATAAAGTAAATTACTTACCATTATGGCAATAACTGTAACAATGAAAGGAATAAACTGATTTAGTCCCAATTTATATTGATTGCTATATAAAGAGGGTTTAGTTAATTTGTAACCTACAATAAGTAAAATCGCAGCTAAAGAAGAGAGTGGAATGTAATTTATATATTTTGCTAGCGAAAGCACAGATATCAATAATAGCACCCCATGAAAAATACCCGAAAGTTTGGTTTTACTTCCTGCATTAATATTTGCCGAACTTCGCACAATTACAGCTGTAATTGGCAATCCACCAATTAATCCCGATAAAACATTTCCAGCGCCTTGAGCCAATAATTCTCTATTTTGAGGAGTGACACGCTTTTGCAGATCTAATTTATCTACGGCCTCTAAACTCAGCAAGGTTTCTAAAGACGCCACAAAAGCCAAGGTAAAGGCCACCACATACACTTGTGGATTACTAATTGCCAAGAAATCGGGAAAAATAAATGCATCACCTATTTCACTTATAGATTTGAACTCAGGCAATGCCACCAAATGGCTCTTTTCAATAATAAACTGAGGAAAAGCAAAACTGTAAAGCACATTGGTTAACAATCCGAATAACACAGCAACCAATGCTCCAGGTATTTGCTTTAGTAACTCTACCTTTTTAATCCATTTGGTTTCCCAAAGCAGAAGAATTGCAAAAGAGATAGATCCTGTAATCACAACCCCGAAATTCATTTCTTCTAGTGCATCTAATAGATATGAAAAGGTAGTTTTACCATCATTTTGAAAAAACTCCATCTCTCCAAAAGCATCCTTATCAACACCCACAAAATGGGGAATCTCCTTCAGTATTAGAGTAAGTCCAATACCTGCCAACATACCCTTAATTACATTCGTAGGGAAATACAAACTAATGACTCCGGCCTTCAAAAATCCAAATATGAGCTGCATGATTCCAGCCAATACTAAAGCAAGTAAAAAAGCTTCATAACTACCTAAGGTATGTATTGCGGTAACTACAATAGTAATTAAACCTGCAGCCGGCCCACTAACACTAGTTTGCGAACCACTCAACACGCCTACCACTATCCCCCCAACAATACCAGCTATGATTCCAGAAATCATAGGCGCTCCAGAAGCCAAAGCTATTCCTAAACACAAAGGCAGCGCAACCAAAAAGACTACAAGACCAGCTGGCAAATCATATTTCAACGATTTTAAGTACGAAATTTTTCCCATTGAACACTATTATGCACCACAAAGCTGTGCGATTATACTTGATGAATTATTACGACAGAATAATCTTGTGGTCGGGAGGTGGAGTAAAAGTGTTGTAAAAACCTTGAGGCAAATTAATATTCTGGTGCTGTTTATGTAATGTTTGAAGGTTATTTTGAACTAAGAGTATTAAGTACTGGATATCATGTATAGCCTTAGCATCTTCTTCGGCGTCTATCTCCTTTTCTTTAACCGGACTATCATCATCAGTATCTTCGATTTCTTTTTCGGCAAGCGCCACCTTCTTTTCACTTTGATTCATCTTTATTGCAATATCTAAACTAATCTGCGCTAAAAAAATTACACACAAAGCAAGAGCTACAAATCTTATTAAACTATGTTTAGCTGATGAAATCACCCTACAAAAATAGCAAAGCAATTAACATATGCTTAATTAATACAGTAAAAAAAAAGTGTTAATTGTTGGTACAATCATTTTATTTAAGCCTTTGAAATGCTTACTTTTAAGCCCTATGCAGAAATACAAAACTTTTATCATCGTCATTCTTTTGATTGCCATCTTGGCATTTATCAAAATACAGTTTCTAAGCAATGAAGTTGTTGCCCCTCCTACTCCCACTCCAGGCAAACCTCAGCTTGCAAAAGTTTCGGGCTTAGTCATCAAGGAGGAAATAGTGAACAACAAAATATTTGTCACAGGTAGCATTTTGTCTAATGAAGAAGTTTTCTTGATGCCCGAAATCGCTGGAAAAGTGGTGGCTATTCACTTTAAAGAGGGCAGTAATGTAAACAAAGGCGATTTATTGGTAAAAATAAACGATGCCGATTTACAAGCGCAACTTAAAAAACTTAGATTGCAAGAAAAATTAGCCATCGAAAAGGAAGCTCGTCAGAAAAAATTAATCGACATCAATGGTATCAGCAAAGAAGAATACGACGCAACACTCACACAATTAAATTCCATCAAAGCTGATATTGAAGTGCTGCAAGCTCAAATCGCTAAAACCGAAATTTACGCTCCATTTAGCGGCACAATAGGCATCAGAAAAATTAGTGAAGGTGCATTCGTTACCACATCAACAGTTATTGCAACCATACAACAAATCAATCCGCTAAAAATAGATTTTTCACTTCCCGAAAAATACTCATCGATAGTGCAATTGAATGATCAATTAGAATTTACTACCGACGGCAATTTAACCAAACACAAAGCTACTGTAAGCGCTATTGAACCAAAAGTCGACATAAACACTAGAACTTTACAAGTGCGCGCTACTACAAGCAATGAACATAGAAATATTTTTCCAGGTACATTTGCCAACATAGAATTGAGCTTGGGCAAAAATGAAAAATCAATATTAATTCCTACTCAAACTTTAATTCCGATTTTAAAAGGTGCAAAAGTATTCATCTCGAAAAACGGAATTGCTGAAGAAAGAAAAGTAATTACAGGTGTGCGCAGCAGCGATAAAATACAAATTGTTGAAGGATTGAATGATGGTGACACATTAATTACTAGCGGACTAATGACGCTTAAGGCTGGAAGTCAGTTAAAATTTATCTCTGTTAAGTAATGAGTTTATCTACCATATCCATCAAACGACCGGTATTGGCCATCGTGATGAATTTACTCATCATGCTTTTTGGCGTGATAGGCTATACTTTTTTAGGCGTTAGAGAATTCCCTTCCATCGACCCGCCAGTAATCACTGTAAAAACATCTTATCCGGGAGCCAACGCAGAAGTTATTGAAGCTGAAATTACCGAGCCATTAGAAAAAGCTATCAACGGTATTGAAGGCATCAAAACCATTTCATCTTCAAGCAATACAGGAAACAGCAGTATCACTATCGAATTCGATTTAGGTATTGAATTGGAATCGGCTGCAAATGATGTTCGCGATAAAGTTTCACAGGCCGTTCGACAATTGCCAAAAGATATTGATGGCGCGCCAGTGGTTACCAAAGCCGATGCCAATGCCGACGCAATTCTAGCCATGACCTTAGAAAGCGATGTTCGCTCTCACATGGAAGTGAGTGATTATGCCGAAAATGTAATTGCACAAAGAATGCAAACAATTCCTGGTGTTAGTGCAGTTCAAATTTGGGGACAAAAAAAATATTCGATGCGTTTGTGGATAGACCCACAAAAACTGGCAGCTTTTCAGCTCACTCCTCTCGATATTAAAAATGCACTCGACCAAGAAAATGTAGAACTACCCTCCGGTAAAATTGCTGGCGACAACACAGAGTTAACCATCAAGGTAAAAGGTAGGTTAAAGTCGGAAGATGAATTCAACAACCTAATTTTATCCAATCAAAACAACCGCACTGTAAGATTTAAAGATATTGGCTACGCGCAGCTGGGTCCCGAAAATGAAGAAACCATTTTGCGAAATTCGGGCATACCCATGATTGGATTAGGTGTTACGCCTCAGCCAGGAGCAAATTACCTAGATATTGCCGCCGAGTTTTACAAACGCTATGAACAAATAAAAAAAGATTTACCCAAAGATTTAAAAACTACTATCGCTCTCGACAACACTCAGTTCATTAAAAACTCAATAGATGAAGTTGAAGAAACATTATTGATTGCCATCATCTTAGTGGTTTTAATCGTTTACTTGTTTTTCCGTGATTGGGCAATCGCTTTTCGTCCGCTTATCGACATCCCCGTTTCATTGGTAGCTACATTTTTTGTGATGTACCTAATGGGATTCTCTATCAATATTCTTTCGCTGTTGGCTATCGTTTTGGCCACCGGATTGGTAGTAGATGATGGTATTGTGGTAACAGAAAATATATTCAAAAAAATGGAGGAAGGACTTTCGCCCATGGAAGCCGCCATCAAAGGGTCAAATGAAATTTTCTTTGCTGTTATCTCTACTTCTATCACTTTGGCTTGTGTGTTTTTACCCATCATTTTCTTAGAAGGGTTTGTAGGAAAACTCTTTCAGGAATTCGGTATTGTTATTGCCAGCGCGGTTCTAATCTCGGCTTTTGTATCACTTACTTTAACGCCAATGCTTAATGCCCGATTGTTTAAACCAGGAAAAAAACAATCGAAGTTTTACCAAAGAACAGAACCATTTTTCATTAAGCTCAATGAAAGCTATCATAATTCATTAGCAGGTTTCTTGAAGAAAAGATGGTGGTCATTTGTTATCATTGGTGGGGCCATCATCTTAATATTTACTGTAGGCGCATTACTGCCTTCTGAATTATCTCCATTGGATGACAGAAGCTGGGTGCGTTTGCAAGTTACCGCGCCAGAAGGTTCATCGTATGAGTACACCGACAATTTCATGATGAAGCTGGCAAAATATGTTGACGACTCTATCCCCGAAAAAGATGTTATACTAACTGTGACCGCTCCAGGCTTTGCCGGATCGGGCGCAGTGAATGGTGGTTTTGCGCGATTAAAATTAGTCGACCCATCGAAAAGAAAAAGAACGCAACAACAAATAGCCGATCAAATTTCTGCTGCGGTAAAAAAATTCCCTGAGGCAAAAACTTTTGTCATTCAAGAACAAACTATTTCTGCAGGAGGTGGTGGCGGACCAAAAGGAGCGCTTCCAGTTCAATTGGTTTTGCAAGCACCCAACTTTAAAAAACTACAAGAGGCATTACCTAAATTCATGGAGCAAGTTCGCGAAAGTAAAGTACTTGTTACACCCGATGTGAACTTGAAATTTAATAAACCCGAATTGAATATTTTAGTGGATAGAGAAAAAGCAAACAGCTTATCTGTTTCTGAATTAGATATTGCCCAAACACTTCAACTGTCGCTGAGTAACCAACGATTTGGATACTTTACAATGAATGGAAAGCAATATCAAATCATCGGACAATTTTCTCGTGAAAATAGAGATGAGACTCTCGATTTAAAATCGATTTATGTGCGCAGTAAAAAAGGAAATTTAGTTCAATTGGATAACGTAGTCAAGGTTGAAGAACTGAGCAGTCCGCCTCAATTATATCATTTCAACCGCTATCAATCAGCAACCGTTTCTGCCGGATTGGCACCTGGAAAAACTATTGCCGATGGTGTAAAAGAAATGCGAGCTATAGCAAAGAAAGTTTTAGATGAATCTTTTACCACTTCACTTAGCGGACCATCGAAAGATTTCGAAGAAAGCTCATCAAATGTTTTATTCGCATTTCTTTTAGCATTGCTATTAATCTACCTTGTATTGGCAGCACAATTTGAAAGTTTTATAGATCCTTTTGTTATTATGCTAACAGTTCCTCTTGCCATCGCAGGTGCGGTATTATCGCTGTGGTACTTCAATCAAACCATTAATATATTTAGTCAGATTGGCATCATCATGCTCATCGGTTTAGTAACCAAAAACGGAATCTTAATTGTTGAATTTGCCAACCAATTGCGAGAACAAGGCAAATCGAAAATGGAAGCTATTCAAGAAGCGGCAACCGCTCGATTGAGACCAATTTTAATGACCAGTTTAGCTACATCCTTAGGAGCATTACCTATCGCTTTGGCACTTGGCGCGGGCTCTGTAAGTAGAATGGGGATGGGAATTGTAGTGGTAGGCGGAGTTTTATTTTCCTTAGCCCTTACCCTAATTATAATTCCTGCAATGTATTCGTATTTATCAAAAGAAAAGAAACATGACAAAATATAATCCTAAGTCCTACTTCTCCCTCTCGAAGGAGAGGGGTGCGAAATTGCCTGTGAATTGGCAGGGAGTTGGAATGCGCTTTACATTCACTTTTCTCATTTTACTTTTTTCTTTTTCATCTTTCTCTCAAGACACCTTAACCATTGAGCAAGCCATTGAAATCGCATTAAAAAATAATCACTATATTTTACTATCAAAAAACGATGCTAGCATAGCCGAAAACAATTTTACTCCTGGCAATGCTGGAATGCTTCCACAATTAAATTTCAATGCCGGAGGATCATGGGCAAGCAATAATGTGCGCCAAGAATTATCAAACGGAAATATCATTGCAAAACCCAATGCTGGTTCAACTGGAATCAACTCGGGAATAGCTTTAACATGGACACTTTTCGATGGAATGAAAATGTTTAGCACCTATGACAAACTCAGTGAAATGAGTGCACAAAGTGAAGAACAATTGAAAATACAAATTGAAAACACAGTAAGTAAAGTAATGAATCAATACTACCTTATTGTAAAGCAAAATCAGTTGGTGAAATCTCTTGAGAGCGATCTAGCGCTGTACACAGAAAGAGTAAATATTGCACAAACAAAATTCAATATTGGGTCGGCAGCAAAAACCGAATTGCTGCAAGCTAAAGTCGACATGAACGAAGTGCGCTCGAATTATTTGAATCAACAAAATATTTTGAACGATTATAAATTGACCTTGAATCAAACCTTGGCGAGACCTGTAGAAACAACATTTGAAGTAAGCAATAACATTTCACTCTCCTATCATCCTAAATTAGAAGAACTCAAAAAAACTGTATTAGACAGTAATCATCTGCTGAGATATTATCAAAAAAACATACGAGTAAATGAACTAATGTTAAAAGAAAATCAATCGAATTATTTGCCCCGATTGGTGGCCAATGCTAACTATAATTTTACACAAAATAAAAATCAGGCCGGCTTCATTTTACTTAATCAAAACCTAGGATTAAACACAGGATTAACATTATCGTGGAATATCTTTAACGGAGGAAATGATGCGCGACAAATTCAAAATTCGAAACTAAGTATTCAAAATTCACAATTGCTCTTCGAAGAAAATAAAAGTGTGATTGAACTATCATTACTTAAGGCCTATTTGGCTTACAACAACTCGAAGGAAATATTGAAACTAGAAGAAGAAAATTTCCTTTTAGCAAAGGAAAATATTAATATCGCTTTAGAAAGATTTCGATTGGGCAGCAGTTCTACCTTAGAATTAAAAGCTGCTCAAAAAAGCTACGAAGATGCGCAAGTAAGACTAGTGAATGCGCGATACAATGCTAAAACGAACGAGATTGAATTGATGAGATTGAATGGAATGTTGGTGAAGTAATGATAAAATTTTATCTTGCAAATCAAACCCTTCATCATGTCAAATCTTCCTCTTTTGTTTAAAGCGTTAAACTACGCGGCAGAACAACATAAATCGCAACGAAGAAAAGGAATGGAATCTGTTCCTTATATCAATCATCCGATTAAAGTAACAACCATCATCACACAATTTATCCCTAATGCTTCAGATGAATTGATTGCAGCATCTATACTTCACGACGTTGTAGAAGATACGGATGCAACAGTAGATGACATTAAAAATAAGTTTGGAGAAACCATCGCTTCTATAGTTCAAGAAGTAACCGACGATAAATCACTTTCCAAAGCAGAAAGCAGAAGAAAGCAAATTGAAAATGCACCCAAACTATCTTACAACGCCAAGATCATTAGAATTTGTGATAAGATTGCTAACGTGCGAGATATATGCGGAGAGAATATTCCCGATTGGGATTTTAAAACAAAAATAGAATATCTCAACTGGGCAGAGCAGGTAGTTTACGCTCTTGATAAATTTCACGAAGAACTAGAATTCACTTTTAAGGATGAAGTGAGATGGGGAAGGTTGAAGATTAAGTAATTCTATTTGGGCGATCCGTCAGCTGACAGATCGCCCCTACAGAAATCATTATTTTATCAAACTCAATCCCTGAGTAGCCGATTTATCTCCAGGTGATGTTAGCAAAACTTTATTGAACAAAACCTGTGCTTCACGTGTTTTACCTAACTGAAAATTAGTCCAAGCAAACATGAGTAATCCATCGTAACCAAAAGGATACAAATTCACTACTTTCTCAAAATATTTGTAAGCTGCAGCATAATCTTTCTTATCGTAATAGATATAACCCATTCTGTAATTGGCGGTAGAATTTTGAGGATCAATCTCTAAGATTTTCGTGTACTGATTAATCACCTCTGTCATGTTGCCAAATGCAGCTGCAGGATAAACATAACCTAAGCGAGCCTCAATAGAAACCGGCATTAAATTAATTGCTGTTTGGTAGTAGGTCATTGATTCTTTGTACAAGCCAGCATTGTAATGCAACCACCCCAAACGTAAATTTATTTCGTATGAAGTAGCATCATAAACCTTCTTTAATGATGCAATGGCCGATGAATAATTTCCAACTTTTTCGTAATAGTAACTTTGTGTAAACGCTTCGCCCATAGCGTTATCTTGAGCCTTTACAATGCTTGTTCCCAACAACAACATTGCACTAATCAGTAATTTAATGGTAGTTTTCATGGTTCTGAAATTTTAGTAGTGATTTATTTTAAGGTTTAAATTTTAAGCCAACAAATATTGAATTAAATGTATAGTCGGATGTAAAAGTAGATCGTTTCATTTCATATTGATAAGTCGCCGACAAATCCCATTTACTATTTAATCGAATTACACTGTTCAATGTAAATCTTCCCGTGGTAAGGTCGGGAGCATTATTCACCAATGCGCCATTCCACTCGGCAATATTATTTCCAGTGTTGTACAAATATGAAATATAGACAGAAAATTTCGACGAAGGTTTAAAAGAAATGAAAGGAGAAAATGCAAAATGCAGTTGAGAATATGAATCCATTGTGTGCGCAAAACAATTAACGCCAATACTTACTTTTTTATTCGCCAATGGGAAAAATGTAGCACCCACATTATGCTGAAACTGATAAAGAGAATCGAGCCACAAAACACTTGAACCTACAGAATATTCAAACTTTTTAAAATTCTTCTTCAAATGAAAAGAACTAACATAATTAGAAGTCTTGGTTGAAGTTGGCTCCACAGTTTTTGGTGCAAAATTATTTACAAAGGGATACGACAGTAAATCTCTACCAATCAAATGAAAAGACAAAGCTAGGTTCCAATTGTTTTTTAGCGCTAAAGATGCCTTTACATAATATTGATTTTGATTGATGGCCCAAAACCAATCAGAACTTCCTTGATGAAAATAGGTGTACGCATGGTACAAGTACACTCTATTGCCTACGTAATGTCCTAAAGCCACATTAGCATAACTTGCATTAGGCACATCGCTAGAGACAGTCATCTTAGAGCCAATATCAAAAGAAAACAAATCAACAGCCTTCCATTTATTGTAGTTTAATTTATTCTTCAAATCGACTTTAAAATATCGTGCCAACGCCCTACTCTCTTCATATTGTTCGGTAAAATAGTAGCAGTAAAAAAGATACTCCTTTGGTAAATCTTCAAAAGAGTTAAACTCGATGGCTCTCTCAAAATGATCTTTCGCAAGTAAATATTTTCTTTGTTCATAAAGAGCGATACCTATTCTCATGCGCAAATAGTAATAATCAAAACCTTTCTGCAAAGCAGAATCACCTAATAGAATCAATTCATCCCAACTTTTGTTCGAATACAAAGCATAACTTCTAGCATCTACATATTGAGATGTGAAATCGTCTTCTTGCGCAAAAGAAAAAAGTGACGAAAAAATGAAAACAATTAAGCAATACGTTTTGCAACTATACATTTTGTGTCTTCTTTAATGATGAATTTATTGATTCGCTCACTGCTTAACTCTATCTCAAAATTAACTTCACGTTGAACTGAAAGTCCCGATTTTGCTATCGCGCAAGTTTCTATTTTTATTTTTTGTGGTTGAAGTAAATCATCAATCTCCACAAACTTCGATAGATACTCGGCATTCAAATAAATTTTAAATGGCGCAACGAAATCTTGAATCGTCTTGCTTAAACCAGAGAAGAATCCATTAACTGGTAAAATATCTTTTACTTCCAATTGATCATAATATCCCAACAATATTTTGTGCGCTCCTAAATAAAAATGATACAACAATGAATTTCTATCTCCTTTAAATTCGGTGAAATAATGCAGTGTTTCGTTGTTCACCAAATAGGCGTAAGATTGTGTTTCGTGACAATAGATATAAGTTAAATTCAATGCATCGGTAAACACTTCCCACTTCACATTTTTCTTTTCACCTTCATTGTCCACTTCAAATTCCATGGTCATTCCAGGCACAAAATAAAATGCTTTACTCAACAAAGCATTGGGTGATACTTTAAAAATTGTTTGCCCTTCTAGTGGATAATCAAACGAGTGAAACGCATATTTCCCATTCAATTTAGAGATGAAATAAGCCAATGGATATTTCAATGTTTTAGCACCAACATACGGAGTGCTTTGCATTTGAAAATGTATGTGAGGTTCGGGCGACCTGCCCGAATTACCGCAAGTTGCCAACACTTCTCCTTTTCGAACAAAATCACCTACTTTCACTTTGAAAGAAGCGTTCTTTAGGTGCGTTAATTTGCTGTATAAAAAATCGGCGTGTTTAATTACAATGGCATTTCCCCAGTTGTCTCCAAGGTTCACATCACCAATAGCATTATCTTCTACCCCATCTAAAATTGTCACTACATATCCTGCTGCTGGAGCCAGCACTGGTAAGTTGTAGCAATAAAAATCCTCCACTGTTTCGCCTGGAGATTTAAAAGTTTTTTGTGTTTCATCGGCAATCACAAAATCGAAAGCAAAGCGATAATCTTCTTTGTGTGTGATCTTACCTTCGTGTGCTTGCGATACAAACCATTCACCAAAGAAAGGCAAATGAATATGAAAATAGGTGTCGTTTTTATATCGTTCTAAACGATGACGATGGGCGTACAAATTCTTTTCTGGCGAATACAATTGCTGCTGCACTAAATCGAGTCCGTTGGTGGTATAGCGTTGCAACAAAACATACAACAACAACATCACCACCAAAGAAAAAGGCAAGGAATACATTGGCAAGCCAAAAGTAAACAATACCTTACCCAATGCGCTTATGCTTAAAGCAATCATGGCCGCAGAAACCATTACCAAGAGATAAGCTCGCCAAGAAGGGATTAGGAAAAATCCGCCCAAAGCTATTGATGACAAGATGTAATTGAATCCAATATAACTATATTCCAATTCGGTAATATTTCCTTGAAAAATGGCCACGAAATAATAACCTGTTAGAAATCCTAAAATAGAAAGTGTAAAGGCGATACGTGAATAAATCACAAGTCCAAGAGCAATGATAATTCCCACCAACAAATTGTATTGAAAGAAAATGGCACCCAACGATTTCAAATAAACATCGATTAGAAGCGGAAATTTAATAGCGATGATTTCGAGTATCAAAGCACCTAAATCTTCGCCCCAGAAACTGTAAATTTCATTGATAGCAAAAATCCCTCGTTCGCTTAACTCTATAGCTTTAAATCCTCTTGCACCAAGCAATACTGCCCAAACTCCTAACATGAATGGCAAACTTAAAAATGGAATGCGGTAGCTAGAGAAAAATGCCGACAACCAAACAGAAATTAGCATGGTAAATAAAGAACCCAACAACAAAATTCCAAAGAATGCATAGTTGAACTGAAAAAAAACTCCAATGGTAAATCCAACTAAAATCGAATTGTACGAATACAATGCACTTCTAATGGCTTCTTTGTTGTAGCCCATCCAATCGGCAAAAATTACCGATGATGCTGCAGCTATAAAACCGCTAATTCCAATGTAAGGATCGATAAATGAAGCCAACAACAGCAAATACCCAAACCACTTGTGATTGGAAAAAAATATTTGTCCGTACGAATTGACGATACCGTCGCGATATAATTTTAGTTTGAACATTAACCCCATTTTTATTTTATGTCATCTCTTTTTAAGTTTCGAAGCGGTAACTCCACTTCTCCCTTTAAAAAAGGGAGAGTGCGGAATTGCCAGTGAAGGGGCAAGAGGGATTTCAAGCAATGCATAAAATCCCTCTTGCCTTTGCCCTCAAAAGCCAGCACACTCTCCCTTTTATAAAGGGAGAAGTGAGATTAGTTACCCATTCTTAAAAAAGAGCATTTCAATTTTAAAGCTTAAACTCCTTCAAATAACTTGGCAAAACCTCCACATTTTCAATAGAATCTAATGTTTCTCTATTTCTAATGATGTGTGCTTTTTCATTCATATCAATCATCACCACAGCTGGTCGCATGGCAATAAACTGCATCCACTGTGTCATGTTGTAAGCACCTACAGTATGCACCACCACATGATCATCTTTCTTCAACGGAGGCAAAGTTATATTTTCTCTAATAACATCGATGTTCATGCACAACGGACCATACAACACCGCATCCTCAGTATATTGAGAAAACTCTTGCGCCGGAGAAATTTTATGATCATACCAGAATGAAGTAAATAAAATGTTCACTCCAAAATCCATGATAGTAGCGCGTCTTCCGTCACTTAATCTTTTGTTTGAAATCACAGAACCCAACAATGATCCTGCCTCATCAATCAATGATCGTCCCGATTCCAAAATCAACAATGGCAATTCATTTTCTACAAATCCGGCATTCAATATTGCTGTAGAAATTGCTTCAGCATATTGATCGAAGGTTGGCGATGTATCTACTCCTTGAAGATATGATCCTTTCAATGTATTTTTCGATGCGAAGCCTCCACCTAAATCTAAATACTGAATATTCTTTTTGTATTTTTTCTTGATGCCTAAAGCCAAGTCGGATAATTTAGAGGCTGCGATAGCATAAGCATTTGGCGACAACATGAAAGTTCCAATATGTGCATGCAAGCCCACCAAATCCATTTTGTCGTTCAATAATATTTTGTTGATCGCATCCCAAGCTTGTCCGTTTTCATAGTTGAATCCGAATCTATCCCAAATTGGATAAACACCAGTATCCATGTTAACTCTAATAGCAACGCGCGGACGCAAATTCAATTCGGTTGCCAGTTCTTTGATGAGATACAATTCATCTAAATGATCAATATGAATCAATGAATTGTTTTGTATAGCCAAGCGCAAGTCGGCTTCGGTTTTATCGGGACCGTTAAAAATAATTTTATTACCAGGCACTTTATTTTTCAATGCTTTGTGGTATTCGAAACCAGAAACCACTTCGGCCCAAGATCCTTCCTGATGAAAAACATTACACACTGCATTGATGTAATTTGTTTTGTACGACCAAGCAAATTGCACTTTTGGATAACGCGTGGTGAAAGCACGGTTGGCATCTTTAAAAGTTTTACGAATTGTTTTTTCTGATATCACAAACAAGGGTGAACCAAATTGTGCAATCAATTCTTTTACCGCCACACCATCGATATGTGTTACTGGTGCATATTCAGTTCTTGTTCCGAATTTATTGGTAACACCTGTATTTAGGCGGGTGATTACCGGACGTTCATATTGTAGCTTTTTCATATTCTATTTTTTAGTAGTTCTTGTTATTTTTTTGCCAGTCGGGCTCCGACTATAATTCTCCCAAAGTTGATATTTTCTCAAATTCATCTAAGCCAACAATCATGTCGTAAGCATAGCGAATAAACATTTTTCCAACATCATATTTCTTGAATGGTTTAACCTCATCTCCCATCGCCAAACGCATGAGCGCATCGGGATGATTTTGTCCGCAACCCACTGCCAAATATACCCATGCAGGAAAACGCGGATTGATCTCCAACAAGTAATATTCATCGTCGTTGGTCTTGATAATTTCCAATTCTAAACCGCCACGCCACTTTGTTGACTTAATCATTTTGGTGGTCATCTTCATTAAATTATCATCGCTAATAGAAATACCTGCCCAAGCTTTTCCTTTATCGGTGATATAAGTTTTGCGCATTGCCACAGCACCAATCGTAGTTCCTTTACCATCGCCCAGCGCAGTAACATTTACTTCTTGTCCGTGCACAAACTGCTGCACAATAATTGGCAATCCCCACTTGGCAGAAATTTTATTGAAATAATTCGCAGCTTGTTCGGGAGTATAAGCAATAGATGCATCGTAGAATTTTCCTTTCACCACCAAAGGATAAGTGAATTTATCTTTAAGCATTGGAATCTCTGCAGTACTAAAAATCATTTTGCTGTATGGTACTTTAATGCCGTGTTTCTTTCCAAACTCATCTAAGTTGGCTTTGTGTCTTTCTTCAAATTGATGTTCGGTAGGCACAAAAACCTTAATACCCATTACCTTATCGAAATGATCGGCCAGCTTGATAAAGCTAAACAACTCAGCATCGAAATTGGGGATGATTAAATCTATTTTCTCAATAGAATGAATGTATTGCAAACGAGTGAGTAAGCTATCCATTCCAGAGGAAGGAAAAGGAATTTGGTATGTTTTGTCTACCAAATCGTGCATGTAAATTCCTGGTTCAAGAGCCTCGTAAGATAAACCAATGATTCTCACATCATACTCCTTACTCTCTCTTAAACCACGAATCACTGGCACTCCTGGTCCCGGACTATCAATAGCATTCAAGCCAGTAACAGCCACGGTGATTGTTTTTTTCTTCTTAGCCATTTTGTTGAATTTTTAAGGTGACTACTTCTTCCCTTCTTCGGCAACTTTCAATTTCACCAATACATTCACGAAATCGTAAAAGTCTTTTTCGAATGTTACATCATCGGTCATGTAATTAGACACCACATGTTTTTTTATCTCGTCGGCCGACTTCCCTTCTTTCATCATTTTGATGATTTCTAATCCGATGGGATTGGTAGAAAATGAATCCCCACTCGATGGATCGAAAACAAAACCTGAATCGCTCAAAGCGATATTCTTCTTTATATTCATAACAATTGATTTTTAGATATTATTACCACTGTAGCAAAGAAACACCTAATACGAAAACTTATTGTTATAGTTTAAAGCGAAAATGTTATAAGATTTCGCCGAAAAAAATAAAGTTTTGGAAGGGAGGCAACCTTTGGGGAATAGTGCGTTTGGGGCAGGAAATCGAAGTTTTATGCCTTTCATTCACTAAGTACGTCGTTGCGAAAAATTTGTACTCAAAATTGAAGCAAACTCATCGTTTATATTTCTATCTCGCAAATTATCGGCAGATGGTCGCTAAGTATCAGCCAATCTTCTTTCTTTCCAATATCAAAATTAAGGAGCTTATTTGCAATTTCTTTTGAGGAAAATATATAGTCTATATGATACGTCTTGCTCTCATTGCGATGCAAAAAGAACGTTGGTTGTGTTTCCTTTCCTTGTTTTTCGTTACTGGATAAATGATACAGACTCTCAATGTTTATTTCCGATAAAGATTTTACAACATCTGAATGATTCCACCATCTATCCCACTGATCCCAAATAGAATTACTGTTAAAGTCACCAATCAAAATCGTTTTATTAAAATGCTGTTTGTTAACTTCAATATATTTCCAGAGTTGACCTATATATCCAAAATTGGGTGAGCTGTTCTGTTTAGTCCAGACTCCTAAAAGCTGAATTTCATTATTTATTAAACAAGGTAAAAACAATTTCACTTCATGATCTTTGTAAATACTGCTCCAATCAAGTAATTCAAGTTTAATTTCTGACTTTGCGAAAACTCCTATTCCTTTGTTTTTTGAGTCTCCTTTCCACAAATAATTTGAAGCCCAAAGTAAATATTCCTTGTGATTAGTGTGAATTGGATTTTCACATTCTTGCACCACGCATACATCTGCGTCAAATTTTAATAAATGCTCAAATTTATTTCGCAGGGCGCCATTACAATTCCATGATATGATTTTCATTAAATAAACTTATTGATTTATTCATTAATACTAAAGGACAATGAGATTGCTTCAATTTTGAGTACAAAATTATCGCAATGACGCACTGGGTGTAATAATGGTTTCTGCAAAGTTTAGCGAAGCGAACTTTGCTGAATCTTTTCCCGAAGCTTTCAGCTTCATCAAATCACGTTTGAATCACCCCAACACTAAACTGTTTCGTTATTGGCGCATTATTAGCGGCCTCCACTCCCTGTGAAATCCATTTACGTGTATCTAAAGGATCGATAATCGCATCTACCCATAAGCGCGCTGCAGCATAATATGGTGAAGTTTGCGAATCATATCTTGCTTTTATTTTAGCGAATAACTCATCTTCTTTTTCTTTGTTTACTTCTTCGCCTTTTGCTTTTAAAGTTGCAATTTGAATTTGAGCTAAAACCTTTGCTGCTTGCTCACCTCCCATCACGGCAATTTGCGCTGTAGGCCAAGCCACAATCAATCGTGGGTCGTATGCTTTTCCGCACATGGCATAGTTTCCAGCGCCATATGAATTACCAATAACGATTGTGAATTTAGGAACAATGGAATTCGCCACCGCATTTACCAACTTAGCACCATCTTTAATGATTCCGCCGTGTTCAGAACGGGAGCCTACCATAAATCCGGTTACATCTTGCAAGAAGACCAATGGAATTTTTTTCTGATTACAATTCAAGATAAAGCGTGTTGCCTTATCAGCAGAATCGGAATAAATTACTCCACCAAATTGCATCTCCCCTTTGGCCGATTTTATCACACCGCGATTATTGGCTACAATACCCACAGCCCAACCATCAATGCGTGCATAGCCACAAACAATAGTTTTACCGAATCCTTCTTTGTATTCTTCGAATTTAGAGCCGTCTACAAGTCGGGCAATAATATCTTTTACGTTATGCGGCTTGTTGGCTGCCGACGTAAACAAACCGTAAATTTCTTCGGTTTTTTCTTTTGGCGCAACAGCTTTCTTTCTGTCGAATCCGGCTTTTTCACCCGCACCAATTTTGTCTACTAAGCCTCTAATTTTCTCTAAACATTCTTGATCATTTTCACATTCATAATCGGTAACGCCAGATATTTCGCAATGCGTATGAGAACCACCCAAAGTTTCATTGTCGATATCTTCGCCAATAGCGGCTTTCACCAAGTATGAGCCCGCCAAGAAAATAGTACCTGTTTTTTTTACGATTAGCGCCTCATCACTCATGATAGGCAAATAAGCGCCACCGGCAACACAACTCCCCATAACGGCGGCGATTTGTGTAATGCCCATAGAAGACATTATGGCATTGTTTCTAAATATTCTTCCAAAGTGTTCTTTATCTGGAAAAATTTCATCTTGCATTGGGAGATAAACTCCGGCGCTATCTACTAGATAGATAATTGGCAAGCGGTTTTCCATGGCTATTTCTTGAGCACGCAAATTCTTTTTGCCAGTGATAGGAAACCATGCTCCGGCTTTTACTGTAGCATCATTGGCCACCACCACACATTGCTTTCCGCTCACTTGTCCGATCACTACCACCACGCCACCAGCCGGACACCCACCGTGTTCCTCATACATGCCATCGCCAACAAAAGCACCAATTTCGATGGTTTGAGAATCTTTATCTAACAAAAGATTTATTCTTTCTCTTGCACTTAACTTTCCTTTTTCATGAAGTTTTGCCACCGCTTTAGCAGATGGCATTACAGCAAGAAGCTTCTTGTTCATTTCTGTAACAAGAAGCTTCATTTTTTCTTCGTTCTTAGTATAATTTGCGTCCATAGGAATATGTTCAATGTTTGATGTTCAAAGTTCAATGTTAGCCAGTTATGTTATGCTGCGTTCTTAATACACAGCTAACATTGAACTTTGAACATTAAACTTTAAACGATTTTTTCGTCCTTACGAAAAAGGCTCCCTATTGTTTCCTAGTTTCCTGATTAAATATTTGGGCAGTAATTGTTTGTCCGTTCTTAAAGTAATACAACCCACCCCAAGAATACTTTATTTCTTTGTATTCGTTCGCTCGTCCGGCCTTCACAACAATAATTCTATTAATGGTTCTTTTAGGCTCAGTAATAGTTTCTTTGGTCACACCCTCAGGATATTTCTTGGCAAGTTCAGAAAGAAATTGTTCTGTTTGCTCTTTATTGCTGTAATCAATCTCTTTAGTATCTGTAGTTTTAACAATGGTAGTTTGCTCTTGAGCCAATTGCTCTTTGTATTTAGCAATTAGAGCTTCCTTCTTTTTCTTCTCTGCTTCGGCAGCCAATCTAGCAGCTTCAGCCTGCTCTGCTACTAAAACCATGGAGTCGGCAACTGCCTTCTCTCTTATAGCTTTCAACTCTGCTAATTTTTGCTCCGCTAAGGCCTTCGCATTCGCCTCGTCGGCTGCCTTTTTAGCGGCAGCTGCTTCGGCAGCTAAACGAGTTTCTTCTTCTTTTCTTTTTCTTTCGGCTTCTTCTGCCGCTTTCTTAGCTTCAGCTGCCAAACGAGCTTCTTCTGCCGCTTTAGCTGCAGCAGCTTGCGTAGCTAAACGAGCCTCCTCTTCCTTTTTCTTTGCTTCTTCAGCTTTTGCTTTTTCTATGTCGGCCAATCTTTTTTGCTCAGCAAGTTGCGCTGCATAAGCCGAATCTTGAGAAGCTTTAATTTTAGCTTCTGCCAATGCTTTTAAACGAGCAGCCTCTTGCTCTGCTTTAAGTTTCTCTTCGGCAATTCTTTTTTGTTCTGCTTCAATCTTCTCTCTTTCTTCTTTGGCCTTCCTTTGTTCTTCCAACTTAGCCAATTCTTCAGCTTGTTGTTTTTGCTTAGCCGCTTCTTCCAATTTTCTTTGGCGTTCGGCATCAGCAGCCTTTCTTGCTTCAGCCTCCTTTTGCTCTTGGGCAATACGAGCAGCTTCAGCCTCAGCAGCCTTCTTAGCTTCTTCTAACAAACGAGCTTCTTCTGCGGCTTTGGCAATTCTGGCTGCTTCTGCGGCCTCAGCAGCTTTTTTAGCTTCCTCGGCTTTTCTAGCTTCTTCAGCAGCCTTTTCTGCCTTGATTCTTTCTTCTTCGGCTTTAATCTTAGCTGCTTCTTCAGCCAATCTTTTCTTCTCTGCTTCTGCTGCTTCCGCAGCTTTTCTTGCTTCTTCAGCTTTCGCCTTTTCCTCTTGTTCTTTACGTACTCTTTCTTCTTCTGCGATTCTTGCCGCCTCTGCAGCTTTCTCGGCCTTAATCTTTTCTTCTTCAGCCTCTTTCGCCTTTGCCTCCAATGCAGCCTTTTCTGCAGCCTCTTTTCTCTTCGCCTCTTCCATCTTAGCTTGCTCTTCCAATTTCTTGCGTTCTTCTTCCGCCGCTTTGGCTTTAGCCGCTTCTGCAGCCAATCTATTTTTTTCTTTTTCGGCCTCCACTTTTGCCATTTCAGCCTCCTGACGTAATCTTTCTGCTTCTTGCAATCTCTTAGCCTCTTCCTCTTTTTTCTTCGACTCTATAGCAGCCAATCGCTCGGCCTCTTGCGCAGCCAATGCCTCAGCAGCTTTCTTCTTTTCTTCCTCTTCCTTTTGTTTTGCCAATGCTTGCGCCTTCATTGCAGCATCCTTTGCTGCATCAATCTCAGCCTTTTTCTTTTCAAATTCTGCTGCAGCTGCTGCCGCGGCCTCAGCTTTCTTAGCATCATCCACAACTTTATCTTTTTCTACAATTTTTGCTTCCATTGCATCGAGTTTTGCCTTGATACTCTTTTCGTAGTTCAAGTCATAATCGAAGGCTCCAATATCATCTTGAAAAAACACTTTAGCGACTGGTTCCTCAAAACTAAAAGTGGTACCATCCTTTGGAAAAGCATACATCTTAATGATCATGTCGGTCGACATATTTTCTTCTTTACCTGGCTCAGGAAAAGCGGTATTTACCGCAATGGTTTCCTTCACATATCCTGCCTTTTCAATAACAATGGTATAATTCTTATTAAAAGGAATGTAGAATATGAATTGCCCTTTTGCATCGGTTACGAAATCTTTAACCTTTACCCCGTTCTCATATAAGGTAACTGTAACACCCTCAACAGATTTCCCCTTTTCCTTTAATAATCCAACATACTCTAAAGAAGGACTATCTTGCGCTACAGCAGCTCCCCCAATAACCAATAAAAACAAAAGAGTTAGCACTCTTAACATAATACCCTTCATACTCTAAGAAAATTAATTACCTGCTGCAAATATGCAAATATTTGTGGCTATTGTAAATAGGCCTTCATTAAATCGGCCGCCACACTCAACTTTATCTTTTTAACAGCCTTAACATAAGCGTCTTCTGCAGCTTTGTCGAACGACAGCTGAGTTCCTTTTATTGGCGTTAAATTGTTTTGATAAACTAAAGCACCACTTGATTTTTCTTTCAAACTTACCACTACATTGAGTAAAGATGAATAAAACTGCATTCCTTGTTCTGAATTAACGCCAGCATTTGAAGCGTCTGCTCGCACTTCAAGAATTAAATCGGCCTTTTCTGCAACATCAACAGGAATAAACCCATTACTCACCAATGCCTCTTTGAATGCCCCATCTAAATACTTTCTAGTCAAAGCAATACCATTATTCTTTTCCTCTGAACGAATTAAAACATAAACAGGCAATGGTTCTATGCTAATTTTCTCACTTAAAGGAGTTACTAGCTGCAAAAGCTTTGAAGTTAAGGAACTCACTGCCGCCTCCCTCAATATTTGCTTAACATCAATACTCACTTGAACGTACTGCGAAAATGCTTGACGAGATACTTTTCCTATTTTCACTACAAAATTTCCATTTTGATCGCTTAATCCCTGCGCATAAGTGTACAACTCCTTCTTTATTTCCACTTGTAAGGGAATAGCGCTTAATGACTTACCATCTGAACTTTTAACAACAAAATTCAATGAAGCGTTTGAGCCAATCTTAACGCGATAAGTTTCTTCGCTAGCATCAATAACAATTTCGTTTAAAAGTGTTCTGTAGCCATTGAACAATTCATTGCCTAAGAAAATTGTTTTCCCTTCAAATTGCGTTTGAAGAGATTGATCAAGATGTTTCTTAATTTTTTCTATACCAGAAACATAAGCCAACAAGGCTTCCTTGTATCTACCTTGAGCTTTAAAATCTATAGCTTTCTTTAAATAATCGGAACCTTGAAAAATAGCGGCGTCAATTTCCTTTTGCTTTGCTTCTTGATAGGCACTTTTCGACAATTGATAGTACACCCAATAACCTTCTTCATTTTCGTAGGTTGCCACCTCCTCAAAGTCTTGTAATTGTTCGTTAACATTAACTTTGATATCCTGTCTAAACTCTTCTTTATATAGATTATTTGTTTCTAACTGAGACAAAACAGAATTGGTGGATACATTCACCGATATTCCACTTGCCAAATCATTTAAAGCATTCTTTTTTGAGACCTCTCTAAAATCGCTGGGAGAAGTTTTCTTTGAAGCATGGCCAATTCCTACATAGTAAAAATCGGATGCTGGCCTTACTTTCACCCACGAAGGCACAGTAGTACTATTATCTTTTTTAACCCCCTTATCCTCTACAGAAGTTTGTTTTGGAGCAGAACAAGAAATAAGAAACAATAGGTAAAGTGCAATATGGGCTAATATTCTCATTTTTCGGGATTGTAAGTGTAAATTTCACGAGCTACGCTATCACTGATTTGATCATACAATTTTAGCATTAAGCTTTCTTTTGTTTCAACTTGCTTATTCGCATTTAATAAATCGCGCATCTGACGCTTTTGATCGGGATTACTGTAGACTACGTCTTGCGGACTAGTTACGTTTAGTGAATACCAAGTACCAGCATATAAATTTTCGCGGATACCATTGTACTGCACATAATGCACAGAACTAGATTGCGTAAGCGTTTTGATACCCGATAAAAGTATTTCCCCTGTGGAAATAGACATCATTTTATATTCAAATGAAATAGTCACTTGGCGACCACCAGTATATTCGTTGTATGTTACTTTTTTATAGTTGGTCTCTGGGTACATTAAATTGGTTTGAGGGTTTAACTTTTGCACCACATATGATTCAAAACCTTTCACTGTTTTACCTGTAACCGGCGTATCGAAGTATTTCACATCTAAAACAGTCCCCATTACAACCGCCTTTGCACCCATCAAACCACCAGCATTAGCTGCTGTTGATTGATCAATGGCACCCGACATACCTAATTTCTGTTCTTTTAATAAAACATCTAGGTTTTGTCTTTCAATAACTTTTAAGAACGGCCCCTTATTTCCAATCACAGAATTGATAATTCTTGAAGACAACTGATCTGATACATTCGGCTCGCTAGTATAATTTTGAAATTTGGTAAAGACGATAGTGTATTGCGCTTGAGTAAGAGCCTCCGACATTTGAGCAGCGGCATCTTTATAGGTTGCATCTTGATTGACAATGTTTTGAAACAGATAGAAAGCAGCACGATACTTTTCATTTTTCATTTCTTGAATACCTTTTCTGTACAATGGCTCAATGCGCGCAATTTTCTTCAATTGTTCAACATCCTTATAGTTGGGATCTAAAGTTGAAATTTCATTGAAAATGTTTTCTGCCCCGCTAAAGTTTTCACGAGCCATTAAATCATTTGCCTTTTTAAATCTCTCATCTAGGTAATTTGATTTTGCAATTTCATAATCATCGGTATAATGCGTTGCGATAGAAAGTTCAACTTGTCCGGCTTTTACCTTATCCACAAACTTTCTCATATCCAAATAAGTGTAAACAACTTTTCCGTAATCGCCTCGGTTGTTGGCAACAAAAAAAGTATCTTCTTTAATATCAAGAACTTTTTGTGCTGATTTCTTTAATGAAATTTTGGCTTCAACAAAGTTTGGATTCTTCATCAACGCTCTTAAAAAATAGTCGGTTGCCTGATCGTATAATCCCGCCTCAAATAGCTCATTCCCCTTTTTGGTTAAGGACTTTGGTCCGTTGCAACCAATAATTATTAACAAGAGAGAGAGGGTAAAATATGGTATAAGTTTCTTCATGGCAAAATATTAAAATATAGTTTTATTGCCGTGAATTAACAAATATTGTTCCACTTGAGCAAGGGTATTAATAGAAAACTTTTAAATAGGCTGCTTTTGATAGTTAGCGGATTGGTAGTGCTAACTATCGCCAATAACTCCTGCTCATCAGAAGGTAATACACCTATCATCAAAAAAGGAAATGAATTCATCGTTCAAATTCACTCAGCAGAAGCAATTCCTGTAGATTCTGAATTGGTGAAAAAAATTCAACTTTTTTTTGAAGATCATTTTAGTGAGACTTTCTTTAGCGGCGCTGTTTTGGTAGCTAAAGACGACAATATTTACTACCAAGCTTGTCGCGGTTTAGGCAATTACAAAAACAAATCAGATAGCATTTGCCTTAGATCAAATTTCCAGTTGGCTTCAGCGAGCAAACCTTTTACTTCCTATGCCATCTTAAGACAGATCTATTTAGGAAAACTAAAGTTAACCGATAGTGTTCACAATATTCTACCCGATTTCAAATACAAAGGCATTACAGTAGAAATGTTATTGTCTCACTTTTCGGGCTTACCCAACTACATGTACTTAACCGATGAATATTGGGGTTGGGATAAAGGTAGTATTTCGAACAACGACGTTTTAAACCTATTTAATCTTCACAATCCAAGCGGAGGCAGACCAAACTCGCACTTCTATTACAACAACACCAATTACTTGGTACTAGCATCTATCATTGAGAAGCTTACCGGCATGAGTTACGACAAGTACATGAAAGACTCTATTTTCATACCGCTTGGAATGAACAATACTTGTATTTTTAATAATGGCAACAGAGAAGAGTTACAATTGGCAACCTACGGCCATCTTGGTGACTTAAGACCAATTTATTACGATTACCTCGACGGAGTGATGGGCGACAAAGGAGTATTCTCAAATTTGTACGACTTATTAAAGTTTGATGAAGCTTTATACGATTGTAAACTGGTGCCTTGCAGCTTATTAGAAGAAGCATGGAAACCTAGAACCGACAGCATGGAGACGGCAGGTGGTGCTTATGGCCTAGGATGGAGGTTGCGCAACAACAAAGAAGTAGGAAAAGTGATCTTTCACAGCGGATGGTGGAAAGGGTATAGAAGTTTATTTATAAGAGTTCCTCAAGTTCACGGCACCATAATCATTCTTAGCAACACCGTTCGCGGACGCTTCTTTAGGGTTGATGATCTTGTGAATTTATTTGCGAAATAATTCGCTATTCTGCTGTTTTTCAATAAATTTAGGGCTTAGGCTTTTAAATTATGGTAGAACAAGAAAACAGTACAACCCGAAAAAATCTTATTGCTCAGCTTCAAGATTTGGTTAAAACCGAACAACAAATTGGTAAGGCCATTCAGCAGAAAAAGGAGATTATGGAAGCATGGTTGAAACTAAACGACGATGGCTCCGCTCAATCCAAACAAGAGTCGCACCTATTTTTTAAGTTGATCGAAGAATTCAACTATAACATCAATATTTATAAGGCAATTCAAGAACACGACTTAAAGAGAAACCAACAACTAAAAGAAGAAATTTTAAAAAAGCTGAATGAGCTTCTTCAAAAGAACAATCGCCTTGGAGATACTTTCAAGGAATTGCAAAAGCAATGGTTCGACATTGGTCCGGTAAAAAAAGAATTACGCGACGAATTTTGGCAAAAATACCGAGAACTCTCACAATCGATTGTAGATAAGCTATCTCAAATCAAATTGCAATCAAAAGCTAAAGAAGAAGAAAACGCCATTGCTAAAGAAAAAATAATTGCGTTCATCGAAAATATCTTGAGCGAAGAAATCAATAAAGAAAAACAATGGAGAGCAAAGACTGATTTGATTTTGGCAAAACAAGCCGAATGGAAAACCATTGGACATGTACCAAAAGAAAAATCAAATATTCTTTGGAACAGATATAGAGAGGCATGCGATAATTTCTTCAAAGAAAAGGCAGTGTTTTATGATGCATTGAAGGATCAATATCAAGAACATAAAAAAGCGAAACTAGATTTATGTGATGCTGCTCAGAAATGTATTGACGAAGAAGGAAAAAGCAATGAAGACAAAGCATTTGAGTTAACGAAGATACAAAGAAGATGGAAGGAAGTGGGACAAGCTCACCCTCGCGACGAACAAAAACTATGGACTAAATTTCATGAAATTTGCAACTCCTTTTTCAATCAGCTCAAGCAAATTAAAGAAGAAGAAAAGGCAACTAATTTAGCTGCACTTAGCAATAAAAAAGAAATGTTAGAGAAGGCCAATAACCTAAACTCTAAAGAAGAAACCATTGCGTTGCTTAAACAATGGTATTTAAATGACAACATAAAAACCCCTGCAGAATTCAATTCATCCTTTGTAGAAAAAATCAATAAGGCTTTAATGGCCATTGGTATGAATACAGCAGAAATAAACGACACACTTTTCAATACAAAAATTGATGCTTATCAGGAATTGAAAATTGATGAGCTTTTTCACAACGAGATCACTTATATTCGCGAACAAATAAAGAAACTTGAAGAAGATAAAATTAAATTCGAAAACAATTTAGGTTTCTTTAAAAATGCGAAAAAAGACAATCCTATGATTGTGGAATTACTCGAGAAGGTTGACAAGATGAATGTCGACATCAACTTTTATAAAAACAGATTACAGATTATCAAAAAAGCGATGAAATAATACCATGAAAAAAATTCTACTTTTCCTCTCAATCTTTTTTACAATCAGTGCCAATGCCCAAGATTTCTTAGGTTACCTTAATAGCAACTATGCAGGAGTTAACGGCATAGATTTGCAGCCAGCCTCTATTGTAGACAACAGATACAAGCTTGATATATTATTGCTTGCCAACAATACCTGCTTTCAAAACAATTTCTTCTTTGTAAGACCTGGTTTTCTCACTGCACCGTTCAACAACAACTACCTGAAAAATTATGTTGGCTACGACTCTGAATTTACGCACACCACGTTTATTCTTTCCGATCAAATTCAGGGGCCATCATTTATGCTTACCATGAATGAAAAAAATTCAATTGCCTTTACCAGTAAAGCGCGTTTTATTACCAATATCGACAATGTAGCAACAGGTTTTTTAGAACAACTTTATAACAACTTTAGCATACCAGAACTTTGGGGCAAATCATTTTTACAAAATGGATTTAACATTCAAGGAATGGCTTGGGGTGAGTTTGGCTTCACTTATGGTAGAGAAGTTTACAAAACTCAAAATCATTATTTCAAATCGGCGGTTCGACTCAAATTACTTCAGGGCTATGGTGCATTTCACTTAAACTCACCAGCTCTTGAGATAAAGATCGAGCCCGACTCTACCGTAACTATTGAAAACAGTGAAATTTTATCATACGGACACTCAGCAAATTTTGATGACGGAAAAGTTTATTTTAATCCTTTTGACCCAAATGCCACTTTAGGATTAGGAGGCGATTTTGGTTTTGTGTATGAGTGGAGACCTCGCGCCGACAAACATACTTACGAGATGGATGGAGAGAAAAAATCGGCTAGAGATGAAAATAAATACAAATTAAAAGTTGGAGTTTCTTTACTTGATGTAGGACAACTCAAATACAAAAGAGGCAGTCACACCAAGGATTTTAATCCTACTATATCGCACTGGGATCTTAAAGATATAGATCCTACAAACATGCAGGCATTCGACAGTACCGTAAATGCGAATTTCGCTTCATTACCTACCACACCAACCTACAACGTGAGTCTGCCTACCGCCTTTTCTTTACAAGTTGACTACAATATTTGGAAAACTTTTTACGTGAATTTCACCGCTTATCAAGCATTTAAATTCAATTCAAAATCAACCAAAATTCACGACCTCAACAATTACTCAATTACACCTAGATGGGACTACAAATGGTTTGGAGTATACGTACCTATTAGCTTTAATGAGATGGGGAATTTTAGAGTTGGTGCAAGCGCCATGTTTGGTCCGTTCTTCTTTGGAACCAACAATTTAGGACCAATTTACCAAGATGAAATGAAAGGATTTGATTTCTTCTTAGGAATTAAAGTTTCTTCTCTACATCATAAACTTCCCGATTCTGATGATGACAAAGTATCCAACGACAATGATGAATGTGAAGACATTGCTGGTCTTTGGAAATTCAAAGGTTGTCCGGATACCGACAACGATAGCATTCCTGATAAAGATGATGCTTGTCCGAAAATTCCCGGATTAAAAGAATTCCATGGTTGTCCAGATACCGATAAAGACGGCATTGAAGACATGAAAGACGACTGCGTTGATATCGCAGGATTAAAAGAATTCAATGGATGTCCAGATACCGATGGAGATAAAATTATCGACAAACTCGACTCTTGTGTTACTGTAAAAGGTTTGGCACTATACCATGGCTGTCCTGATAGTGACGGTGATTCCATAATCGACAATTTAGATGCATGTCCTACTTTAGCCGGACCGCGTATCAATAAAGGTTGTCCTGATACCGATGGCGATGGAATTTTAGACAATGAAGACGATTGTATCGCAGTAAAAGGATTGAGAGAAAATCGTGGTTGTCCTGAAAAAGATGAAGATGGTGATGGCGTTATCGACAAAGTGGACGATTGTCCTAAAACTCCTGGTCCGGCAGAAAACAAAGGTTGTCCGGTATTACAAAAAGAAGAAGTAGAAATTTTGAAATTAGCGTTTTCTAATCTTGAATTTGAAACAGGTAAAGCGATCATCAAACAAGAATCTTTTGCTTCACTAGATTCCTTGGCAGCTTTGATGATTAAAAAACCTACATGGAAATTAAAGTTAGCGGGGCATACAGATAATGTTGGTGACAAAGCAAAAAACATGAAATTATCGAAAGATAGAACCGAGGCTGTTGCTAAATATTTAGCAGACAAAGGAGTTAAGGTTGAAAATTTAATTGTTGAATATTACGGTCCGAACAAACCTATCGCAAGCAACAAAACGCCTGAAGGTCGCCAACGAAACCGTCGTGTTGAAATGAATATCATTTTCGAATAGGATGAAAAGAATAATCATTCTACTGATTTTAATTTATGGTAGAGTCAATGCCCAAAGCATTGATTCTACTATTTTTCAGGCAGCGCCATCTTTTAGCGGACAAATTGCAATTTTAAAAGGAGATTCAATTTTTTATTCGGCATCTCATGGTTGGATGAATTACCCCATGCAGCAAAAAATGAAGAATGATGCAATGATGGAATTGGGTGAATTAAGTTCACGTTTTACTCGTGAAGCATTTTTGGAATTAATCGATAAAAAAATGGTGAACGAAGATTCACTGGTTTGTAAATACATCAGCAATTTCCCTTACACCAACATCAAAATAAAACATTTGCTAAACAGCAATTCGGGCCTGCCTTCCAATTACATAAAATTGTATCATCGAAATATCTTTAATGATGAAAACATAAAGCTTAAAGACAAGCTGGTGATAAGCAACAAAAGCATCATTGACTTGCTGATAAAATTTAAGCCAACAGTAGAGTATTTGCCAGAAGAGAGAGTATCCGACTGCAACACCAACGATATTGTTTTAGCGTATTTATTAGAAATTTTTTATTTCAAAAGTTATGATGAAATCATCAACGAAATGATCAAAAAGAAATATCCTAAATTGAATATCGTGGCATGTAGCGATTGGAGGAACACACCTTTGATGAATAGGGCATCGGGACAAGCAAAACTCGACAGCACGCACTACTCCATTCAAGAATCATTGCACGATATGGGATTTAAATATGATGATGCAACACTTGGCCATCATCACATATATGCCGATGCAAAAAGCATTGTAAAATATTTTGGATTGTGTGAGGCAGAGCAAAAGAAAAGACCATTTGAGCTTGTAGGGTTTGAGCCCGGCTTCAACAGTTTCGTTAGCTACAATGGACAATACACGATTGCTATTTTATCGAATATAAGTAATGAAAATGACACTAAATTGCTTGTAGAAGAAATCAAAAAAAGAACTAAATAATCGCACAAATCAGTTCATCATTTCGTTAAGCAAACTTCGCCAAAAACTCATCTTTCTTTACTGGTGAAACATCTACTTCTGCTCCATCACTCATGGTAACAAAACCACCTTTTCCTTTAGTGTATTTGGTCACATATTGAATATTCACCAAATGAGATTTATGCACACGTACAAAACCAAATTCAGACAAACAATCTTCATAAAACTTAAGGGTTCTACAAATCATCAATTTCTTTCCAGAAGTAAGATGAAAATTAGTGAAATTATCTGCCGCTTCACAACGAACAACATCAACCAAATTAATCACCTCAAAACCCTCTAAAACAGGAAGAATCAGTTTTTTAGTTTGCTTGTTGATGCTCTTCAAATTTTCAAGTAAAACAGCCGAGTGATTTACTTCATTTTTTTTTGCTCTTTTCTCTTTTATTTTATTTACAGCCGCAACCAATTCATCAATATCCACAGGCTTTAAAATATAATATGATGCCGATAAGTTTAATGCTTTGATGGCATAATTGCTGAAAGCTGTAACAAAAACAATTTCAAAATTTATTTGCCCCACTTGCTCAATCAAATCGAATCCATTGCCAAAAGGCATTTCCACATCTAAAAAAACAATGTCGGGTGAGGTTTTATGAATCAACTCAATACCCGTTTTCACCGAATCGGCCATGCCCATGAGCTCTACTCCATCGCAATATGCGTGAAGATAATTCTTCAAGGTTTCTCTACCCAACTCTTCATCTTCTATGATTACCGCTTTTAACATAGCTATTTTTCTTTTTCAAATGGAATGGCAATTCTAACTTTTGTACCTTCTTTTGTTTGAGTATCTAAATCGCTCACATCAACTTTCAAATCGGTTTTATAAATCTCATTGATTATGTTCAATCGAGCTTGTATATTTTTGAGTCCCATCGACTCGGTTTGCTTTTGGTTCTTCGTTTTAAGTTCTTGCGATTTAGTTCGGCCAATTCCATTGTCTTCAATTAAAACAATCACGGCTTCGTTGTTTGCACTAATGTTCACTTTTAAAAATCCTTTCTCTTCCTTGTAACGCAAGCCGTGCCAAACTGCATTTTCTAAATAAGGCTGAATTAACATTGGCGGAACTTTGTAGTTATCTACCACCAATGAAGAATCAATTTCTATTGCATAATCAAACTTATTGTTGAAGCGATGATGCTCTAGTTTGATGTAGAGCGACAACACCTCAATTTCCTCATTTAGCGGCACAAAATCTTTCTCTGAATTTTCTAATACCGAACGCATCAGCTTGGAAAAATCGGCCAAATATTTATTGGCTGTGCGTTGATCATTCGATGAAATAAAACTGTTTACCGAATTCAAAGCATTGAAAATAAAATGTGGGTTCATCTGACTTCTCAACGACTTTAGTGCAAGCATTTGATTGGCCAATTTCTTTTGTTGAATATTTCTGTACAGCAAATAAAACGAAAGCACCACCAGCACTAAAAAGACTACCAAAGCATAAATAATTCTCTTCTGATACAGTTTATCTTTTTCCAATCCGGCAATCAATTGATCATTGATCTCTCTATCTTTTTCATACACTTCAATGCGCTGATTGGCTGCTTGGGCGCTGTCTAACAAAGCGCTTTCGTTCGTTAGTTCCTTCTCTTTCAACTTAAAAACCGAATCTTGTAAGGTCACAAATTTTTTGTAGTTGAGTGCTGCTTTTTCGTAATCACCCTTTTGCTCGTAAGCTTTGGATAAAGCCTTAAATGTCTCGGCTTCGGCACGCACCATTTTTTGATTTTTTGCCTCTTGCAATGTTTTCTCTAAGATGGAAATAGCCTTATCTGCTTTCTCGGTACTTATGTAGGCATTTGCATTTTCAATTTGATCGAAAAGTCGCACCGAATCGGTAACTGTTGATGAATTTTTTTCATTGAGAGAAATCACCTTTTCAAATTCTTTATCTTCTAAATAAACATCTTTCAATTTTCTTTGTTGCTTCATTAGCAGTTCATCATCATCGGCTTTAGCAGCCGCCTTCACCGAATTCTCATAATACTTCTTAGCATCATCGTTCTTGGCCTGAGCCGCCGAAATCTTTGCTAAATAATCGTTTGCCTCAACTACCAATTGCTGATTAGAAATAGACTTTTCTTTTCTCACCACAGCATTAAAGTAGTTTGTCGCATCGGCCGTTTTGCCTTGTTTATAAGCCAATCTACCCGAGAACACATTCAACCAAGCTTCATTATCTATCGATCCAATAAAAGATTTATCATTGCGCAAATTTGCCACTAAATTTTCTGCACTTGAATAATCGCCTTTACCTTCATATGCTAAGGCCATCCCTTGCAAAAGTGCCGTGGTAGAAAAAATTTGTGCAGAACTTACCTTACTCTTTTTATCATTTCTCGATGCCTTTTGATAGTAGCGCAATGCCTGATCATACAGTCTCAAATTGTAATTGGCTTTACCCAATAAAAAATAACAATACTTTTCGTTTGCTGTATTTCCTTCGCTTATACTTATTGCCAGTGCGCGTTCTAAATAGTCGATAGACTTCGATGCATCTTTGTTTAAATAAGTACTAGCAGAATCAATTAAAAGATCGTAGGATGAAGCACCTCCTCTCTTCTGAAAT
Organism: uncultured Chryseobacterium sp.; assembly: GCA_964406465.1. GTDB lineage: Bacteria > Bacteroidota > Bacteroidia > Flavobacteriales_C > JAHEZL01. The sequence goes on from CAYORT010000002.1 coordinate 197,613, forward strand.
TTCACAGAAGAGCTATTGGTAACTTGCGAGAAAAGCTGATTCTCGAAACTTAATAAGAAAAATAATATTACTGCAATTCGACAAATCACGGGTTCATCATTTACACATGCAAGTTACTCGTGTTTTGCCGAATCACAAAATTCTTCCCTAAGTCAAAACAACATTTCACCCAGTGCCCCCTTCTGTTCACTTATTGTGCCTTTTACTAGCGACTTAAATGGCTGAGTTTTACGATAAATCAAAACCAATTTATATGAAATCATTAAAGCTTCACTCAGCAAAATTTAAAGTTTTATGCTTCGCTTTATTTTTATTTGCAGGCATACATCAATCTTGCTCTCAACCGCCTGTTCCTGTGGCCGCCGACACCACTAAGAAAAAAATTAAGCTCGCGCTTTTGTTGGATACGAGCAACAGTATGGACGGACTCATCAATCAAGCGAAATCGCAACTGTGGAAAGTGGTAAATTCATTGAGTACTGCAACTTGCAATGGCGCTAAACCCGATATTGAAATAGCTATTTATGAATATGGCAATACTCGTTTGAGTCAAGAATCGGGATATATTAGAAAAGTTAGTGCTTTAACCAGTGACCTCGACAAAATTTCGAACGATCTATTTTCTTTGACGACGAATGGTGGCGATGAATTTTGCGGACACGTCATTCAAACTGCCATCAATGAACTGGCATGGAACGCAGATGGCAATGACTTGCAAATTATTTTCATTGCAGGTAACGAACCATTCACCCAAGGATCGGTAAGTTATATAAATGCATGTACCAATGCTAAAAACAAAGGCATTGTAGTAAACACTATATTCTGTGGTGATTTTAATGAAGGCATTAGAACCGATTGGAAAAAAGGAGCCGATATCGCTGGCGGTTCTTACATGAGTATCAATCAAAATAGTCAAACCACATATATCGCAACGCCTTACGATGATAAAATTAGTGCCCTAAACGACAGTTTAAATACCACCTATATAGGTTACGGACAGCAAGGAATGATGAAAAAACAAATGCAAATAACACAAGATGTGAATGCAGAATCGTACAGCAAGGCCAACAAAGCAGAAAGAGCTGTTTCAAAAAGTAGAAGTGTTTACAAAAACACAAGTTGGGATTTGGTAGATGCTGCAAAATACGACTCGGTGAAAGTTGAAAATATCAAAGATGAAGACTTAGCACCCGAAATGAAAAACATGACTGTTGCTCAGCGCAAAGCCTATATAGATGAAAAATCGAAGAAAAGAGCTGAAATCAACGCAGAAATTCAAAAACTGAATGTGCAAAGAACCCAATTTATCTCGCAGGAAGAAGCTAAAAAAGCAACAACCGAGGAAAGTTTAGACAATAGCTTAATAAAGGCAGTGAAAGAGCAAGCCGGAAGTAAGAAGTTTGTTTTTGAAGAGAAAAAATGATGTTGAGTTGATGTTGGTTTGTTTGGTCCCTCCCCATTTCGCCGGGGAGGGATTTTTTTATTTCATACCTCCTATGATATCCAATACGTCTGTCACTGATTTTGCTCCATCTAGTTTTGCATTATTAAACACCATAAAATATCTGTAATTCTCTCCCGCTTTACTCGCCCACTTCTCCCCCAATCTAATTTTCTTTAAACTATCGGAATTGTCTCTGTCGTCGCCTTTGGTTTCTACTAAAACTATTTTTCCGTTTTTTGTTTTGATGATAAAATCGGGATAATGGTTTACAAAACCATTTAAATAAAAACCTTTGCCGCGTTCTAAGTTTCTATGCCAAAATACAACACTGTCTAAATTGGCAATTTCGTTGATTACTTTCTTCTCAAAATCATTCATCTCCCCTTCTTGTTCATAAAGATTTTTGGTGATTCCTTTGACTGTGTTTACTGGACTAATCTTTTTAGGGAATTTAAAATGACTCTGTGTAACAACAGCTCCTTTATCTAGTAAATTGGTAAACTTCTTTTCTGCGTAAACATCTAAAAGACTATCGATTTTACTTTTAATTTTCGATGCATAAAAACTTTCATTATGCGAAAGCTCCGCCAACTTATCGCTATCTAAATTATTCAGAACTGTTTTGATATAATTCAATAATTCAGGCTCAGAAACAGTATCAATTTTGCGCATTAATTTTAAAACCCGCCCAGCTAATTGAATTATTTTTGCTTCGGGCTGCAAACCAGAAAGATATTTTACGAAGGCCTCTTTAACCAAACTATTTTCCTTCTTATACTCAGGCACATATTCATTTTTCTTGCCTTCCACCAAGTCAACACTAAACATCTCAGAAGATGTTTGTGTAAAATCAATCATAGTATCTTGCTGACTCAAAACAAATTCTTTTAGCAACAGATTTTTGGTTAACAACTCCAAAGATCCTCCTTCATTAAAAATAGACTCTTGATTTACTTTGATGTAAAAAGCCGGTAAGGACAAGTCCTTAACTTCTGCCTTAAATATCTCTTTTAACTGATATGACTTCATAGTATTCGCTAATTCGAATGGAATAATTTCGTCTTGACCTAATTGCTCTATTGTTTTTTCAAATGTCTCGTTGGTTTGCGTAGCCAAATGAATAATTTCATTCAATTGAGTTGTAGCTTTTTCAGAATTCGAAATTTCTTTAACTGTTTCAGGATGTATTTCTTCTGTAATTGTTTTTGCTTCTTCTTTACTTTGTGCAAAAAGATTTTCAAAAGAAGCCGTATTCACAACTGCCGACTGCTCTATGTTTAATGATTCTTTGGTACGGTAATCTTTTTCGCTAAAACCCGATTTATTTAATCCTTCAATAATTTTATCCAAGGTGGCAATAAAATTAGTGGAAGAAGTCAACACAAAAGAAAAATTCAACAACTCTTGTTGGTGTTTTGTAACGTAAGGCTGACGAAGAATGCGCCCTAAAATTTGCTCTACATCAACCGCCGATGACTTATTGGCCAACGATGCTAAAACATACGCAAAAGGACAATCCCAACCTTCCTTTAACGCATTAACAGTGATAATATAACGCACTTTACAATCACGACTCATTAAATCTTCTTTCGAAATTTCGTCCTTACCCGATGTTTTAATTTTCACTTGTTCTTCAGGAATCCCCGAATCAATCAACTGTTCCTTTATTTTCTCGAAAGTGATATTGTCATCATTACTTTTAGGTTGTGCTTGAAACAAAACAATTGGTCGGATATATTTACCGCCGTTTTTTTCTTCAACAATTGCTTTTGCCTCTAATGTTTTTTGAAGATTAATTGCACCGCTAATTACTTCATTACTATCTTGATGATTGTAAACAATAACAGGCAATTTCACCATGTTACTTTTCTTGAGATGAATGGCATCAACAAAACTAATAATGTTGCTTTTGTCTCTCGGTGTGGCGGTTAAATCGAAAACAAAAGACGGATTGATATTGTTCAACATCTCTATTCTCAAACCACTTTCCACATTATGACTTTCATCCACAATCACTACCGGATTCAACTGATTGATCACCTGCATCAAAGCTGTTTCATCTACATTGGGTAATAACTTATCGGGCTGCAAATAAGTTTTTGGAAACTGTTGTAAATAACCATTTTCCTGAAATGCTTTACGGGAATCTTTATTGTTTGCCGAAAAAGAAGAAACACTAAGCACCAAAATGCTCAATTGCTCTTTCACTTCTGTTGGTCCGAAACTAGCACCTTGCAACAACGCTTCTTTTTCATAAACCTTTACCGCGCTACCAAAATGACTGTCAATTTTCTGACGATAAGGGTGTGAAATATCACTTAAATTCTTCACTGTTTGTTGTAAAATAGTATCCGATGGCACCAACCAAACAACCACTCTAGGTTTATCCAAAGGGAAACTATCGAATATTGTTTTCAATGCATTACAAGCAATAAAAGTTTTACCTCCTGCAGTGGGCACTTTCACAGTAACTCTAGGTACCCCTTTGATGGAGTTATCATAAGGTTTAATATAGCTATTGCCTTCAATATCATAAAATGAAACACCTTTACTATTCCAAAATTTCTCGTAGGCAGAATTAATTTGTTCGGTTTTTTCTAACCAACCAATAAATTCACCTAAATCGTTTATTACCGATTGTTGGTAGGGTTTTAATTCCATCGATTAAAATCTTTTAATGTCTCTTGGTATCTTTTTGAAAATGATATTGTTTCGCAGCATATAATCTTTGTCGAGTAAACAATTATCTGCATAGATTACATATTGCTCGGCCTTTTCTTTAACAATACTCAAACTCTCTAAATCTAAAGTGGTGAACTTATCTTTTTCGTAATAGAAATAGTAAGCCGTATTATTTAAATGATCCAATAAATACCAATTTTCTTTGGTTCTGTTTTTGGTAAGCGGAAACTTTGTTTCCGTGTAATAAATGTAATTGCGAATATCATCTTCGGAAACTGCTTCGTTGAGATAACCGTTCTTTTTGAAGAGAGTTTTGCCTAGTTTGTAAAAATCGAAACTGCCCTTAATCCCTTCTATTTTGTCAGTTATTTTTTCAGTACCGGTTATCGTAATATTTCCTTTTATTGATTCAATAGTTACTTCTGAATATCTTTCATCTTCAATGAATTCCGTGTATTCTTCAATAATTTTATTCGCCTTTTTAAGATTTGTAAGATTTACAGGATATACCGCTAATACTGATTTTTTATTGCCTATATAATCATAACCTTTCATTACTTTTTTTATGCGTTCGGCAGTAATTGTTTCGGCATAAGCTTCCATTTCAATCATAATAAACTTACGGTTACCACCATCTTTATTATTCAAATTTAAAACCGCGTGTGCTGTTGATGCTGTACCTGCAAACGAATCTAAAATAATTGCATTGGGATTATTTTTTAATGAAAGGATTTTCTCCATCAACTTGGTTGGCTTGGGTGTTTCGAAAGGAAGTTTAGAATTGGGAAATATCTCCTTGATTTCTTTCTTTGCTTCTTGGGTGTGGCCAACCTCATCAAATGTCCAAACCGTCATTGGTGTCATGCCATCTTTTACTTCACATAAAAATCTTTTAGAACGTGGCATATTAGAGCCATTTTCACCGAACCAAATTCTATTGTCTCTTAACATCTCCTGATACTTAGTTTCGCTAACAACCCAACATCTACCAGCAGGTGGGACAAATTCGGCTCCGCTTGGTGTAACAATCGTATAAAGTTTGGTATCAACTACTGGCCCAACTGTTAAATCACTAGATGTCCATACCCCTCTCGCATCATTATCTGGATTTGCATATCTATCATCGGCATCATTACTTCTAGGTAATTTTAATTCAACCAAAGATTTATTTTTTGCATAAGCAATAATAAAATCGTGATTTGGAGAGAATCTCTTTTTTGTATTAATTGGAGAGAATGCTCGTTGCCAAATAACATTATTCAAAAAATTGAATGATCCGAAAATCTCATCAAGCATTGGTTTTAAATGTCCGTGTTCATAGTCATCAATAGAACAAAAGAAAACACCATCATCTTTTAATAATCTATGAATTAACTTTAACCGGGGATACATCATACACAACCACTTATCGTGTCGGCTCAAATCCTCACCTTCAGTTCCTACAATTTCATTCAACCACTTTTCAATCTTAGGGTGATTAACATTATCGGTATATCTCCATTTTTCTTTCCCGGTATTGTATGGCGGATCTATGTATACAATATCTACTCGTCCTTCATACTTCGGCAACAAAGCTTTCAACGCCTCCAAATTATCTCCATGAATTATCAAATTCCCACTTCCCGTTTCTTCCTTTTGCTCGCCCTCTGCCGTAAACCCATACTGGTGTTCCAATACACGATAGGGAACATCTAAATGATGATTCACTACTTTATCTTTCCCTATCCAGTTTAATATTGGCATCAAAACAAATGTATACCAAATATACACATTATGTATACAAATTGTATACTGTAGTTTTAATTTTCATGAAGCCTAAATGTCAAATTTGTGATATGGCTAAAATTCACATCGGACAAAAAATTCGGGAAGTGTTGGACAAATCACATTTTTCGGTGGTAGAGTTTGCCAAAAAAATAAATATCACACGAGACGGCGCCTATAAAATTTTTGAAAAAGAAAGAATAAATACCGCCTTATTGCAAAAGATATCAGATGTGCTGGAGCATGATTTTTTCAATTATTACTCCTCCAACCCAACAGCCAATGAATCTTCTAACGACTATGGCTACGCTACAAAAGAGGAATTACTGCAGCTCACCAATACGGTTAGATCTTTGGTAAAAGAGATTGAAAAATTGCGTAATGACTTAAATCCTGTAGCGAAAAAAAAATCTGAAAAAGGAAAAAAGTAAGAAGAGCATCGCAATAGTTCCTTCGGGGTACCTCAGGATGACAACCACTACTTACCCAGTTTGTCATCCTGAGGTACCCCGAAGGAACTATCGTCCTGAAGACAAAAATCACTCAAAAAATTTCTCGCTAAAATTCACGAAATACAATTTCTTTGAAGCCCTGGTTATGGCTGTGTACAACCATCGCAAATACTCCACATCTACCATTTCATCGGTAAGATAACCTTGCACCACAAAAGCGTAATCCCATTGTCCGCCTTGCGATTTGTGACAAGTAACGGCATAACCAAACTTCACTTGCAAGGCATTGTAGTAAGGATCTTTTTTTACCGATTCTTTAATTTTTTGCTTGGTGTTGGTTTGAGTCATATAATGCCCATAAACCGCTTCAGAAAATTGTTTAGATTGCTCTTTGGTTAAGGCCGGTGCATCGGTCATTAAAGTATCTAACATCACTTTAACTTCTAATTCTGGTTCATCGGGATAATCTACCAAGCGCACCTGAAGATTCACGAAACGGAAGCCAAATTTCTCTTCAAACTTCATCACACGCTCAATGTACACCATGTCGCCATTGGCAATAAAGCCAGCTTTAGAATCGTCGCCCAACCAAAAATAATTGTTCTTCACCACCATTAAGTAGTCGCCTGCAGAGATTTCATCTTCTTGCCAGCGGATTCTGTAACGAATTTGCTGATTGAACTGATTAGCCATTTTGTTGGAGCGGGTGATGACAATCGACTTTTCAACGCCCGACTTAGCGTAAGCATCACCCAGTAACTCTTCTACATCATAACTGTTGATAGATGCTATATCGGGAAACTGACTCAACTCTATGTGAGGATAACCGGGCACTTCTTCTTTCAGCTGTTCGCGAATTTTAGTAGCGTTGTATAAAATTCCCGATTGCGCTGTTTGTCGCACCACCTCAGTCATTTCGAAGCCGAAGACATTTAATCCCCACTGCGATTTCAAATATTTTTCATCTAGAGCAACACTTAAAGTCATGCCTACGGGAGGCAGCTGAGCGGTATCGCCAATAAAAACCAAGCGACAATTTTCGCCCATGAAAACATATTCTAACAAATCATCGAGCAAGCTTCTTCCCTTGCTCACGAAAGAACCACCCAATCCGCCTGAGTTGGCAATCATAGAAGCCTCATCCACAAAGAAAATGGTGTTCTTGTGTAAATTCTTCTGTAAGGAAAATTGAGGATTACCATCTTTAAATTCGTTGTGATAAATCTTTTTGTGAATGGTATAGGCAGAGCGTTTAGAATAGGCGCCAAAAACCTTTGCGGCTCTACCGGTTGGCGCCAACAGAACAGATGATGCGGGAGGCATCGCCTTGATGAACGCAGAAACCAACGAAGTTTTACCTGTACCGGCATAACCGCGCATAACAAAAACCGGCCGCGCCAATGGAACTGCAAAGAACTCCAATAACAATTGAATCAACTTCGCTTGTCCGGCCGTAGGCTCATGCCCCAAATACGATATAACTTTATCCTTCAAAATTAAACTGCAGTTTACACTAAATTAACCTTCTTTTGATTTGATTTGCTTAATTTAGCTCGGCTCTAAATTAGAAATTAAATGGAAGCAGGGGTTATCAATTCTGAAAAGGAAATTCAAATCGTTGACAAACGCTTGGCAAACTTTGCTACAGAAAGTTTACAACTTCATTTTGAAGTGGAGAACAACATTTTAAAAGCACATATTTTCGAACCAAAAGAGAAAGAAATATTGGCTTTTCAGTTGGTGGATTTAAGCACCGATTATTTTGAATTCGACGCCCAAAAACTCAGCAACTTTTTTAAAACTTCAGCTCTTAAACTCGAAAGTAACTTTCAAAAAGTTTCTCTTTCTTTAATTACCTCTCAATTCACATTAGTGCCAAATGCCTTGTTTGTGAAGGAAAAAGCAACAGATTATCTTTTGGCAGCGAGCAGTATTAGTGAAGGAAGTGTGATATTAACCAAGGAGATTGATTTTTTAAATGCTTTCGCTGTGTTTGCCATGCCGAGTACTTTAAAAGAAATTCTCGACAAGCAATTTTCAACTATCGACTATTTCCCGCATGCTGTGCCAACGTACCTTTCTTTGTACAATCTTTTTAAAACAGAGAAAGAGCCAGTAGTTTTTGTAAATATTCACTCTCAACATTACGACATTATTGTTTTTGAAAACAGTGAGTTAAAATTGTTTACTGTACACCCAATACTTACCACCGAAGATTTCTTGTATTATACTTTCTATACATTAGAGCAATTGAAAATTAACGCAGGCACAGTGGCTGTTTATTTGATGGGAGAAGTAGAAAAAAACTCGGCCATACACGAAATCTTAATCAAGTACTTCAAGAAAAGTTCATGGATACTGAAAAGCAGTCAGTACAAATTAGCTTATGAATTGAACGACATAAATCCTTATTTTTACTTCTCACATTTCAGTCAGTATCTTTGTGTGTAAAGCTTCTTTTTAACCACAGAGGCGCAGAGATTTTTCCACAGAGAACAACAGAGTTTTAATATGGGTGCTGCACACACAGAGAAACTTCGTTTTACAGAGTTCACAGAGTGCAATGCTCGAGAGCTACCTCTTTGGCCTTCACTAAAACAAAGTGCCCCTGTGATTTGGAAATGATTATTTTTCTTTGTGCTCTCTGCGAAAAAATCTCTGTGCCTCTGTGGTTAAAATTCCCTATTTTTACTTCTCATATTATTGTAAATATCTATGCGTATAATTAGCGGTCAGTTTGGAGGAAGAAGGTTTAGTCCGCCTAAAAATTTACCTGTTCGTCCCACAACCGATCAAGCCAAAGAAGCCTTATTCAATATTTTCAATAATAATTTCGATTTCGACAATATCAAAGTTCTCGATTTATTTGCAGGCACAGGAAGTATCTCATTTGAATTTGCTTCGCGAGGTGTAAGCAGCATTACCAGCGTTGATCAAAATTTCAATTGCTGTTCGTTTATCAAAGCCACCGCTGAGCAACTGGGCGTTTCCTTACACGTTCAAAAAGCCGATGTTTTCAAATGGGTAGAAAACAATAAAGGCAGAAAATTCGACTTAATATTCGCCGATCCTCCTTACGATTTGAAAAACTTAAAAGATATTCCTGCTCTTATTTTCAGCAATGAAATGCTAAGTGAAAATGGTTGGTTTGTGCTTGAACATCCTAAGGAATACAGCTTTTCGAGTCATCCTAACTTCAAGGATCATAGAAATTATGGGAATGTGAATTTTAGTGTGTTTACTCCAATACCATGAGAAAACCATTTAGCAAAGAGAATTATATCAATCATTTAAAATTGTTAGGACTTTTAGCTACTATTCTTTTCATGTGTTTACTAGCCTATTTCTTAATGTGGAATCCATATGCTTTGTATTTCAACAGACCCGAATTTTCATCGACACCATACGACAAAAGAGAATTATTCACCGGTTCAATAACTCTGATAAATTTTCTGATACTAATTGGACTAACAATATTTTCAATAATCAAATATTGGAAACAAAGGAAATTTGTGATTTGGACACCATTTATAGGTCTTATTACACTTTTTATTTTATTGAAGATGAATAAATATTACCCTGACTCTCAATATCAATATACAAAAAATGGATATCAATATTTAGAGCAACGCTGGTATCTTGAAGGAGAAAACACTTTTAAAAGATTTAAAAGTGAAAAGCCTCTGAGTAACTATCCCAATCATAAGAGTATTATTTGGACATTGGATAGTCTAAGTAATTGAATAAAATAAGGTTGCTTCGGAGTACCTCATGACGACGTACTAGGTAAAACAAAATATAGATTTACGAGAAGAATAATTACTCAATAACCAATTCCCTATTCTCCCGTATCACGGGCAAATCAATCCATTTTATTATGCAAGAAGTTTACATCGTATCGGCAGTAAGAACTCCTATGGGAAGTTTTGGTGGTTCATTATCTACAATATCTGCAACGCAACTGGGCGCTATCGCTATAAAAGGCGCACTATCTAAAATAAATCTCGATCCTAACAAAGTAGAAGAAGTGTTTATGGGAAATGTGTTGCAAGCAAATCTCGGACAAGCACCTGCTCGACAAGCCGCTATATTCGCCGGATTACCCAACACTGTTCCTGCTACTACAGTAAATAAAGTTTGCGCTTCGGGTATGAAAGCGGTGATGCTGGCTGCGCAATCTATCGCCTTGGGTGATAATGACATTGTGGTTGCAGGCGGAATGGAAAACATGTCGGGAGTGCCCTACTACCTCGACAAAGCTCGATTCGGTGCAAAATTGGGAGATGCGAAAATGATTGATGGATTGGTGAAAGACGGACTCACAGATGTGTACAACAACTACCACATGGGTAATGCTGCCGATATGTGCGCAAAAGAATGCAACATATCTCGTGAAGCGCAAGATGCATTCGCAATAGAATCATACACCCGTTCGGCAGCCGCATGGAAAGCAGGTAAATTTGCCAATGAAATTGTTCCTGTCGAATTGCCCTCTAAAAAAGGGGAACCTGTTTTATTCTCAGAAGATGAAGAATACAGCAATGTGAAATTCGATAAAATTCCGACTTTAAAACCCGTGTTTACAAAAGATGGAACAGTAACTGCCGCTAATGCTTCCACTTTAAATGATGGAGCATCGGCGCTGGTATTAATGAGCAAGAAAAAAGCAGAGGAATTAGGAATAAAGCCATTGGCGAAGATTGTGAGTTTTGCCGATGCAGCGCATGCACCTGAATGGTTTACTACCGCACCGTCTTTAGCTGTGCCAAAAGCATTGGCTAAAGCAGGATTAAAAACCAGCGACGTTGACTTTTACGAGCTTAACGAAGCTTTTTCGGTGGTTGGCTTGGTGAATATGCAGAAAATGAATTTGGATGCGTCTAAAGTAAATGTAAACGGTGGAGCGGTGTCTTTAGGTCACCCACTGGGTTCTTCGGGAGCGAGAATTATCGTTACGTTGATTAATGTATTGCATCAAAATAATGGAAAAATAGGCGCAGCTGGAATTTGCAATGGCGGCGGTGGAGCTTCGGCGATAGTGATAGAGAAGATGTAATAAGTAGGTCAATAGTTCCTTCGTACCTCAGGATGACAAACTGGGTAAGCACTACTTGAGAAGTGGTTGTCATCCTGAGGTACGAAGGAACTATTGACCTGCACGTCATAAAACAAAAATGCCTTTCGTTAAAAAACGGAAGGCATTTTTATTTTAATTCAATTTCGATTACAACACCTCTCCGGCTTGGAAATTCCATCTTCTGAAAGCTTCCATCGCTTCGTATTCAGGCAATCCTAATTTGTTATACATCAATGCTGTTTCCTCATTTCTTTCTTTAGCTCGTTGCCAGAATTCGCGGCTATCGTTACCAGGGAAAACAGGAACATCTTTTTGAGATTGATGTTTGAAGATCGCCATACGCTTTCTCATCACCTCGTTTGGTGAAAGAGGAACCGCCATGTGAATTTCATGGATAGGCCATTCGTGCCATGCACCACGGTACATCCACACATAGCAATCTTTCATGTATTTCTTACTAGATAATCTTCTTACTGCTTCGAAGATGATTTCTAAACACACTTTGTGTGTTCCGTGCGGATCGGCCAAGTCACCAGCCAAATAAATTTGGTGCGGTTTAACTTTCTCGATCAAATCCATAGTGATTTTAACATCGGCCTCACCTATTCCACCTTTTTTCACTTTACCTGTCTCGTAGAAAGGCAAATTCAAGAAGTGACCTCTTTCATCGGGAACACCGCAATAACGGTAACCAGCTCTCGCTTCTACCCTTCTAATGGCTCCTTTAATTCTTCTAATCACGTCTAAATCTTGTCCGCCTGCCTCTTTCTTCTCAAAAGATGCTTTAATTTTTTTGTAGAAAGCTTCTGTATCTTTTTTAGAAATGCCTAACTCATCGGCCGCTTCACGCATGAAATCGGCGTAAGAAATAACATCGTCATCGTGCACGGCAATGTTACCAGAAGTTTGGTAAGCAACGTGTACTTCGTGACCTTGGTCTACCAAACGAATGAAAGTCCCACCCATTGAGATAACATCATCATCGGGATGCGGAGAGAAGATGATCACACGTTTAGGGAAAGGCGTAGCTCTTTCTGGACGATCTTGTCCTTCTGTACCAGGTTTACCACCAGGCCAACCTGTAATTGTATTTCTAAGTTTATTGAAGACCTTAATGTTTACTTCGTAAGCCGAACCAGCTTTTGAAGTGATATCTCCCATACCGTATTCATTGTAATCTTCATCGGTCAATTTCAAAATAGCTTTACCTAATTTCAAGCTCAACCAAGAAACGGCATTAACAATAAGATTTTCATTCCAGTTAACCGGACCAACCAACCAAGGTGTTTTATTTCTTGATAACTCTTCGGCAGCAGCTTTATCGATTACGAAAGTAACATCGGGATGATTTTGTAGGAAAGAAGCTGGTAGATGAGGAGAAACCTCACCTTCAACTGCTTGAGCAACAGCGTAAGATTTACCAACAGTCCAAGCCATTAAGTAAATCGTTTTCGCTTTAAAAATAGAACCTACCCCCATTGTAATGGCTGTACGCGGTACATTCTCTTCGCTAAAGAAAGTAGATGCAGCATCACGACGAGTAGCCTTATCAAGAGTAACCAAACGAGTTTTGGTAGTCATTGAAGAACCTGGTTCGTTGAAACCGATGTGACCAGTTCTACCTATTCCTAACAATTGAATGTCCAATCCGCCTTCTTTATCAATAGCAGCCTCATATTTTTTGCAATAATCTTCCACTTTATCAAGAGCGATGGTTCCATCTGGAATGTGGATATTTTCTTTCTTGATGTCGATGTGGTTGAATAAATTTTCATACATATAGCGGTGGTAGCTTTGTAAGCTATCTTTCTTCATTGGATAATACTCATCCAAGTTGAAAGTCACCACATTTTTAAAACTTAAGCCCTCCTTTTTGTGCATTCTCACAAGCTCTTCATACACCTTAAGAGGAGAAGTTCCAGTGGCCAATCCCAAAACTGTTTTTTGTTTTTTCTTGTTGCGAGCCTCGATCAAGTCGCGAATTTTTTCTGCAACAAATTTCGACCCTTTTACAGAGTCGTCATAAACGATAGTTTTAATCTTTTCCAAAGTGGTTAGTTTAAAGTATAGAAACAAAAATATGCTAAAAAGTAAAACATCAAAACATTAAGCGTAAAAACTTATAAAAAAGAAAAGTCCTCCGAAGGTGACGGAGGACTTTTCTTAATATTGAATTAACTTTCTTAAGCAGTAACTACAGACGCAGCTTTATCTAAAATAAAAACTGTGTTGTTATGTTTTTGTAAGAAAGTTGCTGGCACTTGGTCGGTGATAGCACCGTTGATTGACTCAGCAACAATTGATGCTTTTTTCTCTCCCCAAGCAAACAAATAAATTTGTTTAGCTTTCAAGATAGTTCCAACACCCATTGTGATAGCCTTAGTGCATACATTTTCTTTACCACCAAAATCGTTCGCTGCATCGGTACGAGTGATGTCGTTTAAGATCACCATTCTAGTTATTGAGTTTTCTGCAGAACCTGGTTCGTTGAAACCAATGTGACCTGTTCTACCAATACCTAAAACTTGCAAATCTAAACCACCAGCTGCATCAATTTTAGCCTCGTATGCATCGCAAAAAGCAGCAACATCAGCTTCAGCTAAAGTACCATCAGGAATATTTACATTTTCCTTTTTGATATCAATGTGGTTGAATAAATTCTCGAACATGAAACGAACGTAGCTTTGCGGAGCATCTGGTTGCATTGGATAGTATTCATCCAAATTGAAAGTAACAACATTAGCAAAACTTAAGTTTTCCTCTTTGTGCAAACGAATCAACTCCGCATACAATTTTAGAGGAGAAGAACCTGTTGCCAAGCCCAAAACCGTTTTTTTACCTTGTTTGTTGTTCGCTTCAATTAATTCGCGAATCTTTCCTGCAACGTACTTCGATCCGGCTACGGCATCTTCATACACTAATGTTTTAATCTTTTCCATGACGGCAAAAATATAATTTATTCGTCAAAGAAAGGACCTCCAACAGTAAAAATTACGAAATCGTAGTCGATTGTATTCGTTAAAGTTTGCACCGGAGTACATCCCAATTGCAAGTCGATAGTTTTCAAATCAGATGCATTAGTTAAAACGGTACCATCGTTTGAAATCATATCCGACAAACGAACGCTACACATTTTCCAACCATCCCAATCTACCGCTTTTCTAAAAGTCCATTTAACAGTTTGAGTGATTCCTAAAGAAACAACTGCCTCTGCATTACTGGTTTTACTAGAACGAATATACATGTTCATCCAGATATTGCTTGGGTCGGTTGTAGCCAAAACTTTCAACGGTGAAGTTGGAGCAGCAGATAGCCCTTCAATACTCACACCACCAAAATACCATAGCGGACTGCTAGATTTAGACGCTCCTGCGATGTGGGCATAGTATCCACCTGCTGGAGAACCATTAGCAGTTACATAAGTCCATACTACCGATTTAGAAACGTCATCTCCATAGAAATAACCATCAACACCTGCACCTTGAACAACGCCAACAGTACCTACATCGATTAATCCATTTTTATCGAAATCTCTTACCAATGAACCAAAATTACCGTTCAATGTTTTGAAATCAGAGCTACCTTGCAAAGTAAAGTTTTTCGTTACCGGCTCTTTACATTGAACACTAAAAGTTAATTTACAAGCACCTGGAGTAAATTTAGGCTCTTTTCTAGAGTTACCATACCACCAAACATTGATAGTTTTTCCTTCTCCAGAATAAGTTTTATCTGCAGAATTATCAAGAGCTTCAATTTTGATTGTCCATTTGATTTTCTCGGGAAAAGTACCGGTGATATTTAACCCAGCATTCGACAAATTAACTACTCCGCCGGTCATCCCGTTGAAAGTTAAGTCATCAATAGTGATGTTCAATGATTCTGAAGGACAAATATCTTCGCCCAAAGAATCTTTTGATCGATTACAACTTGTGGCTGTTAGCGTTACCGCCAACACAAGCAACAAGAAGTAGCGATTGTATTTAATAATATTTTTCATACGAATAAGTTTTCGGTTAAGAGCTACTAATATTTAGGAACAAACGGACCTCCTTCAGAAACCACCACGAAGTCAATATCTGCCGATACTTCCATTCCTGGCATTGGATAAGAAAGAAGGGAAACTGCCATAGCTGTGATTTTCCATGGTTCTTTAACCCTGTTTCCATTTCCACCTGTTTTTAAATCACTCGCTGGTTTGAATTTGCTGTAAGGAACACTAACCAATTTCCAACCTTCCCAGTCTATAACGATATCGTAAATCCAACCATCGTTAGAAGCTTGAGCAGCAGCATCATAAAGGTAACCTCCATTCAAAATAGTAATAAGGTCTTGCTTAGAATCGGCCGAATCCACTTCATAAGCTTTTAGCTCGATAGCCGAATTAGATTTACCTGTACCTCTAATGTAAACATTGAAGTACAATTCATCAGGATTAGCAGTAGAGATATTATCGTTTGCATTTCCTTTCTTAGCCATTTCTACTAAAGCTTCATGATTTAAGCTAATCAACCAACCATTTTTGTTGATATCTGTACCTTCCATATGGTAGCAGTTTTTACCCTCTACAGAGTATGCAGAAGACTTACCATATTTAGGCGTTCCCTTGTCGGCTGCATCAGCAGAAACACCGGCCATACCTACAGTAGCTTTTTCGAAATCATCAATTACATAATACTTAACACCATCTACAGTTCTTAGGTCGTAAGA
Source organism: uncultured Chryseobacterium sp. (assembly GCA_964406465.1). Lineage (GTDB taxonomy): Bacteria > Bacteroidota > Bacteroidia > Flavobacteriales_C > JAHEZL01. The sequence goes on from CAYORT010000002.1 coordinate 213,739, forward strand.
CAAAGTTTTTAAGATGATAATTTTCTTAGAAAGAGAGTACGTAGTATCTAAACCAAGAACATTAAGTTTTGCATAACATGTATCATAAGTAGAGAAGAAACGGCCATTAGAAGATTCACCTTGCCACCAACCGTTGTTGATGTCGATTACTTTTCCTTTACCTTTAATTTTCATCTCAGCACCAGAATCATCGCTTGATACTGTTACTGTCCATGAAACATCTTCATTAAATGTAGCGCTAAAAAACAGAGGCACGCCCACTTTTTTATTGGAGAGCATAAAGTTTGGATTGGTTTTATTCACGTCCAAATTATTTATGATCGCAAAGTCTTTGGTAGCGAAACCTTCTTCGCTTCCAACCATTTCTTGTCTTTTACAGCTTGTGGCAAACAAGACTGATAAAGATAGAATTCCGATAACTAATTTATTTCTCATAGTTTTTTCTATTAAAATTTACCTTGGTAAATCACGGTGAACTGAGAAAAATTGTAAGAATTGCTAGCTACTAAAGCATTGTAAGTTACCATGTTGTAATTTACAGAGAACGCTTGCATTGGAGAGAATCTCAATTGCAATCCTGCAGAAGCAATTGATTCGCTAGAATTGATATCGATAGCAGTCATACTAACTACTTGATTGAAATCATTTCTTGGCGCTTGGAATTCATTTCCATTGGCAGTTAACATTTTATATCCTAACAATAAGTCCATTTTCTTAACAACTTCGAAAGAAAGTCCTGCATCAGCAGAAGTACTAGTTAAATCGATAGCACCATTTCCATCTCTTGATGTTTTTTCCATTCTACCACCAACAGATACATCGAACTTTCTGTTCCAATCTAAAATTTTACCTAATTCTAGTTTAGCACCTCCTTTGATAACCATGAAACTTCTTTTGTCGTTAGTACCTTCTCCTACAATCTCGTTTAAGAAATCGGCACCCACTTCAAAACAAATGTTTTTCATGGTAGTATCACTTGCTACAGTAATAGACGCACCTGTACGGTTTGGGGTTGCCTTGCCATAAGGTTGAGCATTGTTGTATTCGTTTCTAAACGGAGTAAGAACGCCGCTAATCTTAGCATTGTAAACTTGCTCAGAAGTTAATCTGTCGAATAAAATTGGAGTTCTTACTACAGATGCATTGCTCACCATTCCAAACAAAGCTGGGTTTTGGTTATCGGCAACTCTTCTTGTTTGAGCTGTAGGGCTATTGAAGTAAGGACCAACATTGTTGTAACCAGCGCTAAATTTCAAACCTGCGTTAGGCAAAGCATAACTCACTTTAAGATCATAGAAATAATCTTTGAAGCTTTGAGTAGAATCTGCGATAACATCAGAATATTTGAAACTAGAAGCTCCTGCTTCAGCGTGGATATTTAAGATACCAGCATCAGAGATTCTAGTATAGTCAACATCACCTGTTCCTAAATAGTTTTTGTAGGAATATTGAGCCGATTGAATATCTACATCGGTTAAACCAACATAGTTTCCACCAATAATTAATGACTCGCCTAAACTAAGTCCTACACGACCTCCCGACAATAAACGATCACTTACGCTTGCATCGTTGGTTGAACTTGTTCTAGTAACAAATCCGTAAGTACCAATTCCCCAAGCATCAGTGCTGTATTTATATTGTAAGTGAGCACCTTGTAACAACCAGCCATTTCCGCTGTTCATGTTTTCGTACTCAGATATTTCTCTTCTGTTTTTGAAGATTTCCGCTTCAAATTTGTTGTACATATCACAGAAGTTGTAAACTGTAAATGGAGTCATTTTTATTCTAACGTCTCCAATTTCATATTTAAAGCTTCCAACAGTACCCATCATTTTGAACTGACGGAATTTGAAAGTTGTATTGCTTCCGAAGAACGCACCAAATTCACTGCGAACCCTGAATTCGGCAGAAGCCTGAAACATAGAGTCGATAGCTAAATTATTTCTTAAGTCGAATAAGTTGTATCCTCCCAAACCTTCGCTATGAGTTTTGGAATCTCCGTTCATAATATTTCCGCTCAACTTGTTGTAGTTGATGTATGAACGACCAAGTCCATTCAATGAAAACTTAGCCGGTAATTGCGCATTAGCAGTAAATCCAAGTGCTACTATAAGCGCCGATGTTAATAATGTTTTTGTGTTTTGCATCGCTATAATATATTAGAAGAAGATTTTTAATTCAAATGTTGTTTCGTGACCGTTAAACTTATCTTTTGTAAAGTTGTAGTCTTTGTGAGTGAAGTATCTATGACGAAGGTGTAAACTCATGTTTCTGTTGATATCGTAATCAACACCAGCTGCCAAGGTTGTTCCCAACTGACTAATAATTCTGTCTTCAGGTGCATAAGGCTTACCATTTGCATCTAAAACTTTATCAGGAGACAAGTCGGTGTAAATACTTCCTCTTACGATCTCAAAACCAGCTTCACCCACAACATTGAATTTTTTAGTAATGCTGTAAGCTGCAGTGAAATCTTCGTAGAACACAGAGATCAAAGTATTTTTGTTTGAAGGCATACCTGCAATCGGAGTAAACTTCTTGCTTACCACGTTGTAGCTATTGAAGTTCAACAATACCAATTCGTGTTTACCAATCATGAAACGCGCTTTAGTGAACAACTCAAGAGTATTGAATCCTTTGATGTATGAATTTTTATTTCCTGCAACAGAAGAATCAATGGTAATGGTTTCGAATGTTCTAAACCAGTAAGATTTCACTCTGTGGTAAGGACCTCCTGCTTGGAACCAAGGACGAAGTCTTGAACGAGAGAAATCATTTACTCTGTGTTGGATAGTTACGCTATCGTGTAAGTTCTTCAACTCTGCACCGAAAGCATATCCCAACTGAATTTTAACATGCTTGCCAATTCCACCTTCAGCACGGAAATTAACACCCTGACGGTTGTTTGCGATTTGTCCAACTTCCTGAGAAATACCAGTAAATTGTAAGTTATCGTAAATTTTGTCGGTTGTAAAACCACCATCCCCCAAGTTAGGGTTACTGTTTAATATACCACCATCTAAGCTACCTAAACCTTCAGCAATGTGGTAGTATTCCACAGAGAAAGGAACCAAAACTACACGTTTATCGAATTCTGTTCTAAAGTAGAAACCTGGCGCCCACTCTCCTTTTTTAGGATCGGCAATGGTAGCTGGATTTTCTAATTTACCCACACCAAATTCACCAGAGAAATTTACTTTTTTGATTTTAAGATCAAAATCCAAAGTAGTTACCGTGTTGTTATCTGGTAAATTTCCTGTAAAAGCAGTCTTTGCTATTTTCGAGTAGTAGTTGTAACCAATTTTACCTCTAAAATCTCTTTCAAAAACTACTTTCTCTAATCTACCAGCAGCGGTATAAGATGGGAAATAATCAACAGCCTGTGCAATAGCAACGTTTCTGTTGGTTCTTCCAAACACCCCTTTCAAGCTGATTTGGAAAGGAAGGTATTCGGTTTCGAAAACAAAACCTACAAGCGGACTTCTACCTAAAGCTTGGTTACCGATGTTGCTTGATAAGGTATAATATTCAGAGAATCTTTCGAAAGATCTTCTGTACCAATCCCATGGCAAACGATTGAAATAATTATCTCTGTATTCAGGTTGTCCCATGGTGAACTTACTTAAGTTGGTCCATAAAACTTCACCCGCAATTACACTAGTTTGGAACAAACCATTTCTAATTCTACCAGAGAAATTGATGTTTTGACGAGCACTAGCTTGACGGCTAGATGAACCCAAAAGATCACCAGTAAAAACAGGTGAAAGAGAGTAACCTACGCTAAAATCGATGTTGGTTCTAATTTTAGAAGCCAAATTCAATTCTAAAATTGGATAACCACCATTTGAGTTTGAAGCAACGTTTACCAATGGATAATCGGAAAAAGAAATATTCTTTTCACTTGTTGCTAAATCATCATAATGGTCGCCCATATTTCTATAAATAGTAAGAAATCTTACTACTCCCGAAACAACTAAATCTTCAGAAAACAGGGATTTACCTTGCGTTCCACCAATATAATTGAAATGTTTGTTTAAACTAGTTCCACTGCTGTACGGATTGTAACCTGGATTCAACATCAGAGTTGAAGTCCCCGCAAATGGAATACTACGATTTCCGGTTAAGTAACCACTTTCTGCAGAAGGAAGGGAATCCCCCGGCCCAGCGAAAGCAGTGCTAAATCCGAAAAGCAACCCAACCGCTCCTAAGACTTTAGCGTGTCGAATACTTTTGTTGTTTTTTATCATTCAGACTTTAGATTAATTTATTGTTATTAATAAAGCAGCAGTTTGTTGTAGAAATTACTATTTCCAACGTTTTTTGATTCTTGGACGAACAATTCCTTCTTTGTCCCCATAGAATACAATGTTCAATTGATCAAGTAAAGGTGTACCTGCAATCAATGATGAACCTGGTTTTTTCTCTACATAATCGCAAGATGCATCCCAAATAATTGCTCCTGCACATTTATTGTTTACAATATATTCTGCTTTCAATTTGATAGATTTCTCGTTATCGTAAGTAACAAAAGATTTCTCTTGTTCGCTTACTAAGTAAGGCACTTTAGCTACATCATCCCAATACTCTTTGTAGCCATGTTTCTTCATTTCTTCAAGAATATTGTAGTAAGACGGACTGCCTTCCCACTCTGCAAAAATAACGTCGTCGGCTTTTTTCTGATGACCTGTTCTGTAAACGGTGATAGGCTCATCACCATCAAAACCTCTTAATGAACGACCATAAAAAGCAACGCCCATATTTAATTTCTCAGCAGGCACTTTGTAAGTTTGAGTCATCAAACGGAAAGCCTCATCTAAACTTCCTTTGTATCCTTTAGCCGGATTATATAAAGGAGAATTGTGGTTGGCATCATCACTCCAAGTACCATTGAAGTCATAAGTCATCATGTTGAAGTAATCCATGAAAGTGATTTGATCCCATTTGATGTTTTCCATCTGAGGAATGTTAGCACCAAAAGCACCTGTTAATAGAAAGTGGTAGTTTAATTTATTGCCATATGCATCAATAGAATCGCGAATGGCTTTCATAAACAAAGGATATGTGTCTTTATCTTCCTTAGTACCACTGTGCTCATCATAACCTGGATACTCCCAGTCGATGTCGATACCATCGAATTGATATTCTTTTAAAAGTTTCACGCACTCCGCAGCGAAGTGCGCACGTTTTTTAGGATCGGCAGCAATCTTTGGGAAGTTGTCTGATAAAGTCCAACCACCAATCGACACCATCACTTTAATACCATACAAGTGCGCATAGTCAATCAAACTTGAATTTGGAAAGTAAGCAGGTTGAGGCTTACTCCAGTCGATCTTACCTTTCAACAAGATTGAATCGGCCCAAGCATCTGTTCCTTGAAGATTACCTTCTTTGTCGGGACAATAAAATGAATAATTTAAGATACTGTACTTGCTGTAGCTAAGTACTTCTGGCACAACACAGCCATTACGCTTGTACATTTGCCATGATGGAAAATAACCAATGATTTCTTTGGTCTTTTGTGCAGAAAGTGTTTGACACACTCCGGAAATCAGCACAATCAAGGTGATTAAGGATATTTTTTTCATAATTGTTTGTTTAAAGCAAGGCAAATATATACAAATACATTAGCCGTGCTAATATTTAAAAAAAACCGTTAAAGAAAAGTAAGATAGAAGACTCCCTGAACAAATATATGCAAATATCTCACTTTTCAAAAAATTATTTTCACACATACATCACTCTGCTCCAACACCTAGATAGGTGCGTATTTTCTCCTCTTCAAATTTATCTTGCGCCTCTTTCTCGGGCCACATCAACGACACTACTACTCCCACTAAAAATGCCAATGGCACAGAAACCAATGCCGGATTTTTCAAAGGAAATAAAGCCTCGTCGTACTCCATTATATCTTTCATTACAGGCGGACTCACTATAATTAAACCTATTGCAGAGAGGGCCCCAACCACGATACTCCATGTTGCGCCTTTAGTGGTAAATTTTTTCCAGAAAATAGACAGAAGTAAAGCTGGAAAATTTGCACTTGCAGCAACTGCAAACGCTAAGCCCACCATAAAAGCAACATTCTCTTTTTTAAATGCCAAGCCTAGTAAAATTGCTAAAATTCCAAAAGCAATGGTAGCGGCTTTTGCCACCTTTACTTCGCCCTTTTCATTCGATTCACCTTTTCGAATCACGTTTACATATAAGTCGTGAGCAATGCTTGAAGCTCCAGAAAGAGTTAAACCTGCCACTACAGCCAAAATTGTGGCAAAGGCCACGGCAGCAATAAATCCTAAGAACAAACTACCGCCAGTAAATTCTGATAAAAGTATGGCAGCCATATTCCCTGAGGTTGATTCAGCTTTAATCACTTCTCGTCCAACCAAAGCGGCTGCAGAAAAACCAATTACGAAAGTGAGAATATAGAAATAGCCAATAAAGCCTGTAGCTACAAACACCGATTTCCTAGCTTGTTTTGCATCGGGCACAGTATAAAAGCGCATTAAGATGTGCGGCAATCCTGCAGTTCCCAGCATTAAAGCCAAGCCTAGCGACAAGGCATCAAAAGGGTTTGAGAAATAAGTGCCAGGTGAAAGTGCGCCATCACCGTACTTATCTGAAACCGATTTGAATAAAGAAGTAACGCTAAAATCGAAATGGGATAAAGCAAGGAACACCAAAATTGTTGCTCCTCCTAAAAGAAGAATGGCTTTTATAATTTGAACCCATGTAGTGGCCAACATTCCGCCAAACAACACATAGCAAAGCATTACAGAACCAACGATTATCACAGCCCATTCATAGGTGAGTCCGAACAACTGCTTAATCAAAGTACCAGCCCCAACCATTTGAGCAATAAGGTAAATCAAAATGGTTAAAATTGAACCAATGGATGCAGCAACACGAATAGGGCGTTGTTTCAATCGAAAAGCCACCACATCAGCGAAAGTATATTTCCCCATGTTGCGCAATGGTTCGGCAATTAAAAACATCATTAAGGGCCACCCCACTATAAATCCAATGGAATAGATCAAACCATCAAAACCTTGCAAAGCCACCATTCCTGCAATTCCTAAAAAAGAAGCGGCGCTCATGTAATCGCCAGCCAATGCCAATCCATTTTGAAACCCCGTAATACTTCTTCCAGCGGCGTAAAATTCTGACGTTGTTTTTGTTTTTCTTGAAGCCCAATAAGTGATGTACATTGTTAAAGCTACAAAGGCAAAAAACATGGCAATTGCCACCCAGTTTGTTTCATTACCTGTATCGGTCGCTTGTAATAAGTACATTTTAGAGTTTCTTTTTTAATTCTTCTACTTCCTTATCGTAGATATGATTAGCCCAATAAGTGTAAATACCAGTCATTAACCATGAAAAAATGATCAATCCAATACCTATAGGAATAGCGATGGTGGTTACCTCACCTATTTTATTTTTAAAAAAATCTTTGTCGAAGGCTACTAAAAGCAAAAAACCAAAATACATTACCAGCATTAATAATGTTAGCAATAGAGAAACTCTCCAGCGTTTTTTGGTGAGCAGCTTAAACGCTGCACTCTCTAATACTTCTTTACTTTTTTGAGAATTCATAATTGACTAGAAACCGAATCTAATTAAAAAGAAAGCTAATGCAAAAAAGTGTTAAAAAGTAAGGGCATTTGTTAATTAAACAAATGCCCTTACAAAAAAAAAAAAAAAATGCGTTTAGATGGAAAGAATATCTGCTACACGCAACACCTCTTCATCAATATGGTGTCCTTCACGTATAGCCTCTTCAAAAGGAGTGTACACCACTTGATTTTTTATAATACCAACCATTTCATCTTTTCTACCAGCAATTAAACCTTCAACAGCAGCAACACCTAAACGGCTAGCTAAAATTCTGTCGAAAGAAGTAGGATCTCCACCACGTTGAATATGGCCTAAAATAGAAACTTTAGTATCGTAATCTTTAAGACGAGCCGAAACTTGATCTGCGATATATTGCGCGTGTCCAAGCTTACAACCTTCCGCAACAATTACAATGCTAGAAGTCTTTTTTCTCTGACGGCCTTTTTCCAATTTTTCGCAAATAGCATCGATACTGCCTTCTCTTTCGGGAATTAAAATATCAATTGCTCCGGAAGCTAAGCCAGTGTTGGCGGCAATAAAACCAGAATTTCTTCCCATTACCTCTACAAAAAATAATCTGTTGTGCGACATTGCAGTGTTGCGAATGTTGTCTACAGCTTCAATTGCAGTATTGGTAGCAGTATCAAAACCAATGGTAAAATCGCTACCATTTAAATCATTATCGATAGTACCAGGAATTCCAATAATTGGAATACCGTGTTCTTTAGCCAAAAGCATTGCTCCGGTAAAAGTTCCGTCGCCACCTATAGCTACCAAAGCATCGATTTTGCGAGTCTTAAGGTTTCTATAAGCTTTTGCTCTTCCTTCTGGAGTGCGAAACTCGGCACATCTTGCCGATTCAAGCATGGTACCGCCTTTTTGTAAGATTTGATTTACAGAACGAACATCCATGATATCCACGATGTCGTTCTCAATCATACCTTCATATCCGCGGTAAATACCCGAAACAGACAAGCCGTAATAAACCGAAGAGCGAACTACCGCACGTATCGCGGCGTTCATTCCAGGAGCATCACCACCAGAAGTATAAACTCCTATTTTTTGAATTTTCTTCAACTCAATTATTTATTGCCAGTGAAAACTAATGCCATCTCAGCCATACGGTGAGAGAAGCCCATTTCATTATCGTAGAATGAAGTCATTTTAACCAATGTATTGTCTCCAGATGGAACAACCAACACATCATCCATGATCATAGAAGAATATGGCTCACCTACGCAATCTCTAGAACACTCATAGAAATCACCAAAGTAAGCTACTTGTTTCAAGATAGTATCTTGATTCAATTTAGCAACACCAGCTTTAACAGCAGCTTGAATTTCTTCGCGAGTACGTTTTCCTTCTACTAAGTAAACAGCTTCAACAACAGAACCAGTATCGGTTGGAACTCTTAAGGCAGTACCATTCAATTTACCGTTCAAGTGAGGAAGAACTTTACCCACTGCTTTAGCAGCACCAGTAGAAGCAGGAATAATATTGTTTAATGTAGCACGGTTTTTACCACCACCAAAAGCATCAGCTACTTTTTGAGTTGCTGTAGCAGCGTGAGTAGTAGAAATTAAACCAGAGATTACTTTATAAGTATCATCTAAAGCTTTAGTCATTGGAGCTAAGCAGTTAGTAGTACAAGAAGCATTAGAAATGATTCTGTCATCTGCATTGATATCAGTATGGTTAACACCCAATACAACAGTTTTAGTAGCATCGTTGCAAGGAGCAGAAACGATTACTCTTTTCGCACCAGCATTGATGTGAGCCTGAGCTTTCTCTGTAGTAAGGTAGAAACCAGTACATTCGAAAACTACATCTACGTTGTGAGCACCCCACTTAATGTTGTTTGCATCTTTCTCTGCGTAAACAGTGATAGTGTGATCACCTACTTTAATTACATTATCAGAAACTAAAGAAACTTCAGCCGGAAATCTTCCGAAGATTGAATCTTTAGGTAAACCTTGTGCGATTTCTTTAGCAGATACTAAGTCGTTACCTGCTACTATTTCAATTTTGTCATTAAATTTCTCAACGATAACTCTCATTACGTTTTTGCCGATACGGCCCATTCCATTGAAAGCAACTCTAATTTTAGCCATGATAATTTTAAGTTTAAGTGAACTATTGTTTTATTGGTTCCAAAAAACCAAGGGGACAAAAATATAATTTTTTGGATACTACAAAAGTTCTAGGTAAGAAAATATTGAAATTTAATGTAGATTTTATATGAATGGGGGTATTTTGTCAGTGACCTTCGCTTCTTTATCGGCAAATAAAAGCACTTAGCGCAATTTTTGGCTTGCCAAAAGCCAAAGAGAATTTGCGTTCATTTTTACAACAAATTCGTTGGGTAAAAGAATTGGTTCTCCATCTACATGCGCCAAACAATTTTCTCCTTTCACCTCTATACTTTCAAAAGAGTAATATTGATAGTACTTCCCCCTAGTAAGCTTCTTTGTGAACAATTTTATTGCGAAAAAAGGAAGGAGAAAAAAGGGTGTTTTTTTTAGCACTACCAATTCAAATTTCCCGTCATTTAAAGATGAATACGGACAGATAACAGCTCCATTTCCGTATTGTCCGGAATTAGAAATCGTAAACACAAAACAATCCCTAGCATCAACATTCTCTAATCCTTTAACCTCGAAAGATTTTGTCTTGAAACTAGAATATTTTTTTAAAAACAACTTGATATAAGAAGCGAAACCTCTCTTTTTCATTTTAGGAAATTCGTGAGCTATCACTGCATCGAAACCAAATCCGGCAGCACCAACAAAAAAATGATCTCCAATGAATCCGGTATCCACTAAAAAATCAACCCCTTCATTTATAAATTGAACTGCATCACGAACATTGCAGGGAATTCCAATTTGACGAGCCAAGCCATTTCCCGAACCTGTTGGAATAATAGCTAAACGGGTTTGGGTATTTACCAAAGCCTTTGCCGCCTCATTCACCGAACCATCACCACCCACCACTGCCACAATATCTATACCTGCAAGTGAAGCGTCTTTAGCGATTTCGAAAGCATGATGTGCTCTTTCTGTATAGATAAATTGAGCGTTGAATTTATTCTTATCGAGATGAGCGGCTACTTCTTTTTCTACGACTTTTTGCTTTCCAACACCAGAGATAGGGTTGACGATGAATAGTATGTCTTTTTTATTTTTGGTTTGCATTACTCTTTTTTTGCACCTACGTACTTCAGGGTGTAGGACTCCATCTCGGAGGAGAGGGGTGCGATTTTGCTTGCGGGAAGGAGGGAGATGGATTTAGTTATTGAGAATCCATCTCCCTCCCACTTCACAGGCCTTTACTCCCCCCTCTCCTCCGAGAGGGA
>CAYORT010000003.1:0-6408 GCA_964406465.1 uncultured Chryseobacterium sp.
AAGGCTACCCTGTTACTGAATACGCCAAAGATATGGGCACCATAGCTTACGAAGCACTTACAAGCTTGGCGGGTAGATTAAAAAGGGTGTACTATCAAGAATAGCACACCCAGTTCGTCATTGCGAAAATTTTGTACTCAAAATTAAAGCAATCTCATCGTTATTTAATCGTGTTTCTCCTTAGCAATATGTCTGCTCGCCGCTCTTTGCTCTCTTTTAATTCTTTTTCTTTCGGCTCTAGTTACTGTTCCATCGGCCTTTGCTCTGCGCTCCATTCTTGCAATTCTTCTTTGCTCTTTGCGCAATCTTCTTGCTTCAGCTTTGTTGATTTCACCCGATTTCACTCCCTCACGAATTCTCTTCTTCTCTGTTTTTTGGGTATTGTCGATTACCGGAGTGTTTTGCGCATTTGCAGCAGAAGCAATAACTACAAAAGCTGCAGCGATAAATAATTTTGTCAATTTCATAATGATCATTTTTTGATTTCTGTAGGTAAGACGATGAGAAAGGTAAATGGTTTAGTAGGGGTAGTAAATTTATTTAATTTCTCTCCTCCAAAAAGCATCTCCATCCATCGCTTTTCTGCCCAAAATTTTCTGCATTCTTGAGTTATCCGCTACGTTATCTGCTGCCAATAAATAATACTGATCGCGATTCATAAAAGGATTTTTGAATTTGGTAAGCAACATAAAAACCGGGTGTACCAACCATTTGGGCAAGGGAACTATTTTGTATTTCGATTTGGTAAAAGAGATCATATCTGCCAATGTCATCACCTTCGGTCCGGTAGCATATACAATTCCTTCGTCGTTTGAAAGCACTAATTTAACAATGGTTTCCGCAACATCTTCGCCCATCACCGGTTGAAATTTAGGTGTAATAAAATGCTTAGGTAAAAACAATAATCCAAAGGTTGGTTTTCCCAATCGAACCACCATATTCACTTTTTGAACGATGGCGGTGCCAGGAGTTAAAACGAAACTCGGACGAACGATGACCACATTCTTTTCTTTCAACAAAAGTTCATCGGCAACACCTTTTGTGCGCGCGTATTCTGCTTTGCTATGAACATCAGCGCCACAAACCGACACATGAATGATACGCGGATTACCCAACTGTTCTCGCTTGGCAATCATCTCTTTCACCAATTGAACGTGTGCTCTTTCAAAAGTATTCTCTCCCTTTTCTTCTATAATTCCAACAATATTTACCAGCACATCTACCTTACCTAAAGCACTCCAATCGCTTTGAAAAACGTTGAAAGCAATCTTGTTCTTTCCTTGAGCAGAGCGAGAACAAGCAAGCACCTCATCGTTGGGAAAAGCATTGATTAAATGTTCTGTTACCATCGTACCAATTTGGCCGGTACCTCCTAAAATCACTACTCTCATAAAGCTAAATTACTTGATAAATAAACCAAAACAGAAATATAACATGCACAAAAAATGTAAATAGCGAAAACCCCATTACTAGTCGATGATCTATCGCAAGATGTCGTATTCTTTTAGAATAAATTAAATATGAAAATGGGTAGAATATCATGGTAAAAATTATGAGAAATAAAATCATAAATACTGTTCTTAAATCGCTAAACAAAAAGACTAAATTCAAGGTAAGAATCAGTATAAAAATCAATACAAATTGAAATAATATTATCGTAGCCAAATGGCCCAAAAATTCCATCTTTTCGGGAATCAAACGCAGAGAAAAAATAAAAAACAACACTGGTGGAACTGCAATAAACAAAAGGGAAAGCCATCCTCCTATCATCCAAATCACCAATAAAACCAAAAGCATATAAGCCACCCTAAACCCCCAGTGAAATTGAGGCGCGCAATCACCCTCTACTTTATCGTAAGTAGGAACAATCATCCTACGATTATAGGCGAACAACTTGTAAAAGAAATTAACGATTTGGAAAACTACGGGCCACAATAAAAAGTTGATCCATTTGCCCCACTTTTCTTCTAAAAACCAAACGATGCCCTCCACGCCATACCGCGTTTCTTTTGTAGAAGAATCATGCACTGCTAATTCATTGCAATAGCGCGACTGATCGATATCACAAAGTATCTCCTCCCTTATCTCTTGTAATGAATTGATTTGATCTTGATGAGCCAATCCAATTTTAGCAGAAAAATTTGCACTTGCAGCACACAGCCGGCACCCTTTGTCGAAAAATAATATTTTGCTGGAGTTTTTCATGTTATCTATGCTACACTTCAGCTTTAAAATTTATACTAACTTTTATATTCTATCTCCTTCAACAACTTCACCATCTCCTCTGCAACTTTATCAAATGCAGCGCGATTGGCTTTCTTGATAGGTTCACTCATTGGCAATTTTTCGCGAAGAGCATCTACTTGTACTCCGTTTTTCCAGAAGCGGTAGCACACATGCGGACCGCTAGATAAACCTGTAGAACCTACATAACCAATCACTTGGCCTTGAGATACTCGTACTCCCGGACGCATACCGCTTGCAATTTTCGACATGTGTAAATATTGCGTAGTATAGGTTTTGTTGTGTTGTACTTTCACATAATTTCCATTTCCGCTGTTGTAAGTTGCAGCAATCACTGTTCCTGCTGCGGTACTCATAATAGGCGTTCCGGTTGGTGCTGCGTAATCAGTTCCCAAATGGGCTTTCCAGCGATGCTGAACGGGGTGAAAACGCTTCATGGTAAAGCGCGAAGTGATGTGCGAGAATTTTACTGGCGCTTTTAAAAATGCTCTCTTCAAACCTCTACTTTCTTCATCATAATATCCTGTTAAGCCATCTTGCTCAAAATTGATGGCATAGTATTCTTTGCCATCGTGTTCAAAAACAGCAGCTTTAATTTTTTTAATTCCTACAGATTCACCTTCTACCTGAATTTCATCAAAAATCACTTTGAATTTATCTCCCTTCTGAATGCGGTAGAAGTCGATAGTCCAAGCATAAACCGCCGCCAATTCATTCGCCAATGCCGCTGTTAAACCATTGCTGGTCATGGCTTCATACAAAGAACTGGTAATCACTCCCGATGCTTTTTGCTCTACAGTTACCACAGGTTTTTTACCCATGTACACATACAAGCTATCGCGGAAATCATACACTACATATTCGTAAGCGTTGATTTCATAAACAAAACATTGAGCTCGTTTGGTAGAGTCTTTAGAACAAAAAACAGTGTAAGGCTGGTCGGCACGAAACTTACGAACATCGAAAACATCTTTTCCCTTGTTCAACACCTCGTTGACGTCATCATAAGGAACATGGTGTTTTAAGAAGATATCTGAGATCAATTCATTCTTATCCACCTTATCCTCTACCACGTGAAATGAATCCACTGTGAGTCCGTATTTAACTGCTGATGCTGAATCTTCTCTTAACTTATTTAAATCGTCGTCGTCACCAAAAATTCCACCATCTTTAATCAACGCAAAATAAATAATCGAAAAAACGGAAAGGATACCTATAACTGTAACTAAATATTTCTTCATCGACTCTTTTCTTTTTTAAGCAAGTTGGAAAGTAAAACAACTGCACAAATCATTTCATCACCTACTGGCTAATGCATTTCCCCAACTGAAATTAACGTGAAGGGAAAATACAAAAAAAAGAAAAGAACGTTGGATGGTTTTTTTAAAAAGTTATTATTTCTGTTTGTTCAAAGTAGCCGCAAGTCCCGAATACTCAATAAGATCCATCTTAATCGACCCAACCAAAATATTGGTTTGCAGCCTTACCGGAATTTTATTTTCATCGGCAGAAATCCACACAGTCATGTCTTCTTCGGTTTTAAAAACTCTACCTTTTTGCATCACAGGGTGAAACTTAAAACATTTGATTTTACCTACCGAGGTGCTCAAAACCTGAGTACCCATGTATTTCAATTTCAATGGATAGTTCTCGAAATCGAAAAAGGTATTGATGGTAAATAAATCTCCGGCCTTAGCCGATGCAAAATCTAAGGTACGAGCATAATACAAAGCCGAAATCATGTCTTGAGTGTTGGTATCGGTTTTATATCTGTTTTTATTGATGATGGCTTCTTTCTTAAAGTGGTTAAAAGTGATGTCGTGCTCAATTTTGTAGCCCCCTTCGTTTACACGACGAATATGGTACCAAGGTAAAATGGCATCTTCATCAATGTAGCTTTCATATTTGTCTCTAACTGCATATACTTTATCCCAAACCGAGTTGGTTACCCCACGCGCAATAACGTGTAAAGTGGGTCTTTTGGCTATCATCATGGTGTCGTTGGCCACCTCTAAAGTAGCTACCCCTGCATCAACCAATCCATAATGTATTCTGTATTTTAATTTTTCTCCTCTTTTAAAGGCCACATTCTTTTGTGTACGTAGCTTTGGCGCGGCTGCCTGAGTATTTTGTGTAGCTTGAAAAGTAAATGAAAATGAGATTATGGCTACAACTGCCGCCGATAATACAATTCTTGAAGTTTTCATAAATAGATCTGTTTTGTTGATTTGTACACAAAAAGCATTCCATAATGAAAACGAGGGGGAATGGGGAATAGTTGCTTTGGGGAGGGAAATAAAGTTTCTATTCAATTACGATGTGCTTCCGGGTGCTCCACTCCCTCTCGGAGGAGAGGGGTGCGATTTTGCTTGTGCGGCTGCAGGGAGATGGATTCACTATACTTAATCCATCTCCCTCCCACTTCACAGGCCTTTACTCACCCCTCTCCTCCGAGAGGGAGTGGAGCACCCGGAAGTATAGGCTTAAAAAGATTACACCACGATATTCACAATCTTCCCAGGTACTACAATCACCTTCTTAGGTGTTTTGCCTTCTAAATACTGCTGCGTTTTTTCCATCGCCATCACAATTTTCTCTACTTCTTCTTTCGGCACAGATAAATCTAATTCGTGCATAAAACGCGTTTTACCGTTGAAGGAAATAGGATAATTGAATGAGCTTTCTACCAAATACGATTCGTTACAAGTAGGGAAAGTTTGTTTGAAAATAGATTCTGTATGTCCTAATCTCTCCCACAACTCTTCGGCAACGTGTGGTGCATAAGGAGAAATAATAATAGCCAGTGGTTCTAATACTTCGCGTTTGTTGCATTTCAATTCGGTGAGTTCATTCACACAAATCATGAAATTACTTACAGAAGTGTTGAATGAAAAACGCTCGATATCTTCTACAATTTTCTTGATGGTTTTATGTAAAGATTTCAATTCTTTTTTATCGGCTTTCTCCTCGCTCACACTCCACACTCCATCCTGATTATACAGTCTCCACAATTTTCTAATGAAGTTCGATACACCCGATATTCCATTGGTATTCCATGGTTTTGATAATTCTAACGGACCCAAGAACATTTCATACAAACGAAGAACATCGGCACCGCTTTTTTCTACAATCAAATCGGGACTCACCACGTTCCATTTCGACTTCGACATTTTTTCAACTTCGCTACCGCAAACATATTTGCCGTCTTCTAAAATGAACTCTGCGTTTTTGTATTCTTCTCTCCAGTTTTTGAAGGCTTCTAAATCAAGCACATCATTTTCTACAATGTTTACATCAACGTGTAAAGCTGTTGTGCCATGTTCATTTTTCAATCCATAACTCACGAATTTATTCGTGCCATTGATTCTATACACAAAATTACTTCTCCCCTGAATCATCCCCTGATTGATCAACTTCTTAGCAGGTTCATTCACGGGAATAAATCCGCGGTCGTTTAAGAATTTAGTCCAGAAACGAACATATAATAAGTGTCCGGTTGCATGCTCAGAACCTCCAATATATAAATCCACATTTTGCCAGTAATCTACTGCTTCTTTCGACGCAAAAGCGGTATCATTTTTTGGGTCCATATAGCGCAAGAAATACCATGAAGAACCAGCCCAGCCCGGCATGGTGGTAGTTTCATACTCAAACTCTCCTTTGTATTTCCAATCTTTAGCTCTTGCCAGTGGCGGCTCCCCGTCTTCGGTAGGTAAAAATTTATCTACTTCGGGCAACAACAAAGGCAATTCATTTTCTGGTAAAACTTGCGGAATTCCATTTTTGTAGAACACGGGAATTGGCTCTCCCCAGTAGCGCTGACGACCAAATACAGCATCGCGCAAACGGTAATTTACTTTGCCTTTTCCTAAACCTAATTCTTCAATCTTTGCAATTACTTTCTTCATTGCATCTTTCACCTCAAGGCCATTTAAAAAATCAGAATTGATGATTTTTCCTGCTTTGGCTTCGTAAGCTTCTTTCTCAATTTCTCCACCTTCAACCACCGGTAAAATTGGTAAGTTAAATTGTTTTGCAAAAGCGTAATCTCTGCTATCGTGCGCAGCAACAGCCATTACCGCGCCTGTTCCGTAACCAGCTAGCACATAATCACTAATCCACACCGGAATTTGTTTTCCGCTGAAAGGGTGAATAGCATATGAA
>CAYORT010000003.1:6418-44119 GCA_964406465.1 uncultured Chryseobacterium sp.
CTGTTACATTTTTCACATCGGCCATACGTTCTCTTTCAGAACGATTCTTGGTTTTTTCAAGATAGTCCTCAACTGCTTGTTTTTGATCGGCAGAAGTTAATTGCGCAACGAATTCATGCTCTGGCGCAATTACCATAAACGACACTCCAAAAATAGTATCAGGTCTTGTGGTAAAAACCTCCAAAGCTAACGTTGAACTTTGAACATTGAACTTTAAACTACTCCCCTCCGATCTTCCTATCCAATAACGTTGTGATTCCTTGATACTTTCTGTCCAATCTATTCCTTCCAAATCATCTAACAATCGCTGCGCATAAGCGGTAATTCTCATGCTCCATTGCTTCATCAATTTTCTTTCTACCGGATGTCCGCCGCGCTCACTCACGCCGTCTTTTACTTCGTCGTTGGCTAGCACTGTGCCTAAAGCCGGACACCAATTCACAAACGCCTCTCCCAAATATGCCAATCGATGTTCCATCAAAACATCGCTCTGTTCCTTTTCATTTAATTCATCCCATGATTTGTCTACTCCGCTAACATTAAACTTTGAACCTTGATCTTTGAACTTCTGAATCAAACTCTCGATGGGCTCTGCTTTATTGGTTTCGGTATTGTACCACGAATTGAACAATTGAATAAAAACCCATTGCGTCCATTTGTAATAAGCAGGGTCACTGGTACGCACCTCTCTGTCCCAATCAAATGAAAATCCAATTTTATCTAACTGCTCTCTGTATCTATTTATATTTTGCTCGGTGGTGATGGCCGGATGTTGTCCGGTTTGAATAGCATACTGCTCGGCCGGCAATCCAAAAGAATCGTAACCCATAGGGTGCAAAACATTGAATCCTTTCAACCTTTTGTATCGCGCATAAATATCAGATGCGATGTAGCCCAGTGGATGTCCAACATGCAAGCCTGCTCCCGAAGGATAAGGAAACATATCCAACACATAACATTTTGGTTTGTCTTTATTGATAACCGATTTATACGTTTTATCAGAAGCCCATTTTGCTCTCCATTTGGCTTCAACTTCTCTGAAATTATATTCCACTGCTAAAAATTTTTGAGCTGCTAAAATAGGCAAAAGAAAAAAGTTCACAGGCAATAGTTCACAGAAAAAAACAGTTATCTGCGAACTATACATTAAAAACTATTATTTTAGCCGCAATGGAATGGAAAAGTTTTAACAATAGCTGGCGTACGCGCATCTCTTACTTCTCAACAGTGGTAAGTATTTCGTTGGTATTATTTGTAGTTGGATTGGTAGGCTTTGTGGTTTTAAACATCAAGCCGTTGGCCGATACCGTTAAAGAACATTTTGTTTGCTCTATTTATCTTAAGGATGAAGCAAAAGAAGTTGATGTAATGCAATTCAAAAAATATTTAGATGCACAAGATTATATTTTATCTACACACTACATCGATAAAGATTCGGCAAAAGCCATTCTAGAAGCCGAGCTGGGTGATGATGAAAAATACATGGATTTGTTGGATGGCAAAAACCCTTTACCGATGTCGATAGATGTTAAAATAAAAGCCGACTATACTCATCCCGATTCGTTAAAAGTAATGGAAGGGCTTTTCTTAAAAACACCTATTGTTACCAGCGTACAATACGATGCGCCAACCTTAATGATTGTGCATTCAAATTTGGCTAAAATAAACAGCTGGTTATTGAGCATTAGTGTTGTGTTGCTCATCATTGCCATCGCATTAATCAACAACACTCTTCGTATTAAAGTATATTCTCAACGCTTTGTCATTAGAACAATGCAGTTGATTGGTGCTAAAGGAACTTTCATCCTTCGGCCGTTCATCATTGGCGCAGTAATACAAGGTATTGTTGCGGCCTTGCTGGGTATTGCTATGATGATGGGATTCAATTCATTTCTAATGAAACACTTTCCCGAACTTGGCTTAACGAGAGTTTTTGAGCAAAATACCATTATTTACCTTGGCATGATTGCTATTGGTATTTTAATCACCTTTGTGTCAACCATTGTTTCGGTAAGTAAATTCTTACGCATGAGAACCGACGAACTTTATTATTAAAATATTATGGAAAAAGAACAACAACAAGAAGCTTTCGAAATGGGTAAAACCAATTACCTTTTGCTTATCGCAGGAGTAATCGTTTTAGCTGTAGGTTTCATCATGATGAGCGGCGGTGGCTCAGAAAATCCTAACGAATTTGCTGGCGACACGCTATTCAATAAACAACGATTAACCATCGCTCCAATCACCGTGCTTATCGGCTTTGGTATTGTGTTGTACGGCATCATCAAAAAACCACAATAATACATGACCTACTTAGAAGCGATCATCATTGCCATCGTTGAAGGCATCACCGAATTTTTACCTATTTCTTCTACCGGACACATGATCATCACTTCATCGGCGATGGGCATTGCCAAAGAAGATTTTACTAAATTGTTTACCATCGCCATTCAGTTTGGCGCCATTCTATCGGTGCTTGTTTTGTACTGGAAACGCTTCTTTCAAACCAAAGAATTTTATTTTAAACTTTTTGTAGCCTTCATTCCCGCTGCTGTATTCGGAGTGCTTTTTAACGACTTTATCGATTCACTTTTAGAAAATGTGATTGTGGTGGGCATCACCCTTTTCCTAGGCGGAATTGTGTTTCTATTCTTAGATAAATTATTCAATGATGAAGGCAAAAGCGATGCTACTCCATCATACCCTTCGGCACTTAAAATTGGAATGTTTCAGGTGATCGCCATGATACCGGGAGTGAGCCGTTCGGCAGCAACTATCATTGGCGGACTCACACAAAAAATGACTAGAAAAGCAGCTGCAGAATTTTCATTTTTTCTGGCAGTACCTACCATGT
This sequence comes from uncultured Chryseobacterium sp., assembly GCA_964406465.1. Classification (GTDB taxonomy): domain Bacteria; phylum Bacteroidota; class Bacteroidia; order Flavobacteriales_C; genus JAHEZL01. Next base: position 9,273 of record CAYORT010000003.1, read on the forward strand.
TCGCAGCTACAGCAAAGAAAACTTTAGATTACTATCAAGAAGGCGTTACCCTAAATAGCGAACAAATCAATGTGCTCATTGTAGGTAACGTGGTTGCCTTCTTAGTAGCCATGTTGGCCATCAAAACTTTCATTAGCTACCTTACTAAAAACGGATTCAAAGTTTTTGGATACTATCGCATTGTAGTAGGCTCTGCCATCATCATCCTTTACCTTTTAGGAATAGAATTGAATATTGTATAATGGAACAAGAATCTCCTTTTAAAACGGGCAAGGTTCTTCTCATTAACAAACCTTACACCTGGACGTCCTTCAATGTTGTACAGAAGGTAAAATATACCATTAAGAAATTTAGCAAAGCTACCGATGCCAGTGCACCTGTCGCCAAATTTAAATTGAAAGTAGGACACGCTGGCACTTTAGATCCTTTGGCTACCGGACTCCTCATCGTTTGCACAGGAAAGGAAACCAAAAACATCGAAAAATATCAGGCGCAAGAAAAAGAATATACCGGCACATTTTATATTGGCGCCACCACACCTTGTTTCGACCTAGAAAAAGAAATTGATGAGCGTTTTCCAACAGAACATATCACTCCCGAAATGATAGAGGCAACGCGCTTAAAATTCATTGGCACCCAAGATCAAGTTCCACCGCTTTTTTCGGCCTTAAAAATTGATGGCAAAAGAGCTTACAAAATTGCCCGTGCCGGAAAAGAAGGCGAATTAAAAGCACGCGAAATAACCATTAGCGAACTAGAATTAACACGCATAGAACTTCCCGAAATAGATTTTAGAGTGGTGTGTAGCAAAGGCACATACATTCGCTCTCTCGCACGCGATTTCGGATTAGAACTAGGCAGCGGCGCACATCTTACTGCCTTATGCAGAACCCGCATTGGAGATTACAAATTAAGCAATGCGGTGACTTTAGAAGAGTTTGAGAAAAGCTTGGCGGAAAGTGATAGATAATTTAACCACAGAGACACAGAGTTTTTTCACAGAGGGCACAAAGAATACTAATATTAAAGTTAACAAAGGCGCCTTGCTTAGCGGAGTTCACAGAGTGCATAGCTCGAAATTGCTATTCTTTTTAAGTGCTACACTCTGTGAACTCCGCTAAGCAAGGCGCCTCTGCATACTCTATTTTTCTCTGTGTTCTCTGTGAAAAAACTCTGTGCCTCTGTGGTTAAAATTATTACAGAACAATTACTTACAGAGATCTTTATACTTCACCGTCCCCAACATCATCGTCTTCCCACTTTTCAACTCCACAAAAATTCCATAATTCCCCGACACATTATAAGCAACACCATTTCTACCGTACTTAATTCCCCAGCCGCCGTATTCCGTTAAAGCGTTATACTTTACAAAAGAAATTTTATCCACCTCGCTCCTATCTATACTTCTCCATTTGAGATGAAAAGGAGAATATCTGTACTCTACTTTTTGTTCGGTGATTTTGTACTCCAACTTCATGAAATAAAATAACACAAATACTCCAGATAGCATCAAAAGCACAAATATCTTCGCCACAAAATCGTTACGCTCCACGAATAAACTTCCCAATATCACCAGCATAACTATAGCCATTACCACATTGGCAAAAATGGCCCATTTCGTTTTTCGCACATATTGTGTTTCAAAATATTCTTGCATAAAAGCTTTTATTTTATGGATGGAAGATAATTAAAAAAGCTGAAAATTGTTTGCTCGCATTATTCATTTAGCCTAATAATTCTTGCTTTTCTCTAAGAACCTTTCGTGAAGATATAAAAGGTTTTTGCAGAGGCGAATCATAATTTGTGTGCTACCTAGAGCCAGCATTGCATCTGACTTAAAACAGATAAATTCCTTTTACTTTTGTATATTTAGTAGGAGCAGCGCCCTAATAAACTTTTGCTTAGGCCTTCCTACTTTCTAAATTTAAACTTTATTCCCGTTTACCTCTCAATTTTCTCCACTAATTTTCTACTTTATGATGGGCAATCTATATTAGTGTTCGACCTAAGAAAACAGCCTCCGGCTATAATTAGCCCCAAGCTAAGGTGAAACTTCAATACCCAATATTTGCATATATTTGACTAGCATAAATGATAAATGATGAAATGGTTGTTTTTGACTGTATTATGTTTAATTGGATTATACTTTTTTTTACAAGAGGAAGAAAATACCCAATTTCCATTTTACTATAATGATTTAACGCTAGAGGAAATTAAATCTCTCGATAGTAGATTTGAAAACGACACTCTAATGTTGATGAATGAATATGGCACCGGACAATTGCCCGACGGGAGCTATTTAGTAGCTCAAGAACCTCTTTTTTTTCCTTCATTATACCAACTCACGTATTACTATTCAGACTATCTTAAAGAAGAGGGGCATTTTACAATTAGAAACAACTATCCCAACTGCAAAGAAGGCTTATGGATATCTTACTACGACACAATCTCTGTAATAAGAAGTAAAGGCAATTATCATAATGACAATAAAATTGGTATATGGACATACTACGATAAAGAAGGTGAAGTTCAATCTACATTTAACTTTTCTAAATGGGAAAATTTAACCTCGGGTACCATAAAGGAAAATACTCCTGATGAATATGGTAACTTAAATACTCCAATTCATTTCAATATCTCGTTGACAAAAGAAACCTATAATTTAAAATTAAAAACAGGAATAATTACAGAATTTCGCAATGGAAAAATTTACAAAACTGTTCACTTTCATCAAATAGAAAATCCCATTGGTGCATTTATTCTTAATAAAGATGATCAGATCTTCTTAAATACTGGAGACTACATTGATTATTTTGAAAATGGTAAAATCAATACCAAAAACACAAAAATAAAAGACGACACCCATGAACAAATAGATTATGATACAAACGGCAAACTAGTTCGTAAAAGAATTAATAAATACCCATTGTAGCCTTTGAATGAAATTTCAGATTTTGAATATTAGAACCATCGACCACACTCATTCTCCTTCATTCTTCCAACCTTCTTAAAGTTAAAATTTAAGTTTGATTTCTCACTTTTTTATTCACGAATTTTGCATCTCTAGATTGCAGACTTGCTTTAGTTTTTTACCTTCATTGATTTATTAAATCTTCATCTGCTTTCAAATAGAAACCAAACTCTCCAATGCGAATAGCTGCTAATAATTAGCTTGAAGTTATCTCTTTCTTTTAAACACTATCACTTCCCCCTTCTCATATATCTTTTCAACTGCAACTTCTTTATTGTAAAAACTGAAAAAAAGCTTATCTCCCTTCAACTGAGCTTGCGCATGCAACTTTGATCCATTCACTAAAACAATCAATCCGTTTCTACTTTCAGAAAACATTTTTGAAATATTACTTACAGGCAATTCACTATTTGGAGCGCCATCAACAATAGCTATTTGCTTATGACTAATCACAGTATTTAACGCCAAGTAATAACTGTTCTCCCACGACCAAAAATCGATGAGCAAAAATGAATTGTCTTGAACATTTTCATTTACTGTTTCAACCACTTCAACTGCCTGCTGATTTTTTAATCGAGGAACAGGTTTTACATGATCTACGCTATACACAAATGAAAGAAGAAATACCGTTGAGACAAATACTATTGCGTTTCTTTTAAAATGATGAAGCGACTCATTAAAGTAGGCTGCAACAAATGGCAAACTTAAAATTACCCATGTACCAATAAATCTTGAATGCAACATTAAAGTCCCCTTGAAAGCCGCATAAAAGGTAAGCAATGCCATCATTAAAAAAGGAATAACCCACAGATTTATCTTTGATTTAATGAGTTCTTTAATGAGGAAAAACAAGGTGAAGGGACCAACAGCAATCAACCAAAAAAACGGAAAAGACCAAATTCGACGTGCATAATCTTCCCAAGAAATATGATCGTTGGTAGCCATAGCATTAAGCATCCATTCACTATTAGCATCAAACCCCACGAAAGGATTTTGGGTTAGCTTGTAATCGATGTACATGGTTATCAATGGATAAATTGCAGCTACAAAAGAAAATAATATTAAGCCTCGAAATTGCTTGAAACAGGCTATCAAAAGACTAAAAACCGGAATTAAAAACCATGCTTCAAATCGAAATCCACTGGCAACACCTATCGAAACTGCTGCCCAAACAAAATTCAACATTTTGTGTTCTCTAAGTGCCTTCGAAATACAATTCATCGACAATACAACAAAAAACAGATACGGTGTTTCAGATAAAGAAAGAAAACTCAAATGAAACAGTACTGGCGAAGCTGCTAGAATACAAGTAGCCACAAAAGCCCCTTGCTCATTAAATTCACGCCTAGTGAAATAATAAAATGGCAATAAAGTAAGTACAGAAATAAAAATATTTAAAACTACAGGAGCATAAACTCGATCTGACCACATGGACAGAAATACTCCATTCAAATAAAAATGAAAAGGGCCCCATCCGCTAGCCGATATCCACCGAGGATTATCCAACCAATCTAAGGATAAAAAAACCCTACTGACTGCGTCGGCATCTAATGTTTGGGCAAAGGGGAAAAGAAATAATTTTACAATAAAGGTAAGTACTGCAAGATACAAAAGTTTATTATTGAGTAGGTTCATAATAATAAATATATAAAACCCCGTCACTAATCAAAAAAAGGCAAGCTATTTAAAAAGAATATTAGAGATTGTATAACCTTACAGCCATACAATCTCTAATCAATTATTCAAGTTCTCTACACTTCCAAATATACCTTACATTAATTCCAAACCCAGCGTAATAAGCATCAACATTAATAAATTTACTGAACCTCAATTCGGGCTCTAAAATATACTTGTTTTGAATTTGAAACGACTTACTAATTTTCGATCCAAATCCTACCCAAACTGCTGGCTTAACAGATAAAATTGATACATTCAATGCTGGGTCAGAAGCCTTAAATGTATATCCGCTATAGAAATCAGTATTCGCTCCAATTGAAAAATTAACAATTCTCGAATAAACCTTATAATAAAATGGTATTGATGCAAAATACTCTGTTGTTGTGCCCAATATTTCTTTGGTTTCAGACGGGGAAATCACAAAAGTGTATAAAGTCTTATTTTGAATTGTTCTGCAAAATAAGCCAGTTTCAATTGCCCCTCTTTTGAATAATTTTTTTTCAAAGTTTAAGCCGCCACCGAACCTAAAATTATCGTTATCCATTTTTTCAAGGTTAAAATTCAAGCCAACCAAAGCATCCTTTTGCGCCATCAATGAATAAGAATATATAGTAACAAGAGCAATTACAAAATATCTTTTCATCCTAAAATTGAATATTAAATTTAATTAAACCCCAATTATATTCCCCTGATACATCAGCAAAATGAATATAGCTTGCTGCTATATCTTGTTGCTTATCAGAAGCAGGTATTTTACGGGTTGTAGTTAAAGTAATGCCGGTTAATGGATTTGTCCAAGTAAATGTTTCATCTTTTTCTACGGTTGAACCATCCTCTTCCCTCCAAATGAGTTTTCTTTCTATTGATTGAGTTGAATTATCCCACAACGGCAAATCAATTAATGTGTTATTCCAAGTTACAGTAGGTTTAAGCCAAGTTCCACCTATCCAACCATTTGGATACATAAAAGAACTACTCGCTGCCATTCCTGACGTCACATATAACATACTTAACCTAACCTCTGGCTCACCTAATGCGCAATCTTCTACTTTTCTTTTGGCATCCATAGAAGTAAATGAAGCTTTAGTAATTTTCATTGATTTTATAGCTGATTTTATTACTTGTCCAGATTCAATCAATTTCGGTTTTCCGCCACGCTCATTCTCAGAAATTACGAGATAATTTCTATTTGGTTCAACATCACTATTCAGAAACCCTTCTGTTCCATCAAGATAATACACTTTTAAATATTGGAATTTCTGATCATCATAATTTTCAGGAATTACAACAATACCAGAAAAATCTGTTGAATCATTTGACCCAGCAGCAACAAATAAAAATAATTGCACTAATGAATCCTCTTTAAATAAAGAAGACTCGAGACTCTCCGAACGCATATTGCCAAATAAAACCTCCCCAAATGTTTGTTGTGTTCCCAAAAGTGAAGAGCTAGAATTCTTAATCGCTTGAGCAAATAAATCTTTACATAAAATATTGCGATCGCCATCAAAAAATTCATTGCATCCTTCCGCAGTTTGAGTTTTCATTTCCGGATGCTTCTCAAAGGCGGCAATTAATGATTCAGCTAATGCCAGTCTATTCTGACTTACTTCACTTGAATAATTTACAGAACTTTCAGCGAATGTTTGTTCAGATTCTGCAACAAGATTACTCTTCTTACAAGATGAAAATAAAATTGTAAAAATAAAGAGGATCGAAAATAAATTTTTCGTTTTCAGGTGTATTATAATTTAGTTAAACATTAGTTAGTGATGTAAAACTAAAAAAAAGAAAAACAAAATTTCCAAAAAACCAAAAGCTATTTTCGCAAATCACAGGAGTCTGTATGCTCTCTATTAAATAAAAAACAGCATATATCTTCAAAAAATACTCCACTCCCCACACTTAATCAACAATCACCTTCGGATAATATTTTCATATCGTTCAGCAAGCAAATGACGATACCTTTACCTTGCGAAATAATTAATCTTATCATATGAGAAAATTTGGTGCTTTCTTCCTTCTGTTTTTACTAACTATTAGTTCTTGTAAGAATGACAATGGTTTTTCGGTAAATCCTGAATTTGCCAAGTACATCAGCGCTTTTACTTACGGCGTGGTGTCGAATCAACAAACCATTAAAGTGCAGTTGGTGCAAGAAGTTGCCGAGGCGAAAGCCGGTGAAGAGGTGAAGGATGAACTCATTGAATTTTCTCCAGCTATTGAAGGAAAAGCTTACTGGCTCGACAAACAAACTATCGAATTTCGTCCGAAAGAGCTCCTTCCCTCTGGTGAAAAATTCGAAGCCGAATTTCACCTTTCAGATGTCGTAAAAGATGTTCCCGATGATTTGGAAGACCTCGAATTCAAATTTCAGGTGATCGCTCAAGTGGCATTCATCGAAGAAGAATCTATCACCACTCCCAACTCTGCCGATCGCTCCAACATAAGATTAAGAGGAACGCTAACCACCGCCGATTATGTAAAAACCGATGTGCTAGAAAAATTATTTTCTGCCGAACAAAACGGAAAAGCGCTTGCTGTGCAATGGGAACACGCGAAAGACGGAAGAAATCACACCTACAACATTAGCGGTGTGCGCCGCACCAAAGAACGCGAAAAAGTGGATTTGAGCTGCAAAATGACCGAAGTGGGCGCCGAAGAAAATGCCGAGAAATTGTTGGAGATTCCATCGCTCGATGAATTCACCGTTTTTAGCTGCAAACACGTTAATGAGCCAGAGCAAATCATCACTCTAAATTTCTCTGATCCTATTAAAGATTCACTTGACTTGGTAGGATTAATCTACCTTAAAAATAGTGTTCAAGTTCGATTGAGCACCAAAGGGAGTCAGGTTAAAGTTTACCCCAACTCGCGCATTGTAGGTGAAGTTGAATTGATTGCTGCAACAGGTATTTGTAGCAACATCAACATTTGTTTAAAGCAAGACTTCAAGAAAAAAATACTTTTTCAAGAACTACTCCCTAACGTTGAAATTATTGGTAATGGCGTGATATTGCCTACTACTAAAGGACTTGTTCTTCCATTTAAAGCAGTGAATTTGAAAGCTGTTGAACTTAAAATCTTAAAAGTTTCCGAGAAAAATGTTCACCAATTTTTCCAAAAAAATCAGTTCGATGAATTGCACGAATTGAAACGTGTGGGTAGAATTGTGTTTAGAGGCGAGATTCCTATCATCCCCGAAAAACCTATCGATTACCACAGCTGGAATACTTTCTCTCTCGACTTGGCCAAATACATTCAAAGTGAACCCGGTGCCATCTACCGTATCTATTTAAGCTTTAAACCTCAACATTCTTTCTATCCTTGCGAAGAAGCTATCGACAATGAATATTGGCAGAAATTTGAAGAAGCAGAAGAAGAATTTTACGATACCCCAAGCACCAGCTACTGGGAAGACTATGACTTTAGCGACTTTCAATTTTATGAAGGATACAACAGCGATGAAGTTGACAATCCTTGCCATATTTCTTACTACATCTCTCGTCAGAACAAAAATGTTAGAAGCATCTTTGCCTCTAACTTTGGTATTATCGCAAAAGGAGGAAACACCGATGAACTTTTGGTTGCCGTTACCGATTTGCGCACTACCGAACCATTAGGTGGTGTTGACATAGAACTTTACAACTATCAAAACGAATTAATCACCAAAGGAACAACCGACGATAAAGGTTTTGTTAGCATTAAAACTAAGAAAAAAGCTTTCTTATTGGTGGCCAAAAAGGGTGAAGAAAGAGGCTATTTGCGCCTCGATGAAGGCTCCTCTCTTTCCTTAAGTATGTTCGATGTCTCGGGCACCGAAAATAAGAAAGGTGTTAAAGGTTATATCTACGCCGAAAGAGGTGTTTGGAGACCTGGTGATTCCTTGTATGTTAACTTCATGTTGGAAGATAAAAACGATGTTATTCCTGCCAACCACCCTGTAGTTTGCGAGGTGTACAACTCTCGTGATCAGCTCTACAAAAAGTGGATGAAAAATACTTCTGTTAAAGGTTTGTACGATTTTAGATTTGCTACCAACGAAGATGATCCCACTGGAAACTGGACGGTGAAAATTAAAGTAGGCGGAACAGAATTTAGCAAAATCATGAAAATTGAAACGGTGAAACCTAACCGTTTAAAAATCACTATGGATTTTGGTACCGAATTGCTAAAATCTAAAAAAGACAATCTTGGAAATTTAGAAGTGAAATGGTTAACAGGTGCCAAAGCGCGCGGGTTGATGGCCGATATAGAAATGACTTTAAAGCGCGGGGCAACAGCGTTTAAAGGATTTGAAGGATATTCTTTCGACGACCCTACAGTGGCCTTTGAATCGGAACAAAAAATGATCTTTAAAGGAAAAGTGGATAACGAAGGAAAAGCTGTGATCGACCCAGAAATTCGTGTGCAAGGTCAGGCTCCTGGTATGCTCAATTGCTTCTTTAAAACGCGCGCGTTTGAAAGTGGTGGCGACTTCAGTACCGATCAATTTAAAGCGGTGTATTCTCCTTTTGAATCGTATGTGGGCGTTAAAGTGCCTGAAGGAAAAGGCTGGAATGGCGCCATCTTTAGCGATAAACCAAACATGATTAACATTGCTTCGGTGGATGAAAACAATAAACCTATCTCTCGCAAAAAATTAAAAATAGAAATCTACGAAATTGAATGGAGATGGTGGTGGGATTATAGCGATGACGAGGGTTACGACAATTACCACGAAGGCAGCTACAGTAATTTAATTAAAACAGATTATGTAAATACGGTGAATGGAAAAGCGCTGTACGAACTTAAATTTCCTGCAGCCAGCTGGGGTAGAAAAATGATAAAAATCACCGATTCGATTTCGGGACATACCACCGGACAAATTTTTTACACTACCTATAGCTCTTGGTGGGAAGAAGGCGGTCATGGTCCGGGCGGCGCAGAAATGCTCGCTTTCTCTACCGACAAACAAAAGTACAACGTAGGTGAAAAAGTAAAAGTGCAATTGCCAAAAGTTGCCGAAGGAAGAGCATTGGTGAGTATTGAAAGTGGTTCAAAAATCATTGATCATTTTTGGCACGAACTAGATGGCAACGCTATTGAATTTGTCACCACAGATGCTATGTCGCCTAACGTGTTTATTCACGTGAGTTTAATACAGCCACACAATGCTACAGCCAACGATGCGCCTATTAGAATGTATGGTGTGCAAAACATCACTGTAGAAGATATCAACTCGCATCTAGTGCCTCAAATTAAAATGCCCGAAGTACTTGCTCCCGAGCAAAACGTAAACATTACTGTGAATGAAAAAAATGGAAAAGCTATGGCTTACACAGTGGCCGTGGTGGATGAAGGATTATTGGATTTAACGCGTTTTAAAACGCCCGATGCTTGGCCAGTTTTCTACAGCAAAGAAGCCCTTGGCATTAGAACTTGGGATATGTACAAATATGTGATTGGTGCATACAACGGACAAATGACCGGACTGCTTGCAGCAGGTGGTGACGAGTCGGCTGGCGGTGGAAAAAACGGTGGAGAAAAAGCCAACCGATTTAAACCTGCGGTGATCTTCCTTGGCCCATTCTATTTGGAAGCAGGAAAATCGGCAACACACAAATTTAAAATGCCAAACTATGTAGGTTCTGTTAGAACAATGGTGGTAGCAATGGAAAATGGCGCTTACGGCTCTGCAGAAAAAACTACGCCAGTGAAAAAACCTTTAATGGTAATTTCTACACTGCCACGCGTGTTGGGTCCGAAAGAAAAAGTTAAAGTACCAGTTACCGTATTTGCCATGGACAAAAAGGTGAAAGATGTGGTAGTACAAATTAAACCATCATCACTTTTCACAGTGATTGGCGACAAACAAAAAACCATTCACTTTAGCGAAGAAGGAGATCAAGTGGTAGAATTTGAATTGCTAGTTGCAGAAGCTGTAGGTGTTGGAAAAATTGAAATTTTAGCAACAGGTGCGGGCGAAAAAGCAAGCGACCTTACCGAAATTCAAGTGCGCTCTTCTAACCCATTGATGACCAAAGTTGCTTCAGATGCGCTTGAGCCAAATGCCGCATGGAATCAAACTTTCACAGCTTTCGGCATTCAGGGAACCAACAAAGTAACGCTTGAGTTTTCTACCATTCCGGCGATGAATCTAGATGAGAGATTGCGCTACCTAATTCAGTATCCGCACGGGTGCATTGAACAAACAACCTCATCTGTTTTTCCTCAATTATTCTTGGGTGGATTGCTCAACTTAAATGAAGAACAAAAGAAAAAAATAAGCGAAAATATCAAAGCCGGTATCGAGCGTTTACGCACCTTCCAAATCTCTAGTGGAGGTATGACCTATTGGCCTGAATACGGATATGATGGTGCTTGTGAATGGGGAACAAACTATGCCGGACATTTTATGCTGGAAGCAGAGAAACAAGGCTATACCTTGCCTGCTGGTTTCAAAGAAAAATGGGTGGAGTACCAAAGAAACACAGCCAATTCTTGGTCGCAAAACAATTACGATTGGGATCAGGTAACGCAAGCCTACCGACTCTACACTCTAGCCCTGGCTGGCGAACCCGAACTTGGTGCTATGAACAGAATGAAGGAGATGTCGGGATTAACCAACGAAACAAAATGGCGCTTGGCCGCAGCCTACGCCATAGCCGGAAAAGATAAAATTGCTTTAAGCATCGTGCAAAATGCAAGCTACGAAGTAAGAACGTATAGAGAACTTTCTTACACCTATGGAAGCGGATTGAGAGATATGGCGATGATCCTCGAATCGATGACCTACCTGAAGATGAACGATAAAGGGAAAAAACTTATGGAAAACATTTGCGGCTTGCTAAGAACAGACGATTGGTATGGCACACAAACAACAGCCTACAGCTTATTGGCGGTGTCTAAATTCGTTAATCAAGCGAAGGCAGGCAAAGGGATGAATGTGGAGTATACCATTGCAGGCGGACCGGTTCGAACTCTTTCGGTAAGCACACCAATGGCTACCATTGAGATCGATGGCAACAAAATAAAAGGTGGAGAAATCCATATCGTTAACAAAGGATCTTCATTGTTGTTTGCTAAAATCTACACCCGCGGTATTCCTTTGATGGATCAAGCCACTACTGGTTCTAACTTCATTTCAATGAATGTTACTTATACCGATATGGATGGTAAAGTGATAGATCCTAGCACCATAGCACAAGGAACAGATTTCATTGCCGAAGTAGAAATCTCCAACGATGGCTATTCTTCAGATTTAAAAGAAATGGCACTTACACAAATCTTTCCTTCGGGCTGGGAAATTAGAAATACACGCATGGATCTGGCCGAATCAGATGAGAGCGAAAACAACTACGAAGAAGTTGCCGACAGCTATGAAGAAGCCAACGACAACTACTACGAACAAAGAGAGGAAACGCCGATTGATAGAGCCGACTACATTGACTTTAGAGACGATAGAGTACTTACCTACTTCGACATGAGATACCACGGTAAAATGAAATTTAAAGTGATGTTGAATGCAGCGTATGTTGGACAATACTACTTACCTACCGTTTACTGCGAAGCGATGTACGACCATGAAATAAATGCAAGTGAAGCTGGTAAATGGGTGAAGGTTATTAAATAGCAAAGTTCTTTTTAAGTGTGAGACTCCCTGAAGTGCGCTCTAAAAAAATGCATGAATTATAAATGAAACCATTCCTCCTAAAACATAAAATCAAATTGCTCTGTGCACTCGCATTTAGCATTTGGTTTTATTTTTTAATTCCCAATCAACTTTTCGAATCACCTACCAGCACAGTAATCTACAGCGCAGGAGGAAAAATGCTAGGGGCAAGAATTGCCGATGACGGACAATGGCGTTTTCCTGCAGAAGATTCTGTACCTCCAAAATTTGAGAGATTAATCACTCTTTTCGAAGATGAATATTTTTACTCTCATCCTGGGGTAAATCCGATCTCCATGAGCAAAGCGCTATGGAACAATCTATTTGGTTCATCAAGAAAAAGAGGCGGCAGCACACTTACCATGCAAGTGGCTAGAATGGCTCGCGGAAATCAAGACAGAAATTTATGGCAAAAATTTATCGAGACTTTTTGGGCCCTGCGCATTGAATGTTCTTACTCGAAAAAAGAAATACTAAATCTATACGCATCTAACGCTCCCTTTGGTGGAAATGTAGTTGGGTTAAGTGCTGCCTCTTGGCGATATTATGGTAGAGATGTATCGAAATTATCTTGGGGAGAAATGGCATCTATCGCGGTGTTACCCAATGCTCCGGCATTGATATTTCCCGGAAAAAATCACGATAAACTTTTGCAAAAAAGAAATTGGTTGCTTAAAAAATTAATGCTTGCCGGAGACATCACGCAAGAAAATTATGAACTCGCCATAGCAGAACCACTGCCAGGAAAACCTAAGGAACTGCCCCAGTTGGCCACTCACTTCATGGCGCTTCAAGAAAAAAATGGATTGAAAGGAACACGTATCCTTAGCACACTCAACTACGATTTACAAAACAAGGTGATGCAACAACTAACGCGCTTTCAAACAGCCTATGCAGGCAACGAAGTAAACAGTATTGCGGCGATGGTGATGGAAGTAAAAAGTGGAAAAATTATAGCTTACGTAGGCAACATTGAAGGAGAAAAAAAGAACAAAGGTGAAGAGGTAGATTTGGTTCAAGCACCTCGAAGCTCGGGAAGCATTTTAAAACCATTTCTATATGCCTCCATGGTGGATGAGGGGTTGCGCCTGCCCGATGCTTTGCTTAACGATATTCCTTTCGGATTTTCGGGCTATTCACCACAAAATTTTGAAGACAAATACGACGGCGTGGTACCTATGTCGAATGCGCTCACTCGTTCTCTCAACGTGCCATTCGTATTCGCTTTGCAAGAATACGGCACCAAAAGATTTTTAGATAAATTGCATCAGTTGGGTTTTTCATCATTGAATAGAACAGCGCAAAATTACGGACTCTCGCTCATTCTTGGAGGTGGCGAAGTGAAACTTATCGACTTGGTATCGGCTTACCGAAAACAATCTTTCGACTTGCAATACGATTCACGCAAAATGAACGATGTTCAATATCTAAAAAATCAAAGCGCTAATGTGAATGGCGAAAAAAATCTCGATTTCTCTAAGGCAGCCATTTGGCACACTTTTGAAACCATGAGCAATGTTGCCCGACCGAGAACAGAAGAAGGTTGGCAAGAGTTTTTAGGCGGTAGAAAAGTAGCCTGGAAAACAGGAACAAGTTTCGGCCATCGTGATGCCTGGGCTATTGGTGTAACACCCGAATATGTGGTGGGCGTGTGGGTAGGAAATGCATCGGGAGAAGGGCGTCCCGACTTAACCGGATTGAATTATGCGGGTCCGGTTTTATTTCGCCTATTCAAACAACTTCCCTCCACCTCCTGGTTTAAAGAACCAGCAAAATTAACGGCAGTGAAGGTGTGCAAAAAAAGTGGATATCGTGCAGGAATACATTGTGAAGAAACCTACTTTCAAAAAATACATTCTAAAGGTATTGAGTCCAAAATTTGTACTTACCATCAGCAAATATTTCTTGATGAAAAAGGAAAGTTTTTGGTAAACAGCACTTGTTATCCGGTAGAAAAAATGACCAGTAAAACGTGGTTTGTTTTACCATCGCTTCAAGCTTGGTATTTTAAAAGTCACACTACCGAATACGAAGAATTACCGCCTAACTTACCAGGATGTATGTCGGGAAAATTTGGTGTTAACCTAGTTTATCCAGTAAATCACAGCAAAGTATTTATTCCGCGAAATTTACAGGGCGAACATGGCGAACTCATTTTTGAAGCTGTGCACAATCAAAATAAGGCAGTAGTATATTGGCATTTAGACGGCGTATTTTTAGGTAGCACAAAAGGATTACATCGCATATCATTGCGCCCAACAAGTGGCAAACACAAATTAACTGTAGTAGACGAATATGGCAATTCTGATGAAGCAAATTTCGAATCGGTGGAGAAGTAGAATTTTTATGTGAAGGGCAATAGTTCCTACCGACCACCTCAGGATCACAATCCAGTCCATAAAAACTGTATAGAGGTATTCTTTACGTCATGGTTGTCATCCTGAGGTACTCCGAAGGAACTATTGCCCTGTACATCTGTTTTTATATCTTAGCTTTCTGTTTCAAAACAACACTTCTTTATGAAAAATTTGTTTTTTGTTTTCTGCATTTCACTCTTGTTTTTTACTTCTTGCAAAAACAATTCCTACAACGAAAAAACAATTGCTGAAGCAACAAAAACACTAAGCACCAACATCACTGTTTTAGAGGCGCGCAAGCAAGAAGGTGGCACATGGCAAAACTTTGTTCCCAGCGAGATAAAAGACAAATCGAAACTTGAAAATAGTTTGTCGGCCTTCGAATTTTTTTACAACACTTTAGCTGCAACAAGCATAGAACTCGACAATAGCGAACAAACTTTTTTTGAGGATTTAGAATATATCGAAAGAGAATTGGGCACCACTTGGAAATACAACATTTCGCAGATAAAGGGCGATGATGACGAAGAAAAAAAGTTGGTGAGAATAGCTAAAACACTACAAAACATTAGAAAAGAAAATTACTTAGATGATATTTTCATGCTCAACAATTTAGAAGGAAAAGATTCTGTGGAGTCGATTTACATCATCAAAAAAAGTATAGAATCTATCGTAAAAATTTCGTGTGAAGCAAACACCTTGATAGGCAGCACTGAAGAAGAAAATTTTAATGAATCGTTTGCACAATGGTTAGCGAAATGCACCAAAAAAGTAAACTCGAAATTAAAAGATAACTATAAGGCTTATGCCGATTCCTTGGGCTACAGCGACCCTTCCAACATCAATTACTCTGAAGCGAAATTGGTTTGCGATATTCAATTGCTCAACATCAAAATGCGTGAAATGGTGTATGCAGAATTGTTCTTCTGCGAAACGATGAACGCGAATGTCAATATCAAATTACTGCAAAGAAAAGACTAGTTGTCTAACTTCAAACCATACAAGCCATAACGCTTATAGTAGGTGTTTGTTCCGCTGTATTCAAAGCTTGCCAGGGTAGATGGATTACCAGTTTTCATAAAGGCATGAATAATTGCGTCGTAATTATTTTCAATAGCATAACGATAAATCATACCGCCTAAAAATTTTCCTAAACCTTTGTAGCGAGAATCTTTCTTGCGCACCACCATTCTAATCACCGCCGTTTTTCCTAAAGAATGATATGGATCATCGTAGGCAAATGAAAGAGCAACAATATTTCTTTCTGCATCTTCCATAAGCAGCATTAGCTCGGGATTTAGAAAAGACTCGATCACAATGTTTTTTTCGAAAAACTGCTCGGGAGTGATGGGCGAATACAAGAAATTATCTTTTTGATTTTCAATACAAAACTCACCAATGCGCTTCATCTCCACTTCTAAATTTTCGGTATCGATAGTTCGCAACTCCAAACCCAATTTCTCATAATCACCGCGCGCATAATCTAAGGCATCATTGTCGATTTCAAGACGAACATCTTTGTGCGACACGTATTCGGCAATCACCTGAAAACCTAGAGATTTAAAATGCTGATGATAGTAATTTTGCTGTTGTTTTTCTGGGTAAAACAAAGGTTCTTCGTTGTTGTATTGCAATGAAAAATTATTCCAGATGGAACCATCCATAGGACCAACGATATACGGCAAACGAAACGCTTTGAATGTGGCAATCACCTTCTGCAAAAACTCTTGAGCAATCGCCATATCATTCACGCACTCATAATTGCCTATAGCACCAAAACGGTATTTGTTGTAATAATGATTTTGATTGTTGTACAAGGAGCAACGCGCTACTGGCACATCGGCTTTAATGGCTACCAAACAACCCAACAAGGCATCTCGTTCTACTGCGCCTTTCTGCTTAACTCGCTTAGAGTCTGCTCCATAAACAGTTGATAAAACAGTTTTATAAAGATGGAAATCTTTATCACCAGGCTGAAGAAATTTAAATTCAAGAGACATGCTTTTCGCGCTATTTGTCCAAAACTAAAACAAATTTCAATAAATCTTTCATCTGCTATTGTTTTCGCCTCCTTCTGATAGTATATTTGCCCACTGCGTTATTTAATGTAAAAAAATAAATCCCGTAAGATTTATGAAAGAATTCGGTCTCTCGACCGATGCATTCCATGTCTGCTTGCGTTAAAAAAACTGATTCATGAAATTATCTCAATTCAAGTACAATTTACCAAAAGAACTTTTGGCTATGCACCCTTCTCCTGTGAGAGATGAGTGTAAATTAATGGTGGTTGATCGCGCTACCGGAAAAATAGAGTCGAAAAAATTTAAAGATGTTTTAGGCTATTTCAATGATGGCGACGTAATGATCTTGAACGACACCAAAGTGTTTCCTGCAAGAATGTACGGAAACAAAGAAAAAACAGGAGCGAAAATTGAAGTTTTCTTGCTGAGAGAGCTAGACCGCGAGTCATTATTGTGGGATGTGTTGGTTGATCCAGCTAGAAAAATTCGTATCGGCAATAAATTATACTTTGGTGAAAATGATGATTTCGTTGCAGAGGTTATCGACAACACTACTTCGCGTGGAAGAACATTGCGTTTTTTACACGATGGTTCATATGAAGAATTCAGAAAAATTTTGCGTGATTTAGGTGAAACTCCACTACCTAAATACATTACTCGTAAAGTTGAACCTGCTGATGAAGAAAGATACCAAACAGTATTCGCGAAAAACGAAGGTGCTGTTGCTGCGCCAACTGCAGGCTTGCACTTTAGTAAAGAATTGTTAAAGAGATTAGAGTTGAAAGGCGTTGACTTTGCTGAGTTGACTTTACACGTTGGCTTAGGTTCTTTTCGCTCTGTAGAGGTGGAAGACTTAACGAAACATAAAATGGATTCTGAAAAAATCAGCATTCCGCAAAAAGCTGTTGATATCGTTAACAAAGGAAAAGAAAATAAAAAGAAGGTTTGTGCTGTAGGTACTACCACCATGAGAGCTATTGAAACTTCTGTTTCTACAGATGGTTTCTTGAAGCCTTATGAAGGTTGGACCAACAAGTTCATCTTTCCTCCTTACGATTTTAGTGTTGCAAACTGCATGATCACTAACTTCCACATGCCTGAATCTACTTTATTGATGATGGTTTCTGCATTTGGCGGTTACGATTTAATCATGGAAGCATACAAAAAAGCCATCAAAGAGAAGTACAAATTCTACTCTTATGGTGATGCAATGCTTATATTGTAATTCGTTCAAAGTTTAATGTTCAAAGTTCAAGGTTAGCTAATCTTGAACTTTGACTTTTTAAAGGCATGAATAAAGCAGTAATAATAGTAGCCGGCGGATCGGGTTCACGCATGGGCAGTGATGTTCCTAAGCAATTTATGTTGCTTAAAGGCAAGCCCTTGATCTTTCATACTATTGAAAAATTTCATGAAGCTTTACCTCACTGCAAAATCATCGTTGTGCTGCCCGCTAGTCAATTGAGCTATTGGGAAGACATTAAAAAACAACATCACTTTTCTATAACAATTGAAACCACCACTGGAGGTAAATCTCGATTTGAATCGGTGAAAAATGGTATGCAATTGATTACAGAAGAATGTGTTGTTGGAGTGCACGATGCCGTTCGTCCGCTCATCTCCACCGCAAACATCCAACTCCTATTTAGCGAAGCCGAAAAAAACGGTAACGCTGTTCCTTTTGTACCTTGTAAAGATTCGCTGCGTGAAATCAATGGCAAAGAAAATAAAGCCGTTGCCAGAGAAAAATATGTGTTGATTCAAACTCCACAATGTTTCAAATGGTCGCTCATCAAACAAGGTTATAATGGAGAAGAATTAAGCTCCTTTACCGACGATGCCTCGGTGTTTGAACATTTGGGCTATAAAATAAATTTGGTGCAAGGAGACGAAAGAAATATCAAGATTACGTATCCAGTAGACTTTAAATTTGCTGAGTTGATGGTTTAGAAGTACGGGTTAAGAGTTCCTTCGTACCTCATACTTACAAACTCCTATATTTCTTCCACTGTTGCCAAGTAAATTTTCCCCAGAAAAAAACAAGAACCGGAAAAACAAAAAAGGTTAATTTATTGTACTCCCAAGCTGTACTAAACTCAAGATTAATTAAATGCATTGTTCCGCGGGTGAGTCCGCAGCCCGGACAATCGCGCTGCAGCAGCATCTTAGATAAACAGATGGTTTGGCCATCGTCAAAAAAATTTGCGGGTAGCATCAGCAATACCAATGGTATGCTGATGTACCCGCATAATAATAAAAATGAAATTATCTTTTTCTTGTTAGATAACACCTTCTCTGCTCAATACGATGAATGCGTGAATAATACCACCAATTCCAAGACAGAAAACCCACAATAAAATATTGATGATCAAATCTCTTGAATTCCAGTTGGTAGCTAATCCCACTGCAAGTGGAGAAAGTAAGAGCGCTAAAATCACTAATAAGATAGAACGATCGTCCATATTATTGTTTGCATCTTTAGCTGCCGCTTTAACCGCTTTTACGGCCTTAACAACCTCTTTTACTTTTGCTGTTTTATTAGTTGTTGTTGTGTTTGTTTGTTCTTTAGTTACAACTGCTTTTTGAGATGCAGCCGTTTTTTCTACAGTTGCTGAAACTTGGCTAGAATTAGATGTCTCTTGAGTTGCAGCAGTAGAAAGTTCTTTCTTGCTTGCGCTCACTTCTTTTCTAACTACTTTTTTGTCTTGCTTACTTACAGCAACACCATTCTCCTCTTTTTGATCTTTTTTCTCAGTAGTGCTTAAACTAACATAATAACCGTTGCTGTGTTGTTTCTTTTGGACAGTTAACGATGTGTTACAAGAAGCTGCAAATACCGATGCAGCTACAATAGAAAGCAAAATTTTGTTGATTTTCATACGCGAAATATATTTGGTTTATAGTTGTAAGAGCAATAATAGAAGAATTAGTTACAGCTAGCAAACGAAAAACTATTTTTCATTCAACATCTGATATAATTCATCCAATTTCGGAGTCAAAATGATCTCTGTTCTTCTGTTCTTTTTCTTCGCTGCATCTGTGTTTGAAGCATCTAAAGGAAAGAACTCTCCTCTACCCGCTGCAGTAATTCTCTTCGCATCTATGGTTGCCGAACTTAACAACAACTTCACAATTTGTGTAGCGCGCATTACGCTCAAATCCCAATTGTCTTTTAACGAACCCGAACCAGCATATTTATCGGTGTCGGTGTGACCTTCTACTGTTACATTGATATCGGGATTTTGCTCTAAAACTTTAGCCAATTTGCGCAAAGCATCTTTTCCTTTTTCATCTACTTCGTAGCTTCCCGATTTAAACAACAATTGATTTTCAAGGGAAACATACACCTTTCCATCTTTCATGGTGATGGTTAAGCCATTGTTCTCAAAACCTAAAAGGGCAGCAGACAATTTGTTTTTCAACTCGCGAACCACCGAATCTTTTCTGTTGATCACAGATTCTAATTCTTTCACACGTTTCTCACGAATTTGAAGCTCAGTCTCCATTTTTGCCAGCTTCTGCTCTTTCTCTCCCAAACTTAATTTCAATTGATTTGCTTGGTCTTGTAGGTCGTGCAACTCATTTAATTTTGCTTCATATTTCTTTCTCAAAATCTCGGCATCGGCTGCATTTCCCTTGTGCAATCTATCGTTAACATCTAACAACTCTCTATAGGTTTTATCCAACTGATCGTAGTTGGTGGTTAAATTTCTTAGCGAACGACCCATCACCGAAGTATCTCTTTTGATGGCTTCCATATCTTTTCGCATCTGCTCGGTACTCACAGTAAGTTCATTGTACTTTTCTTCCGCCGTCATAGCTCTTTCCTTCAACACCTTATTTTCTGCAACAGAGGCTTCATATTTTGCCTTAGCTTCATCAAGTTGGCGAGCAGGCACACAAGCCGCAAGCAAAGCAATTCCCGAGAAAATGATAATTTTTTTCATACAAATGGTTTTAATACACTATAAATGTACTTTATATGAAAGCATCTTATTCAACAACAATGCCTATTTATAAACAATGTAATGTGAGTTTATAAGACTTCAAATCGTTCAGAATCGAACTTAACAAAGAGGAAAAGTAAAATGGTGAAGGCCCATAAGGAAGAACCTCCATAACTTAAGAAGGGCAGTGGAATACCAATCACCGGAGCCAATCCAATCACCATTCCTATATTGATCATAAAATGGATAAACAAAATAGAGGCTACACAATAACCATAAATGCGCGTGAAGTCACTCCGCTGCTTTTCGGCTCGATGTATGATGCGCAGTATGAGCGCCAAGAAGAGCAAAATGACGACAGTAGACCCTAAAAACCCCCACTCCTCACCAACGGTGCAAAAGATGTAGTCGGTACCCTGCTCGGGAACAAAATTTCCTTTGGTAATAATACCTTCCAACAATCCATTGCCTGTAAATCCGCCCGAACCTATGGCAATCTTTGCTACATGCGCCTGATAGCCCACACCATGTATATCTGTCTTCTTTCCAAACAACACCATAATTCGGTCTTTTTGGTGGGGTTGCAACACATTTTCAAACAAAAACTGAACACTTCCTACAAACAAGATACTCACCAAGAGGGAGAAAAGCACCAGATTTTTTTCGAACTTTCTCCACACATTCTCCGATGCAAAATTCACAATGAAAAATACGCCCATTAAAGTGTAAAACAAATAGTTGGTAATGGCATCATTCCACCCAAAAATAAAGTACAAAATGTAGTACAATGCTATACCCGCAATGAGTATAATGGCCATCATGGTGTGTTTCATGTACATGGCGTACAACAGCATTCCAATACTACAAATAGTGGCAATTACAGGCTGCGGCTCTACCATTAAGGTTAGTGTTGCCAACACCATCAAATAGAAGCCTACCAACAATATACTGCCCGAAAATCCCGAACGATACCACACGAAAATAAAAGCCAAATAAACCAAGGCCGAACCTGTGTCATTTTGCACCAAAATGAGCAACATCGGAAACAAGATAATGGCCATGGGCATCACCTGCGTTTTGGTGTCGATATGACTCAAACGAATGATGGTTTTTCCGGTTATAATCTTGCTAAACTGCCTACCCAAATCGAGCAATGATGTTTCTTTCGATTTTAAATTTTGTAAGGAGGATAAATATTTCGCCAAAGCTAAACTGGTAGCAAACTTGGTAAACTCAGAGGGTTGCAATTTAAACGACCCTATCTCAATCCACAATCGCGCACCGTTTACCTCTTTACCCACAATCATCACAATCACTACCAACACCAAGCTTATTCCATAGATGAAATAGGCCGAGACCGTAAAAATTCTACTTTCAAGAGTTAAGATGAGAAAGGCCAAGAACAAAGCGCCTCCAATCCATGTAAGCTGTTTTCCATAACGCATTTCCATATCGAAAATGCTGGCATGCGCCTCATCGTAAACGGCACCGTAAATGTTAATCCAACCCACCAACATCAAGGCAAGAAAAATTCCTACAATGACCCAATCAATATTTGCAATTATGTCGTTACGTCTTGCCAATTTTTATCGCTCTCTTCGCGTAAAGATATAAAAGGATTTTGTTTTAGTTGCTTAAGGTGACAAGGGTATATTTGGTGAAGCAACACTTTGAAACTAAATTCACATCGTGCCTATCACGCAAGCCGCTTTGCCGAAAAAGCCTTACCAGAACCCGACTTCAAATATTTTTCAAAATCGAAGGCTTTGTATTTGTTTGAAAATGCGAGGCAGGTGATGAGTTTGATGGGGAGGCGGGAAGAAGTGTAGGTTACATGCCCTTTTTCATGTCGCGAAATTCTAGCTTTAAGATTTGAAGTGCATCCTGTATAAATAGTTTGATCGCTACAGCGAAGCAAATAAACATACCAGTAGGTAGAAGTTTCTTCTTGATCCATTAATAAGTGTTTAGTTCCACCTTCGCTGAAGCTAAGATGGATGAATTAGTTAGGTTTCTCAAATACTTTGTGTAGCACCAGTGGACTGCGTCCACCGAAGCCCGGAGTAGACTTTAGTGAAGAAGGTGCGTCCCGAAGGGCGAACCCTTCTTCGCTAAAGCTACGAAGGGCGAAGGTGGAGCCGGAGGAACTACATACATTTCAATTAACTTACTATTCAAATATTCGAATTTCAGTGTGTATGCTCAATAAATTCAATGATATAAAGTGTTTTATAAGATTTATCATAATTGAAATGAGTTGAGGTAAGTTGAAATAAATGTAATAATTGTGGACTAGATGTGGACTATGTTAGCTTTATTTATTATTTTAGCTACATGGCAACAATAAAGTTTTTTCTTCAAAGCAAGAATAATCCGGCTGGTATTTATGTCCGTTTGCGTGATGGTAGAACCATTGACGCGAAAGCAAAAACCAAATATGTGATTAACCCTAATGATTGGAGCAATGTAAAAGGTCAGCCTAAAAACTTGAAGGAAGCTGAACTTAAAGTTTTAAATGAAAACCTCAACTCCTTAGCGAATTCTCTATTAAGTCACTTCAATAATAGTATTGGTCGTACATCCATTAATTCCAATTGGCTCAAAGAATTCATTAGTCCAACTCAAGATAATCAGACTGTACCAAATAGGCTGCTCGAATATTTCGATTATTATGCTGCAAATAAAAAATCAACTATTACGGAATCAACATCAAAAAAGGTGAAAGTGAATAGAAATTTAGTTGAGCGATTTGAGAAAGCAACTAAAACACAGTACTTAATTAACGATGTCAACGCTGCATTTAAATTGAAATTTGAAGAGTACTGCAAAAAAGACAACTATTCAAAAAATACCATTGCAAGGGCGATGAAGTTCATTAAAACTATATGTTATCATGCGAGGAATAACGGAGTAGAAACTCATTTTCAGCTTAATGATCTTAGTTTGAAGACAGAGAAAATTGATAAAATATTTTTAACGCCAAAAGAAATCGAACAAATTCAAAATTGTGATAAGATAACAGCCGAGCACTTGATGAATGCGAGAGATTGGCTTGTGATATCCTGTGAAACTGGTCAACGAGTATCTGATTTTATGCGTTTTAAGAAACGGCAAATTCGTTTTGAGGGAGATGTCCCACTTATTGAATTCACTCAAGTTAAAACAGGTAAAATCATGGCAATTCCTTTAAGTAAGAAGGTTCGTGATATATTAGATAAAAGAGGAGGTGAATTTCCTAGAAAGATTAGTGATCAGCGGTATAATGAATACATAAAAACGGTATGTAAGCTGGCTGACATTGATCAAAAAATTAAAGGTGGTAAGCTTGAAAAGGTTCTAAAGCGTAAGGTGTCGGGAGTATTCCCTAAGTATGAGCTTGTCACATCGCACATTGGCAGGAGGTCTTTTGCAACTAATAATTATGGTCGTATTCCTACTTCGCTACTAATTAATATGACTGGTCACTCCACAGAATCTATGTTTTTGGAGTATATAGGTAAAACTGAGACTGAGAAAGCTGTTCAGCTAGCCGCATACTTTTAATAAGTAAAGTTAAATTTCCTAAGTTGTCTTTTGCTTCAATTTTGAAAGTTAGTTTCCCTTTTCTATAGGTATGGGGGTATATTTAGGGACTTAAGTACTGAGGGATGGAAATTATTTTACGCCATCTGTAGGCTTGCGGTTTAGACCTATTTTTAACGATCGGTTTACGGCAACATCAGAACCTTCAATTAAGTGAATTATCTATTGTATTTCAGATGCAGTAAATCTCATATACTTCTTGAATTTTACAGTTAACCCGGCATGTCTAAGCTTTTTTTACGAAATTGTACTGAAGAACCAAATCGGCAACTATTTCCTTCAAGCGCTGATTCTCTTTTCTTAAATCGTCAACTTAATTACTGGTGGCTTTCAAGTGGTATCGGCCGATAATCGCTTCTTGCCTGCTTCTAAAAACACTTTGTTCCAAGCATAGAATTGTGATTCCTGAATAGACTACTTCCTGCATATCTCTGCTACAAATTCCTCTTCAGGCAAGGCTTCCATTACTAATTCAATCTTCTATTCTAAAATAAAGGTTCGACGTGTTTTTCTGCGAATCTCTTTATGGTAGTTCTCGGTACTTTGTTTCTTTTTATTTTTGATGTTTTCCAAATTTATGATTTTAAAAAACTTTCATTTTTTTATATAACTTCAGTCCAAGTTATGCTGACGATTTAAATCCTTGACTGATTATCTTTTATATAGAAAACGGCCTAATATGATCACTATGCTTCTTTAAGTTCCAAGTAAACAATCCTCCACAACTGTCAATTTTACTACATGATTTGCACTCAGGAAGATAGTCATTCTTCCAATCAGAAATTGACTTTCTTGCAAATCCCCAAAGTCTTTCAGGCAGAATACATAATTGGGAATTATAAATAGAAACATTCATGCCTTGGCCCGCAAGAAATTCTACTGCTTCTGTTAGTTCACTCTTATAATCATTTGGGTCAATCCAGAGCTTATCGACATTATATGGAGTATAACCGATATATTCTAAACCCATGAATGCGATGTGCTCAGTAAAAGGTAAATTCTTAAAAATATATCTTGCCAATTTCGCAAGTCTTGGAACGGATAATTTGTGCAAAACAATTCTAATTTCAATTCTCTGATTGTAACGAGCGAGATTATGAAGTCCCAATATAGTCTGATTAAAGGCGTTTCTCGACTGTACTATGTAGTCATGAATTTGGTAGTAATCTGAATACAGAGGAATACCAAACATCATTCGGCTATTTTCGATTTTTGATAACCGCTCCGCCATCCTATTCCAAGCAAAAGTTCTTCCATTAGTTAATATGTGCACTTCTGTATTTGGTAATTCCGTTTTAATTATGTTCAATAATTGAAAAAAGCGATCTCCCATTAAAGTTGGTTCGCCACCAGAGACACCTAATTCGATGCAATTTTTTGGGATTAAGGGAATTAATTTTTCGTGTATTTGATGGAGCCTCGAAATGTCATCTTTATCCTTTGGAGGCTGCGAACACATTAAGCAATTGCTATTACATCTTTCAGTAGCTAATAATGTATTGTGAAATGAATTTACTCTGTAGAGTGTATTTATATTGCCATCATTCCCAATCGAAATTAAATCTCCTTCCGACAAATGTTCTAATGAAGCTATTCCATAAACTACCCGCATATTGTCCTTCAGTTTTGGGGACTTATGTTTGGTAAGAACTGCTAATCTATTAAAATCATCTTCGGGAATATCATTTTCACAAATTAGAATTGAATGCTCATCGGAATCATTGATATTTTTAGTAATCCGCCCTACTAGATGCTCTTGAATATTATATGATATTCCTTTAGTTCTTAAAATCATTGCTTAATATTCTCTTTGTTTTACCCAAGTTTCAAAAATATTTTTAATTCGGGAATCACTATCCATTAACTCAAGTAAATAGCGAATTATTTCCATATTTTTTTGGCAAAAAGTACTAGTAGGACGATAACCCCATAAATCATTTTGAGTTGCATGATTATGTATTGGGTCGGCTCCACAATAGCTTTGAAATGCACATTCAGAACACCCAGGAAGACTTTCATTAGTCATAACCTTCGACAGCTCTTGAACATTATTACCGTAAAATATTTGCTTATATGAATGGGTATCTAAGTGGCCTAATCTAAATTTGTAATCTTTCATTTCTGCTAACATTCTGCTTTCGTCACTTGCATATATATATCCATCATAATTAAACACAATAGCATTTGTGACTGCACCTGATGGTGAATTTAAATCGACATAACCTACTGGAAAGGGAGTCAATATTTTTCGCAACAAAATAGTTGCAAAATCCTCAGAAAAAAATTCTCCTCGAAAGTTATATTCTAAAATATAATTGAGCGCAGTTTTATAAAATTCAAGAAATTTAGCAGTTTCGTACTTATTCTTTTTCTCATTTTTTAAGGCAAAACCATAAGGTGAAATAGGTCGCAAGAAAATATTCCTAAAACCTTGATTGTAATATTCATCGACAATTTCTTTTGGATAATCCAGCGAAAGATTAGTAGTTGTCATTAATGCTGAAACTCGATCTCTGCCTAGTATTTTTCGCGTTAATTCGATTCCATGAATTGTGAGCTCATAGCTGTTGTTTTCTGGGCGTTTCCTGTTTTCATTATGAATGAAAGCTGGTCCATCAAGAGACGTTGAAATTAATATATTATTCTCTTTGCAATAATTAAGTATTTCTTCTGAGACTAGTGCTAGATTAGTGCATATTACATAAGTAATTGTCTTATTGATTTTTGTAGCTAATTCTTTTGTTCTCTCAATCGCATAAACAATATTATCAAAAGCTAACAAGGCTTCTCCTCCTTGAAATTCCATTGTTAAATGGGGGCTAGGTGAACTAAGCATGATATCGATTCCCTTATTGATATATTCTAACGGCATGTCAAATCGACCTTTGTCTTGAGTCACTCTAGAAACTTGACAATAATGACAAGTATGATCACATCTAAGTGATATAACGAACATATGCAATGATGTGAAATGATCCAAAAAGGACTTCTTAGTCCTATATCTCGTAGCAAACACATCTATTAGAGGAGGAATACTTTCCTCTGAAATGAAAAAATTTGCAACTAGGTCTTCAAATAGTGCAGAATCATTAATATTAGAAAGTTGCCTGGTAATAATTTTTGATGCTGTTCCTATCGGGACAATAAGAAAATCACCAACTTCATTAACCAATATCTCCTTGTTATCATTTATTTGATGAAATCGAAAAGGAAGCAAATAATAATTCTTCTCATTTGTGGCGCTAAAAAACTGAAATTCCTTGAATTTTCTCCTGCCAGAACGTTTAGGCGAATCACTCATTTGAAATCAAGTTAACATCAAAACCCAGAGGATCAGAAACATCACCCTCTGGCTCCTCATCAAACTCCCCATTAGAAAAGGCTTTAGCTACTAACAAATCTCGAATATTTTTAGTCTCCTTAGTAACAATATCTCTAAGATTAAAGTCTACCAAATCTCGTTCTAACTTATGCAAAAAGAGCTCTAGTTCACCGTCCTTGAGAGGTGTAGAAATTTGAGGACTAATTGCTATCCGAAAATATTCATTATTCTCTAATGAAACAGAAGTGTGAAATTTATCTCCATACCAGTAAAGGCATTTTAATACGGCATCTTTAGAGTAAATCGCTGTGTCAGCAAAAACTATAATTGTATCGTTTTTGATTTGATTATTTGGAACCATTTTAACTCCTGTAGGATGAAGAATAATGCGAGCGATGTGAAGAGTGTGATCTATGTGAACTATGAGATGAGTGCGAACTATGTTGCGCTACAAATGCACTTGCATCTGGATTATTAATATTAAGTTTTAAAATTGGCATTGGTTTGCTCTTTTTCGCTTCAGAAATTTGAGTGGTGGTGTTGATATTATTAATAATCTCAGGCTCAACATTACTGTGTGCTGTTCCTGTTAAAGCTGCAAGCGCTGTAGCAAATACAGTTGCAACTCTTTTGCTTAATTTTGAAAAGCCTTTTTTATCATTTTCCATATCAAATCCTAAATTTCAGCTAAAGTGCTTTTATAAAAGCTGTAGCCACTTACACTCGAATATAAATAAATATTTTGGATTTCAAAAATCGGATTCTGTGTATTAGAGAACATTAAAATTAGAAACAGCGCTACTTCGTTTTTAATCAACAAAACGGAATAAATTAAATATGTCACCTAGCAAGAATACAGTCTGAGTTATCGTTTACATGTAAGTCAACAAAATGTCAAAAAGTTTAAGCTATTTCAACTTATTTACAAATCGATCCAATAACATTTTAACAAAACGATTAAACATCCTTTGATTCTTTGTAAGTTTAACTACAGTCGGCGCAATCGCGTAATAAAATCTAATAAATAACAAACCTAAATAGTTTTTTTTAAGATACTTATCCCTGAATTCACGAAGAACAATAACTTCGGGCGCATCATAGTTGCCATAAACGGCAGTTGCAATATAGCACCCCTCTTTAGCACCAATGGCTTTTCCTGTCTTTGGATCTACATTGCCAGATAAGAAAGCGCTAAACTTGGTTGTTATTGACTTCATACTATTGTTAGCTATAGAAGATTCCGTAGCACTATTAATTGTGCCCATGTTTCTGCTAATCTCAACAAAAACTTTAGTTTTATTATCACTAACTTTTGTCAAAGTAAAATCAACATGATAGCCTGGATCCAACATTCTACCTTTCTGATGAATTCTTGTCTCATTCAGAATTAGGTCTTCCTTGACAAGAACATAGTAATCTGGCTCAGAAGTAGTAAGCTTAAATATTGCTTCTCTAATTTTCGCTTCGTCAAAATCGATGACAAACTCTTTTGTTGGGTTCGGGTAAATCATTCTTGAATTTTTACTTAGATAATTTATATTAAATCTTGGCTTGTTGCTTACAATCACTTATTTCTCTACTTCCCCTTTAATTTCATGGCGGCTGATTCCAATTTAAAAATAAAGGCATCAACATCATCCCTTTTCATACCCTTAGTAGCAAACGCAATGGAAATGCCTCCGTCAGAAGTAACAGAAATAACATGCACCCTACTTCTATAATACATGAACAGCAAAATTAATCCGACAACAATTGGCAGAGTAATAATGCCAAAAATCAAATACCAAATATTTACCTGATACTTTACCTCAATAGAACTGATTTTGTCCAACATGATTGAGCAGTAGTCAGAGTTCTTTGATGTTGTCAAGTGATACCTCAAACGATGAGTAGTTAACATTACTTGCCTGTTTCCTGATTCAGTTATTAGCTTTTCATTTTCTAATGCATCCATTTATTTCAAATATTATTATTTTCACTCTCAGAAGATCGAATCGCAAGTTAAGAAATCTAAATGAATAATTGATGCATATTGGATTCAATAGAAAAACGATTTTAATACAAGGAAATCCACGAATAAATAGAACAAGTATCGAAGAGAGATAAAAATAGCCTTAATCGTTTATCTGAAGGCGGCAGTTTTTAATCTGGTTAAGGATAGTATTCTCCATATTTTAAATGAGGAGTAAGCTTAAGTCTTTTACACTCGGATAAAACAGCATTTCGAACGTCTGATTGATTCTGTGGAAGGAAATACACGCTATCATGAACAGTTAGAAAATATATAGTGTCTTTTCTTAGCTTGTCTCCAATAAGGTGAACAAATAACGTAGATTCCAGCCGCTGAAGTTCAATTGAAAACAAACGGTAATCTTTTTGTTTCATTGCTTGAATGAGATTGTAAACATTAGGAAAGTGCATCTGAAAAGCTTTCTCTAATTCGGTGGTATAATGTGTGGCTTTAAAGAATAAGTCTTTCATGATTGATTTCTTTAAATCGTCACGGGAAAGATTAGATGGGTTTACCTCTACTTGAATATATTCATAGAGTTGACCTGTTGAGGTTAGATTGATATAATCTAAAACATCTTGAGGCGGATTCACGCCAAAGTACTTCATTAAGTAGTAGTTCAACAGAAAAGGTTGACTATTCGATAAGTCTAAGTGGTGTAATTTGGCGGTTGTGTTCTGTACATAAATATATTCCCTCAAATCTCTTTTGATTCCAGTGAAGTTATTGTAGAGACGACCAGAAGCTGAGTTGCAACTAAAATATATGTCTTTATTACTGAATCTTTTAGTGTTTTCGATGTTCACCAATAACTTGAAATCCAAAGGTTCTAAACCTGAAGGTGTTTCCTTATTAGGACTCATGACGCGTTTGATTTCATTGGGTTTTTCAAGAAAAGGGTACACATGTAGTATATCAATATTATTATTTATACTATAGTTAATATTATCATGTATACTGTTAGTTGTTGTATGATGATTGTAGTAACTAGCCTTATTGCTATCTATTAGGTAATTAATTGCTGCCTTTTCGTCAATTTCCAATTTTTTCAAATTTTGATATTGGTAGTTGAGTTCTCGTACGTTTCTCGGGTAATTTATTTTACTTCTGCTAATCGCAGCAAAATTATTGACTACGGAAAAGCTTTTGGGATAATAAGTTACGAGTCCAGATTGGCAATAAGTAGCTGAAAGTTTATAAGATTTAGCATAGTTTCCATCTGAAAAGGAAGGGTCTTCAACCAAAATCCCTAGGTCAATGAGTTTGTTTTTGGTTGGTCGAATTTCTTTACGACTCAATACCGCTTCAATTTCTTTAAAACTGATATTTACAAAACCTCTTTCGCTTACTGTGAACTTCTGAAAATAGGTTTTACAGCACACTAAATTAATTATATAGAAGTGCTTCTCCCTAAGTGGTAATTTCATTTCTTCAAATAACTCTAAACTTAGATTTGATGGCAGATAGAATATTAGATCTTTCATTTTGCTGTCGTTAATGTATTAAGCAATGCTTTTAATTCAATCGCAGATATTTCCAGCCTTTTGGCGATTAAAATGACTAAAGCGCTATTCAAGTTCACTATAAATGGGGCGGCATTCAAAAAATGTAATACACCCTTTCGATTAAAATCAGTCATCATAGCCTCCTTTTAATTTGCCATTTAAAGGAATTAACATGGCTTCAACTTCATTCCTTTTGTACAACACTCTATTTCCTATTCCGTAACCAATTAGTTTACCCTTCTTGGTCCAGTTATGAATTGTTGACAAATCGCATTTAAGAAATTCAGCAAGTTCATTTCTGGTAAGAAACTCTGTTGGATCCTTAGGTTTAAGAGTTTCCTTTAAGTCCTTAATTTCCTTCTGAATAGAATGAAAATATGAAGTGATCTCATCTGGACTCAACTCATGAAGTATAGTTGAGTTTTTCATATTGTGGAGTTTAAGTCGTTAGAATTGCTAGCATTTAGATATGATTTAATGCTTGCTTCAGATAGACGTACACGTCCGTGCCCCATTGTGATGAACTGTAGGTTACCAGCTTTCATTTCTCGATGCGCTGTTGATTTTGAAATTTTTAAAAGACCACAGACTTCTCTAACTGTGTAAAGCTTTAATTGATTTACTTCCTGCATATAATTTAATTTTGTGTTAAACAATAATCAAATGTAGGCAGGTGGTTTGCGAGAGAAAACAACTTTATAGAAAGGGGATTTCTAGCAAAATAATTATCTAAGTTTTTTTAATTAATTTTCTTGAAGAACTTCGGCGATAAAAATATCGCATATCCCTTTTCTAGTTTTTTTATGCAGTAGCTTATAGCCGGTTAACTGGAATAATTTCCCCAATAAATAGGAAATATCTCTATCTTCCATTGAAGGCAAAATACTTTTAGTGAATTTCAGTAATTGATTTGCTCGGTATCTGAATCGGTTTTTAATTTGGGTATTTACTTTGTCTTTAGATTTTTGTATTTCAAATTTTTCAAATTCACTTTCAATAAATTCTAAAATTTTGTAGTTAATAGATTTATCAATTTCAGGAATCGCAATTGTTTTCGACTTAGTTTTTTCAGTAATGACTAATGATAACTTAATTGTTTCAGACTTGTTGTTGCTATCTATCTCCGTGTTTGGTGGCTGAAAATTATTTCTAACAACTTGTAACGCATTTCTAATTTCTTCAATAAATGGAAGTGCTTTAGAGATTTCCTTGTCTATATTTATTTCAGGTAAACTTTGCTCGAATATGGCAAATCGATTGATGAAATGCTTCATGTATTCATCGGATTTATTTTCTAGCTCAATTCCAGCTTCATTCATTTGATTCCAAAAGCACTGCTGGTAAATGATAAATTCATTACACACTAACACGAATGTGTCGTGATGTACTTCAGGGATGTTAATCTCACTACTTTCAAGCATTTCCTTAATATCTTGAATCAGTTCTTTATCTACAATTTGTAGATAGTTTCTCCAGAAATTAATAGCTGCTACCTCATTTTCTGAATACCAATTTAAGTCATCGAAAAATCTTGTTATGTTTTGAAGGGTTTGTGATGTTAATTCTAACCGCGTATGTTTATCCTCTTCAATTAGTTTTTCGCCTCTTTCCATTGCATGTCATTTTTATTGTCAATTGTAATTTTTTGCTATCACTTAAAAGTAATTAGTATCATTTGACCTCACAAGAATTATATTTGCTCAACTTTTCAACTAAATTTTTGATAATTTAATTTAACTCAAATGACAAGTACCTTCAATTTGGCGATCAAAAGCAGTGGTTTTTTCCTTTTGCTGCTCTTCTTAGCTGCGTCATGTACTTCTCAAACTTGCCAGTCATTACCCAAGACTTTCTCAAACTACACTGAGGCTTTAAGTGCTGTTAAATCCTCTAAATTCAAGGTTTTTGAAGAACTTAATACAAGTAGTAGCTCGTGGATTAGGGGAGCGTCATATTATAGCTGTGATGGTGTTACTGGGTATTTTATATTGAAAACAGATGAAAAAGAATATATTCATTCAGGGGTGCCTATTGGTGTTTGGAGGAGGTTTAAAAATGCCGAGTCATTCGGTTCGGCTTACAATAAGAATATTAAGGGTAGATATACTCTTGAGTTACGATAATATATCTGATTCTGGCTGTTTTTAAGGGGTAGTATTAAAAACACATTATTTACTAGAGACGGATCGGGGAATTAATCTTCACTGTTCATCAATTTTATTCTGGACATCTATTTTACGTAATCCTTCGAGTAAATTGGATTCGAAATCTTTCAAAAACTTCACTTTTCGCTCATTATCAAAATTATCAAGCCAAAGATAGAGCAAAGTCTTTTCTGGTATCACGTTCACTGTTATTTTGTTCATTTCGTTCATCCATGTTTGCGCATTAGTAAATCCTTCTTTGTATACTTTTAATGCGAGTGCTTTGAGATAAATCTTTTCTCTTGGAGTTGATTCTTGCTTTTCCATTAATTGTCAATTTTGTTTTTTCTTAGATATTAAAACTAAAGTTATTAATGTTAAGGCAGCAGAAACTAAGCCTCCTTGATATGCCAATGATTTGTTGAATTCACTTGCTTCAAATAGGTTTTTTGAATTTTCAGTTTTCAATTTTTGATACATCTCTTCAGGTATTAGCTCGTCATATTCATAGAATACATGGGCTTCGAAATGATTGCCAATCAATATTCCTGCTATTATTCCTATAGCTATCGAAAAAAATATTTTAGTTGGTAAATCTATACTCCTCATACGCAAATATTATCTTGATTTTTCTTTACATTCTTCGAGTTCTGACTCTAGACTCCTTATTGTTCTCTCCAGTTCTTCTTTCGCATCCTCGAGATCATCGGTTTTGTCCTCAAGATCGGCTTTGTCAGTTTTTAACCTATTATGCATTGATTCCTCAAATTCGTAATTATTCTTCGTTGTGTTTTTTTTGTCTTCACAATCTTCGATTGCCTCTTCTAATTCAACGATTTGATTTTCTAAGTCAGTTAACTTGGTTTCTAAGTTTTCATTTCTTCTTTCAAGATCAGATATTTCCTCATTCAAATTAATGCTATAAAGCCCCAAGATAACAGAGATGATTATGAATGCGAGGCTAAGCCAGCTGGATTTCAGTAAATCGTTTATTTTCATGACAGCATGTTGTGGACTAAATATGGACTATTCTGTAAATAATGAAATCGCAAACACTTGAATTTCAAATGATTGCGATTTTTAATAGTGGAGCCGGAGGGAGTCGAACCCTCGTCCAAAAAAGGAAACTGATGGCTTTCTACGTGTGTATCATGTAATTCATTGTAGGAAATAAACCGGATACAAGCACCCTATTTAAATCTTAGTTTCTTAATTTTCGCGTTCGCGCCGAAACGTCGTGAACACTAACCCAAACTCGTATGTGCCTCAAAAGAAAAAAGTATTAGGTGCACTTTTTTCAGAGACATCTTGTTCCGATTCCTAGAACCGGAATTAAGTTAAACTATCTGAGATAGATTAAGCAGCAAGAGCGTAGTTATTTTCGCCATGTAAAATTTTGAAATCCTTGATTAAAGAGAGGGGTCTCAACTCTCTACACGCTTACCAACCTTTTGCACTTCCTGTCAAAACCGGTCGGCCCCAAAGAACTTCTACTAAGGTACATCAATTTGAGGCTCACTCAAAATTTAGCCTGCTTAAATTATTTCTCCAACGGTTAACCAATCCCTCTTAGAGAAGAGGGCGTGTGTAATGGCCTGCGTAGTGGCAGGGAGATGGATTTTTTAACCACAGAGGCGCAGAGATTTTTCACAGAGT
>CAYORT010000003.1:44219-218797 GCA_964406465.1 uncultured Chryseobacterium sp.
CTTATAAGTCCCGCCACCACTAACCTATCCCTCTTAGAGAAGTGGGCGTGGGTAATGGCTTGTGCAGTGGCAGGGAGATGGATTTTTTAACCACAGAGGCGCAGAGATTTTTCACAGAGTTCACAAAGTTCTTGAAACTAAACCAACGTAATTTTTGCACATAGAGGCGCTTCGCTTAACGAGAGAAAACAGAGTGCATACTTGAAAAAAACTATTCTTATAAGTCCCGCCACCACTAACCTATCCCTCTTAGAGAAGTGGGCGTGGGTAAAGGCTTGTGCAGTGGCCGAGAGATGGATTAGACATTCACAAACTCCACTAAATAAAACATGAATTCAGTAATTAAATCCTTATTAAAATATCCCGAAAAAGAATATATTAGCAACAACTTAAGCAAAGTGCCGGATTACCTTATGTGTTTTATATTTCATTTTTTCAAATTGAGAAAAGTAAATCATGTAATGTTGAAGTGTAAGTAATGCGAGTGTACAAATGTTATGTGCTATTATAAAGACCGACACGAACTAGAATATATTAGTGACAGTTACCAAGTTTTCTTCAAAAACTTGGTAACTGTCATTAATATCTAGAATACAAACATGATTGATATACAAACAGGACATCTCATCCTATCAGAAAACATCCATATAAAAAAGGATGACTTTTACGATCATGTTTTATCATTAAATCTGGGGCAGACCAATAAACAATGGGGGCATGGCAATGGCTGGTTGTGGTTGCAAGAAAATAATGTCTTTGTTGAGAACAAATACTTTATTTTCCAATTTGGATTCTATGAAAAGAAGTTGAAATTAATGTCATTCAGTTTTAGTAATACAAGATTTCAACTGGATGAAGGGTGGGATAATTGGTCAGAGGAAAAGGAATTAGCAGATCTCGAAAAATACAAGTCGTGGTTAACAAATGAGTTAGGAAAACAAAGAGAATTCTCTTGGGGGGAAGCGTGGGCTTTGTATGATATGAAAGGAGGATTTAGTTCACTAGGAATAAATTATAAATAATCGTAGGGTGATAATAAACAAGGTATGAATAAATTTAAAGTATTTCTTGGCATCATTCTACTCTATGGTATAGGGACGGAATACATTAGCGCGAGCAAGCATTATTCTACTTTCTTTTCTCCAGGCATAATCGCAGCGGTTTTAACAATGTTGGTGCTTTGCGCTTGGTTGATTGGCAGTGGGTTGTCGAAAGGTAAATTGCTGATTAAATCTTGTGAATTCGCTAAATATTTTGGACTATCCTTTCTTGTTTTTTTATTAGTAGCTTTCATTAGTTTATCCAGATACAAAGCAGAACCTGATGTAGTAAAAGTAAACGGAATAGAAGTGGACATTTCAGAATTCATGAATGGCACAAAACGAATAATTCCAAATCATGATCAACGAAGAGAATATTGCTTATGCGCGGTAACTAAGCTAACTCAGGACAAGGAATTTGTCGAGAAATATAAAAGCGAATTTAAATCCGGAAAACTCTTAAATATTATATCAAACCTCCAAGCAGACACAGCGGCTTATAAATTGAATCTTAATGAATGCATGATTGCTGTAAAAGAATTGAAATGGACTCCTGAGTTTGAAAAAGGAATAAGAACCAATATAACTAGCCAAATGACACAAACGGAAATTTCTAAAACAAATGACATTAACAAATACTGCGATTGCCTTGTTGAGGAGTATAAAAAAATAGACATTAATAAGCTTACAGGGAATGGCTTTTATGATTCTAAAGAGAACCAAACTATTGACTCTATTTGTAAATTAAAAAGTAAGAGAATTAGATAAGGAGCTTTTAATCAAGCCCATCAACAGCCAAAAAAAATCCCCAACCCAACCCCCATTATTCCCTTTTAACCTATCCCAAAAAACAATACATTAGCAAGCAAATACACTTAACAATTTGACCCAACACCACTAACATTCTCAAAAACAAATGGAGCAAATTAAAGAGGTAATGCGACAAATGATTAACGTTTCGGAAGTTGAATTAAACGACTTCTTAAGCGGGGCTAGCATCAAAACGTTTAAACGACAAGAAATCATAAGTCAGCCCAATTCCATTCCCAACGAAATATTTTTTATCAATAAAGGAATAGTTAGGGTATTAATAAGCGACAGCGAAGGAGCCGAGCATACTATTCATTTTGCCTTAGAGAACCAGTTTGTTGTCGATTATTCTACTTTCATTCAAAAGAAACCTTCGTTGTACACTTTGCAAACTTTGGAAGAAACGCAAGTGGTTGTTTTGCCACGTGCCACTATTGAATGGGGATACAGTAATTTAAAAGAAGGTGAGAAAATGGGTCGACTGGTTGCTGAATATTATTACATCTATCAGGATGACAGAATTAAAAATAATTATGTTAGAACGCCAAAGCAGCGCTACGATAGTATTACCGAAGTATTTCCTAATATACACAACAGGGTTCCGCAACATATGATAGCATCTTATTTGGGTATCTCCCCAATACATTTGAGTAGGCTAAAAAAAATCTGAAATAGATAAAGTATAAACATTTGTTATCGTTTGGCTCAAGTCAAATGACCGTTCTTTGCATTCTAATCAAAATGAATTTGTAATAAAAGCACGAGCCGAAGAATATCAAGAATAACACCCGACAAATTAATAATGAAAATTAAAAAGAACCTAGCAAGTATTAAGTCATGATAGATTTTATTCAACAACTCAAATACAGAAACGAAACCCTATTTTATTTTGGTGCGCTGTGTCTACTATTCTCTGTAATTTTCATAGCACTTACCAAGTTTACCAATACTCAGGTATTCAATGTAAATGCTTGGTACAAGCCCTTTAAATTCGCTTTTTCAATATTCCTTTTTGCTTGGGCGATGGCTTGGTATTGCTATTACTTGCCCAATTTTAACATTAAAATTTTCAATTGGACGGTGATCATTTTATTGACTTTTGAGATTTTTTATATTGCATTTCAGGCAGGTAGGGGACAGCTTTCGCATTACAATTTAAGCACACCCATTTATGCCACTTTGTATTCGATGATGGCATTGGCAGCCACTTTGGTAACGATTTATACAGCATATGTTGGAGTGCTTTTTTTCACAAACTCATTTCCAGAATTACCTACTTACTACGTTTGGGCGATTCGTTTTGGAATTATTTTGTTTGTAATATTTTCCTTTGAAGGGTTTTTGATGGGCTCACGATTGAACCATAGCGTAGGAGCGTTAAACGACAATTCAAATTGGTTCATAGTTGGCTGGAGTAAAACAGTAGGCGATTTAAGAGTGTCGCATTTCATTGGTATGCATGCTTTACAAGTGTTGCCAGTTCTTTCGTATTATGTTTTAAAAAATACCAAATTAACGATTGGACTATCTGTTATATACGCACTTTTGGCTTTGCTAACACTCGTTCAGGCGCTAAAAGGTAAGCCATTAATTGCTGCGAAAAATACGCAAAGCGAAATTAGCGAAAAGCAATAATGTGACTAAAATTTTCTGAGCTGCATA
The DNA here is from genome assembly GCA_964406465.1 of uncultured Chryseobacterium sp. Lineage (GTDB taxonomy): Bacteria > Bacteroidota > Bacteroidia > Flavobacteriales_C > JAHEZL01. The sequence goes on from CAYORT010000003.1 coordinate 47,732, forward strand.
ACTTACCTCTCCAATACGAAACAAATTGTACGATTTTACTGTTCTAGAGTAAACTGACTCTATGGCGGCATTCAACAATTTAAAAATCATTTCACTTGATAGGTCGGTTCCCAACAATGTTGTTGTTGAATTCGCTATTCCTGATGAATTGAAAGCCCAATTTAAGTTTCATCCCGGACAATTTGTAGTGGTGAAATATGTGGTGAAGGGGGTAGAGTATAAAAGAAGTTATTCGGTAAGTTCCTCATCGGTGGCTGATGTTCCCTTGCAAATTACAGTGAAACGTGTTGGCGAAGGCATTACCTCGAACTATGCCAACAACGAATTGAAGGTGAATGATTTTTTAGGTGTTACCACTCCGCGTGGTAAATTTTGTATTGAGCTAAGTGCCCACAACAACAAAACATATTACCTCATAGCTGCAGGAAGTGGCATAGCGCCAATGTACTCTATGATGCAGTCGGTGCTGGTAGCCGAACCCAACAGCAACTTAGTTTTGTTGTATGGAAATAGAAACGACGACAACATCATTTTTGGCAAAGAAATCAACGAATTGGTGCAAAAGAACAGAGCGCGTTTAAAGGTGCAACATGTGTTGAGTCAGCAAACCAATTCCCTACAATTGTTAAAAGACGAATCGATTTGGGAAGGTCGAATAGGAGAAGAAAGTATTAAAAAATTATTTGCATCACACTCATTAGATAGCGAATACCGAGTTTTTGTTTGTGGCCCATCTGAGATGAATGTGGCATGTAAAGAAATTTTCGCCAACATGAATTTCCCTGCAGAAAAGGTGCACATTGAATTCTTCGGAAGAAATAATTTAACAGGGTAGGTTATTAGACAATATTCGCTGGTAATTTATATATTTAGTACATGAAGAAATTATTTATTGTTGGAGTGTTTTTCCTTTTTGCAGGAAATATTTTTGCGGTAGTTGATTCTACCTTTCTGCACTATAAAAAGCTGAATGACGCCGATTCGTCTCTTATGCCCTACAAAGACAGCGACTATATTTTGAAGTTAAAACTGGTGCATTTGAACTACCTCAACGCAGAAAGAAAAAAGAATAAAGTTGGTCCCCTTAAACTAGATATCTTCGCCTCTCGTGTGGCCAATAAAATGGCTGCAGAAGCTGGGAAAAATCATTATGTTGGACACATTTCTCTTGATGGATTAAAGCCTTACCAACGCTATGCGCTTGCAGGAGGCAAAGATCATGTGAGTGAAAATGCTAGCGGCTACTGGACCAACAGCGATGGTAAAACCGACAGCGCAACTACGCAGAAATGGATGAAGTTGCAACACGATGGCTTTATGAAAGAAGTGGCGCCTAACGACGCACATAAAAAGAATTGCTTAGATAAATTTCACAACTATGTAGGTATTGGTTTCTACATGACTTCTAAAGATTTCTTTTACTATGAAGAATATATCGATCGCGCATACACCTTTGAAAGTGTGCCCGATACCGTGAGTGCCAAACAAGAGTTTACTATTAAAGTGAAAACGCAACCGCAACAATACATCTCTGCTTTAATTGCCTACTACGATGCAACTCCTTACCCTATTGATGTAGAAGATGCTAAAGAAGAAAGAACCTACGACGATTTTACACCAACTGTGGCGCAAGAAATTTTACCTTGGGACATGGCTAAACTTAGAAAAGGTGAAGAGTATGAGATTAAGTTGATGTTTAAGAAACCCGGACTCTATTACATCCATCTTTACAGAGATTTTAAAGAAGAAACAGTGAAGGGCGAATTTACCACAAAAGGTAAAATGCAAGCAAGCGGAATTGTTATTGTGGTGCAATAAAGTTTAATACTTTATTACGCCTTCCATCATGCTCTTTTCTAGCTCTTTTCGGGCGATCACTCCTCGCAAATATTTCTCAATCACCAAGCTGGCGATAGGTGCTGCCCACAAACCTCCTTTACCTGCATTTTCAATATATACAGATATAGCAATGCTCGGCTTTTCTCGTGGCGCAAAGGCAATGAAAACCGAGTGATCTTCGCCGTGAGGATTTTGCGAAGTACCTGTTTTACCACAATAATGCAAAGTGTCTATTCTTGCTCTACCTGCTGTTCCACCGGGCTGTTCTATCACCCACTGCATTCCGTTGTGCACCACTTCAAAGTTCTTAGGGTCAATTAACACTCTGTGCAACGAATCTCTGTAGTTGAGCACGCTGTCGCCAATAGCGCGCACAATATGCGGTGTATAATAACTTCCCTTATTGGCCAAAATAGCTGCTAAATTGGCCATTTGAAGAGGTGTCATGGCAAATTCTCCCTGACCAATACTTAATGAATATACTGTTCTGTAATTCCAATGTCCTTTTCCGTACGTTGCGTTGTACTCACGTGAATCGGGAACATTTCCGTCTTTTTCGCCTGGCAAATCTATGCCCAAGGGATTTCCAAATCCGAAAGAACGCACCGTTTTTTCCCAATGATTTAACCCGCTTTCTATCGATCCATCTTTGTACAAAATACTTTTTACCAACATGTAATAATAAGGATTACAAGAGCTTTGCACCGATTGTGGAAGTGTGAGCGGATTAGGATGATCGTGACAGCCTACCAAAGATTTTGTACACGGATAACGCGTATTTTCATTGGCCACTCCTTCTTGCATAGCTATGGCTGCTTGCATGGTTTTTACTATCGAGCCGGGAGGCTGTGTAGCAGCAATACTTCGAAAGAACAATGGCTGTCCGGCACTGTTAAATATCGTATCGTAATTCTTACTAAAATATCTTCCTACCAAATCATTCGGATTGTAAGTAGGCGCTGAAACCATGCACAAAACCTCTCCTGTGGCAGGGTCGATAGCCACAATACTTCCGCGCTTGCCGTGCATCAAAGATTCGGCATACTCTTGCAAATCGGCATCGATAGAAGTATGTAAGTCTAATCCGGGAAATGACTTTTGATCAAGCTCTCCATGCAAATAGGGTCCCTTAATATTGTTACTTCTGTCGCGGCGTAAATTTCTAATTCCTTTGATGCCGCGCAAATATTTTTCGTAATACATCTCCAATCCACTTCGGCCAATGTAATCGTCGTTAACGTAGTATTTATCGCGATGTTTATCACTAGGACTCACCTTTTGCATGTATCCTAAAAGATGGGCTGCGATGGGCTTAGGATAAGAACGCACATTTCTGCGTTGCGCCGAAAAACCCTTAAAGCGATAGAGTTGCTCACTTATGCGTGCATAATCTTCTACACTAATTAATTCTTGAAAAACCGACTCTTTATACACCGCGTTTGGATAAGTTTTGGCAATCTTCATTCTGCGGTTAAACTCGGCGGTATCGATATTCAACAATTTACAAAATTCGAAAGTGTCGATGTTCACTGCTTTGGGCAATACAATCAAATCGAAAGCGATTTCATTGTGCGCCATAATTTTTCCATTTCTATCGTAAATCGTTCCTCGCATTGGAAACTCAATAACCACCTTTCTTCCCATGTTGATGGCGTCTTCTCTAAAATCGGGATTGAGCACTTGCAGATAAAAAAGTCGAAAAATAAAGATGAAGGCGATAGTAGCAAAAATACCTGTGATGATGTACTGACGATCGTTGTTGCTTTTCATATCTATTTCTCTTTTTTCTTGAAAAATATATATTGTATCAATACAATGAAAAGTAGTGAAAAGGCAGTGCTGCCAATGATTTTAAATAATGTTGTGAAGAAATGACTAAACTCAAAAACTTCTAAAAAGAAAACGATGCTATGATGCACAAACAACAAAACTCCAGCATAAGTTAGGTACGGTCGCAAACCAAAATAATGCAAGTTAGGCTCAAAAGAATCGTTCTTACTTTCAAGTGATGTTGTACTTCTAAGCATTACATTGCGCATGTAGGCAATAGGCACACAGGCAGCTGCATGAATACCTCCCGAATCAGAAAAAATATCTACCGATATTCCCATGGTGAATGCAATCAACAAAAGCAAAGCGCGATTGACATCACTTGGCAACAAAAGGATAAATAGCACATAAGGAAATGCATTTAAAAATCCGGCAATATGCACATGATTGAATACCAAGACTTGCGACAGCATAAGCAGCACAAAAATCAATGCATATCGAGGTAATTTATCAATCATTTTGAAACTTAGTTTGCAATGAATCTTTTTGTTCTTTCATCAAATCACGAACAATAAATACGTGATCAAGGGTGTTAAAATTTAAGAACAGTTGAATGGTCACATCTTGTGATTGTCCTTGCTCGGCAAGCCTAGCAAAAAGTACTCTTCCCACAGGAATTCCACCTGGAAAAGAATTAGAATATTCGGTAGTTACAACAGTATCACCCATCTTCACCTTTGCGGTTAGTGGAACATCTTTCAATAGCGCTGTTTGATAATTAAAATCCATGTTGTTCCACTTCAAGAAACCAACATTTTTTGATGATTTCAATTTACATGAAAGCTCGGTTTTGTTGTGTAAAATCGACATCACCGAAGCATAATCGGGCGTCACTCCATTTACCACACCTACAATTCCATTTACTCCTACAACAGCCATATTTACTGCTATTCCGTCGTTACTACCTTTATCAATCGTTAAATAATTGTTGGGTTTGTGAGTGGTTAGATGTATCACTCTTGCTGGTACATAAGTATACTGCTGTTTGTACAAAGTATCGTAAATTTTACGATAGTTGGTATCGCGCAAACGCAATGCACTCAAGGTTTGAGATTTCAAACGAGCTAAAGTATCGGCCAACAATTTATTCTTCTTGCGCAAATCTAAATAGCCCGAAAAATTATCGATGGTTTCGTAGGTGTTACCAGAAACAGAAGACGCTGAGCTAATGAATGAAGATCGCTGAAAAGCATTGTGCTGAATGGCAAAGAAAAGAGCTAAAATCTCTAAGAAAAGAAATAGAAGGAACAAATGATTTTTGTAGAGAAGTGCGAATAAGTTCTTCATGAAAACATTAGTTCAAGGTTCAAAGTTTAAGGTTCAATGTTAGCTAACCTTGAACATTGAACTTTAAACTTTGAACTCATATCTTATTTAATTAAGAATGGGAATCTATCGAAATTTTTCAAAGCAATACCAGTACCTCTTGCTACCGCTCTTAGTGGATCTTCGGCAACGTGAACAGGCAACTTTGTTTTTTTAGAGATACGTTTGTCTAAGCCTCTCAACAAAGAACCACCGCCGGCAAGATAAATACCTGTGCGGTAAATATCGGCAGAAAGCTCTGGAGGAGTCATCTCCAATGCGCTCAAAATAGCGGCTTCAATCTTTGAAATTGATTTATCTAAACAGTGTGCAATCTCTGAGTAAGAAATGGTAATTTCTTTTGGAATACCTGTCATCAAATCTCGTCCGTGAACCGCAAAATCAGCTGGCGGATTATCCAATTCTGGCAAGGCAGAACCTACTTCAATTTTAATTCTTTCTGCTGTTCTTTCACCCACCAATATGTTGTGCTGACGACGCATGTAATCTTCAATATCTTGCGTGAACTCATCACCCGCAACACGAATAGATTTGTCGCAAACGATACCACCCAAAGCGATAACGGCAATCTCACTTGTACCACCACCAATGTCAATCACCATGTTACCCATTGGCTCTTCCACATCGATACCAATACCAATTGCTGCTGCCATAGGCTCTTGAATCATACGCACTTCTTTTGCTCCGGCATGTTCGGCAGAATCCTTTACCGCACGGCGCTCCACCTCGGTGATACCAGATGGAATACAAATTACCATACGAATATTGCTCGGACCAAACATCTTGCGTTTGTTCACATTGATCATCTTGATGAAACCACGAATCATCTCCTCAGCAGCTTTAAAGTCGGCAATTACTCCATCTTTAAGCGGACGAATAGTTTTAATGTTTTCGTGTGTTTTACCATGCATTTGCATGGCTCTTTTACCAATCGCTTGTACCTCACCGGTTACACGATTCATGGCAATGATAGAAGGCTCATCAACCACCACCTTATCGTTTTCGATTATAAGGGTGTTGGCTGTACCTAAGTCGATGGCAATCTCTTGCGTTAAGAAGCTAAATAAGCCCATAATATTTTAATGTTTAAAATGTCTAATTCCTGTCATCACCATCGCCATTCCATTCTTGTTGCAATAGTCGATAGACTCTTGATCTTTGATAGAACCTCCTGGTTGAATTACAGCTGTAATTCCAGCGTTTTTCGCCAATTCCACGCAATCGGGGAAAGGGAAAAATGCATCAGATGCCATTGAAGCACCTTGCAAGCTAAAGCCAAACTCATTGGCTTTAACAACAGCCTGACGCAAAGCATCAACACGCGATGTTTGTCCGGTACCACTTGAAATCAAGGTATTGTCTTTTGCGAAAACGATAGTATTTGATTTGGTGTGTTTACAAATTTTAGCAGCAAACAACATATCAGCAATCTCTTGTTCGGTAGGTTTTCTATCGGTAACCGGGGTTAAGTCTTTTGCTGTTTCCATCACCGCATCTTTATCTTGTTCTAAAACTCCGTTCAATGCAGTACGCACTGTTTTCTTGCTTAAAGCAACTGGTTTCTGAATCAAAATAATTCTGTTTTTCTTTCCTTTCAACACTTCTAAAGCAGCGTCTTCGTATGCCGGAGCAATTACTACTTCAAAGAAAAGTTTATTTATTTCTTCAGCGCTTGCTTTGTCGATTTTCGCGTTGGTGATCAAAACTCCCCCAAAAGCAGAAACTGGGTCACCCGCTAAAGCCACTTTCCATGCTTCTAAAACAGTAGAACGAGTAGCAACACCACAAGCATTATTGTGTTTCAAAATAGCGAAGGTAGTATCTGTAAACTCAGCGATTAGATTCACCGCAGCATCAACATCTAACAAGTTGTTGTATGATAACTCTTTTCCTTGCACTTGCTCAAACATGTCTTCAAGTTTGCCATAGAAAATTCCCTTTTGGTGAGGATTTTCGCCGTAACGCAACACTTTTGATGATTGAACCGAAAGTTTTAACACTGGCTCTTCATCGTTGTTGAAGTAGTTGAAAATTGCAGTATCGTAGTGAGAACTAACATTGAAAGCCGCTTTAGCCAAAGCTTTACGATCTTCCAAATCTGTATTTCCTTGCTTTTCTTTCAGCAAAGAAAGCAAAGTTGGATATTGCTCTTTTGAAGGAACAATCACCACATCTTTATGATTTTTAGCTGCTGCGCGAATCAAGGAGATTCCACCGATGTCGATTTTCTCGATGATATCCGCGTGCGATGCACCAGAAGCTACTGTTTTTTCGAATGGGTATAAATCAACAATCACTAAGTCGATAGAAGGAATCTCGTATTGCTCCAATTGAGCAACATCTGATTGCAACTCTCTTCTGCCTAAAATTCCACCAAAAACTTTTGGATGCAAAGTTTTCACTCTACCCCCTAAAATAGAAGGATAAGAAGTTAAATCTTCCACTGGCACCACAGAGATACCAAGTTCTTCAATAAAAGTTTGTGTTCCGCCTGTAGAATAAATGGTTACTCCCAAACGATTTAACTCACGAACAATGGGTTCTAGATTATCCTTATCAAATACGGAAATCAACGCCCCTTCAATTTTTCTTAACTCACTCATTTTTAAATTGCTAGTCTTTGTTGAAAATACTGTGCGAAGCTACGAAAATAGCACGGGGCATCTCAATTAAAACGCGGGTATTTTAAAGGCTGTTGAAAAGTTTTGGGAATTGTTGATTTCTCCATGGCGTCCGTCAGCTATCGAATGACTTTTCTACTCTGGCAATTGCATTTCCTGATTATTAATAAATCATTCGTACTATTGACTCAAAATCCAGGTAATGAAAAAGACAATTATCTTAACTGCTTTAGCCTTAATCACCTTCGCTATCTTACCAATCGGAATCAGCCGCTTTTCACTTGAAAGCATAGGTGCAGGGACTCTGGGAGGCTTTGATATCAGGCTTTTCTCTACTTCTAAAAAAAATATTGAAAAAGCAATTGATAGCATCTATATCAATTATCCCGAATACAAAATCCCTGAGAAATGGAAAGCACGAGATAACTGGTCGCAGCAAGGTTGTGATTTCCTTGATAGTAGAATTTTCTATTTTCAAAATGAACCAGAAGAAATGTATTATGTAACATTCATAGGCGATTCAAACGATGTTATTCAACATGACACAAACCATACTCGAATAGCAATTAGAGCTGTTGACAACGGGGTTTCGGGATGGGTTCTAGAAAAAGATTTTAGCAGCGGTGAAAAAGAAAGAATCGAAGAAAGGTTCGATCTGGAAATTATTTCAAGGTTAAAAAATTACGCCAAAACGCAAGCAATCAAAGAAGATTAAGTAAATAATTAATCTCCAGCCCTCAGTATTACTATCACTCTCTGTCAAAAATTGCCACCTCACTCATCTACAAATCACAACACCACCTTCACAGCCACACTTTGCCTTCCACAAGAAACAACTACCATGTAGCATCCTTTCTCCAAATCATTTAGAGCGATAGATGAAGTATTATCTTCATTGCTCAGTAAATTCATAGATAATATTTCTTGGCCGCTCAAATTGTAAACTTGCCAAGTCAATTCTTTTCCTTTAAGATTACTTGCAGTAAGCGAATGATTGCTATTCTGCTTTACTGAAATTAAACCACTTTCCGGTTCAAAAACCACCACCTTTGAATACTCAAAAGCGCCATCAAAATCGATTTGTTTTAATCGGTAATAAATTGCTGTGCCCTCGAAAGTATTGTCAATGAATTCGTAGTTGACAAGAGATGAACTATTTCCTTGTCCGTTCACAAACCCAATAGATTCAAAAGTTTAACTGTTGTACGATCTTTCAACAATAAATTTTTCGTTGTTGATTTCACTCGCAGTTTGCCACGCTAAGGAAATCGACTCCCTAGTAGCATCTTTGATCTCAAAATAAACGAATTCAACGGGCAATGTAGTTAGGTCGAGAGGTGACGATGCGGGGTCATCGGTATAACCATTGATAGAACCATTATTGGAAAAAGAACCCGACCAGGTCCACGTTCCCGAGCCAGTGATGTCGGCTCCATTGACCGTCGCACCAAGAGTGATAAATGCACCATTAAGTGTGATTGTACCTGCTGCACCATTTATATCTAAAGAACCAGAAACTTCCATCTTACCCCCAGAGCTAAGCAAGATACTGCCACCTCCTTGAACCTGCAGAGCACCCCAAACTTTATAGTATCCGCTACTACTAATCGTAATTGTTCCTTTGCAGATGCTTAAGGGATTTCCTAATCCTCCATTCTGACTCGACCAGTCATAATTTACATTGATATCGTCGTTTTGTCCGGGAGCACCGCCTTCAGCCCACGTTCCCACAACAGCTGTTGTAGTATAGGTTCCAGCATTCAATGAGGTGCTAAAAAGAATAAATGAATATAAAAATAATCGCCTGTTCACAATAATGGCTAATTCTACGAGAATTAGCCACTTAAGTTGCGTTAAAAATCCTCTATGAACGAGGATTTTAGAAAATTTACAAAACTATTTCACCGAATTTTCCTCTACTTCGTACATTTTTCCATCCCCTACAACATCCCACATGTACTTAACAGTGAAATTATTGTCGGTAAGTGTTTTTATGCTACCCATCACACCATAGAAAGTACCTTCATTGTAAATGATAGTATTTTCATCCAACAATTTCCATTTTCCATAATCAGAACTATCGCTGTATAGATATGTGCCATCTATATTGTAAGTCACACTCAACGGGTATTTTACAACTGTATCGGTCCAGCTTTTAAGAGTGTCTTTAACCTCTGCATTGGAATTGTTGGTAGTATAAGATGTGATCTTCCAGGTGTGGGCGGTTAACTTTTCAGTTGCAGATTTTGCTGCAGTTTCGGTATTCTCCTCTTTCTTACAGCTATAAGAAAACACAGAAAACAAAAAAAGCACAATAATAATTCTCTTCATATAATTCAAAGTTTGATTTGTTTAATAGATACTCAAACTTCAATTAGCAATTGATGGTTACACCTGCAAACAAACTTTTAAAACTGTTCGCTCCACCCCCTCATTATTATTGTCAAATTCTGTCTTGAAATTCGCCACCTCAACAATCTGCGGATGCGCATTTTTCATCGCATAGGAATATTTCGCCGATTTCATCATCTCAAGATCGTTGAGATAATCACCAAAAACCATTGTCTCGTCAAAAGAAATTCCTAAATCATTCTGAATTTTAGCTATTGCCGTTCCCTTGTTGGCAGAGAGATGCGTGAAATCGAGCCAAATTTTTGTGGCCAATGCAATTTGATATTCCTTTTCGTAAGCTTGAAAATGAATTCGGTGCTTTTCTGCTCCGCTAAAATCGCAAATGGTGACTTTTAAAACATCGTCATCTACCTCACATAAATCATTCACGATTTTGAGTCGGCTGTAGTATTTGCGCGCTTCAGCTAAGAAGCGAGAATCGGCACTTTCGGTGTACGCCGAATTTTTACCACACACTATCATGTGCGATCCTTTCAAACTTTTACCAATTTCTATAAGTCTGGCTGTTTCTGTCTTTCCTAAAGCATTCACAAAAATTTCTTTGCCCTGATAACTGGCATAAGTGCCATTTTCGGCAATGAAAAGAGTGCGCTCTTTGATGCGATCGAACTTCTCTAAAAGGTTGTGAAACTGACGGCCGCTGGCGATAGAAAATAAAATTCCTTTATCGTGAATGGCTTGCTCTGTTTGCCAAAAGATGGGCGACAAAGTTTTTTCGTCGTTGAGTAAAGTGCCGTCTAAATCGGTGATGATGAGCTTGATCATTCTTTCATCAACTCTAAAGTAAGTTTACTATCGGCATTGATGTTGGTGAGCGTATCTAAGGCAAATCCGTAAAAAGCAGCATCATTAGCTTTTGCCTTAATCTTCATTACACTTCTTCCCATCTCTAAATTCTTGGTATCAAAGGCTTTCAGCACCAACGACTTTTTAAAATCTCTTGAAAATATCAAGTAGGTATTCACCAAATTATCGTGTCCGCCATTGATAGATTTCAATTCTATTCTGCCTAACGATACGCCCTCTTGCGCAAGTTCAGGAGCCGCATTAATTTTTATTTCAAATGTTTCGTCAACTCCGGTAGAAACACCCTTGCTAAATTCGCCTACTGTTTTACCAACCAACTCACCACCAGCATTGATGGTTTCTTTAGCTTTTTCCTTTGTTTCAGAGCAGGCTGTTACAAAAATTAAGCTTGCAATAAATGCAATAAATGGTGTTCTCATAATTACTCTAAAGTTGCGCCCATTGTGGTGTACACATTTTGAACATCATCATCTTCTTCAATCTTCTCTATCAATTTATTCACATCTTCTTCCTGCTCGGCAGTAAGCTGTTTGGTAACATTTGGAATACGCTCGAAACCAGAAGTAATAATTTCTATTCCGCGTTTCTCTAACTCTCCTTGAATAGCACCAAAGCTTTCAAACGGACCGTAAATCAATATTCCATCCTCTTCTACGAATACCTCTTCTGCGCCGAAATCAATCAATTCCAACTCTAGCTCTTCAGGATCCAATCCGTCTTTCTTGATTTTGAAATTGCAATTGTGATCAAACATAAACGCTACAGAACCTGTTGTACCAAAGGTTCCGCCACATTTGTTGAAATAACTTCTAATGTTAGCAACAGTACGAACGTGGTTGTTGGTTGCGGTTTCCACCAATACAGCAATACCATGCATTGCATATCCTTCGTACACTATCTCTTTGTAATCACTTATATCTTTATCAGATGCATTTTTAATCGCGCGCATCACGTTGTCTTTCGGCATGTTTGCCGCTTTCGCATTCTGCATCAAGGCACGTAAACGCGAGTTGCTTTCTGGGTCGGGACCACCAGCTTTAACCGCCATGGTGATATCTTTACCAATACGAGTAAAGGTTTTGGCCATTGCGCCCCAACGTTTAAATTTTCTTGCTTTACGAAATTCAAATGCTCTTCCCATGATAATCTTTTTTTGAGTGGCGCTAAGATAATAAATGTTTGTTTTTTTTTAGAAGAGATTTTGCGCAGGAAAAGTTTAAATGTAAACCTCTTCCATCACGGCCATCGATTTCAACTCGCCAAAGCCTGCACAGTGAAATCTATAAAAATCAATAATTCCTTTAAGCAATGCAGATCGCTCTACCCTATTCACACAAATGGTTTTTATGTCTTCACCCGAGCTTTGCAAAAAACTTGAAAACATTCGACTTTCGGCCTCATCGAAATGCTTTTCGCTGGGCTGATAATCTACAAACTCTCCCTCTTCCAAATTGAAAAATCGGCCATCGCCGTGCAAAGGCTTAAAGCCAAGATGACTTATCAAATGCGATAAAAAATACAGATGAAAGTTGGAGACCCCTTCTTCCAACTGATCGAAATACAAAAACTCTCTTCTTAAAAAGGAAAACAATTCGGGATTGGCCGTGTCTTCCTTCACTGTCTTTACAAGCACTTCAGAAAGAAACAACAAAACAGTTGTTTTAAGGGGGTCGGTATAAAGAGAAGTATAAGGAGAAATAATTTTGCAACTGCGCAAAGAAAATAAACCACTCGCTTTTTTGCTGTAATATTCGATTTCACAAAGAGAAAATGGCAAATAATTAGAGCCTTTAGATCCTTTCTTCTTTTGAGCAAAACAAGAAATTAAACCATGCTCGCGAGAAAAGAACTTCACAATTACGCCATTTTCAGAGTAATTGATAACCTGTAAAACCAAGGCCTGATCAACAAATTCTCTCGCCACTTTAATTGATGAATAATATTTTGGTGACTGTTTTTTCGGTGCCGTCGTCATTAGAAATCAACACCAAGTAAACTCCCGTTGCTGCTCGCTCACCGTTAACCAACTTCCCGTTCCATGTAGCTTGTCCGCCTTCCGCTCTAGTTTCATACACCAAGTTACCGCTTACATCGGTGATCTTTACAATAGCATTATCTACTAGATTTTTGATGCCGATGGTTCCTTCAAAATCGGGTTTAACCGGATTTGGATAAGCATATACATCACCATTCGTTTCTCCGCCTTCTGTGGCAGTACCTTTATAAGACACTATCCCTTTGTCGGTAGCAAAAAACACTTCGCCGGTAAGTTCATCAATGGTGATGTCGATGATTTTGTTGGATAAAAGCGGACTGTTCTCTGCGTTGAAATGTTTCAATTGTGTTTTACCATCTTCCGACATTAAATACACCCCATTTCCTTCGGTACCAAACCATTTTTTATTTCCTCCATCTATGGCGATGCATGTTACTCTGTCTGATTCTAACAAATGGTGATACACCCCATTTTCTTGAATGAGCACTTGCTCGGCATTGATGCTTCCTGTGTACAAATTATCTAAGTTGTAAATCACCGCTACACCTTGATCGGTAGCAATCCATATTAAACCTTTTTTATCTTCTTCAATATCATTTACCCTTTCAGAAGGAAGCGAACCGTTGTTTGCCAATTTGGTTAAGTCACGAACATAAAATTGAGTAGATGAATTGAGTTTATCATCTTTCTCTTTCACCACCACAATACCAAAATTTTGCTTGCTTCTAATCATCCATTTATTTCCTTTCGAATCAATCATCAATTTGCGCACTACAGAAGGAAGAGAAGTAATCTGTGGAATAGTAAAGCCTTGCCATCCGCTACCTTTTTTGTACACCGAAAGCGGCACTGAAATAGAATAGCCAGGCAAACCGCTAATTAAGCCCCAAAGATTGCCATTGCTATCGAAATCTAAACCTGTGTTGAGAACACGACCAAAGGCTGCGGCTTGGTACGGACTGTTATATTGATCATAAACTTTGGTGAGATTGTCGTTGACAAATTCACCAGTACCTTTCAAATACGAGCCCAAATAAGCTTTTCCCGCTGTTGTAGGGTCGGGAGCAAGGGCAATCAAATCAGCCAATGTATCTAGTCCGGGAGTAATATCAGCGAAAAAATTTCGCCAAACTGAACCATCAAATCGATAAAAACCAAGATTAGAATAAACACTAGAGTAGTCGGCACGATAACCACCACCTACCACCCAAAGCTGGCCATTTTTAGCTTTCATTTCCCATACTACCTCATCACGCGGACCGTTAGGCATCATGTATTCACCTTGAGAGCCTGTAAATTTCACTAAACCATACCTGTCATCGGCAAAATAATACGACCCATTTACCTCTATCATTTCGTGAGGATGTGCTTCCCACCACCAAACAATATTGAAGTGCAAATCGGTATAAGCATTTTTGAGGGTATAATCGGCATTGAGCGCCCAAGCTTTTTGTTTGAAACTAATGAGTAAACCATCTGAGCCAGCATTTAAATCGATCACATCCTCATTCACATAGCCAGTGGGCACAATGGTAGTCCAAGTACTATTATCAAATGCGTATAAAGTATCTTGATTGTTATCCCCGTTATCGTAATTAGTATACAAAGTATTGTTAACCACTTCTAGGGTATTGTAGGGCCCCACAGGAATAGCAGTAATCACGCTCCACTGCTGAAAGTCATTTAAGAAATTACTGTTTACATCGGCATAATAAATTCCATTTTTTGTTGCAGCATAAATTTTTCCGTTGTAAATCTTAATTTCTTCCACGAAAATATTCGAGCTGTTGCTTCCAATTTTATAAGTGTCTTTTATCTCTCTCTTTTTTAAATCGAAAACTACAATTCCAAAACCACAAGATAGATAAGCCAAGTCACCCGCTACCAAAATGGCATTAATCGACTTATCACCCACCACCGTGCTGTGAACGATATCGGCGAAATTGATCACTTTATCGCCAATAATTAAATCGATATTACCGGTGCTATAACCTAAAATAACGGTGTTGTAGGTAGCAGAATACGCTAAGGCATTAACACCCACGTCTGCCAAACCATTTACTTTAGAAAGTTTATTGATAGAGTTGTCTTTGCTATCGTAATAAAAAAATCCAGAAGTAGTTGCGCAGTAAATTTTATCGCCAGCGCTCACGGTAGCCACCCCATGGTTATAAGGCAAATGATCTCGCCAACCGCCAATGGCAGGTGGTTGCGCAAAAGAAACACCGCAACTAAAAAGCAATAAACTAAGCAATAAAAATCTTTTCATCTTTCAGATTGTTGAGCCAATTTAACTGTTTTTGCCAAAAGTTATTGCATTAAAATGCAGAAGACAAATTTATTTAGCGCGACCAAGTGCTAATTTGCGAAGAGTAAATGCCTCTTTTTCCCGAACACAAATAAGCTACAAT
This sequence comes from uncultured Chryseobacterium sp., assembly GCA_964406465.1. Taxonomy (GTDB): domain Bacteria; phylum Bacteroidota; class Bacteroidia; order Flavobacteriales_C; genus JAHEZL01. The sequence goes on from CAYORT010000003.1 coordinate 62,974, forward strand.
ACAAGCCACCAGCATAAATATGCCAGTATTGAAACCAAACAATTCAACACCCATAATGGCGCATGCAAGAGGCGTATTCGTGGCTGCTGCAAACACTGCCACAAAGCCGATGGCAGTTAAAAAGCCAAGTGGCAATGGAAAAAATGCAAATAAGGCGCTTCCTAAAGCTGCTCCTACAAAAAACAAAGGTGTAACCTCTCCGCCTTTAAATCCGGCACTCAAAGTAAAGGTGGTGAGTAATAGTTTTACCAAAAAAACATGAGGTGCACGCGGCTCGAAAAAAGACTTTTCTATTTCAAAAATTCCCAAACTATTGTAAATGTTGGTATCTAAAAAGTACACAGCAATTACGATGATTAGTCCTCCAATAAGCGGACGAACTGGAGGATAGGCAATATACTTTTCGAATAACTTTTTAAATGTTTCGCCACTGAATACAAAAAGGTAAGCGCACAATCCAAACAACACGCCGGCTGCGGCAGTCCAGCCTAAAGTGGTAGCATTTAAAAAGGGCATAAAAGGAATGTTGTATTCTGTATGAATAACACCCCATTGCAAACAAATCAAATGAGCAAAATAGGCCACGGCAATACTTGGAAAAAAAGCTCTCCATCGTATTTCTACCAGAGCCATCACTTCAAGGGCGAATATCGCTCCAGCAAGTGGCGTTCCAAACACGGCTGAAAATCCGGCACTAATGCCCAGTATCAACAAAATCTTTCGGTCTTCCTTATTCAGCTTAAACCATTGAGTGAATCTATCGGCAATTGCGCCACCAATTTGCACCGCTGTTCCCTCTCTACCCACCGATCCACCAAAAAAATGGGTAAGCCATGTGCCCAACAAAACCATAGGTGCCATGATAAAGGGAATGGGCTTTTTTGGCTGGTGTATCTCTTCTAAAATTAAGTTATTTCCCTTAACAGCTTCTTTCCCCCAATAGTGGTATGCAAATCCTATCACCAAACCCGCTAAGGGTAAAAAGTAGATGTACGAATCTTCATACAGCGTAAAGCGAAAGATTTCGTCTAATCCCAATAAAAAAATAGCCACTACACAACCTACTAATAGTCCTACAATCGCGCAAAGTAGCGTCCACTTTACCAAATATGAATCGAATAATTTTTCCATCGAGGCGATGAAGATAAGATGTTTTCTGTTACATTAGAAGTATGAACAACGATCCATTGCACGGAAAAACTTTGCAGCACATTTTAGAGCACCTCACCGATCTATATCCTTGGGAAGAGTTAGCACATCATGTAAATATCAATTGTTTTAAGAGCAATCCAAGCATCAAATCGAGTTTAACTTTTTTGAGAAAAACACCTTGGGCGAGAAAAAAAGTGGAGGAACTTTATATTAAATCCTTGAAATAAAATTATTCGGGAGTTCCGTTCTGCGCCCAGCAATTGATTAATTTGATGGATGCATCATCTAATTTCGACGCTCCTTGCGGCATTGGCGCAAAACCATTGGCATGCTGAACAGATCCAACAATTGCATCCTTAGCATTTTTAGCATGAGAATAAGTACTTAAATCATACCCACCGCTTTTGTTTGAACCATTGTGACAAGAAACACAATTGGCATCTAAAATTGGTTTTACGTTAGTAATATATGTGGATGTTGTTCCAGTGCAATCAGATGTTGTCACCTTTTTTTTACATGCTGCTACAGTTAAAACTAGCGCACTTAATGAGAAAAGAAGTAATGCTTTCATAGGAATTTTATTTTCATAACGAATGTACATACAATTAGTTGCCTTTGAGACTCACTATTACGGCAATTTTCTAAGTTTATTATCTTAGTTTGGTTACTTTTACAACAATGGAAACTCCCGAAAGATTGCTACAGCTTAAAAAGCTTTTGAAAATTGAACGCGATGAAGATTTCGCTCAATATCAAGAGCATTTTTCACGCAACAATATCAATTACAGAAAAGAAAGCGGAGTAACATGGTATCCTGTAGTAATTAGCAACGAGGAAATTGGCATAGGTGAATACCTTTCTTTGGATATTGAACGCACCACCAACTTCAATGAACCGCACCAATTTTCGGGCGGAAAGCAAGCTGCACTTTTTTCAAATAAATATCCCGATGAACAACAAATTATTGGGACTGTTAAAATTCTCGGACACAATAAAATTAGGCTATCTACCACTTTAGATGAGTTGCCCGATTGGTGCGAAGAAGGAAAACTAGGATTGAACATTTTGTTTGATGAAGCGAGTTATCGCGAGATGAATATTGCTTTAGACAAGGTGATTGCTGCACCAAATAGTACCCGACTCGGACAACTTCGCGATGTTATTTTTGAAGAAAAAAAACCAGCATTTCATAGTCACCCGAAAATTCAAATTGCACGATTAAATGCTTCGCAAAATGAAGCAGTAAATAAAATTGTTGCCGCTAAAGATATTGCCATTATTCACGGTCCGCCTGGAACAGGAAAAACCACCACTCTCGTTCAAGCCATTCGTGAAACTCTCAAAAACGAATCGCAAGTTTTGGTATGTAGCTCTAGTAATACTGCGGTAGATTTGCTCACAGAAAAATTACATCGCGAAGGAATTAGTGTGTTGCGTTTAGGAAATCCTGCCCGTATTTCTGAGGAAGTTTTGATGAATACTTTAGATGCTAAAATATCTGCCCACGACTCCTACAAGGACTTAAAAAACTACAGAAAAACGGCTGAAGAATATTTCAAAATGGCAGGAAAATACAAACGTGTTTTCAATCGCGAAGAAAGAGTACAGCGCCAAATGTACTATCAGCAAGCCAAACAAATCATGCGCGATGCCAACAACTTGGAAGATTATATCATTCAATCTCAATTCGACAAAGCACAGGTGATTGCTTGTACGCCTGTGGTATCGGCTGGAAAAATGATGCGCAATCGACATTTTTCAACGCTCTTTATTGATGAAGCCGCACAAGCCCTCGAGCCCATGTGCTGGATACCTATTACACGTGCCGAACGCGTGATTTTTGCCGGAGATCACTTTCAGTTACCTCCCACAGTAAAATCGAAAAAAGCAGAGGCAGAAGGACTAAAAGAAACTTTGTTTGAACGTTGCATGAACATCGGCAATATTTCGGTGATGTTGAACACGCAATACCGCATGCACGAAAACATTATGAACTTCTCCAATCATAAATTTTACAAAGGGGAATTGAAGGCCGATGATTCGGTAAAAAACACTTTGTTAAGCTACAACGAAGAAGAAACATTTTTGCACACACCAGTTGATTTTATTGACACTTCGGGCTGTAGCTTCGACGATATCATGAATCCCGAAAGCTTAAGTCACAGCAATCCCGATGAAGCAACTTTACTCATCAAACATTTAAAATTATTGTTGAGCGAATATCAAATTTCATCGCAGGAAATCTTAACCGTGGGTATCATTTCTCCATATAAAGAGCAAGTACAATATCTCACGCAACTGGTAGAAGCCGATGAAGATTTTAAAGCATTTCCGATCAAATTAGCCATTAAAACCATCGACGGATTTCAAGGTCAGGAACGCGATATCATTTACATCTCTTTAGTGCGCAGCAACGACAGCGCTGAAATTGGATTCCTCTCAGATATCCGACGCATGAATGTTGCCCTCACCCGAGCCAAGAAAAAACTTGTGGTAATAGGCAACAGCGCTACGTTGGCGAATCATCCTTTTTACAAAGATTTTATTGAATATTGTGAGAAGATAGGGGCTTATAAAAGCGCTTGGGAGTTTAATTATTAATTAGGATTCGATTATGAAATCAATAAGCGAAATAACATATAAGGTTGTTGCATATTCTGAAATCGAAGAACTGCCTGCAGAAGAATGCATTGATTGGGCAATGGAAATGATTGAAGGTGGTCACGATACTCCTTCATTAATAATGCTAGCCTGTATAGAAAAACCAGCAAACTATTTTGAAACAATTGAATACCTGAAAAAAGCAATATTTGAATTGGGGTTAAAAGAAAAAATTGGTGAAGAAGCAGTTATTAGCTATTCATATTTCTATGTAAAAAGAATTGCTGATAACATAAATATTAAACATAATCTCAGAATGCTATATTCGTTTTACCAAGATCTAGAAGAACATGGAAGTTCAATCTATGATTTTTGTTTACTGCATTGGGCTTGGGATCAACTAGATTATGATGATATCGGTTTTAACCATTATTGGGAGGGAGCAACAAATAAAAATATTGAACAAATTATAATTGAAGTAGCACAAAAGTGGATTGAAAAAAATCAAACATTTTACCATCAACCTCCACTCTGCTAAGTTTAGCTTGCGAACTTTGCTGAATCTTTTCCCGTCCCGATTCTCGGGATTCAGCTTCAATAATTAACGAGATTGCTTCATCCATCTGCTGACGGATTTTCGCAAAGAAGAACTGGGCTTAAAGTCAGGAAAATCACATTTTCATCTTCTCCACACCCCTCCAATTTTTCACCACATAGCCTTCCTTGCTATTAAACTCCAGCGTTCCATCGTACAACAAAGTTCCTTTCTCTTGTTGACTAAATGAATTCCACTGGTGAATAGGTTTAAAGAAATTCTCCTGATAAGTTTGTGCTGCTTTGATTTCAATTGCACTCAAATCTTTACCATTATCCAATAAAACATCAATCTCTAAACCTTTGTTGTCGCGCCAAAAATATAGCTGGGTTGGTGAACCAGTATTGAATTTTTTCTTCATTAATTCGAGCAGCACAAAATTCTCAAATAAGTTTCCTCTAAAATGAGAATTGGCTAATTCATTTTCTTGTCGGATGCCCAATAAAGAACAAGCCAAACCAGTATCGTAGAAATACAATTTAGGCATTTTAACCACACGTTTGTTGAAGTTTTTATGATGCGGAGGAAGTAAAAAAAGCACATAACTACTCTGCAAAATACTCAGCCAAGAATTAACCGTTTTCATTTCAACACCACATTCTACACTGAGCGATGATACGTTCAATTGTTGTCCGATTCTACCAGCGCACAACTGAATAAATCGATTGAACAATAACGTATTATCTATATTTCGCAACTGTTTTACATCTCTTTCAACATAAGTTCTAATATAAGCTGGATACCATATTGCGGGTTTTCTATTCTTGTCGTAAATCTCGGGATAACAACCATTCAAAATCAATTGATTGGTGCTCCATTGCTTATCGCCAAAAGAAGAAATTTCATGATAACTCAAAGGCAATAAATCGACGTAACCAATTCGTCCGGCCAAACTTTGTGTTACCGCTTGCTGCAATAAAAAATTGTTGCTGCCTGTGAGAATAAACAGCCCTTCTTTCTTTGTCTCGTCGAGGATTTGCTGCAAATAACTGAACAGGGCAGGCACACGCTGCGCCTCATCTATAATGGCCCCCGAGGGATATCTGCCTAAAAAAGCACGAGGATCACTTTCAGCCAAAAACCGTTCATCGGGATTTTCTAAAGACACATAAGGCTTTTTTGGGAAAACCTTTCTGACTAAAGTAGTCTTGCCACTTTGACGCGGACCAACCACCGCCAAAGCCCTAAATTGTTTGCTATAATCTTTAATTAATTTCTCGGCTGTTCTACTAACCATAAAAAAGCTTTTAGTACAAATTTAGTCATTAATGACCAAAATTGTACTACCAGACCAAAATATATTTCCCCAGAACAAAAAAGACCACCCTTTCGAGCAGTCTTTCTTTAAATGATAGCGTTCAGCTTACGCCAAAGTATATTCCAATGAAATTGCTGTGTTCAACAATTTAGAGATCGGACAGTTTACTTTTGCATCTTCAGCAGCAGCAGCAAATTGCTCAGCAGAAATTCCTGGAACTTTAGCTGTTAATTTCAAAGATGATGATGTTACTGCTCCGTTTTCTAAAACTACTGCGCATGTGGTTTCTAAGTTATCAGCAGTGAAACCAGCTGCAACCAAAACGAAGCTCAATTTCATGGTGAAGCATCCTGCGTGTGCTGCAGCGATTAACTCTTCTGGATTTGTTCCTACGCCTTCTTCGAAACGTGAACCAAATGAATATTGTGTTTTATTTAATACAGTGCTTTGTGTAGAAAGATTTCCTTTTCCTTCTTTACCTGTTCCTGCCCATTGAGCGGTTGCTGTTCTTTTCATAACTAATTTATAATTTGTTTAGACGACGAAAATAAAAATCATTCGCGTTAATCAATTACTTCCTTGATAGGTTTAATCTATTCTTGCTCTCTCTTCTTTTTGTACAATTTAATGGCAACCATCATAATGCCTGCCAATAAAATCAAGCCAACAACACCATATACCCAATCAAATAGGCCTTGATCCTTAAGCTCCACTAAAAATACAATAACGAATAACAATAAAGTGGATACCTCATTCCACATGCGCAATTTGGTTGATGAATATTTCACCTCATCGTTTTGCAACTGAAGATAAATTTTATGGCAAGCCAAGTGATACAACACTAGCAACATCACGAATAACAATTTCACATGCATCCATCCTTCACGAAAATAACTCGTTTCTATCATTAACCAAGTCCCCAAACATACTGTGATAATCATAGATGGCCAAGTAATGATATACCACAATCTCTTCTCCATGATTTTGTATTGATTTTGTAAAATGGTTTTTTCAGGCTCTTCTTTTTTCTCTGCCTCGGTGTGATAAATAAACAGACGCACGATATAGAACAATCCGGCAAACCAAGTAACAACAAAGATAATATGAAGAGCGAGGATATAGTAATGTGCCATAAAATAGTATATTTAAGCGATAAATATAGAAATAATGGAAGCAATAAAAGCAAAAGATACTTTGGCAATAGCAACATACATTGTATTGCCGAATGATACGAATATGTTGAACAATTTAATGGGCGGACAATTACTCAACTGGATGGACGTGATTGGCGCCATTTGCGCAGGTAGATTTTGCAAGCACGTTGTGGTGACTGCCAGCGTGAGTAACGTATCTTTTCAACAACCTATTCAGTTTGGAAATGTGGTGACTTTAGAAGCAAAAGTATCACGCTCTTTCCACAAATCTTGTGAGGTTTTTATTGAAGTTTATAAGGAGAGTCAGACCAACGGCACCAAAATAAAATGCAACGAAGCCATGTACACTTTTGTGGCTTTAAACGACAAAGGTGAAACAGTGGCTATGCCCGAGCTAGTGCCCGAAAGCGAATTGGAAATAAAAAGATTTGATGGCGCACTACGCAGAAGACAATTGAGCTTGATCTTGGCTGGACGATTAAAACCAGAAGAGGCAAGTGAGTTGAAGGCGTTGTTTGTCTAAAACGAAAAATCAGTACTTATTTAACCATATACTTCCGGGAGTGGAATTCCTCCGTCGGCTGACGGAAGGGGTGTGTAAAGGCCTGTGAAGTGGCAGGGAGATGGATTAAGTTATTGTGAATCCATCTCCCTCCTTCCCGCAAGCAAAGTCGCACCCCTTCCGTCAGCCGACGGAGGAATCCCACTCCCAAAAGTTCGTGCTTGAAAAATAAGTTTAAAATTATTTAATCATCGCCGTCAGCGCATCAGCAATATTTCTATCATTCCCCAAACGCGGCACTTTGTTTTGTCCGCCTAACTTACCTTCGCTCTTCATATAATTGATAAAGCCATCTTTAGGCAATTCAGTCAGCACCAAACTGCGCAAAATGCTTCCTGTAATCAAGTCTTTGTAGTACACATTTTGGCGCACCATTTCTTCATCTAAAAATTTCACGAAAGCATTCAAATCACTCGGTCTTTTGTTGAACTCAACAAACCACTCGTGATAAGGCAAACCTTCTTTTGGAGCCACTTGCGGAGCAACAGTAAACTCAGTTACTTCTACGCCGAATTTCTCACAAGCAGCAATCATCGCTCTATCCACCTCCTCGCCAATAACGTGCTCACCAAATGCTGAAATGAAATGTTTAATTCTTCCCGAAACAACAATTCTATAAGGATTCAATGAAACGAATTTTACAGTATCGCCAATGTTGTAGCCAAACAAGCCTGCATTGGTGTTCATGATGATGGCGTAGTTCACGCCCAACTTCACATCTTTCAGAGAAATACGCGTAGGATTTTCATTAAAAAACTCGTCGGCAGGAATAAATTCAAAGAAAATTCCGGCGTTGGTATTCAACAATAATCCGTCGTGTTTTTGCGAATCTTGGTAGGCAATAAATCCTTCAGAAGCTGGATATACCTCAACTGTAGGAATTGACTTACCAATGATTTTTTCCATGATGGGTTGGTACGGACGGTAGTTTACTCCGCCCTGAACGAACAAAGAAAAATTAGGAAAAACATCTTTGATTTGCTTGCCTGTTTTTGCCTGAATTCTTTCGAAATACATTTGTACCCATGGCGGAATACCAGAGATAACTCGCATATCTTCGTTCACCGTCTCTTCAATGATGGCATCTAACTTTGTCTCCCAATCACTAATACAATTGGTTTCGTAAGATGGCTTTCTATTTTTTTGTAAATATTTTGGAACGTGGTGAGCTGTAATTCCCGACAATCTTCCTGTGGGTGTTTTGTAAGTGTTATCCAACTCCGGACTCCCCTGCAAGAAAATCATTTTGCCGTCTACAAATTCTGCTTTTCCAGTTTCGGCAATGTACAACAAAATGGCATTGCGCGCAGCCGTGATATGATGCGGCATTGAATCTTTAGAAATTGGAATATATTTTACGCCCGATGTGGTACCTGATGTTTTGCTAAAGTACATTGGCAAACCTGGCCACAACACATTTTCTTCGTCGTGTTTAATGCGTTCTATGTAATGCTTAATTCCTTCGTAATCTTTAACAGGAACAGCCTTTTTAAAATCTTCGTAATTTTTGATGGAAGCAAAATTGTGGTCTTTACCAAAGGCAGTATTCTTGGCTTTATCAACCAACATCTTCATGGTGGCATCTTGCAATTCCACTGCACGTGCAGCTTCCTTGTAAACTTTTTTGGAAATGTATTTTGCAAAAGGTTTGCTTAAGGCCGCTTTTAATCCCATGGTTTCTTAATTGATGCGACTAAAATATAAAATTAGTTTCAAGTTCATTATCTTCGTTCGAAATGAAATCTCTTCTCTTAGATATTAATAATTTGCAGGTTAAATTTTCTTCAGGAAAAGAAGAATTTATTGCCGTGAATAATATCAGTTTTTCATTGTTTAAAGGGGAAACTATTAGTGTTGTGGGCGAATCGGGCTCAGGCAAATCGGTGACTTCTCTCTCTATCATGCAGCTCATTCCTTCTCCTCCGGGAAAAATTACCGGTGGTGAAATTATGTATTATGGCAGAGAAAAAGCAGTGAATTTATTGTCGCTTAAAGAAGATGAAATGCGCGCTTACCGTGGTAAAGATATTGCCATGATTTTTCAAGAGCCCATGACTTCTCTAAACCCCGTCTTCACTTGCGGAGATCAAATTGTAGAAGCTATTTTGTTGCACCAAAAATGCACTAAAAAGGAAGCTAAAGAAAAAGCCATTGAACTATTCAACGAGGTGAAATTACCCCGACCAGAAAGTATATTTGAATCGTATCCACATCAACTGTCGGGCGGACAAAAACAGCGCGTGATGATTGCTATGGCGCTGTCGTGCGAACCATCGGTTTTAATTGCCGATGAACCTACTACAGCTTTAGATGTTACCGTGCAGAAAACCATTTTGTTGTTGCTCAAAGAGATTCAGCAGAAACGACAAATGGGTATTATTTTCATCACCCACGACTTAGGCGTGGTGGCTGAAATTGCCGACAGAGCCATTGTGATGCAAAGCGGAAAAATTGTGGAAGAAGGTGACGTTAAAGCATTGTTCAAAAACGCCTCTCACCCTTACACAAAAGGCCTTTTGGCTTGCCGTCCACCTTTAAACAAACGCTACATTCATTTACCAACTGTAGCCGATTTTTTAGATTTCGCTCATCCTTTTCAGGCAGTGGAAATCACCAAAGAGGAACGTAAAAAAAATCACGAAAAATTATATGCATCATCGCCAATTTTAGAAGTAGAAAATTTAAAAACCTGGTTTCCGCTGAAGAAAAATTGGTTGGGAAAAACTACCGAATGGGTGAAGGCTGTTGATGATGTTTCCTTTAAGGTATATAAAGGCGAAACACTAGGATTGGTAGGCGAATCGGGATGTGGTAAAACAACTATCGGACGAAGTATTGTTCAGTTGGTTAACGCCACAGGAGGTAAAATTAAATACCAAGGCACCGACCTACTTTCATTAAGCAGCAGCGAATTGCGACCGCTCAGAAAAAAAATACAAATCATTTTTCAAGATCCTTATTCATCACTCAACCCAAGAATTCCAATTGGCAAAGCCATCATGGAACCCATGCAAGTTCATAAAATTCTCGACAACGATAAACAGCGCGAAGAATATGTGATTAATCTATTGGAAAAAGTGAGCTTGAAAGCCGATCATTTTTACAGATATCCGCATGAATTTTCGGGCGGACAGCGTCAGAGAATTTGTATTGCGCGCGCCTTAGCGGTGCAACCTGAATTTGTAATTTGTGATGAATCTGTATCGTCTTTAGATGTGTCTGTACAAGCCCAAGTGCTTAATTTATTGAATGATTTAAAAAGAGAATTTCAACTTACTTACATATTTATTTCTCATGATTTATCGGTAGTAAAATTTATGTGCGACCGCATGATAGTGATGAATAAACAAGGTAAGATAGATCAAATAGATGAAGCCGACGAGGTGTATCACCATCCTAAAACAGATTACACTAAAACTTTGATTGAATCTATTCCGAAAGGATTTTAAAGACAAATAATTAACCGAGTACCTTTCGTTTGAATCAGTAGTCTGATTATTTCTACATTATAAAAATTCCCTTAAATGTTGTGTCGCAAAACCACTGCTTTTTCAACACAAACGCCATCAACTTTATTATGCCATTGTTTTTTTAGAACATCAATATGTAGCCTCTTTTCAATAATGCTTTCTTCACCCATTTTGATCAAACCATCATTTCCTTCTGTTATTACAGCGAGATTTTCTAAGCCAGAACACATTAAATTCCTCTAGTATAATTACTGCATGTCACACGTGCACATGAATTTTTATGTCATCTAATTAGGTCTGTGTATTATTTTTTAATATTTTCGACTAAAATTTTAATCACGCTCTACATGAAAAAGTTTCTTCTTACTTCTATCGCAACCATAAGTTTTTTATTGGTATTTGCGCAAGTTCCAACAAATGGTTTGGTAGCATATTATCCATTTAACGGTAATGCAAATGATGCTACTGGAAATGGAAATAACGGAACAGTGAATGGCGCAACCTTAACAACTAATAGATTTGGAATAGCTAACAGTGCATATTATTTAAATGGACAAAGCGACTACATTTCTACACAATATCAAGGTATACTTGGAAATCAAAGCAGGTCGGTTTGTGTTTGGGCAAAATTGGCAACAATCAAAGATGAAAACCCATTGTTAATGTACGGCTCCACTACAAGCGCAAATGGAGGAACCGACAGATTTATGTGTCAAGTAATGAATAACCCAGCAAAGGGAGCGTCAATTGATAATGATGGCAGCAGAATTATTATGCAAAGCACTGTTGATACCGCATGGCACTTTTATGTTTGGACGTACAATGTAAATGACGGAGCAAATATTTCAAGTGTTAAAATGTACGTAGACGGAATTTTGCTAACAAATAAAGTAGAAAATTATATTCCGTCACAAGCTGCTGGAGTAATCAATACAACGGCAGATGCGAATGTAACCCTAGGAAAATTTATTACTAACTTTTTGCACGGAAAATTAGATGATATCCGTATATACAATATTCCTATAACCGCAAATGAAGTAGATGCCTTATTTCATGAAAGCACATCATGTTTAGTAGCCTACTATCCTTTTAACGGCAATACTGCTGATGCAAGTGGCAATGGATATGACGGTACAGCAACAAATGTAACATTAACTACCGACAGATTTGGTAAAGCCAATAGCGCTTATATGTTTAATGGTACCAACAGTTCAATAAATTCTAACTTCCCAGCAATTAATAGCACTTCAACAATTACATTTTGGTACTACACCACTGCCGCATATTCAAACGGTCCAAACTTTTTAGAAACATCATCAAGTTTTTGTAGCATAAACCAAAATGACGGAACCTTAGATTATGCCCAAAATCTAAGTAGCGGCAATGCATACGTAAACTCTGGAAGTATCACGCCTAGCACTTTAAACAATTGGCATTTTGTGGCTATCAGCTATGCAACAGATACTATAAAAATTTACGTTGATGGCATCTTAAAAAACAAAACAAAAACCACTGGTTCTTTAACTCCAATATCCTCGTTATTGCTAGGAAAACGACCAAATAATACAGGTTTCTACAATGGCAAATTAGACGAAATAAAGGTGTACGGTTGTGCCTTAAATGCTAAAGAGATTAAAGATTTGTCAGCAGAAAACTTATGTATACAATCCCTATCTGTAAGCGATACATTGGTAATCAATATGAACATTACGGGTTACAATCCTATAAGTTATTCTAACAACATTAAGATATACCCAAACCCAACAAACGATCAGCTTACGGTATTAATTGCCAATGGAAACAACAATGGTTATCAAATCAAAATCATCAACTCTTTGAGTCAAAACGTATGGCAACAAACTATTTCTGGTAACACTTATAATGTAAGCCTTAACGGATTTTCAACTGGCACATACTTTATACAAGTGTTAGATACACAAGGAAATTTAGTGGAAGTTAAGAAGCTTGTAATTCAATAGATCTTAACAATTTATCACATTCAAATAAATTAAAATGGAAAATTTAACAAAAGATAAAAAATGGTATGATAAGACTTGGCTTGTTGTAATTCTATGCATTTTCATTTTTCCAGTAGGACTTTATGCTCTTTGGAAAAATCATTCAATCTCAAAAGGGTGGAAAATAGGTGCGACAATATTAATATCTTTAGTTGTTATTGTCAAAATAGGTGATTACAAAAAAGATAACTCAGCAACCACTAAAAGCACTTCGGTCTCTCCAGCTTTAACACAATCTCAAAAAGATAGCATAGCTGAAGTTGAAAGATTGGCAGAGATTGCAGCAAGAAAAAATCAAACAATTGCAGCGACAGACTTAACTCAAAATTACATAGATAATGAAGTTAGAGCAGATGAAAACTTTAAGGGGAAAACATTCTATGTGGAAGGCACAGTAAGCGATATCAAAAAAGACATCATGGACGATATTTATGTGACACTGAAAGGTTCGGAAATGTTTCGAGAAGTTCAATGTTATTTTGACGACAAAGCTACCGCATCTCATCTTGAAAAAGGAATGCGAGTAACCTTCTATGGCAAATGTGAAGGACTCATGATGAATGTTCTAATGAAAAATTGCAAATTAGTTGACAACTTAAATGACCTCGAGAAAAAAAAGAATTAGAAAATTTACATTAATTATGTCAATAGTGCAATTTTTAAATTTAAAGACTGATTGGTTTTTTTAGTATGAAGGCTGCTTGTCAAACAGAATACACTAAAATTTTCACCGCATAAACAATTTAACCCCTCCCCTCTTTTTCGCGTATTCAATACAAAAATCCAAAATGCCACAGCGGTATAATGTTACCTTGTGCAAATTCTAAGTCATCTTTAACTATGTATGAGTTGGGAATTGCTTGAATTTGTTTCTGTTTTTTTGATTTCCCCCCTACTTCAAAGGTGAAATTGTCAATAATAAAATCTCCCTTTTCTGGAATTTTTACTTCATGTACAACCTTGGTTTGTGAAATAAAAAAGGTTTCTCTTACATTGCCCAGATTCACATTTTTTTGACCTACTAAAACACTACTTAAATTGGTGTTGTTTAAATATATTTTATCGGGTTTACCCAAAGATTGAACTCCTTTTGTATTTGAATGTGCGGCAATAATTAACCCGGCACGTTCTAAATAATTCAAATAATCGGGTAATAAGCTGCGGGAAATTTGAGTTAAATCGGCGATTTTAGATAAATTGGGTTTAAAGGGAACACTTTCTGAAATAATTTGCAGTAACATTTTCAACTTCGCTGTTGTAGTTGGTTTTAGGTCAAGGTGTTGAATTAAATCTACTTCTAAAATAGTATTAATTACACTCATTAATTTCAATTCAAAGTCTTCTTCTTGATAAAAGGGATAATAACCTTTTATTAAGTACCGATTAAAATGGTAAATCGGTTTTTCTATGCTTTCTTTAAAACCATTACTAGTCAAATTTTTTAGTTCATATTGCGCATACTTAATTCCCGTTTCAAAATACAAATATTCTCTAAACGACATTCCTTCTAAAACATAGTGAACCGCCCTGCGGCTTAGGTCTGCATAACCTTTCATAATGTCTAAAATGGAACTTCCTGTAAAAACAATATGGATATCGGCAATGCTATCGTAAATATGTTTTATTTCTCCCGACCAATTTTGGTATTTATGTATTTCATCAATAAAAAGGCATTTCCCTCCTTTGTTTCTAAATTGTAGCGCTATTTCGTACAGCGACAATTTGTAAATAAACAAGCTGTCGGCCGAAATGTATAGATAACTTTCAGGCTCATTAGCTTCTTTGATACGCTGAATTAACAAGGTAGTTTTTCCAACTCCACGCTGACCTGTTATAGCAATTAAGCGATTTTTCCAATTGATTTGCTCATATAAATACCTCCTTTTATCGCTTCTGTTTTGCTGTAAAATTCGCCGATGAGTTTCAATTAACTGCTCCATAATGTGCCTTTTTTCATTCAAATATATAAAAAATGGATAGTCAAGTGTACAAAATAAAGTAAAAAACGATTAGTGGACTATTCAAAAACAGTTATTTGTGTTTGGTTTATTGATTTATGATGATTTTTGTGAGCGTCAATTCAACCTTTCAACCTTTGTCTTTCTTCTTCGCGTATTCAAATCCTTCTAAAAAATCTGACAGACTTTGATCAAAAACGTCGGCAATTTGTTTAATTACATAAATGTTTGGAGTGAACAACCCGTTTTCAATTCTTGAAACGCCTTTGGCCTCAAATTCACCGTCGTATATTTTTTCTGCCAATTCGTTTTGGGTAAAACCTTTTTCTTCTCGTTTTTGTTTAATGTACTTTCCTAAAGCCTTATTGTATTGCTCTCGCTTCTCGCTTTTGGTCTTCCTGCGAGGCTTGGTGGTCCATTCTTTCTTTGATTTCGAGGGCTTTTTCATGTCCTAAAAATCCGTATTGCACAAAATTATTGTGCCATCTAATTAGGTCTGTATTATTTTTTTTTATACTGTCGGCCAAAGTTTTCAAAAAACTTAATATTGTGGAGCTAGAAACCACACAAATAAACAGGGTGTAACCGAAAAACCAAAAGAGTAGGAGCAAAATAAGATATTATGAAATCAAAAATCACCTTATTAGTAGGGTTGTTATCCTTCTGCCTTATTGGATTTAATTCTTGTGAAAAGAAAAAGGGATGTATGGACAAAGACAGCGTAAATTATGATTCGTCGGCCGAATCAGATGATGGTAGTTGTCGTTACGAAGGCACAGTTGTTTTTTGGTGGGACCAAAATTTAACCACGGAATTTCAAAATAATGGAGTATCTGTAGTTAAAATATATGTTGATAATCAATTTGAAGGTTCAGTAGCTATTTCGGGACAATACTGGAATTCTGCGCCTTCTTGCGGAGCAAGCTCTACAGTAACATCAAAAATTGACATGGGAGTTAATAAATCACAATCAATTAATGTAAAATATATTGTAGTAGATAGTAATGGAGATGCAATTGGAAATCCAATAGAACAAGTATATAAAATTGCTGCTAATACTTGTAATAGTATACAAATGCAATGATGTATTAAATTAGAAGGTGTACACCGACCTCCCAAAAATGGGCAAAATTTAAAAGCGAAATCATTAAGAAAATTAAAATATCTCTGCTATATAAAATAACCTAATAGTTTCTCTTTTTATAGGGTGCGCAGTAATTAGTAAAATAATTAATAAAATAAATTCGAATATGAAAAAAACACTATTTAACATCACCTTATTTCTAAGTTTATTTATTGCTTTTCAAGGGTGTACCAACATTAATAAAGGAATGAAGGAACCAGCAAGTCATGTCCAATTCAAAAAAGAAGATTTCACTTTTTCCGACCAAGTGAGTGCTGAAGTATCGGTTACGAAAGTATTTGGAATAGATTGGTCGCGAATCTTTAAGAAAGAAACAGGAGAAATTTTAAATGCAGAAAAATCAATGCAAAAATTTAAACTATCAGACATTCCTGTTATTGGTACTTTTATTCCTACTGGTGATCGTTCAGTTCAATATGCTCTTTATAAGTTAATGGATGAAAATAAAGGATATGATGTTGTATTTTATCCGCAATTTGAAACAAAAGTTGTTATTGCTCCCTTCACTACAATAATTACAACTAAGGTCACAGCAAGATTAGGAAAATTAAAATAATTACGAGTCTTCGTATTTCTAGAAGAGGCTGTCTCAAAAGAGGCGGCCCTTTCTTTTTTTCCAATTATCATAGTATATTTAAGCACTAAAAATAAATATCTACTATGACGTCTTATCTCTTTATTATTATCGCAGTGGTGGCATTGGTCACTTTATTTTTATCGTTCATTACGGTTCAACAAGGAACTGTTGCAGTTATCACTGTATTTGGTAAATACAGAAGAATTATGACGCCCGGATTAAACTTTAAAATACCTTTCATCGAAACAGTTTTCAAAAGAGTATCAGTACAAAACCGTTCTGTAGAGTTAGAATTTCAAGCTACTACCATCGACCAGGCAAATGTGTATTTCAAAGCCATGTTGTTGTATGCTGTGTTCAATCCAAATGAAGAAACCATTAAAAATGTGGCCTTCAAATTCGTTGATGACAGAAGTTTAATGCAAGCTTTGGTTCGTACGATTGAAGGGTCTATCAGAGGTTTTGTGGCTACTAAAAAACAAGCTGAAGTTCTTTCTTTAAGAAATGAAATTGTACACGACGTGAAAGAACAAATCGACAATACTTTGGAAGGTTGGGGATACCACTTAATCGACTTACAATTGAACGATATTACTTTCGACGATGCCATTATGAAATCGATGGCACAAGTAGTTGCTTCTAACAACTTAAAAGCTGCGGCGGAGAATGAAGGTCAGGCTTTATTAATCACCAAAACCAAAGCTGCTGAAGCAGAAGGTAACGCCATTAAAATTTCTGCTGAGGCTGAGAAATTAGCGGCACAGTTACGCGGACAAGGGGTGGCCTTATTCCGTCAGGAAGTAGCAAAAGGTATGACTGAGGCTGCAAAAGAAATGCAACAAGCTAATTTGGATACTTCCGTTATTTTATTCTCTATGTGGACTGAAGCCATCAAGCAATTCTCTGAAAACGGGGAAGGAAATGTTATTTTCTTAGATGGTTCTACAGAGAATATGCAGAAAACTATGCAACAGATGATGGCGATGAATACGCTGATGGCGCCGAAGAAATAAGAATCAAATAGGGCAATAGTTCCTTCGGAGTACCTCAGGATGACAAACTGGGTAAGTGTTACTTGTTAAGAGCGGTTGTCATCCTGAGGTACTCCGAAGGAACTATTGCCCTACACTTCTACTCCGCCCCTCTAAACAAATGCTGCACTAAATCCTGTGCCTTCCCTACTCTAACAATCTTAATATTCTTGCCTTTAAGCGAATCTTCATCATTGTATTTAGAAAGGAAAATTGTTTTGAAGCCCATCTTTTCGGCTTCTTTGATGCGCGCGCCAACATTGCGTACTGAGCGAATTTCACCTGAAAGTCCTATCTCTCCAGCAAAACAATAAGTAGATGGAATTGGAATATCTACGCCTGATGAAAGAATAGCGGCTACGATGGATAAATCGATGCCAGTATCTTCGGGTTTAATGCCCCCTGTGATATTTAAGAAAACATCTTTAAGCTGTATTTTAAATCCGCAGCGTTTTTCTAAAACAGCCAACAACATATTTAAGCGACGTGTATCAAAGCCGGTTGCAGAGCGTTGCGGAGTTCCATAAGCCGCTGTGCTAACCAATGCTTGGGTTTCGATCAATAGCGGACGAATACCTTCCATCGACGCAGAAATAGCGATACCGCTTAAGTTCTCTTCGTTTTGAGAAAGTAAAATTGACGATGGATTTTCAACCACTTTCAATCCGTACTCCTCCATTTGATAAATCCCCATTTCATTCGAGGGTCCGAAACGGTTTTTTGAACTTCTAATAATTCTATAAATATGATTTCTATCGCCTTCGAAAGTGAGCACCACATCTACCATATGCTCTAGCACCTTCGGTCCGGCAATTTGTCCGTCTTTCGTGATATGACCAATTAAAAATGTTGGTATATTTTTTCTCTTCGAAATCAAAGTGATATCGTTGGCACATTCTCTAATCTGACTCACCGTACCTGGCGCTGAATCTAACTTTGAAGTTTGCAAGGTTTGAATAGAATCTACGATAAGCAATTCTGGCTCTTGCTTTTGAATATGTTCTAATATCCTTTCCACGTTGGTTTCGGGAAGAATATAAATGTGCTCGTTTACCTTTTGAAGTCGGTCGGCGCGCGATTTAATTTGCTGCGGACTCTCCTCGCCAGAAACATAAAGCACTTTTTTTCCCGGAAATTGAAGCGCGATTTGCAGCATCAAGGTTGATTTACCAATGCCTGGTTCGCCGGTAAAAAGTATCACTGAACCCGACACCAAACCATCTCCCAAAACGCGGTTTAACTCAGTATCTTTTAAAATAATTCGTTCTTTATTGAGCGGTTGAATTTCGTGTAAGAGCGTTGGCTCTAAAGCAACGATACCTGGGATAGAAGTGTTTTGTGTTTTATTGCTACTGGTAATTTCCTCTTGATAAGTATTCCACTCACCGCAAGAAGTACATCTACCCAACCATTTGGCCGATTGATTTCCGCAGGAAGTACAAACGTAAACCGACTTTAACTTGGCCATTTACTGTTTCGAGAACTCATTGTAAATTAAGCCATCTACATGACGATGAATGATCATCCCCTTTGAATCAAGACTCTTAATGCTCCAATCCCCTTTGAAATACTCTACTCCTTTCATTGTAGAACCAGCACCTGAAATAGTAAATTTCGAAGCCGATCTAACTTCATACGCGCCAGAGTTCTCAATGATGGATGTATCAGGATAAACCAAAGTTCTGGTAACATCGGTTTCTGTGAATGTCCAAATTTCTTCGTAAGGTTTAGGAGAAGGCAAATACAATTTCCATTTACCCACCATCTTTTGTTGTGTTTCTTTGGCACAATTAGAAAGTGAAACAGCCACTACAACTAACAAAAAATATCTTACAAGATGCTTCATAAAAATTCAGATTTGCGATAAAAATATAAATAATTCAGATACAGTGGTTAATCGACTTTTACAAATTCATGATAAATCAATCCGTCGTTAATCACATCGGGAATGTATTCTTTACGTGCTAAAATTAGCGTATTCTCTTTCAACTCTAATATTTGAAAATTTCCCTTAAAGAGCTCACCGCCTTTCATGGTAGCATTGGCTCCGGTAATGATTACGAAATTGTTTTTGATGGTGTAGTCTCCCCACAAACTGGTATCATTGGTAGCACTATCAATTACATAGGCTCTATTCTCATCGAAAGCCCAATATGCGGTAGGTTGAAATAAGATAGGTTCGTGTACAGAAATGTACTTCCATTTGTGCATAAGCTTCTTTTGTACTTGGTCTTTCTGACAAGAAACGAGAAACAAAACAGAAAATGCTATGATGACTAAAAACCTCACTCCGACTTAATTTTATTAATAATATTCGTGGAAGAAAAACC
This sequence comes from uncultured Chryseobacterium sp., assembly GCA_964406465.1. Taxonomy (GTDB): domain Bacteria; phylum Bacteroidota; class Bacteroidia; order Flavobacteriales_C; genus JAHEZL01. The sequence goes on from CAYORT010000003.1 coordinate 82,824, forward strand.
TTGCACAAAGCTTAAAGGTAATACTTGTCCGCCATTTTTTATAACGTGCTCTGCTCCAACAATAGTGTCGATACTATAATCGCCGCCTTTCACCAAGATATTAGGTGTTAGTGCCTCAATAAGATTCTTGGGTGTTTCTTCAGAAAACAACACCACCATATCTACAAAAAATAGGGCGGCCAACATTTGTGCACGCACCACCTCGCCGTTGATTGGTCGAGATTCACCTTTTAGAATTTTAACTGAAACATCGGCATTTAAACCTACTATTAGCTTATTTCCCAATTGCGACGCTTCACTAAGATATTGCAAGTGTCCGCTATGTAAAATATCAAAGCAGCCGTTGGTAAAAACTACTTTTTTGCCTTCTGCTTTCCATTTGCTCACAGTGTTTTGCGCATCTAAAAGCGAAACAATTTTGCTTTCCAACTGCTGAAACACCTTGTTGCTCATGAATTATTTTAAAAGATTGGTTGCGGTATCGGGAAAAATAAGGGTTGGCTTAAAGGTTCTTGCTTCTTCAGCATCTATTAGGCCGTAAGCAATGATGATCACTACATCGCCTACAACAGCTTTTCTGGCTGCCGGACCGTTCAAGCAAATTTCGCCAGAGTTCTTTTTGCCTTTGATTACGTAAGTCTCCAAACGCTCACCATTATTGATGTTTACCACCTGAACCTTTTGTCCTTCAACAATGTCGGCAGCAATCATTAACGATTCATCAATAGTGATACTTCCAATGTAATTTACATCGGCCTGAGTAATGGTTACCCTGTGTATCTTCGAAAGGAGCATTTCTCTTTGCATGCGCCAAAATTAGTAATTAATAATAATATTATCGATTAATCGCACTTTTCCACAAAAAGCGGCAATACAAACCACCACCTTTTGGGTAGATATTTCCTGCACAGGCTGCAGGGTTTCGGCATCTGAAATCTCCAAGTACTCGAGCTGCAGAGCGCCATCACTAAAAAATAATTTGGTTGCTTTTTCCTTCAATTCAGAAACAATTTTAATTGTCTTCGCTTCCTCTTTTAAAAAGAACAAAGCTTTTGAAATGGCCAATGCTTTCTCTTTTTCCTCTGCCGACAGTCGTGCATTGCGCGAACTCATAGCCAAACCCGAAGGTTCACGCAAAGTGGCGCAGGGCACAATAGTCAGTTGCTGAAAATACTTTTTGGCCAACATTTTAACTATGGCCAATTGCTGAAAATCTTTTTCGCCAAAGTAAGCCTTGGTGGGTTGAACAATACTGAACAACAAATGCACAATATTTACCACACCTTTAAAGTGTCCGGGACGAAATTTTCCCTCCATCAAATTTTCCACGCCACCTAAATCTAAGGCGATATCAACAATATCATTCACCAACTCATCACCAGGCGCAAACACAAAATCGCAACCTTTTGTTTCCAAAAGTTCAAAATCGCGTTTTTCATCTCTAGGATACAGCTTAAAATCTTCTGGATTATTGAATTGTGTTGGGTTAACAAAGATGCTACAAACACTAAAGTTATTGTTCTTTTGGGCAAAATCTAAAAGAGATAAATGTCCGCTATGCAAATAACCCATTGTAGGAACAAACCCAATGGTTTGATTTTTTGAAAGTATTGATTTAACAATACTTTCCATCTCTTTTCTGCTTCTAATTACCTGCATATTTATACAATAAAACCGGCCAAAGGTAAGATAAACTTGAATATCGCTCAGAATTTATTACCTTTGCAACAATAATTTACCCGTTGAAAGTAGCGCTGGCGATTGTAAGTTGAAAACTATCAAATGAAGAAACCAAGAGTTTTATTTGTATCGCAGGAAATGATTCCATATCACGAGGAATCGGAAATTGCTAACATCGCAAGATACCTGCCCCAAGGAATTCAGCAAAAAGGAAAAGAGATTAGAGCTTTCATGCCTAAGTTCGGTTCTATCAATGAAAGAAGAAACCAATTGCACGAAGTTATTCGTCTGTCTGGAATGAACCTTATCATTGATGATTCTGATCATCCTTTAATTATTAAAGTAGCATCTATCCAACCCGCAAGAATGCAGGTTTACTTTATAGACAACGACGAATATTTCGGAAGAAAATATGCCCTTAAGGACAAAGCCAATAAATTTTATGCCGACAATGACGAGCGCGCCATCTTCTATTGCCGCGGCGTTCTTGAAACAGTAAAAAAATTAGGCTGGTCGCCAGATATTATTCATTGCCATGGCTGGATGACAGCTTTGATTCCTCTTTACATCAAAAAGGTTTTTAACGAAGATCCAATCTTTGAAAATTCTAAAGTTGTTTATTCGGTTTACAACGAGGGGTTTGACAAAACTTTAGACAAAAGATTTATTCAAAAAGCAGTTATTGATGGCGTTAACATCAAGAACTTGAAAACAGCCGAAAAGCCCGATTTCGATAGCATCAATAAATTGGCTATTGAATGGAGTGATGGTGTTATTAAAGGAAGCGAAGAATTAAACAAAGACATGGACAAGCACATCAACTCTTTGAAAAAGAAAAAACCAGTGCTTGAATACTTTAGTGAAGAAGAGTGCGTTGAGAAGTACGATGAATTTTACGACTCAATTTTAGCAGAAGAGTTGGCAAAAAAATAATGATGTAATGAACTCAAAGTCTCTTTCTCTACTTTCCCTTGTATTGGCTATTTTTCTTTTTGCGTGCAAAAAAGAGTCACCAGTAGGATCCACATTAATATCAAACGACAGTAAATTCTACGGTACCTTAGTAGATACATTAACTGTTGAAGCTTACACCGAAGCCGATACCGCTATACCTACAGAAAACAGAAGTAGGGTGGTGATTGGAGAATTAAACGATACTGAGTTTGGCATCACTAAAGCCCAGTGGTTTAGCCAATTCTTAATGACTGGTGGAATAGTTCCTGGAACCAATGCTCAATTAGATTCTATTGTACTTACTTTTCATGTTGATACCATTTACGGCCCTGCCAACACCACCACTTTTAGAGTGTATGAATTAACAGGAGATTTCGCTACAGGCGAATATTACTCAAATAAATCTATCGCTTACGGAGCAGAAATTGCCAACAGCACCTTAACCATTGATTCTGGAACTGTGCATATTGCTTTGCCGAATGCTATCGGACAAAAAATTTTAGCGGCTAAAGGCGACACCTTAACATCGAACAATAGTTTTATGCACTTGTTCAAAGGATTAAGCATCAAGGCCGAACAAGCCTCATTAAACAGCGATCAAGGAGCTCTTTATGTAATTAATCCCAGCCACGCCAACACTAAAGTGAGCTTATATTACACCAATACTTCTAGTAGCGGACAGCAAAAAGCAGATTTGACTATCACCTCATCGGCAAGGCATTTCAGTAATTTTTCACATGATTTTTCAGGCACCGTTGACCTCAAAGATCAAATCAACAACTCCACTCAGGGCTTAAACCGCCTGTTTCTTAAACCATTGGCTGGAACCCACATCGCTATTAAGTTCCCCACTGTACTTTCTTGGGCAAAAGACAAAAATTACATTATTCAAAGAGCCGAATTGGTTTTACCTGTAGAAAGCGGTAGTTATGCTACCTACAGAATTCCATCTTCGATGAGTCTATTGCTAAATGACAATGGCACATTAAAAACCTTCGATGATATGACTCAGTTCACCAATTACAATCTTCCTAGTCCGTCAACAGAAGTGCTGGTAAACGGTATCCTTAAGCCAATTAAAAATGGCGGCAGATTGGAAACAGATAAGTATCGTTTCATGCTTACTAAATTTATCAGTGATGACATCACCAACAATACCAGCAGCACATTGATACTTAACAGTATTGGTAATTCTATTAGTCCGTACCGCACCATATTTGCCGGCACAAACAAAAACAACCCAACACATATTAAATTGTTGGTATACTACTCCAAATAAAAATCCCCCGAATTTCTTCGAGGGATTTAAATCATCAATCTTTGATAAGCCTATTTCGCTTTTGCATATAACTCAGCAACTTTATTCCAGTTGATAACACTGAAGAAAGCCGAGATATAATCGGGACGACGGTTTTGGTATTTCAAGTAGTAAGCATGTTCCCATACGTCCATTCCTAAAATAGGTGTCCCTTTCACTTCAGCAACATCCATTAATGGATTGTCTTGATTTGGCGTAGAGCTAACCACCAACTTTCCGTCGGCTTTAACGCTCAACCAAGCCCAACCAGAACCAAAACGAGTAGCACCAGCGTTGGCAAACTCAGTTTTGAATGCATCGAATGAACCGAAAGCAGCGTTGATCGCCTCTGCCAATTCACCTGTTGGAACTCCGCCACCGTTTGGCGACATAACTTCCCAAAATAGGTTGTGATTGTAAAAACCACCGCCATTGTTTCTCACCACAGGAGCAACAGTAGAGATGTTTTTTAAGATTTCTTCAATGCTTTTCGACTCCAAAGGAGTTCCAGCTACCGCATTATTCAAGTTAGTAGTGTAAGCATTGTGATGTTTGCTATGGTGAATCTCCATTGTTTTAGCATCGATGTGAGGCTCTAGAGCTTCGTAAGCGTAAGGTAAATCAGGTAATTTGAATGCCATAAAATTGATTTTAAATGTTATGCGAATGTAACGCTCTCAAAAATAAGAATTAAAAATTTGTTGGAAATTAAAAATATTTAATAATTTTGCGCCGTAAGTAAGTTTAACTTTTAAAATGTTCAAAATGAAAAATGTATTCAAATTAATGTTAGGAGCTGCTATCGTAGTTCTTGCTTCTTGTGGTGGTGAAACTGCTAATGCAGACCAAGCTACTCAAGATTCTATCGCGAAAGCTGATTCTTTAGCTAAAGTTGCTGCTGCTGATTCTGCTGCTGCTGCTGAAGCTGCTGCTGCTGCGACTGCATCTACTGACACTACTGCTAAAGATTCTGCGAAGTAATCTAAGCTAAGTGCAAGAAAAAATTAATCCCGGCCTTAGGTCGGGATTTCTTTTTTTTATAACCAATTGACTTATTGTATCTCAGTTAAGCCTTAAACTATTTAATCTTCTCCAAACATTTGTCGCCTACCAACTTGAATTCGAAATAGGCATTGTTCCCCCACAAACTTCTAATCACATCTGCTTTGATATCGCGCATGAGGTAATTAAGCGCCGCAGAAGAAAGCTGCTTTTTAAGCATCGACTTGGCAATCTTCATCACCACTTGGTCAACATTCTTATCGTTGGCAAATGCTTTTGCGCTTAACGACTTCCAAGCTTTGCCTTGCTCAATGATACATTTGGCGGCACATTCACGAGAAAATCCTTCTCTATACAAGATGCTTAGTTCTTTCCAAGCCAATAGTGTGTCATCTTGCACTTTAATATCGGGCACTATACCTCCACCCCCAAATACTTTGCGCTTTCCCTTAGTAAAATAGGCCGTGGTATCCATAAGAGTATCGGTATGGTACTGACTAATAGCATAATCCTCATAGTCTACATCTTTGTATGGTTTCTGTATGCTTCGGCCAGATGGCGTGTAATAGCGCGAAATCGTTAATCTAACCTGAGAGCCATCGGATAAGTTAAAGACCTCCTGAACGAGTCCTTTGCCAAATGAGCGACTTCCTATGATGGTAGCTCTATCGTTATCTTGCATGGCGCCAGCAAAAATCTCACTAGCAGAAGCCGATTCACCATTGATGAGCACATACAACTTCACATTTTCAAATTTACCTTCAGCCGTTGCAAACATCTTTCTTTGCTCCTTAGTGCGGTCTTTGGTATACACAATAAGCTCACCGTCTTTTAAAAACTCATCGGCCAGTTGAGTACAGGTATTCAAATATCCTCCGCCGTTACTGCGCAAATCAACAATCACGCGCTTCACCTTACTGTTGTTGTAAGGATAGGTAGATTTAAGTTCATCCATCGTAGTTCGAGAAAATTCGTCTATTCTGAAATACGCAGTGGTTGAATCTAACATAAATGCTGCCTCAACACTGTATAGAGGAATCTCGGCACGAGTGATAGAAATAGGAATTAAGTTGCTTTGACCGTTTCTCTTCACCTTCACGTTCACTAAAGAACCTCTTTTTCCTCTTAGCTTTCCTACCACTTCTTCACTACTTAAATTAGGGTGAGAGGCGGGCTGTCCATCAATCATTACAATCTTATCGCCAGCTTGAATTCCGGCTTTTTCTGCCGGACCTTTTGGCACCGCTTTGTAGGCCACAATCGTGTCGTTTAGTAGCACAAACTGCAGGCCTATACCTTCAAAACTACCTTCTAAAGATTCGTTAACCTCGCTAACCTTTGCAGCTGGTATATAATTAGAATGTGGATCTAACTCATGCAAAAAATCACTAATTCCCTTACGAGCAAGGTCCTTAACCACCACAGAATCCACATAGTTATCTTGCACCAATTGCAAAACTTCTGCAAAGTTTAAGGCTTCATTATATAAAGAATCATTGGCGTTACTAGAAGAAGCAAACGAAGATTTGCCTGAAAAGAAATTTTTACCTAGAAAAATGCCAACAACAAGAGTAATAGCTATGTATAGAGGCAGGTAATATACTTTTACAAATCCCTGTTTCATCCAATATTAGGAATGTGTGTTACCGAAATACCTGCTTTTTTCAAGAAAGCAATTCCTGCATCATCTTTGTAAGCCATCATGTATACAACGCGCTTGATGCCAGCTTGAAGAATTAACTTACTGCAATCTTTACAAGGTGAAAGGGTAATATATAAAGTGGCATTTTCACCACTATTGGTAGTTTTAGCCAATTTTAAAATGGCATTTGCCTCGGCATGCAAAACGTACCAGTGTGTTTCATTGTTTTCGTTTTCACAGCAATTGTCGAAACCCGATGGTGTGCCATTGTAACCATCGCTAATAATAACGCCATTTTTCACAATTAGCGCTCCCACTTGTTTTCTGTTACAATGAGATAATTTAGCCCATTCCACCGCCATTTTGAGGTAAGCGATATCGTAACGCAATTGCTTTTGTTCGTTTTCGTAGGTAAGGGAAGTATTCATTGTGGCAAAGATAAAAACAAAAAACCCTCTTTTCTATCAATTGCACGCTTTTTTGAAAGTTGCTGCATGTATAATATTTACCCAATTTTGAAGGTCACTAAGATATCTAAAGCTGCTACACCTTGCCAACCTATATATAAAAGTAAAAAGAGTGAGTTTTGAGAAAACAAAAGAGCTTGATTTCTCACGCTCTTTTTTCGATTGTTAGTCCTTCTTCGCTAAAGCTTCGAAGGACGCGGTAACTGAAGAAAAGGAATTATCGAACTTTCTCGAGTATTATCGGAAAATTTTAGTTCTTAAAAAAAGTGAGTGTGAGAGCGGGTTTTGAGAAAACAGAAAGAGCGTAATCGCTCTCGCTCTCACGCTCTTATCTGTTTTGGTACCCAGGAAGGGAATCGAACCCCCATGACCGAAGTCGCTAGATTTTGAGTCTAGTGCGTCTACCAATTCCGCCACCTGGGCAATTAAAATTGGAGTGCGAATTTATATAAATATTCTTACAATCAAAATATTTTAATATCTTTGCGTCCCCTGTTGAAAACCGTCTTAGTTGACGGTCAGGTATTTAAGTTAGAAATGGCAAGACCAATAAAAATATTTTCAGGTAGAAGTACTGAGGTTTTAGCGAAGAAAATCGCTGAAAAGATAGGTACTCCGCTTGGTAATGTGCTCTTTTTTGAGTTCAGCGATGGTGAATTTCAACCATCATTTGAAGAGACTGTTCGCGGTCAGGATGTATTTATTGTACAATCTACTATTCCGCCTTCCGATAATTTATTTGAAGTGTTGCAAATGGTAGATGCTGCAAAAAGAGCATCGGCTCATGAGATTGTTGCGGTAATGCCTTATTTCGGTTATGCTCGTCAGGACAGAAAAGACCGTCCGCGTGTTTCTATAGGCGCTAAGTTGGTAGCCAACTTATTGAGTGCTGCTGGGGTGACCCGCATCATGACTATGGATTTGCATGCCGATCAAATTCAAGGATTTTTTGAAGTGCCGGTTGACCATCTTTATGGCTCAACGATCTTCATGCCTTATTTAAAGAGTATACAATTAGAAGATATGGTGATTGCTGCTCCTGATACAGGAGGAACAAAAAGAGCAAACGCCTATGCAAAGCAATTTGATGTAGATTTCGCTATTTGCTACAAGCAAAGAGAGAAACCAAATCAGGTAGCTAAAATGACGGTGATTGGAGATGTTAAAGGTAAAAATGTGGTGTTGGTAGATGATATGTGTGATACTGCAGGTACCTTAACAAAAGCTGCTGCTTTGATGATGGAAGCCGGCGCGAAAAGCGTTCGCGCTTTGTGTACACATGCTGTATTGAGTGGCAAGGCTTACGAAACCATTGAAAATTCGGTATTAACAGAATTGGTTGTTACAGACACTATTCCTTTGAAAAGGGAGAGTGCCAAAATAAAAGTTTTATCGGTTGCTGATTTGTTTGGAAAGGTGATTCAAAATGCAAACACCTACAATTCTATCAGTGCCCATTTTATTGTTTGATTTAAATTTAGAGTGTCATGAAATCAGTAGAGATTACAGGAAAAGTTAGAGCATTAGATGTTACTAAAGCGCAATTAAAAGCAACGCGTAAAGCTGAACAAGTACCATGCGTACTTTATGGTGGTGAAAAACCAGTTCACTTCAGTGCAGATTTAAGCTCATTCAAAGCGTTAATTTATAGTCCCGAATCTTATCTAGTAAACCTAGATATCGACGGTCAAAAAGTACAAGCTGTTCTTCAAGACAGCCAATACCACCCGGTAAATGATTCATTGTTGCATGTTGATTTCATGCAAATTTTCGAAAACAAACCGGTTGTTATCGATGTTCCTGTTAAAGTAACTGGTACTTCTCCAGGTGTATTAGCTGGTGGTAAATTACAAGTGAAATTGAAAAGATTGAAAGTTAAAGCTCTTCCTAAAAACTTACCTGATAACGTAGTAGTTGATATCAGTGGCGTTCAAATTGGTAAATCAATTAAAGTTGAAGCTTTGGCTACTTCTGATTTCGAATTTGTAACTTCTGGTAATGCAGTAGTTGTTGCTGTAAGAGTAACAAGAGCATCGGCTCAAGAGGAAGCAGCAGCGAAAGCAGCAGCAGCAGCTCCAGCTAAAGGTGCTCCAGCAGCGAAAGCTCCGGCAGCAGCAGCAGCTAAAAAATAATTCTTGAATAAAGAATGAAGTATCTTATTGTCGGTCTCGGTAATATTGGAAAAGAATACGAAGAGACCCGTCATAATATAGGATTTAAAATATTGGATGCCTTGTCGAAGGCATCCAATATTGTTTTTAGCCCACAACGATATGGAGATGTGGCCACGCTAAAACACAAAGGCAGAACTTACATACTTCTGAAACCCAATACCTTCATGAATCTTAGCGGCAATGCGGTTCGCTATTGGATGCAGAAGGAAAACATTCCTGCCGACAGAACGCTTGTTATAGCAGATGATTTGGCGCTTCCTTTTGGTAAAATTCGCATACGCACCAGCGGTAGTGATGGCGGACACAATGGCTTTAAAAACATCAATGAGGTTTTAGGGCACAACAATTATCCGCGCTTGCGCTTTGGCATCGCCGCAGAATTCAGCAAAGGACATCAAGTGAATTATGTTTTGGGCGAATGGAACACCGAGGAAAAATCAAATCTACCAGCACGCATTGAAATTGCCTCTCAGGCGGTACTAGCTTTTGGCTTTCTAGAGATTGGAAAGGTGATGAGTGAGTACAATAGCAAGTAAAAAGTTAAAAGGAAAAGCCAAAATTACCAGCGTTTTACTTTGGTTGTAAAACCACACAATGGAAAACGATATTCGATGATTCGTTTGTGGGGCTCCTTATATCTGAGCCATCTGACATAAAACCATGCGTATATAATTGCAGCAATTAAAACGAGCATTTTCTTTTTGTTTAAAACGAAAATAGAGAAAAAATGGGAATGAACTTCTAAGCAGTATGGGACTCCCTCTCGGAGGAGAGGGGTGTGTAAAGGCCTGTGAAGTGGGAGGGAGATGGATTCACATAACATAATCCATCTCCCTCCTTCCCACAAGCAAAATCGCACCCCTCTCCTCCGAGAGGGAGTCCCACACCCGGAAGTACTGATTGGAAAATGTATGTAATCTGTATTACTTCCTATTCATCAACTCCTCTATCTCCTCCACCTCTACCGGAATTTTCTTCATTAAATCTTTCGGACCTTTACCAGTAATCAAAATATCGTTCTCTATTCGAATACCTAATTTTTCTTCGGGAATGTAGATTCCGGGCTCACAAGTAAAAATCATTCCTTCTTGAAAAGGTTGTTTTTTGTTGCCTAAATCGTGCACATCTAAGCCCATAAAATGAGAAATGCCATGCATGAAATATTTTCTGAACGCCGGATTCTTGGGGTCTTCGCGAGAAATATCTGATTTAGTAATCAATTTCAATTTCAATAATTCACTTTCTATCAAGGCACGAACTTCCTTATTGTAATCTTGCAAAGTGTTGCCAACCGTTAACAATTTGGTAGATTCTTTCATGATTCTTAACACCGCGTTGTACACGTCTTTCTGGCGTTTGGTAAACTTACCACTCACCGGAATAGTGCGCGTTAAATCGCTGGCATAATTGGCATACTCGGCACCAAAATCCATCAATACCAACTCCCCTTTTTTACACTTTTGGTTGTTGTTGATATAGTGTAAAACACAGGCGTTAGCGCCCGATGCGATGATGGGTGTGTAGGCGTGTACAGCTTTGTTTCTAATGAATTCGTGAGAAATTTCGGCCTCCACCTCATACTCCCAAACACCAGGTTTCATAAAGGAAAGTACACGATGAAAAGCTTTATTGGTGATGTTGCAAGCCGATTGAATGATGTCGACTTCTTCTTTGCTCTTTATTTCGCGCAACTCTTGCATGATGGGCGCAGCGCGTTCGTATTTTTTACGATGAAATTCTGCTTTAAAAGCAATGGCCATGCGCTCATCGCGAGAAATCACTTCTTTTCGGGCGCGTTCGTTTTCATTGGCATTTAAATACACTATTTCGTGCTCTTCCAATAAAGAAGTAATTACGGCATCATATTCTTTAGTCCAAAATACGTTAGCAATTCCCGATACCAAGGTAGCCTCCTCTTTACTGTATTTTTTGCCTTCCCAAACGATGGTATGCTGATCGCTTTCGCGCACAAATAAAATTTCTTTGTAACGATGATTCGGACAAAGTACCAAAATACTTTGTTCTTGATCGATGCCAGTTAAATGGAAAAAATCGGAATTCTGACGAAAAGGAAAAAAGCAATCTCCATTGCGGGGCATTTCATCATTAGAATGAAAAATGGCCAAGGCCCCTTTTAGCATTTTGCTTTTAAATCTTTTTCTATTGTTAACGAATAAAGACGACGGTAGAGTGGCGTAACGTTGATTCATGAATATTAAAATAGTGGGCGGTGTACGCACATTTTTCAATTTTGTTAAAGAAACCCAAAGATTTTCAAAGAAATTCAATTCCACTTGCTATATTTACCCCCCGAAAATCAGTCCTAAAAATCTTAACAATGAGTAATAAAGAATTCTTAACCTCTTCGCTAGCCAAAAAATTCGTGATGGCAGCCACTGGTTTATTTTTAATTTCCTTTTTGGTAGTACACGTTTCTATCAATTCTTTAATCTTCTTAAACGATGGTGGAGAAACCTTCAACACCGCAGCGCACTTTATGTCGCACAACATCGTAATTCGTATCATGGAAGTAGGCTTATTTGTAGGCTTATTGATGCACATCTACCAAGCTTGGGTGCTTACTCAAGAAAACAAGAAAGCGCGTCCGGTACAATACGCTGTACAAAACGAAACAGCGAGTAAATGGTATTCTCGTTCAATGGGAATCTTAGGTTCATTGTTGTTGATTTTCTTGGTTGTTCACTTGGCTAACTTCTGGTATCCAACCAAAGTTGCTGTAGCAGCTGGTGATGAGCACAACACTTACCTAAACTTAAAAGAAGTGTTTACTGGTGAATATTCAATGGTATTTGCTGGTGTTTACTTATTGGGCGTTTTCTCTTTAGGTTACCACTTGTTACACGGTTTCCAATCGGCTTTCCAATCGTTAGGATTCAACCACAAAAAATATACTCCATTGATTAAAGCAATAGGAACTGGGTTTTCAATCGTAGTTCCTTTGATTTTCGCTTTGATGCCGTTGGCTTTTATTCTAGGTATTCTAGATTAACATTGAACTTTAAACATTGAACTTTGAACAATAACAATATGTCAAAATTAGATTCAAAAATTCCTGAAGGACCATTAGACAAAAAATGGGAGAAGTATAAATCTTCTGTGCCTTTAGTAAACCCAGCAAACAAAAGAAGTTTAGAGATCATCGTAGTAGGTTCTGGTTTGGCCGGAGGCGCTGCTGCTGCTTCTCTAGCTGAAATGGGCTACAAAGTAAAAGTATTTTGCTTTCAAGATTCACCTCGTCGTGCGCACTCTATCGCAGCACAAGGCGGTATCAATGCTGCAAAAAATTATCAAAACGACGGTGACTCTGTTTACCGTTTGTTCTACGATACAATTAAAGGTGGTGACTACCGTGCACGTGAGGCAAACGTTCATCGTTTGGCTGAGGTGAGTGGTAATATCATCGACCAATGCGTTGCTCAAGGTGTGCCTTTAGCGCGCGAGTACGGCGGTATGTTGAGTAACCGTTCTTTTGGTGGTACTCAGGTACAACGTACGTTTTATGCTGCGGGTCAAACCGGACAACAATTGTTATTGGGTGCGTACAGCGCATTGCAAAGACAAGTTGGTTTAGGTAACGCTACTTTGTATGCTCGTCATGAGATGTTAGAAGTGGTTACTATCGACGGTAAAGCGCGTGGTATCATTGCAAGAAACTTGATCACAGGTAAATTAGAAAGACATTTCGGACACGCAGTATTGTTGTGTACAGGTGGATACGGTAACGTATTCTTCTTGTCGACCAACGCTATGGGTTCTAACGTTACTGCAGCATGGAAAGCACACAAAAAAGGTGCGTTCTTCGGAAACCCTTGCTACACACAAATTCACCCAACTTGTATCCCTGTATCGGGAGATCACCAGTCGAAATTAACTTTGATGAGTGAGTCTTTACGTAACGACGGTAGAATTTGGGTTCCTAAGAAAATGGAAGATGCGGTTGCTATTCGCGAAGGCAGAAAGAAAGCTACCGATATCGCTGAAGACGACAGAGATTATTACTTAGAAAGAAGATACCCTGCTTTTGGAAACTTGGTACCTCGTGACGTTGCTTCACGTGCAGCTAAAGAAAGATGTGATGCAGGTTTTGGTGTAAACAAAACAGGTGAAGCAGTTTACTTGGATTTCGCTTCTAACATGAAATACAAATATGGTAAGCAAGTAGCTACCATGAAAGGTATCACCAACCCAACTGAAGAGCAATTGCATGCTTTTGGTAAAGAAGTGGTGAAAGAGAAATACGGTAACTTGTTCGACATGTACAAACAAATTACTGGTGAAGATCCATACGAAGTTCCAATGATGATTTATCCGGCCGTTCACTACACTATGGGTGGTATCTGGGTAGATTACAACTTGATGACTACCGTTCCTGGATTGTATGCATTGGGAGAAGCAAACTTCTCAGATCACGGAGCAAACCGTTTGGGTGCTTCTGCTTTGATGCAAGGATTGGCCGATGGATATTTCGTAATTCCTTACACTATTGGAGCTTACTTAGCAGGAGATATTAGAACAAAAGCAATTCCTACAACTCACGAAGCATTTGAAGCTGCTGAGAAAGAGGTTCAAGCGCGTATCGATAAATTCTTTGCTATTAAAGGAACAAAACCAGTTGATTATTTCCACAAGAAATTAGGAAAAATCATGTGGGATAAATGCGGTATGGCGCGTAACGAAGCTGGCTTGAAACAAGCTATTGAGGAGATTCGTCAGTTGCAAAAAGATTTCTGGAGTGATGTTCGTGTGCCGGGTGAGGCAAATGAATTGAACCCAGAATTGGAAAAAGCTGGTAGAGTTGCCGACTTCCTTGAATTGGGAGAATTGATGTGTATCGACGCGTTGAACAGAAGAGAATCATGTGGAGGTCACTTCCGTGAAGAATCTGCTGAAACAAGCGGTGAGCAAGAAGGAGAAGCAAAACGTGACGACGCAAACTTCATGTACGTAAGTGCTTGGGAGTATAAAGGTCAGAACACATTTGAGCTCCACAAAGAAGAGCTTAAATATGAGGTAATTAAAGTTTCTCAAAGAAGTTATAAATAAGAATTTTAAAAAATAAGATATGAGCGGAAATATGAACTTGACTCTAAAAGTTTGGAGACAAAAAAATGGCGGAAGCAAAGGAGAATTGGTAACCTACCCGGTTTCTAATATTTCTCCAGACATGTCGTTTTTGGAAATGTTCGACGTATTGAACGATCAATTGGTAACTGAGGGCAAAGAGCCTATCGCATTCGATCACGACTGTCGTGAAGGTATTTGCGGTATGTGTTCAATGCATATCAACGGACACGCCCACGGTCCGAAAGAACAAGTTACTACTTGCCAATTGCACATGCGTTCATTCAAAGATGGAGACACCATCGTTGTTGAGCCTTGGAGAGCAGCAGCTTTCCCGGTGATAAAAGACTTAGTAGTTGACCGTTCTTCTTTCGATAGAATCATTGCGAAAGGCGGATTCATCTCTGTAAATACAGGTAATGCGAAAGATGCAAACAACCTTCCTATACCTAAGGTAGATGCAGATAAAGCTTTTGAAGCAGCTGCATGTATTGGTTGCGGAGCATGTGTTGCAACATGTAAAAATTCATCTGCTATGTTATTCGTTTCTGCTAAAGTTGCACAACTATCGTTGTTGCCACAAGGTAAAGCAGAAGCATCTCAGCGTGTATTGAACATGGTTGCTCAAATGGACGAAGAAGGCTTTGGTAGCTGTACCAACACGGGTGCTTGCGAAGTAGAATGTCCTAAAGGAATTTCTATCCAAAACATCGCCATCATGAATAGAGAATATTTGAAAGCTAGTGTGATTTCTGAGCAAGAAGCGCAGTAATCAACTGAAATAATAATTGGAAAATCCTTCTCAGAAATGGGGAGGATTTTTTTTGTCTGAACACGATTTTTAGGATTGAAATGATTACAGGATTCTTTTCACACACAGAATCACTAATCATCCCTCTTAGAGAAGAGGGCGTGCGAAAATGCTTGTGGGTGGGTGGGAGATGGATTTATAGCAGATTTTATTGGCGCCTGTGCTACTAAACAGTAGTTTAGAACTAAGATATATATTGCTTAGCTTTGATTACAAGGTTATTAACACAATATGTCATTACTACTTGCGGAATCCATACAGTACTTTATACAATTAATTATAGCAGCATTCTTGCTGTTCAGCTATTTCAAAAAAAAGAAAAGTATATTCCTATGGGGAGGAATTATACTAATTATCCTTAGCGTTTTTCAATGGTTTCTAACATATCAAAAACAAAGCAGAAATACTGAAAAAAAAGAAAAGGAAACTCAAAAAACGCAAACAGAATTGAAGGAAAAAATAGCCTCTGCTAGACCTCTAATTAACGACTCAACAATTATTTTCGACAACACAATTAGCATTACTATAATTAAAAACTTTATCGTCGCAGAACAAAACATTGACAATGTTAAAATTTTAACAATAGGAAGACTTTTTGGTAGTAAAGAATGCCAAATAACACTCACTTCAGGCCCAGCGGAGAAAAGCCTCAGCCTTTCAGACTTCATAAAGCAACGGGAAGAGAATATGCAGCATGACCAGTATCAATACATATTTTCAGAAAATAATCCTTTGAATAAAGTTCGAAAAGATTGCATTATTAGAGAATGCAAAGTCTATAATAAAAACAAGTCTCTAGCCTTAATCGGCTACTATGTATATTTCTTAAAAAATGATTCCTTTTTCCGGATTGCTATGGGCTATAGCCCAAATAATGCGGAAGCTGCTCTAGCTGCTTTGAAAATTTACAATTCCATTAAGATTTATTGAGAATTCTTTTGAATTTTGAAAGTGGGAACCTAAATCTTCGGCCTTTTCCCTACCTGTTATGTTTAGCGAAGCGAACTTAGCTGAATCTTTTCCCGAAGCTTTCAGCTTCACAATAATTTAACTATTTATCAATACGCCTTCACCAACGCCTCCAAAGGAATATTCATCTTCTCATGCAATTTACGAATCATCTCCAACGACAATTTTCTTTTGCGATTTAGTATTTCACTCACCCTTCCTTTATATCCAATTATTTCGGCCAAATCTTTTTGCTTGTAGCCCATTTGTTTCATTCCTAATTTAATTCCCCTATTTCCATCATAAACTAATAATCTATGTAGGGCAATAGTTTCTTCGAAGCCCGTCAGTTAAATGGGACATATTGGGTAAGAATTACTTAAGAGTGGTTGTCCCCTTTAACTGACGGGCTCCGAAGGAACTATTACCCTTCTTAATTTCAAATTTAGCTTACGTAATTTAAACCTTGATTCCAAGCAAGTAGATTTCATATAACAAGTCTCCCTGAAATTACAATGAAAATAATCCTTTGTACGAATAAAGAAAAAACAAAAAAACTAACTGAAAAGCCATCCCCAGCCACCAAACGTTCCCTCAAGGGCTGCAGCAATATTTAAAATAAGAACCGAAATAGATAATACAATGCCCAGAAGTAGGGCCAATAATAACATTGTTCGAGCTAGTTTTTGCTTTTTTTGAGCGAAAGCGACAATCGGTGAAGAAAGCAACAAAGCATCTCCCAACAACATCAAAACTAGACCTAAATTGCTCGCTGCAAACAACAACGCCAATAGCAAAAATAAAATGCCCAAAGTAAACAAAAAGTAAATTAGCGCATTAGAATTCTCATTTTCTTTTAGTGAATGACTTTCGTCTTCTATTAATTTGCTGTAAGATTTAGTTGCAACAATTGTTGCTGTTTCATAATTAGACTCACTAATTGCAGCAACCTTTCGAGCAATGTATGGAGCCTTATTCACTTTTTTGGATGGACGATCAACCACTACTGTTGTTGCGCTGTAAACTGGTTTTTCAATTTTTAACCCCCCTTTTTTCTCACTCGCGCTGCTTTTCATTGAAGCTACTTCATGATGCTCAACTTTATTTAAGTGAGCGTACTTTTGCGCGGTAAATAAATTTTTGCTGCAAGAGGTAAAAGTTAAAACTAGAGCTAACGAAAAGTAGAATAAAATTTTTTGCATAATCATCAATTTTGAGGCGAAAATACATTCAATAATCACTCTCTAATTATTGCATTTGGCAACACAATTAAGCTGCTTGTCAATTTGTGCAAAAAAGGAATGAAATGGCGTTGCTCTCTCATTGCAAATGGTTTTTGCGGCTCATCAATAAAATGCAAACAATAACGTCAGCTAACGTGAATTATGCCCTAACCGTAATCCTTTTCACGCATTGTAAAGCAAATGTATGCCCCCTATTTTGGCTTGTCCGGAGGATGTCCGGGTTAATTATTTCCACCTCTCTTCACGATTCCCTTTCTTTACGAAAACCAAAAACTTCAAACATGAAAAAGCAATTCTATATTCTTGTTTTACTGTTATTTACACACTTGATAGTAAACGCTCAAAACACCAATCCGACTGATTTTACATTGTATTCAGTTAGCGACTCCAGCAAATTTGTTTTGAGTGAAAACAAAGGCAAATACGTGGTGCTGCATTTCTTGCTAAAAACAGAGTGTCCGTATTGCATGCGACTTACCATGGAATATGCTATCAATGCCGATTCATTGCCCGATGTGGTTCAAGTATTTATCAAGCCCGATGCAAAAGAAGAATTGGACAAATGGACGGCAAAGGTTCCCGACAAAGCATTGGCTAAATTCGCCATCTATCACGATCCAAATGCGGCATTGGCAAAGAAATTTAAGATCAAAGGAGGTTATGACTTTCACAACGAAAGCGTGAACTATCCGGCATTGATCATCATAGACCCCAGCGGAAAGGAAGTCTTTAGATACATAGGCACAAGCAATAGTGATCGCTATTCCTTTGCACAGTTGAAGGCCAAAATGAAGGAGCTGAAGGCAATAAAATAAGTTCGAACACTTAGCTCCTTTTTAAATATATTCAGCTAAAGAAACATTAAACTCTTCCAAATCTCTTTACCAATAACCTTTTCAAACTTTAACAATATTTTACTTTGTTTTTCAAAGTACTTTCTATAATATTGTAATCAACAAACTGGATGTTGGATTTTTAATACACAATTATGCGCAGATACTATCCTTAGGCGATGCACATTGCCCCTGCCATCGATCATGAAAAAAAAGGTGGAAAGCTGAAAAAAAATTACTGTTTGCTGGTCAATCCATTTTACCCCAAAGACCCGGTATCGAGCTTTGGTAAGCATGTGCTCACCCCTTCATTGGCTCTCACCAGCTTTGCAGCAGCAACGCCCCAAGAATGGGAAGTAAAATACTGGGATGAGAATCTGTTGCAGGGGCACATTCCGTACAAAGAAATACCGCAGGTGGTGGCAATAACGGTGCATTTAACCTTTGCCAATCGCGCCTACGAAATAGCGCGCTGGTATAGAGAACGTGGCTCCATAGTGGTGATGGGCGGCTTGCACATCATGGCTTGTCCGCACGAAGTGCGCGATCACTGTCACATCATGGTGAAGGGAGAAGGCGTAAAAATTTGGGGAGAAATATTGAACGACATCAGCAAAGGAAATTACAAAGATTGTTACGAAGGTAAATTCGATAAAGAATACCACTTAGAGCCAGCGCCAAGAAGAGAAATTCTGGATCGCAGAGCATTTTTAACCACCGCCAGTGTTATCGCAACGCGCGGATGCAACAACAGATGCGGCTTTTGCTATTTATCTACCAAGGGATTAAAAATGCCATACAGTTGCCGACATCCGCAGCAAATTGTTGATGAAATCAAGCATACAGGAGAAAAATATGTGGTGTTTATCGACAATAATTTGGGTGCCGACAAAGACTATCTTAAGGAATTGTGCAATGCCTTAAAACCATTGGAAATCATTTGGAATGCTGCTGTAACGCTTGATGTCACCGACGACCCCGAATTGGTGATGGAAATGGCTCTGTCGGGATGCACAGGTGTTTTCATTGGTTTCGAATCATTGAACACCAACAACATCATCGACCAAAACAAGAAGAGTCCGCGCTGTGAAGATTATTCAAAACGCGTTCAAATGCTACAAGACGTGGGCATCAATGTAAACGGAAGTTTTGTTTTAGGATTTGATCACGACACCAAAGAAGTATTTGATTTTACTGCAAAATGGGTAGAAGAGAACAAATTGGCCTGCGCCACATTTCATATACTTACACCCTACCCCGGCACACCATTGTTTAAGCAAATGGAAAACGAGGGAAGAATTTTACATAAAGATTGGTGCAAATACGACACCGCCAATGTGGTATTTAAACCAAAAAACATGAGCGTTGAGGAGCTCAAGGCAGGATACGACAAAATCTATCAAGATCTTTTCTCCTTGTCGTCTATTTGGAAAAGAAGGCCCAACAAAATCTCTTCGTCGATTGCCTATTTTGCGGGGTCATTGTTGTACAAGCGCTCTAATATGTTTTGGCATTTGCTTATCAAAAACAATTTAACGCATGCGATGTGGAGACCACTCATTGAAATATCGCGACAAAAACATTTGCGCTATCGCAAACAGCTGGCGGCACAAGCAGAAAATAAACAAGCGGTATTTGTAATTCCTGGCGTGTAATTTATAAAAAACCATACTTATGAAAAGGCTATTCGATATCGGATTTTCACTGATAGGCATCGTGCTTTTCTCGCCACTTTGGTTTGTGCTAAGCTTCTTGATTTGGATAGAAGACCGAGAAGAAATTGTGTTTAAGCAGAAACGTATTGGGAAGAACAAAAACACCTTTGAGATTTTGAAATTTAGAACGATGCGCAATGGCAAAGTGACTAAGATTGGCGGCTATTTGCGCAAGACGGGTTTGGATGAAACATTACAATTCATCAATGTTTTAAAGGGCGATATGAGTATTATCGGTCCGCGCCCACTCACAGAAAGCGACATTCAACGGCTGGCCTGGACAGGCGACCATCACGCAGTTCGATGGCTGATTAGACCAGGCATCTCTGGTCCGGCACAAATATTTGGCGCAGGCTCAGCAGCGGTATCGTTAGAGATGGATTTGCAATACATCAAAGTACAATCCACCAGAAAAGACCTCTACTTTCTAGTACTTTCTTTTATGGTGAATATTTTGGGAAAAAGCCGAGTGAGAAAAATGTTGTAGATCATTAAGAATTCATTTGTGACCTTCATCACTGTACTACTTTACAACATAATTTATCTTTGAGGTATAAAATTAAAGCTATGGCAACACAAAATTTCAACAGCTTATTGCAATCGAATCAATTGGTTTTGGTAGACTTTATGGCCGAATGGTGTGGGCCATGCAAGACCATGAAACCTATTTTGGAAGAACTTAAAGGAAAGGTTGGCGACAAAGTAAAAATCATCAAAATAGATGTAGATAAAAATCCGCAAGTAGCCCAGCATTTCCAAATAAGAGGAGTTCCAACTTTGATGCTTTTTAAAGACGCTAAAGTAGTGTGGAAGCAATCGGGAGTGCACAGCGCGCAACAATTGAAAGAAATTGTTGATAGGGCTTAACATATGACATTAATCAACCCTTTTTAACATATCCCTCACTTTTTTCTGCGCAATAACATTTACCTTAGGCGCACCGAAAATCAAATTTATGAGGGCTTCATTTTATATTTCAATAGTAGCGTTGTTTGCTCTTTATTCTTGCGGAAAGCAAGAATATGTGAGTCCGAAAAAAGTAAGTTCCATCGTTGAATCTGTTTACGCATCGGGTACCATAGTACCCACCAACGAGCACGCATTGTTCTCTTTGGTGAATGGAATTGTATTGAAAAAATATGTGAAAGATGGGGACGTGGTGAAGAAGGGACAAATACTTTATGAAATTAGTAGCGATGCTCCATCGGCACGATTGAATTCGGTGAGAGCAGCCTACGAAAAATCGGCAGCTGATGCCGGAAACAACTCATCGGTATTGAATGATTTACGCAGTGCATTGCTCAATGCACAAAGCAAATTCGCATTAGATTCGGCTATTTACTTTAAATACAAAAAGCTAATTGAAGCAGATGCTGTTTCGCAACTGCAACTCGATCAAGCGCAGGTGCAATACGGTATTTCGGCCAATGCAGTAAAGTCGGCAAAGGAAAAATATGCCTCAGCAAAAAGAGATTTACAAGTGAGTTTATCAAGCGCTCAAAGTCAGCTCGCCACAGCAGAAAACGACCTCAACAACTTCATCATACGCAGCGATGTTGACGGTGTAATTTTTAAAACTTATAAAGAGGTTGGCGAAACCGTAAGAATGAATGAAAACCTTGCGTTGCTTGGAGAAGAGAAATCGAGAATCATTAAAATGCAGGTGGATCAAATGGATATTGAGAAGGTGAAAATCGGACAAACAGTATTGTACAAAACAGATGTGGCGGGGAATAAAATTAATCAGGCTACGATAAGCAGAATTTATCCCTTGATGAATGAAAACGATCAAACATTTAGAGTTGATGCTGTGCTTCCCGATTCATTGTCGATGAACTATGTGCACATCACTGTTGAGTCGAACATTATGATTCAAGAAAAGAAAAACGCCTTGGTTATTCCGCGCAAATTTTTACTTAAAGGAGATAGCGTGAACATTAACGACAATGGCAGCGCTAAGTTGATTCCAGTTAAAACGGGCATCGTTACTTTGGATGAAGCAGAAATCATTTCGGGCTTAGATGAAAAATCTGAACTAATTGTTCCTACCGAGAAATAATGAATTTACCAGTAAACCTAAATATCGCTAAACGGCATTTGCTATCGAGAAAAAAACAATCGATAGTGGCCATGCTGGGCGTTACTTTTGGTATTGCGATGTTTATTCTCATGATTTCATTCATGAAAGGAGTAAATAAATTTTTAGAAGAAACAATGTTGTCGATGACTCCCGACATCCACTTGTTTAACGACATTAAAACCGACTATTCCAACTCCATTACCAAAGAATATTTAAACGACACCAATAAGCTCGCTGTGGTGCGTCATCCTAAGCCGAAAGAGATTAGCATGAACATCAAAAATGCGCCCACCATCATGAACGATATCCGCAAGGATCCTCGTGTGCTGGCTGTAGCGCCAATGCTCACCACTCAGGCATTTTTTAATTACGGTCCGGTTCAAATTAACGGTGTCATCAACGGTGTTGATATTTTGGAAGAAGCGCGACTTTACGGACTAAAAGAAAAGATAGTAGATGGCAGAGTAGAAAATTTGCTGACCAGCGACAATGGCATCATCATGGGTGTTGGCTTGGCAGACAAACTCAATGTGCGCATGGGCGATATGGTGACATTAGCAACACCAAAAGGAACCTCTACCCGCTTGCGTGTTGTAGCCACTTTTCAAATGGGAATTGCAGCCATCGATCAAGTAAAAAGTTATGTAAATATTTCTACCGTTCAGCAGTTGTTGGGCAAGGATAAAAGCTACATTACAGATATCAATGTGAAGCTAAAAGACAACAAAATTGCGCACTCTTTGGCGAAAGATTACGCCATCAAATACGGGTATAAGGCCGATGATTGGGAAATTACCAACGCATCGGTACAATCGTCGAATATAGTGCGCGATGTACTTACCTATGTGGTAAGTGCAACGATGTTGATTGTAGCTGGATTTGGTATTTACAACATTATGAACATGTTGATTTCGAATAAACTTAAAGACATTGCGATATTGAAAGCACAAGGCTTTGCGCGCAAAGACATCATTCAAATTTTCTTGGCACAATCTACCACCATCGGATTTTTTGGAGCACTCACTGGAATACTTCTGGGATTCTTACTGTCGTATGGCCTATCGAATGTTCCTTTTCCAAATCAGGGCATGATCAGCTTGAAATTTTTTCCTGTAATTTTTGAACCATTGCATTATATTTTCGGAGTGATATTTGGCGTAAGCACCACGTTTGTGGCGGGATTGATGCCGTCTATCAAAGCATCGAAAATTGATCCGGTAGAAATATTAAGAGGTTAATGGCAGAGATTTTAAAAACATATAAAGTCAATAAATACTTTACAGAACCCGAGAAATTTCATGTGATAAAGGATATCGACATGAGCATCAACACCTCTGAATTTGTGAGTATTGTGGGGAAATCGGGTTGTGGTAAATCAACATTGTTGTATTTGCTTTCAACATTAGATACCAATTACGAAGGCAAGATTGAAATCAACAATACGGTAGTAACTGGATTATCACAAAATGAGTTGGCAAAATTTAGAAACGAGAACATCGGATTTATTTTTCAATTTCACTTTCTTTTGCCCGAATTTACAGCGATAGAGAATGTGATGATGCCGGCCTTGAAACGCGGAAAATTTAGCAAAGAAGAAATAGAAGCAGCCGCTTACGAAAAGTTGAAACAGGTGCAAATGCATGATTTTGCGCTGAAGCCATCGGGCAAATTATCGGGCGGACAGCAACAGCGCGTGGCGGTGGCAAGAGCGCTGATTAACAATCCGAAAATCATCATGGCCGACGAACCAACCGGTAATTTAGATTCAGTAAATACCGGATTGGTATTCGATATTTTTAAAGAAATAGCGGCTAATGGCAACACCATCATAGCTGTAACACACGACAATGATTTTGCTGGAAAATCAGATAGAATCATTGAAATGAAAGATGGTGAGATAGTACGATAAACACCCATTATCTGTAGGGGCGAGCTGCTGCTCGCCCATTATTGAACAATTTGATATGACTTTTAGCGGGCGAGCAGCAGCTCGCCCCTACCGAGTACTAACTTGTAATGTTCAAAACTTAGCCTAATAATCCTCTCACCTAAAACTTATTTCTCCTACATTAGGGCGCATAAAGAGGTGCATGAAAAGGCTATTATTTCTAACATTTTATATCATTGGTTTAAGTTCTCTTTTTGCCCAGCAGGAAGATGTTAAATTTGGCCGCATTACAAGCAAGGATGGCTTGTCGCACAATACCGTTACGTCGGTAATTCAAGATGGCAGAGGCTTTATGTGGTTTGCTACGCAAGACGGACTCAATCGCTACGACGGCTACAATTTCATTCGCTACAAACCCAATCCATTCGATAGTGTATCACTTACAAACAACAGAATAACGGCATTAGTTTACGACCCACGAGGTTTGATTTGGGTAGGTACCTCTGCTGGTTTAAATATTTACAACATTGAGAACAACACCTTTGTTTCCTTGGCCTCCTTGGCCGGAGAATCGTTGAGTGCAAGTAAACTCTATGTGCAAGCCTTATGCAGAGACAGCATTGGGTATGTGTGGGTGGGAACACGAGATGGCGGACTAACACGCTTATCCATCAACAACAATAATTTACAGTCGATTCAAGTAAAACATTACGGCAGAAATGTATTAAGTTCAGATAATGTAACCGCTGTAATGCAAGATGCATCGGGCTATGTATGGATTGGTACCGACAATGGCTTAAACCTCTTCAACCCGAGAACAGAACAAATGTCGAGGGTTTTAAACGGAAAAAAATACGGCGAAAAACTAGCCAACAACTACATCACTTCATTGTGCGAAGACTTTAAAGGCGATGTTTGGGTGGGGACTTTAAACGGCCTACATCGTGTGATGGTGAATGAAAGCGATTCGAAAAATTTAAAAATCACTTCACAACTTTTTACAGCATCAATTGGCAAAAGCAGAAGCATATCAAACAATAGCATTCGCTGCATATTTGAAGACAACGACGGCTTGTTGTGGATTGGTACCGAATATGGATTGAATGTGGTTGACCTTCACAATACCGTTGCCAATGATACAGTATTTCATTTCAAGAAATATTTCTCAGATCCACTTAAAGACCACTCATTAAGCCACAACCGCATCAACAAAATCACGCAAGACGAAGCAGGAATCAATTGGATAGCGACCGACCGAGGCATTAGCAAATACGATAAATTGAAACAGAATTTGCAGTATTTTTCGATGGAACAATACTGGGACAACACCACGCATTCCATTAACGTGTGGGCTTTTTGTGAAGATAACAAAGGCATCTCTTGGGTAGGTACAGAAAAAGGATTGTGCAGGATAGATCGCAAAAAGAGAAGATCATTTAAAGTTGCAAGCGCCGAAAACAGAGAAATCCTATCCTTGAGTATTGACCACAAAGACAGATTGTTGGTAGGAACCAATAGAGGAATTTATTATGCCAATAAAATTAGCGATTCCATATACTCGTTAAAGCCTTTCGAGCTGCCTAAGTACAAAAAGTTTACCGATGCCATTTACAGTATTTTGTGTGATAGTAAAGGCAATGTTTGGTTTGGCGGAAAAGAAGGATTGATGGTGCTTTCTGCCGATAACAAAACAGCGAGCTACTACACTTACAGCATCAACAATTTTAAAGGCATAGGCAAAGGAGCTATCAACTGTATTTTTGAAGATGCCAACCACAATATTTGGATTGGTATGAATGGAAGCGGATTACACAAAGTGATTAATCCCAGCGATATTCATAAACTTCAATTCTTAAAAATTACCCATGAAAAAAGCGTAAGCCATTCGCTAAACAACGACGTTATTTTGTGTATTGAAGAATATCCTGTTGGATATTTGTGGTTGGGTACGTATGGAGGCGGACTCAATAGATATGATATTGCATCGGGTAAAACAACACACTTCACCGAGCAAGATGGATTAAGCAACAACGTTGTTTACGGTGTTTTAAAAGACAAAGCAAGCATGCAGTTGTGGGTGAGCACAAATAAAGGCTTATCGCGCTTCGACCCATCTACCCGCAAGTTTAGAAGTTTTTCAGAAGAAGACGGATTGCAAAGCAATGAGTTCAACAAAGGAGCCTACTATGCATCAAAAAGCGGCGAATTTTACTTTGGTGGTATCAATGGATTTAATGTGTTTTATCCGGCCGAAGTAAAACTTAATAAAGTACCACCACGCATTGCCATCATTGGCTTATTGCTATCAAACAAACTTATTGAGCCTGGAGCGAATTCCTTAATAAGCAAAGACATTAGCGCCTTAGAGTTGATTGAGATTCCGTATGTAGACAATGCCATTACACTTCGATTTACGGGGATGCATTATACATCGCCCGAGAACAATCGATACAAATACATGCTAGAAGGATTTGTTGACGATTGGCAAGATATAGGAAACAAGAGAGAAGTAAGCTTCACCAATCTTGACCCAGGTGTATATGTATTCAAAGTGAAGTCGATGAATAGCGACGGCGTGGAATCGTTGCATGCCGCTACATTAAAAATCATTATCAATCCGCCTTTCTGGATGACCTGGTGGTTTAGAGCTTTTGCCATCGCCATAATTTTAGCGATTGTTTTAGGCGTTTACTATTCGCGCGTTGCTATTATTAAAACACAAAAAAGAGTACTCGAATACAAAGTACAGCAAAGAACAGAAGAGGTTGTTCAGAAGAGAGCAGAAATTGAAGAGCAAAAAGAAAAGTTAGAGATAGAAAAAAACAAAACAGAACAACTACTGCTCAACATTTTACCGGCCGAAACAGCAAAAGAATTGTTAACCACCGGTAGAGCTGCACCTCGTCACTACAGAATGGTAACGGTGATGTTTGCCGATTTTAAAGGCTTTACACAAATTGCCGAAAGGTTAAGACCAGCAGAATTGGTAGCCGAGTTAGACAAAGCATTCAATGCCTTTGATGACATTGCCGAAAAACACAACATTGAAAAAATTAAAACCAGTGGTGATGCCTACATGGCTGCCGGTGGTGTGCCTATTAGAAATAAAACGAATCCGGTAGACTGTATTTTAGCCGCTATGCGCATGCAAGCTTTCATGAAAGATGCACAGATGCGCGCACCAGAAGAAGCGCCAATTTGGGAGCTTAAAATAGGTTTGCATACCGGAGAAATCATTGCCGGGGTGGTAGGTAAAAAGAAGTTTGCCTACGACATTTGGGGAGATACCGTAAACACCGCAAGTAGAATGGAATCGGCATCTGTACCGGGTCAGATCAACATTTCGGGAACCACTTACAACATGGTAAACGATTATTTTGATTGCGAATACCGAGGTAAAATTCCGGTGAAAAACAAGGGCGAAATCGACATGTATTTCGTGAAAGGAATTAAGGCAGAATTATCGAAAGACAGATTGGGACAAATACCAAATATCGCCTTCCAAGAGCTTCACCATTTCAATGTTTACAGCAAGTTGAATTACAACAAGGTAAAACAATTTGTGATGGCGAAACTTGAAAAAGAATTACCCGAAAACTTGTATTATCATGGTCCGCACCACACCCGTGATGTATTACAAGCAGCCGAAAGAATTGGTAAGGCAGAAGGTCTCGACCCAGAAGAATTGATGTTGGTGAAGATGGCTGCCTTGTTGCACGACGCCGGATTCTTAAACAAATATTGGAGCAACGAGCCAGAGGGCGTTAAGTTTGCCAGAGAGATATTGCCGAGTTATGGCTTTACCGACTCGCAGATAGACATCATAGAAGGAATGATCATGGCAACGAGAATTCCGCAAAATCCTACCAACCACTTGGAAGAGATTATTTGCGATGCCGATTTAGATTATTTGGGTAGAGAAGACTTTGAAAAAATTAGCTCAACGCTTCAGCAAGAATTGATAGATTATGGAGGAATTAAAAGTGCTGAAGATTGGGATCCAATTCAAGTAAAATTCATTAGTGCGCACAAATATTTCACTAAAACTGCCTTAGCGACACGTGATACGCAAAAACAGAAATATTTGGAAGCTATTAAGAAAAGAATGGCTGAGAAATAAAAAAGCCTCCGTCGACCGACGGAGGCTTTTACTATGATGTTGCAATCAATTAGATAATCTTGCTGCTGTACATTGGATTCTTCTCTGTAAAGTCTTTACTTGGATTTACAGTAAGAACAGGAATTTGAGCTTCGTTAGTAATTAACGCCTCTTCATCTTGTTTGAACAATGGGTTCAAGCTTCTGTAATTTAAGTTGATGATGGCAATTAAATCGGCATCAACACTTACAGAATAGTGAATACATTGTTTAGAGAAATCTCCATCTTCCTCGCTAATTTTTACCACCAATGGCACATTTTGTTGGGTGAAATATTTTTTAGCGTAAGCCACGTTCGCATCCATTGTTTTCTTATTGAACGGATCGTCGTCTTTTGCAGCAAATACGTGCACCGTTGAACCTAAATGTTTCGCCATACTTGCTGTCATTTCCAATTTCAATTTGGTTTCAGCAGAAAGGTCGATAGGGAAAACGATATTAGAATATGCTTGAGGAACTTTTTTATCTTGAACCACAATAAAAGGAATTGCCGAGCTGGTAATAATTTTCATAGCGTAGCTACCAATCAAGTGTTGTATACCGCGACGACCATGAGTTCCCATGATGATTAATTGCACTTCCATGATTTCAGCAACCACTGGAATTTGCTTCAAGAAGTCGCCAGAAACAACTTTTGAAGAAGCAGGAATACCACTTGCAACGATTTCATCTACAATAGGCTTCAATTTTCTGTGTGTTGCTTCAGATTGAGAATCTTTTTCTACAACGTGAAGAACAATGATTTCTCCCTTCATTATTGACGCAATTTTTTTTGCGTGCGAAATAGCTGTTGTTGCCACTGAAGAGAAGTCGGTTGGGATTAAAATTTTGTAGTTTGTTTCCATGCGTTAAGGTTATATAAGCACCGTTGATTAAGTTTTACAAAAATATACAATAAAAGTATTGAATGAGTTAAGATAAGAAAATTCATTCATGATTTTTTCTAGTTGAGTAAAAATAATACTGCGCCCCCAACTCAATCATTGGATAAAAGTGTGCATAAGACCTATTGATCATAGGGAAAGTAGCCGATAGATCGAGCCGAAGATTTGAGTTGATGATGGCTTGTACGCCCGGACAAACATCAACATAATTGCCCTGCATGAGCAGAGGTGTGTTTACGGGAATTTCCTTAGTGCCGCCGTATTGAAACACTTTTGCTTGCGTGTAGCTTTTGCCCATAAACTCTACATATACATTCCAATTGGTTTGATGGTAAGAAGTATAAACCCTTGGGTAAACAAGATAGCCTAAAGAAAGTGAATACTTAAATGCTTTTCCATACTCAATTCGGGTGGAGATAAGCTGTGAAGTGAGTGGATCGGGCGCATTGCCCTCATAGCTTTTTGGAAGTATGAATCCGCTGGTCAATGAAACCGCAAACTTATTCTTGAGATAAGTGCTAATGAGTCCGAAACCATACCCTCCCGTGTCATCGGCTAAATTGGGTTCGGCCTCATCGTGCGCTGCCGAAACATTCGACCACTCGGCGTACGCAGCCATTCTAAAATGCTCATTCTGTAAGTCGTGCGTAATAAAACGATACTTGCTATAAAGGTAAAGTCCGTTGAAAAGGAAAGGGTAAGGCAAACCTCTTGGCGGCGTAGATGTGTAATAAATTGTGCCTGTATTTGTATGGGTGTGGCTGACTAAATTCTTGGGTAAATCGGCATTGTGATGATTAGATACACTTACACTTAAAGAAGCAGTCCATTTGGCACTTATACCTATCATACCTCTTAACATACTTAAATTTCTCAATGTACCATTCTCAATAAATGAGTTATTCATCAGTCTTAGTCCGCACACCCCCTTAGGCACATTACTAGCATTATCGGCAAGCGGATACAGTTCTTGTGCTGCCAAGGGTGACAACAAAAAACAAATGATTACCGCGAGTATGTTTTTACATGGTGACAAAATAATTTTTTACTTTTTCGCCTCCAGTTGAGCATGAACTTTTTAGCAAAGCCGACCACGCATTGTAATCGGTTTTGCTCATATACTTGGAGCCAATAAACTTAAGCTGAACAATGCCATTAAGCGATTTCTTAGCTGTTTTAACAAACTGAAAATTATCTCCTCCTAAAGATAAGCAAGTATTTTCCGTAACCTCTGTATTTACAAAATGGTAGGCCGCTTGCAGCGAGCGCACTGAAAATCCGGCATCACTAACCGCCTTTGCTAATCTTTCCATGTCCACTTTCGTTCCTTTTTTAAAGAAAACCAAGGCTTCTGTTTTTTTCAAATCCATTTGAACACTATCTACAAAAGGTAATTTTCTAAGAGAAATTTCTACCGACCGCGAACAGGCCGAACACGTGAGTCCGTTCACCCCTATCCTCGCGTTAATAAACTGAGCGTTAAGAGAAGAAAATGCAAAAAGCAAAATGTAAAATATGACTTTCATTACATCAAGATATTGAAATTAAACAAATTGGTGGGAACAAAAATTACATATCTTTACATTCCGAAATGAAGAAATTTCTATCCATATTTCTTTTAATGGCCATCACATTTAATGTGTTTAGCAAAGCTATTTTTTGGGCGAATTACGAAATTAACAAGAGTGAAATCACCCGAAAATACTGCGAAAACAAAGCGAAACCCAAATTGCATTGCGATGGAAAATGTCACTTAAAAAAGCAGCTGAAGGAAGAAGATAAAAAGGAAAAAGAGTCGCAATCGAACAACGCAAAGGAAAAATTCGAAACACAGTTTTTTGTTCAAGTAAACTTTAATTTCTCTGCTCATCTTACTGCTTTAAATGCACCACACTCCTATTCTCCAAATCAATCACACCCCCACAAACACGCTGTATTCTCTCCTCCGCAATGCTAATTACAATTAGGTAATTCAGTATTCACTTCAATTTTTATTTAATGCTTAAATTAATGAGCGGTTTCATGCTAGCTGCACTTTTGCATGCTTATGAAACCAATGCGCAAGGCGATTCTAGCAAAGTCTGCGAATCGAACTGCTGCTGTAGTAAGGAAGTAGCTTTACCGGCGGGAGTAATGTTGGGCCATATTCATGCTAAAGGAGAATGGATGCTCTCTTATAGATACATGAATATGACCTCAGAAGGCTTGCAAAACGGCGCTTCTGCTGTTTCTAACGACGAGGTATTTAAAAGCTATTTGATGGTACCCGAAGAAATGCATATGAACATGCATATGGTGATGGCGATGTACGGACTAAGCAATCGACTAACATTGATGGCGATGTTTCATTACAACAACAACATCATGCACATGCAAATGTTTGGCGAGGGACAAAATCATACCCATGGCGTCACCCAGTCGGCACCCAATCACGATATGCATTCAATGGGCTTGGGCGACATTAAGTTATATGGAATCTATGCGCTGCTAAATCAGTCGAAACACAAATTAATGCTTAATGCCGGTCTTTCTATTCCAACAGGAAGTGTAGCATTGAACAACGATAACGGCAAACGCTTACCATACATGATGCAAATGGGGTCGGGCACTTTCGACCTATTACCTGGAATCAGCTATTTATACCACCAACGAACAAGCACTTTTGGAGTACAAGGCAACGCCAATATTCGCTTGGGATACAACGCGTCGGGCTACAGTTGGGGCAACGAATTGTCGTTCAACTCCTGGTATGCCTACCGATGGTTGCATTTTTTAAGTTCATCGCTAAGAGCAGAATTTACGGCCAGTGAAGCCATTTATGGCCACGATCCATTGTTGTACAAATATGATGAGCCATCGGCCAATGCAAGCAATTATGGGGGACAAAGAGCATCTGTTTTTGCAGGTACCGTTTGGCAACCACTTTCGGGCACACTAAAAAACTGGCAATTGGCAGCAGAAGTGGGATTACCTCTTTATCAAAATTTCAACGGTATTCAGGCCCCAACAAAACTTATGATCAATGCCAATTTGAATGTCACCTTTTAAAAAAAACTATGAAAAAAATACTTGCTTATATTTTAATGCTTTCCTTGGTAATTACAGCCTGTAAGAAACCAAAGAATGAGCAAACTGACAACATTGAGAACACTCCCAAGGGAACTTTAATGTTTCATTTACACACTTACTTAGATGAGAACGAAGTAGATTTATACAACGCCATTTATACCAATGACGATGGCAGATCAATTTCATTGAGTCGGGCACAGTTGTACCTCTCAGAGATTGAATTGGTGAAGCTTGATGGATCAACCTATGTAATTCCGAACAATAAAATTTTTAAAATTTTAGATCAAGAAACTTTTGAGGCAGGAGAAGTTCCGGTGGGCAATTACAAGGGTATTAAATTTAAGGTTGGAGTGAACAGCAGCATCAATAGCAATGTGCCTTCGGCCATGGCCGATTCAAACATTTTTAAACATACAGAAATGTGGATGAACAATACGGTGCAGCCCGATGGCTATGCTTTCTTGAATGTGCAAGGAACGATCGACACCACTTCAGATTTAAGCGGCACCATGGTTCCTTTCACTTATAAAATAGGCAGCAATGCCAACTTCAAACAAGTAACGATGCCCGAGAAAAATTTTAGCATCCAAGAAAATCAAGCCGAATATGCACACATTAAAATCAACTACAACAAACTTTTTCATGGGGTGCAACTAAACAACATCAACAATTTGTCGGTGCTAACTGTTGGCGACAATAGCGGTGCGGTGGCACAAAAAATAGTAAGCAACATTCCAGCGATGTTTATTTATGAATAAGTGGTTTTTCATAACGATGATCATAGGTGCGGTGTTTTCTGCATGCCAAGATGAAGACTGCCACACTTCTGGTGCTTTATCCTACAATGCCGATATACAGCCCATCTTCAATGAGCATTGTGCAACGTCGGGTTGTCATACTAGCGCCAGTAAATCGGGTGGATTAGATTTATCGGCAGGAAATTCTTTTGCAGAACTAAGCAAAAGCGGAAGCGGCTACATCAACACCACAAAACCTACATCTAGTGTGCTTTATTCGGCCATGCGAAGCACCATGCCTCCGTCGGGAAAACTTGACGACTGCACCTTAGAAAAAATTGAAAAATGGATGGAGCAAGGCGCTAAAAACAACTGATGAAAAGAATTGCTTCCATATCTTTTGTACTATTGATGCTCTTATACAGCACAGGCAACTTTTGGATGAGTTTAGCTTTTACATTCAACCAAAAAGAGATTGCCACTTCGCATTGCGAAAACAAAGCAAAACCCAAATTGCATTGCGATGGAAAGTGTCATTTGAAAAAAGAAATTGATAAAGAAAACAATCAAAAATCACCTGCAAATAATGCGAAAGAGAAATTTGAAGTTTTGTTTTTTGATGAATTTCAAAAAGTTTTGAAGTCGATAGGCGCTTCTAAAAAAGAAAGCAGATTTATATATAAAATTGCTCAATATACCGAGCCATCTTATTCTATTATTCACCCGCCAGCTTAAACGTTTAGGGCAATAGTTCCTTCGGGGTACCTCAGGATGACATACTACGGTCATCATTACTGTGGTTGTCACCCGACGGTTGACGCGACTATTGCCCTACTCATCAAACTATTTTATCCACTTTATTATTAATACCATGAACTCAAAAAAAATACAACTATTGAGCGCTTTATTGCTGCTTATCACTCAATTCTCATTTGCGCACTTCGGACAAAGGGGGCCGTTGGGCGGAACGCCCACTACAAGCTATGTTTACGACACTCTCGTATGTGTTGGAACAGCTGAAGGAGGCATTTTCTTTAGTACCAATTCAAACAACGTTGCCTGGTCGGTGAAACCCGTAGGTTTGCACAGCGGAAAAATAGCTGCTATTGCACACACAGGAAAATATCTTTTTGCTGGAACAGCAGAAACCGGAGTGTATCGCTATACTGGCTTTGTGGGCAGCGACCGCTACTGGGAAAAAGTGACCAACGGTTTAACAAGCGTTCATATTAAATCATTGGCTGCCTTAGATTCAATCACTGTTTTGGCGGGAACCAATGGTAGTGGCCTATTTAAAACCACCGACAAAGGTGCCAACTGGTCGATGATCAACAGCGCCTCTTTAAACAATAAAGTCATTACTTCGATTGTAAATGCAGGTGCTCGATTGATACTTGCAACAGAAGACGGTGGCGTTTTCTACTCTGCTGACAAAGGCGACACCTGGCAAAGTTTCAACGATGTAAACACCAATAACATTGGCGGAACAAGCATGCTTTCTTACAATGCCACTACCGATGAGTTGTTGGTGTTGAACAGCAATGGCTTATTTATCACTAGCAATGCCAGCACCAGCAATACGGCAAGTTACACTGCTGTTAGCGCTCCGGTGGGTGCTACCATAAATGATATCGATAACAACGGTACAACATGGATCATCGCTACCAACAACGGTGTGTACACTTCTACTACAGGTTCCATCAGCTTTACACCTCAAAACACTGGCTTAGTGGGAAGCAACGTGAACGTGGTGATTGCTTTTAAACTTAAATCGCGTTTCTTGGCAGGAGTAGATCATGGAACCATGTACAAATCGACTGATAATTCTATTAGCTGGATTGCAATAAATACTGGTTTCAACAACCTTGTTACCAATGCCATGTTTACCAACGGAGTAAATTTTGTGGTGGCAGCAACAGAAAGAGGTGTGCATGTAAGCACCGATCTTGGTGCCAACTACAAAATTTTAAATAAAGGATTGACCGATAGTTTAAATGTTACCGACCTTACTTTATTTGGAACAAAATTATTGGCTACTACTAAAACAGGTGTTTTCGTAAGTTTAGATTCCGCTAAAAACTGGAGCGACATTAGTGGTGCAATAGGAAGTGTGCATGTTTCAAAAGTGTATTCTTCAGCTAACTACGCTTATGTTATCACTGCCGATGGTAAAGTTTACCAATCAGATTTAGTAAACGCCTGGACGCTAATTCAAACTGGATTGCCAGTTAATGTTGCTACAAGTTCTTTGGCTTTCTATGATGGTAAAATATTATTGGGAGCCAATGGCGACGGTGTTTACACAGCTAGTGAAAATTTCAATGGGTGGAGCGCTTTGAACACAGGATTAAGCAATAAAAATGTTACTTCAGTTACTACTTTAGTAAGAGCTGCTGGAACAAAACTATTTGCAGGTACCGATGGCGCTGGTGTTTTTGTAGCTGATGCTAAAACAGGCACGTGGACAGCAACTTCGCCTACCTCTATTTCTCACACTACTTTGATTAACCTTGACGGAACTAAGATTGAAGCCATGGCTACTTATGGCGGCTATGTGTTCGCTAGTTATCAAGGCGGATTATTAGCGACTAAAGATTTCGGCCAAACATGGGAAGCAGCAGGAAATCAATTCAACTTGCCAAGCTACACACACGTGAGAAAAATTTCTTGTGTGACTACGCGTGTTTATGTAGTTACCGACAACAATGGTTTGTATTCAAATAGCTTATCGGAACTTGATCTTGTAGCAAATGTAGAAAGTTCTGTAAATGCCCAATCTACAGGTGCATGCAACGGTTCTGCTACGGTTGTAGCTGTTGCTGGTGCAGGTAATTATACTTACCTATGGAGCGATAATCAAACTACTTCTACCGCTACAAATTTATGTGCTGGTAAATATTATGTTACAGTAACATCTGGGGTTGAAACTTATACCGACAGCGTAATCATAAGCGAACCCAATGCTATTAACGAAACAGAGAATAACTTGATCTCTATTTACCCTAATCCGTCAACCGATGGTAATGTGGTGTTAAACTTAAGTTCTGTAAAGGGTAATATTACCAGCGTTGCTGTGTACGACTACAGCGGTAAATTAGTACAAAATGTTGCTTCAACTCAAGGCAGCAGTTTAGTTACTTTAAATCTTGGTTCTGCATCGGGAATCTACTTTGTAAAAGTAAATGCCGATGGCAAATCATACAGCACCAATGTTATTGTAGAGTAATTCTTTCATCAAAAGGGAGCGGTTAAATCCGCTCCCTTTTATAAAATTAAAATTTATGATACTTCTCTATTATTTTGCAGCAGCCATGATAATTGTAGCCTTGGGCAAAATGCGCCATACCTGGAATTACATGGCAAAATTAGAATACAAACAAGCACCTTTATGGGTGCGTGCATCAGGTAAAGCCGTGTGGTTTGTTTGTGCAGTATTTTCATTAGAAATATTTGATTCGAAGATTTAAAAAGTTGTCCCCTTCTATCGAACGAACTCGGGGTTTATTCATCAATGGGAAGCGGTTAGTTACGCTTTCCATTTTTTCTATTTAACCTTATCGAAGTAGGTAATATAACCTACCTATGTATATGGACAAAACACAGACATTTTTCTAATTATTTGATTTTCAGAGTTTTAATTTCGACGAAAAATTTGAAATAACTGCGCTTAGCACCTATCTTTAGGAAAGCCGCCCAAACGGTTTTTACCCAAAAGCCCCACTACTATGAAAAAATTACTACTCACCCTTAGCACGGTTTTTTGCGCACTTTTTTCTTTTGCGCAGCTCCCTTCCAACGTGTTGGTAGGTTATCACGAAAATTGGAACACCCTCAAGCTTTCGCAAATCAATTCAAATTACAACGTAATTTGTTTGGCTTTTGCTTTACCAAGCGGAGGTACTTCCTACAATATGCAGTACACCTTACCTGCTGGATATACCTCTATTGCACAGATGATTACAGACATAGATGCCTTACACGCACAGGGTAAAAAGGTACTTTTAAGTATTGGTGGAGCCACAGCCTACATTTATCTTAATAACACCACCGAAAGAGATGCCTTTGTTACCAGCATAAACAACATTATGGCTGCTTATAGCTACAAGATTGATGGTATCGACTTAGACTTGGAGAAGAATATCAATACCGGCCAGAATTCCATGGCATTTGGTAGCACGTGGACAATGGCGGCTCCCGCAGCTGCACAAACGCATATGGTGAACGCTGTAAAGAACATCATGAGCAATTACCAAACACAAACAGGTAAAAAAATGTTACTCACCGCTGCTCCAGAAGCTGTATACTTAATGGGAGCGCTATCCACCTGGCAAATAAACAACGCCAACGGTGGAGCTTTCTTACCCATTTTAGATGGTTTGAGAAACGAAATAGATTGCTTGCACATGCAGCTTTACAATGCTGGAGGAGCTAGTGGAGGAATTATTGCTTGGAACAACACCATTTACTATGATGATGGTACCATTGCCTTTGCTTTAGCGATGAACGAAAGTATCATCAAAGGATTTACCTTGCTAAACAGCAAAGGGACTTTCACTGGTATTCCTGCAAGCAAAATTGCTTTTGGTTTTCCTGCAACTTCGGCGCCCAACGCAGCAGGAACGGGGTACGTTACCCCAACAAACGTGTGCAACGCCGTAAAATATTTTAAAGGTCAAATTGCCAAACCAGCAGGATGTACCTACACCATGACAGCTTCATACCCCACCTTAAAAGGGTTAATGACTTGGTCGATCAACGAAGATTCATATGCCAGCTATCCTTTCGCAGGAGCTTACACCTGCGCCTTCGCTGGATCTGCGCCTGTTGCCAATTTTAACATAAGCAATAGTAGTCCGTGCATAGGACAAAGCGTAACTTTCACCGACGCCTCTTCCAACACCCCCACTTCATGGGCGTGGAATTTTGGTTCGGGTGCTTCCATAGCAACAGCCAACACACAAGGTCCGCATAGCCTTTCCTACAGCACCGCTGGTTCAAAAACCATTTCATTAACCGCTACCAATGGAAATGGCTCAAATGCCATCAATCAAAACATTACAGTTTTGGCGTCGGTTGGCGCAGCAGGTAGCATTACTGGAAGTGCATCTCCTTGTCAAAATAGCTCTCAAAATTATAGCATTACTGCGGTTGCCAATGCAACAACTTACACATGGACAGTACCTAGCGGTTCTAGCATTACAGCCGGACAAGGAACGCCGTCGATTACTGTTACCATTGGCGCTAATGCAGGAAATATAACTGTTACTCCTAGTAACGCTTGTGGTAACGGTACTGCCGCAACAAAACCAATCACCATCTCTCCAACGCCAAGCGCAGCAGGTAGCATTACAGGACCCGCTCAAGCTTGCGCAGGAACAACATTGTTAGGATACTCTATAGCTAATGTTTCGGGAGCAACTAATTATACTTGGACAGTGCCTGCAGGATCGACCATAACGGCAGGACAGGGAACTACATCCATCACTGTTACCGCAGGAAGCACCTCTGGCAATGTAGCCGTTACACCAAGCAATTCGTGTGGTAATGGAACGGCAGCGTCAACACCACTCACCATTAACACAGCCGCTTCAGCTGCTGGAAGCATTAGCGGCAGTCCATCAGTTTGTGCTAATGCAACAGGTTTAGTGTACTCAATAGCCGGTGTTTCAGGAGCTACTTCTTACACTTGGAAAGTGCCAACTGGCGCTAGTATTACAGCCGGACAAGGAACCAACTCTATCACAGTAACTATGGGGGCGAATAGTGGAAACATCACCGTTACTCCTATCAGCACATGCGGAAATGGAACTGCCGCGTCTTTAGCGGTTAACACTGCTGGCGGCTCTACCCCATTGGTGGAAGGATTCGAAACCAGTGTGCCTCCAAGCGGGTGGAGTTTGAACAATGCCGACAATGCTACAACGTGGACCAGAACCACCACAGCATTTGCAAGTGGAACAGCGTCGGCTAAAATGACCTTCTTTGGCTACAACACCAATCTTGGAACAAAAGATGAGTTGCAAACACAAGCCTTATCTTTTGCTGGAAAAATAAATCATACGCTCACCTTCAAACATGCCTATGCATGGATGGATCGAACAGGAACTGCTAATGATAGAAGAGATTCGATGAAAGTTTTGATTTCTACAGATTGCGGAAGCTCATGGACTCAGCTATTTTACAAAGGAGGAAATACATTATCGACATTGACAAATGGTGCCGGACAACAAGCAGCATTTACACCAACTAGCGGGCAATGGGTGACCAATAACATTGATTTATCGGCATATGACGGACAAAACAGCGTAATAATTAAGTTCGTTGCTATCAATAGAAATGGTAATAACCTTTACCTAGACGATATCAATATCAATGGAACAACTGTGATTGCTCCAGTAGCTAATTTTACAACTTCAACCAACCAAGTTTGTGCTGGTCAAACAGTAACTTTCACCAATACCTCAACAGGCAGTCCAACATCTTTTAGCTGGGATTTCGGTGCGGGTGCAAGTCCGGCTACAAGTACTTCAGCCGGACCAATTGTGGTGACTTACAGCACAGCAGGAACAGCAACAGTTTCATTAACCGTGAGCAATACTGCAGGAAGCAACAACAAAACATCTACGAATCTAATTACTGTTGATCCACTTCCATCGGCTGCAGGTAGCATTAGCGGTTCACCAACATCATGCGCCTCTTCAACAGGAAATGTTTACAGCATTTCACCGGTGAGCAATGCCACGACCTACACATGGACAGTGCCGGCGGGGTCAACAATCACTAGCGGACAAGGAACGACGTCAATTACAGTAACTTTTGGAACAACATCAGGCAATGTAACAGTAACACCAACCAACACTTGTGGCAACGGATCAGCAGCCTCGAAAACTGTTACATTAACTGCAACAGTTTCTCCAAGTGTTAGCATTAGTGCAACACAAAACAATATTTGTACTGGCAATAATGTAACATTTACCGCTACACCTACCAACGGAGGCACTCCTTCTTATCAATGGAAATTGAATGGAGGTAATGTGGGTACAAATCAAGATACTTATAACAATTCGTCATTAGCAAATGGTGATATTGTGAGTTGTGAGATGACATCGAACGCTTCTTGTTTAAGCTCTGCTACTGCTATATCTAACAGCATTAATATGACTGTAAGTAGTTCGGTAACTCCACTTGTAAGCATTGCTGCTTCACAAAACAATGTGTGCGCAGGCACATCGATTACCTTTACTGCCACCCCTTCTAATGGCGGAGCTGCGCCAACATATCAATGGAAATTGAACAGCAATCCGGTTGGAACAAATTCTTCTACTTACAGCAACAGTTCGTTGGCTAACGGTGATGTGGTAAGCTGTGAAATGACATCAAATGCGAATTGTTTGAGCACATCTACGGCCACTTCAAACGATGTGACCATGCTCATTAATGCCAATGTAACACCATCTGTTTCTATTGCAGAAGACCAAAACAACGTTTGCGAAGGCACTTCAATCACTTTCACTGCAACACCAACCAATGGAGGCACCCCAAGTTACCAGTGGAAGGTGGATGGAAATATTGTAGGGACGAACTCCTCTACTTTCAGCTCTAGTTCACTGGTGAATGGCGAGGTGGTGACTGTTGAAATGACTTCAAATGCAACTTGTGCTACTCCAGGAACAGTGACTAGCAATGGTGTAACGGCAGCGATTATCAGCAAGCTTACTGCAACAATAAGTATTGTTGAAGGATCTAATAATGTTTGCGCTGGTGATAGCGTGGCATTTACTTCAAATATCAGTAATGGCGGAGCAAATCCAAGCTATCAATGGAAAGTAAACAGCAATAATGCAGGTACAAATTCAAACAAGTTTAAAGGCTTGTTTAATGACAACGATGTAGTGACTTGTGTTTTAACTTCTGATGCAACATGTATCACTGGAAATACAGCCAATTCCAACAGCGTTGTAATTTCAGTTAACCCTTTGGTAACTCCTTCGGTAAGTATTTCGGCAAGCAAAAACAGTATTTGTCCGGGAGAAAATGTTACCTTCTCTTCTAACATCACCAACGGAGGAACGTCGCCTATCTATCAATGGAAGTTAAATGGCAATAATGTTGGGGCAAACAACCCTTCATTTAGTTCAGCTTCATTAGTAGATGCCGATGTTGTATCCTTAATTATCACATCAAACGACAATTGCTTAGCAACAATAAATGCTACTTCAAACGATGAAAACATATCGTATGCTTTAATTACACCTTCTGTAGCACTAAGTGTGAACGACTCGGATATTTGCTATGGTACACAAGTAGATTTTACCGCCACACCTACCAATGGGGGGATTACACCAAGCTATGTGTGGAAAGTGAACAACATCAATAGCGGCACTGGATCATCATTCTCATCAAGCTCATTAATCGAAGGAGATGTTGTTGAGGTAGAGATGACTTCCAGCGATGCGTGTGCTAGTCCGAATCCTGTAAATTCAAGCACCATTTCTATGACTGTTAATACCTTACCGAATTCGCCAGGCAGCATTAGTGGCTTAACAACTGTAACTGCCGGAGATTTAGGTGTGACGTACGATGCCGTTCAGCACAACGGATTAACCTACACTTGGAACTACAATGGTGTTGGTGTAATAAACAACAATGGAAGCAGCTCAATTACTTTAGATTTCGATGTAAGTGATGTTGGCGGCGATTTAACAGTAAGCACAAGCAATAGCTGCGGTTCAAGCGCACCAACACTTGTTACAATCAGTGTTAATCCTTTAGCAACGGCTATTCAAAATTCAGAGAATGAATTTAACGCCTCTATCTATCCTAATCCATTTACAGAATCGACACAAGCTGAATTTACCTTATCTAAAAACGAGAATTTCGCTGTAAAACTTTTAGATGCAGAAGGACGCCTAATTAAAAACTATGGCAATCTAACTTTTGCATCAGGAAAAAATATACTACCAATAAATGGTGATGTAGAAGCGGGTATCTACTTCCTTCAATTTATTGGAGAAGAGCACGAATTCAAACTCACAACAGTAAAAATCGATTAATGAAGAAAGGGGGGCAGTGCCCCCCTTTTTTTGTCTAAAGTCACTCATTAAGCTTCTCCCTTTCTTAAAGAGAGAGTGTGAAATTGCTTGTGAAATGGGAAGAGGGATTTCTTGCTATTATTTGGTTAAGCAATGAAATTAAAAAACGAGGTAAAAAATCCCTCTTGCCTTCGCTCCTACATCTTACGCACTCTCCCTTTAAGAAAGGGAGAAGTGGAGTTACCGACCCATTCTTGAAGAAAAAAAGTAGCACCAAATATTCTCTACCTATTTACAACTATAGGATTCTTCAACACGGCTTGTTGATTTACCCGCACAAAATACATTCCCGATTGCAATGCCGAAACATCAAAAGTTTGCGAGGGAATGTTGCTTACAAAAACTTCCTCGCCAAGAGTATTGTAAATTCTTAGCGCCTCCACTTTAATACCATCGATGGTAATTATATCTTCTGCCGGATTAGGGTAAAAGTTAAACGTATTTGCTTCTAAATCGGCAACGCCTGTTTGAGGATCGAACTTAAAAATATAAGCTGCTCCTGCGTCATTCAAAGAATTTGCCTCATTCAAATCATAGTCATTGTAATAAGCTCCAAAAATCATATCTGTTCCCGAAACAGCACAGTTGGTACCTATTAAATCGAAAGTATAACGAGTGTTGGGTGTTATCATTTGAAAGAAATTGTAATTACCGTTTCCATCATTTTTGTAAACATAGGCAGCACCAGCTACCGACAAAGTGTTAGCGTTGTTGGCATCTTCTTTTTGACCTTGCGCACCAATAACAAACATGTCGTCACTTAAACCCAATGAAGAACCATAGCTATCACCGTCATCTAAATCGGGTGCATTGTACTTGTTAGCCGAAGAGACAACACTGTTAGTGATAGAATACAAATAAACCGATCCGCAATTTTGCTTCAATACGTTATTTCCATTTTTAGCATCTTCGAATACTGCGCCTATAGCGAAAGTCTTTTTGTTAATAGCCAAAGAATTTCCAAATCGAGCATCATATTCACGAGTAGGTGCTGTTTGCTTTTTCAACAAATTCCAAGTGCCATTTTGATCTCTTTCATAAATGAATACGGCGCCAGCACTACCAACATTATTCTGCTCATTGGCATCGTAATCGTGGAAAGGACCACTTACCAAGGCATATCCATCTGATGAAATTGCTACTGCGGCACCAAATTGATCATTGGCATAACGTGTAGCCGCTACCACCTTTTGCTTTTGAGCCTATGTTCCATTTTGATCTCGCTCAAAAATATAAGCAGCACCGGCATTGGTTAAGGCGTTAGCGCCGTTTAAGTCGTGTGCCTCATAAATAGCGCCTGCTACTATGTAATCCCCCGAAACAGCTATTGCTTGTCCGAATCTATCTCCTATCCCTCTATCGCTCGGCTGCAATTTTTGTTTAAAAACAAAGTTGCCATTGCTTAGCTCATAAACATAGATGGCGCCCGCCGCATCCATTTTATTTAGTCCGTTCACATCATAGGCCTCACGCCAAGCGCCAATCACCAAAAAATTTCCTTGCATGGCTAAACCACTTCCAAAAGCGTGTCCATCGAAAGCCGGATATTGATTTCTATCGGCATGCACTATCTTCTGATGAAAATTCCAATTTCCATTTACATCTCTTTTAAAAACAGTCACGCTTCCCGAACCATCAAAATGATTTAAGCCGTTTTCATCTTCATCATCATAAGTAGTGTAAACAGCAGCATAATCGCCACTCATAGCCACCAACTTACCAAACTGGTCGCTAGCCATACGGATGTTCAAATGAATTTTCTGCGATTGAATAAAAGCTTGTGAGTAGGAATCAATACTTAAAATGAGCATTATAAATGCGAAAAGTAAAGTTCTTAACATAAAAAGATGTTTCCCATTTTTACTGTAAAACTTATAATATGTTTAAGCGTTTTGTAAAACCGTTTCTTTATCGTAATATTGCAATATTAATATTTACTTATGGGTATTTCAAAAACAGAACATTTTACAGCAAAGCAAAACGAGCTGGCGGCATTGTTAAAGGCGCTAGCGCATCCGGCTCGCATTGCCATATTGGAACACATCATAAAAGTAAATGCCTGTATTTGCAATGATATAGTTAACGAATTGCCTTTGGCACAACCCACTATTTCGCAGCATTTAAAAGAGCTTAAAAATGCGGGCATCATCAAGGGCAATATAGAAGGTAATTCTA
This sequence comes from uncultured Chryseobacterium sp., assembly GCA_964406465.1. Classification (GTDB taxonomy): domain Bacteria; phylum Bacteroidota; class Bacteroidia; order Flavobacteriales_C; genus JAHEZL01. The sequence continues at coordinate 126,756 of CAYORT010000003.1, forward strand.
TTTGCTATTGTATTGATGAAAAGGTCATCAACAAATTGCAAAAAATATTTTCAGATTATGAACTGAAAATCGAGAAAAAAAGATCGTGTTGTTAATCACTTATAAATTAAATTATGAAACTATCTGAAATTAAAAACTTACTTCCTTCATTAGAAGCAGTAAACTTTGTACTACCAAATGGAACTATGGTTCCCAATCATTTTCACATCACCGAAGTTGGATTAACCAGCAAACATTTTATTGATTGCGGCGGTACTGTGCGCAAAGAAAACAAAGTGAATTTTCAATTGTGGGAAGCCAACGATTACGACCACAGATTAGGTGCTCAAAAACTATTGAACATCATCAACCTTTCACAAAATAAATTGAGCCTTCCCGACGAAGAAATAGAGGTGGAATATCAAAGTGATACCATTGGAAAATACGGCGTTAATTTCGACGGCAAAAACTTTGTATTGACCAACACGAAAACCGATTGTTTGGCAAAAGACAATTGCGGAATACCTCAAGAAAAAGTGAAAGTGCAATTGGTGGAATTGGGCGGAGCTGCTGCTTCTTGCTGCGCACCAGGCGGGGCTTGCTGTTAAGCGTAGGGGCGTGCCCTTGCGGCCGCCCAACACAAAATATATAAAATTAGGTGGGCGGCCGCAAGGGCACGCCCCTACAAGAAAATACTATGTTATTACAATCACTAGAATCCTTCAGAAAACAACTAGATTTTTCTTCTATCTCAGAGGAAAGAAAATTGATTCTGCAAGAATTAATCAACTACATTCAAACAAAAAAAAATGAAGGCAAAGAAATTCATTTGAATTTCATTTGCACACATAATTCACGTCGCAGTCAGTTCTCACAATTGTGGGCACAAACTGCCTCATATTATTATGGCATTAAAACATATTGCTACTCAGGCGGAGTAGAAATAACGGCATTCAATGAAAGAGCAGTGGCTTCAATTAAACGTTCAATGTTTAAGGTTCAAAGTTCAATGTTGGCTGAATCAAATCCTAGATATGAGGTATTTTATTCCAATGACGCACCTGCGCTAATCATGTTTTCTAAATTGTACGACGATGCATCGAGCGCGCAAACAAATTTCGCTGCAGTGATGACTTGCTCTCATGCCGATGAAAACTGTCCGTTTATTCCTGGCGCCAACAAACGTATTCCTGTGCGCTATGAAGACCCAAAGGCCTTTGACGACACAGATTTGGAAGCTACCAAATACGATGAGCGTTCTAAAGAAATCGCCACCGAAATGTTTTATGTTTTTAGCAAAGTTAAATGAAGAAATTTTTAGCAGAATTTATAGGCACTTTTGCCATTGTTTTTTGCGGCACAGGAGCGATCATCATTAATGAATTGAGTAGCGGTGTTATCACACATGCGGGAATTGCTGCTACTTTCGGACTCACCGTTATGGCCATGATATACACCTTTCCGCATGCGCAATTCAATCCGGCAGTAAGCATCGCTTTAGCGGTGTTTAAAATGCAAGATGTGTTTAGTGCAAGCAAGCATATTTCTTATCAAATTTTAGGTGCGGTGAGCGCAAGCTTGCTGCTTCATTTCCTATTTCCTACCAATGTGCATTTAGGTGCTACGCTGCCATCGGGAAGTGAAATGCAATCTTTTATTCTAGAAATTATTTTGATGTTTCTCTTAGTGCTTGCTGCATTAAAAAGTGGAGAACATCATCCAGCATTGGTGGGCGCCGTTGTGGGCTCTGTAGTATTGTTGGAAGCCATGTTTGCTGGCCCTATCAGCGGAGCTTCTATGAATCCGGCACGCAGCATTGCGCCTGCACTTGTAAGCGGAAATTTACAAAGTTTGTGGGTGTATATTGTTGCACCCATTATTGGCGCGGTGATGGCGGTGTTTGTTGCGAAGAAAGTCTGATTCCGTATCTATTTCTTAATTGATTCAAAAACTTTATCTTCGATAACATGCAAAACATCGTACAAGATATATTTTCCTTTTTCCTTCTCTTCCTATCGAAAAAAGGTTGTGATAGTTCATTGACAAAATAGTAATAAACCCACCCGCCACATTACCATGAAAAAGGACTGACTATGGTAGGTAATTTCAAGCCGTTTTTCGAAAAAATGCAGTTACAAAGATCCATTGAACCATAAATTCACCAAATGAAACCCGATATCACAACTCGTGAAAACATAGAACTATTGGTAAATACCTTTTACCAAAAAGTACAAAAAGATGAAGTGATAGCACATTTTTTCAATGATGTTGCACAAGTAAATTGGGAAAAACATTTACCTAAGATGTACGATTTTTGGGATTCCATTATTCGCAATCAGCACAACTACAGCGGAAATCCGATGCCAGCACATGTTGCTTTGAGCGGAAAATCGAGTATGAAAAAAGAACACTTTGAAAGGTGGCTTAAACTTTTCAATGCTACCTTAGACGAATTGTTTGAAGGAGAAAAAACAGAATTGGCAAAAACAAGAGCGCTTTCAATTGCAACAGTGATGGAGATTAAGGTGCACATGCCTAACAATAGAAATTAACCACAGAGGCACAGAGACTTTTCACCGAGTTCACAAAGAAAAATACTGCGCAAAGGCGCTTTGCTTAGCAGAGTTCACAGAGTGTAGCATCTAAAAAGTATGGCTCATATTCATGTCCTACACTCTGTGAACGCTATTAAAATGAAGTGTCTCTGTGAGCCCTAGTGTCATTTTTGCCTCTGCGACCTCTGTGAAAAGTCTCTGTGCCTCTGTGGTTAAAACAAACTATATTTAGACCGAATTATTTTAATATAGCCGAAGGTTACCTTTAGAAGTTCATAGTATCAAAGAAAAAAATCAGATGAATAAATGGCTTATATATCTATGGCGAACTGTTCTATTTCTTCTCTCCATCATCGTGCTGTATCTCATCATCGCCATCACCCTCTCTATCATTCCTGCGTCATCTCAAGAAATAACCGAAGAAAAAAAGAATGAAATATACATTCAATCCAATGGCACCCATCTCGATATTGTTGTGCCAGTTTCACAAATAGATTCATTCCTAATCAGTCAGTTAAATCTTCCTTCTAACACACAATACGTTTGCTTTGGTTGGGGCAATAAAGAGTTCTTCTTTAACGTACCCGAATGGAAAGATTTGAGTGTTGGCTTAGCGTTTAGAGCTGCATTCTTCCGCTTAGAATCGGCCATGCATGTTATTGCATACTCTGAAAGAAAAGCAGATTGGATTACCATTAATATTGCCCAACAACAACAAAATAAGCTCAATAAATTCATTGAAAATTCTTTCACCAAAAAGGAAAAATCAGTAGTGCTTTGCAAAAAAAACAATGCTGCAAACAATTGCTTTTACGATGCGAAAGGAAAATACTCTTGCATCAAAACGTGCAATGTGTGGGTGAATGATGCTTTTAAAGAAGCGAATATAAAAACTTCCATTTGGTCTCCTTTTCATTGGGGAATTTTATATCACTTATAAAATATGTAATCTTCGTTAAATTTCAATTTTGTATAATGAGCATTTTTTAAAACAAAAAAGCCCTCTTTTGGCATTTACCTTTTTACTACTATCTTTATCCAAATGGCCTTGTAGCTCAACTGGATAGAGCATCAGACTTCGGATCTGAGGGTTGGGGGTTCGAATCCCTCCTGGGTCACGATTTTAGAGTGAGAGCGAGATGGAGAAGCGGCAGTAACGCATGCTATAGGGGCTTCACAAAAATACAATCTCAACTTTTTCAAAAAAATATTGTTACCTTTTGTCTTCGTTGGATTATTACTTAAAACTCAACACATGCAAAAATTGAAATTTACTATTGCTTCAAGCATACTACTTGCTTTGTATTCATGTTCACAACCTGCTGAAAAAGTGGCTGAATTAGCGCTTAAATCGGCTGAGCCCAGTGTGTTCACTTTTAAAAATAATGCTGCAGATACCTTTAATTTAAGCACGGGCAGCTCTATTGTAGTACCCGCCAACAGCATTGTTGATTCAACAGGAAAACCAGTGGAGGGCGAGGTAAAAATATCATTCGAAGAATTTCACAGCAATGCTGAAATCATGTTGAGCAAATTGCCTATGACATACAAAGACTCAATGTTTGAATCGGCTGGCATGTTTTCTATTCATGCTAAATGTGAGGGCCGACCAGTATTTATCGACAGTAAAAAAGCTCTTACGGTGAGCATAGCATCTGAGAAAAAAGATGAAGATTTCAACCTATACAACCTCAAAGACAGCGCATGGAACTTTGTTGAGAAAGCAGTGATTAAAGAAGAAGTGGTTGAATGCACTGGCGATGAAATAAATAAAAAACCTTTCGAAATTTTAAGTAGCAACAACAAAGACCTCAAATTGATTGAATTCGATATCGACTACTCGAACATGCCCGAACTAAGGGATTTTAAAGACATCATGTGGACATACACCGGAACGAAAGATGAAGAAAATCCGCATAAAAATGAATGGGTGTTAAAAGAAGAATGGAACGATGCCAACATCACTCGCTCGACAGAAAAAGGAAAATATATTGTTGCCTTAAGCAAAAAAGGCAATACTTTTACCACTTTATTGAGTCCGGTGTTTAGCGCCAAAGACCAAGAAAAAGCAAAAGAGGAATTTGAAATTTCCTTGAATCAACTAAAGGAATACAAAAACTTTGAAGTAGAAAACGAAAAGAAAATATTTGGCACTAGCGCCAGCTTAAACAACAAGGTGCAACGCATTGCAAACATCATTGGATTTGGCACTTACAACTTCGATAAATGTAAAAAAGGAGAAACGCTACAAGCTGCATTTAACTTCAACTACAACAACAAAGTGCTAAATGCCAACCGAGCTTACCTTATCGTTGCTAAAACCATGGTTCCTTACATTGGCGAGGGCGGAATCATCACCTTAAAAATTCCATTGCAAGAGAAATTTAAAGTAGCGGTGGCGATTAACGACAGTACCATGGGCTATGTGCGTGCCGAAGACTTCGCAAAAATAATTTCACAAAAAAGTTCCCAAAAAAGCGGCGTAAAACTAGAGGTGAGAAAATACGCGCTCAACATAGCCACCAAGGAAGATTTAGAAAAATTCATGACAGAATTGTAGGCCATGCGCAAACTGTTCATCCTCTTCTTTCTCACATCTTTTGCCTCTTTCGCGCAAAATCTATTGCCCATAAAGAAAAATAATTTATGGGGCTTCATCAACGATTCGGGCAAGGTAATCATTGATACTCAATTCGATTTTGTGGGCTCTTTTGGCGATGATGGTTTGGCAATGGCCAAGAAAAAGGGTGTTTTCACCTTGGTGGATACATCGGGATGGCAACTCACTCCCGATAATGCACAAGAAGTAAAGATGATGGGCAACAAGCTCTTTTTGGTTAAGATAAACAACCGCTGGGGACTCATGAACAAGCAAAAGGAATTTCTAATACCTGCTGTTTACAACGATTTGCTAATGCTTAACAAACAGTTACTAGCTGCCAAGAACGAAGAAAACAAATGGGGCTGCTTGCGCATTAACAACGACACCATTTGTGATTTTGTTTGCGATATCATTTACCGCAAAAACAATGGGTGGATTCATGCCCAAAAAGGAAAACAAACTTCGTGTTACAATGAAAATGGGGTGCGCTTGTTCTCTAACGAAAACGATGTGCAACTACTCGATGAAAACTACTTTCTTTTCAAAGAAGATGGACACTGGGGCGTTAAAAACAAAATGGGAGATGTGGTTGAAAGAGCTGTTTATACCGATGTTGTGAGCGACATCTATGGCTTCGTTCGTTTGAATAAAAGAAACCGATCTTCTCTCTTTTCAATGTATCATGGCCGCATCGTTGCCGACTCATTATCGTCTCTTTATTTGGCAAAAAACAACGTTTTTCTTTTTGGAAATTATGGCTTAAAAGGACTGATACACGCCAATGGAAAAGTGATTATACCGGCCGAATATGTGGCTTTTCATTACACAGGAGGTTCTATCATGGCCGTTACACCCAGCAACAAATGGCGCTTGTATACTACCGAAGGAAATAGAATACTATCGGGTGATTTTGATAGATGCGATGTTTACAAATATTGCAACATCGTTGTTATTCAAGTGGGCGACAAATGGGGCGTTGGTAATCTTTTCGAAAAAGAACTGTATCCTCTTCGCGCCACCAAAATAAAGATGGATGGCATGAACATCAAAGTTTATGAAGATGAAAAACTCACCACCATCACGGTAGATAGCAGCGGCACTGAGCTGGAAAGAAAAGAATATGGACATGTATCGCAAATCAAAGTGAGAAAAAAAAGAAACGAAATCAACTGGGAATCATTTGCCACCTCTACCTCCAACATCAACAGAAGTGCTATGTTGGGCGCCGATGCACTTAGAGGCGACACGCTGTTTCGCGGACACTGGTACTTTTTAAGCAGCAAACAAAAATGGGGATTGCGCAACAACAGGGGAAAAGTGGTTATACCTCCTACCTTCTCCAACGTTTTAGTGAATCAGGAAAAAGGCTACACCGTTGTATTTAGCGAAAGCTGGACCCCCAACAACTTTGTGCAGGCTGGCCATGCGCTCAACCCATCATACACCATTGGTATTTACGATCATGTAAATTACAAATATCTGCTCGATGTTGATTTCACCAGCTTGCGATTCGATGATTTTTTACTCAGCGATTACGCGCGTTGTATTCCAAACTTTGAAAAAGCCAACATCTCTATGGTGAATTTAAAAGGTGAAATTCGCAATGAAGATTTTAGATACGTAGGTGAATTTCACGATGGTAAAGCACGTTGCTTGGTGGGTGGTAAATTAGTGACCGCCAAAAAAAAGAACGACAGTACCTTCATGGATTATCGCGATTATTTTAACGACCTCAAAGGAATCTCCACCAATAGCAACAGCACCTATCCTTTGATGAGTGAAGGAGGAAAATGGGGCTTCATCAATACATCGGGAACCTTTGCAATTCAGCCCATCTACACCATCGCAGAAGATTTCAATCAACATGTTTCTGTAGCTGCAGTTGGCAATAAATGGGGGCTGATCAATGATAAAAATACAACCATCATTCCTTTTCAGTACGACAAAATAGTACGTGACAACACCATGGGCGATAGCATGTTTTTAGCCGTTTTAGGCAACGAGAAATGGGGCGTGCTAGAAGAAAACGGAAAAGTGAAAACAACAGCTAGTTTCGATCATATTTTTCTTACCAAAAGTGGCTTTTTACAATACCAAAAAGGCGAATATCTCGGACTCCTAGACAGCAATTACAATCAGTTTTTTGAAGATACCTGCAGCAAATTGATTGATGTAGGCAACAGCAATTTCATTTATAGAAAAGACAGTGTTTGGACTAAAATAAATTTACGCACAAGCGAGCAAAGTATCATCAGCAAAGAGGAAGCAGATAACCTGCGCACCGTAAAAAAAGAAGAAAACAGTAAAGTCAACAAAGGTTCATTTGACGAAACTTATCCATACGTGAACAATAGAGCCATCGTTAGAAAAGACGGTAAGTACAATTACATCAACGAAAAAGGAAAAATTATTAGCAATGAATGGTTTGATCAAGCACAGAATTTTAACAACAATTTTGCGGTGGTAAAACAGCTCAATAAATATTACAAAATAGATTACGACGGAAATAAAATTAACAAATCATATCAACTACTTCGCTACCTAAATCACGGCTTATATCTGGCAGCCGATAGCACCAATTCTTTCATTATAGATGCAAATGAAGATACCATTGTTTGGCTTAGTGTAGCGCTTGATATACAACTCGATAGAGAAGTGGGTGTTATAACAGTTGGTGGAAAAAAAGGATTGATCAACGCTTACTCAGATTATGTAATTACACCCAAATACACCGATCTTCAATATTTAGGCGATGGCAAATACAAATACAAAGTAAATGCTTTCACCACCATCTTTGATATCCATGGCAATAGAATCATAAACATTCCGGCAGAAAATATTCAAGTAATCAATAGCGAATTATTTCTCATTGAAGCAGGCAATAGAATTGGCTATCTCAAAAGAAATGGAGAATGGCTGTGGCCAATGACCTATTGATGCTTTACAACAAATCGTATTTCCATATAAGGCACAACAACGCTCCTACCAACATAGAAATAAAAAGCACCCATTGCCATAGCGGACGGCCTTTTTCGGCAAATGGATCGTTCAAGTTCAACTTCGCACCCAAAGGAATTTTTGCCAAATGAGTAAGCGTATTTCCAAACGGAATGTTCACCACAACACGCGCATTGATGGCCCAGCCATTGGCATCTAAAATTGGTGCAAGATTTCTCTTTCTAAGTTTCAAAAAGGCAATGATCATGGAGGGTCCGGAAATCAACAACAACAAACCAGCAACAGCAAAAGGAATCTTCCACCATACCAAGCCCAAAAAGCCCGAAATAACAGTGGCCAAAGCAGTTCCTATGGCACCCAAAGCCAAACCGATAGCTGCAAAAATTCCCACAAACTTACCTACATCGAAAGGAGTGGCAGGCGCTGCTCCTTGAGGCGCAACAACTTTAGCGGGCACTGCTTCTACTTTTCCCGATAAGTCGGCATTTGTTTTATTGTCTTGCTCGGTGGCGAACTTATTAATTTGTTTCTCAATAAAGCGAGAAACTTTGCGGTATGGTGACCAAAACGATTGGCGTATACTAATTGGATTCTCCACAATTTTAATCACCGTTGCATCGTAATCTTTACCTTCTCTATCGTAAAAAATAGCATTTCTTCCTACCTCCAAATTATCGATATCACCATTGGTTACGGCAGCAACAATAATCATTGATTTTCCATCAGATTTTGACACACATTTGCAGTACAACAAAAACATGCCGCTGTAGTTAGAGATGGTATCGTGTTTAGGCATGTCGTTTACGCGAATACACAAATCGCAGCTGCGCTGGTCGATGTAGAGCGTTCCCGATTGAAATGCAGCAGGAAATTCGGGAGAATAAAAATCGTAAAACGTAACAAAGTTTTTGATAAGCGTGAACAAATCGCGATGGTAACGCACCAGCTTATCTACCAAAAAAATGTTGTTCGCTTCCTCTTCATATTGTTTGTCTTTTTCAATGTACTCGAAAAGTTTAGCGCAAGTATTTTTAGCAATAATTTCACGTACTCTGGTGAGGCCTAAAGACTCTACTTGTTCACCACTTTTAGCAGCTTTCCAATTTTCATAAGGAAGAAATTTAGCGGTAATAGAATGCCATTCTTTCTCTGTTAAAGTCTCTTTGTTGGGATACAAAACATCGCACACATGCGCTTTAAAATTTGCGACCAATTCTTCCAATGCCGGATTGATTCCTTTTTGCAGAGGGAGATTTTTACTGTCTTGAATTTTGGCAATTGGAAAGAGTGCAATTTCATCTAAACAAGTCGCTAAATTTTTGTCGGAAATCGCCTCTAATCTACCCGCCCAAAGATTCAAAGCAGAAACAGCGTCATTATCGAAATCGGCCATTTTGCAACGCAAAAAGTAATCTTGTACTTTTGATTTTATCGCCAAATAAGAAGCATAAGCCTGCTCTGTATCATCACCAAAAGGAAAATAGTTTTCTTTGTTCTTTTCGCCCTCTGCATACCATGCAGAATAAGCTGCACAAGCATCGCTAAAGGCTTTCAACAAATCGCTGTTAACGCCCAACTTACCACTTCTATCTTCGGCACCACCAACACAAGCAATGGCCTCTTGCAATACCTTTTTTTCTTCATCGGTTTCACAAGAAAATTCGGTAATTATTCCGTCGCCATTGAAACGAGTATTGGCAAAAATTTTAGAAACATCTGAGGTATCTTCCACCGCTAAAGTAGCTTCATTTTCCTTGCCGATATTTCTTAAAATAGTTTTTGCCGATGCCAGTAAAACCTTACCAAGATGGCTTTCGGTGTTGATGTCGTCTAAACGAAATGACGATTCTTGCTTTAATAAATCATCGGGATTTTTAACGATAGACCCAATCCACTTTGTGGCCTTGATGATTTCCATCGCACGAATTTGTCCGTCTTTATCTTCATCAATCAGCTCTAATGTTTTTGAATCGATTTCTAAACCATACACCGGACAGCTTAGCGCGCCCCACAACTTTTGGTCGAGATGTTCTAGTTCAAGAATATCTTTTCCCGACTCAAAATTTACGCGTTTAACGCCGCCCACCGACGAGAAACTCCATTTGTGCTTGTTTGGCATACAAAAAATATTTAGGCTAAAAGACTAAAACTCAAATTCGATTATTACTTAACAGTAATGGTTTTGGTGCTGTATTGTTTACCACTTTTACCAGGCATATTAACATTTACCACCGTCTTTTGAACGCACAAGGTAGTCCATGATGTTTTGAAGTTAAACGTCAACACTTCTGTGTTTGTCATTTCCATTTTGATATTGTCTAATTCAGCCAAAGCTTCTTTTGCTTCCTTATCATCTGGTTTCATTTTTTTCATCATCGCTTGCATCATGCTTTTGATCATTTGCACTACCTGACTCAAATCCATTTCTGTTGAAGAGATAATGTCGCAAGTACCTGCAGATTCATTGATATTGCTCAAGATAGAGCGCGTAGTAGCAGATAATGAATCTTGTCCGAAAGGATTCTTTGTGCTTTGTGTAATCACCAAAGTATCGGTAGTAGAATAGTTTTTACCAAAAGGACTTAGAACACATCCTAGCTCTTGAGTGAAATACCCTTCAGCGCTTTCTTTGGTTTTAAAAATATCTTTGATAGGTGTAAAAACGATGTCGAGCATCATCTCCGCTTCAGGCGCTTTAGTCTTAATGATTCTGCTCACCTCATCAAAAGATTTAAGCACATAATCATTTGCTTCTTTCCAGTTGATAAGATCGCTTTTACCCGTTTGTTTGTTCACCTTAAATTTCAATTGCACCTTTTTATAGGCAGGCATTTCTTCCCCAAGTTTATCGTAAAATTTTTCAAAACTGCGCAACACCACGTTGCTGTATGTAATGTCTACATAGTAGTTCGCGTTGTCCATTCGAACTATGGATATTTCACCATCAACAGTGTTGGTTTCGCTCTCCTTGATAGAGTCGCCTTCGTACGAAACTTTAACATCGGTAATGGTAATAGTTTTCTTTTCACCCACTTTCCAATTGGGTTTAAAAACTCTTTTTTGTGTTTGTGCAAACGCGATTTGTGCGAACAAAACAAGGGAAAATAAAAATGCTATTTTTTTCATGATGTAGTTATTTGACAATGAAAATAGCAATTTATTGAAAGACGACAAGATAGCAAAGCATTTTAATCATACCTAGCTTATAAAAAAGGGCTGTCGACAATAGACAGCCCTTCACTAAAAAAATTACTCCTTCGAAAAAGCAATGCTATTGCTTAGAAAACACCATATTCATAGCACCGCTAATGCTTTTTCCTTCCATATCGATAGCATCGTTTGCATTAAAATACGTGATCGATTCTATATCCCTTTTCACTTCTTTAAAATCGAAATGTCTTTTTTCGGTATCTCCTTCAATAGTGATATCAACACCTTTGCCGTCGGAAGAAACATCCCAAGTAAAATTTGATGTTTCTGATGAATTATCGGTTTTATCTACATTCACCATGGTGCCCTTGTTTCCTTCGCTAAAATGAGCGGTGATTTCATTCCACTGCAACATATCAATCTTTTGATTGTTGCTTGCTTGCGTAAATTCATAAGTAGTGACTTTCCAGTTAGAATCTTCTAATTCTTTGGTATTCATTTTTTCCTTCGAACATGAAGAAAGAAAAATTGCGGTGATTCCTGCTACAGTTAAAATTGCCTTTTTCATAGTGATAAACATTAAGTTGAATTATTTTTTGTTTGGGTATAACCAACACCGTAAATAGCCAAAAAGCTTATACGTTTGGAGACGTATAAGCTTAGGATTACTTGACTAACAATTAACTACTACAACATGTAATCAAGCACTAACTATCTTTAGGTATTGTTAAAGAACGACATGAAGCGAAATACGCAAACAAATGAGCGATAAGAAAAACAATAAAATGCTTAAATATCAAAATGAGTGTTTAATCACAATCATGAAAAAGCCCTCTAATACAGCTATTAAATGGCTTTATAAATGAACAAACGATAAAATCAATAGGGCGATTTAAGAGTCAAATAAATATAATTAGAAAGCATGCGATGCTGCCATACCGCAAACATTGGATCTAAATTTTTAAATCTTTCATAGTACGCAGCATCCCCGCGCAGCACAATGATATTACCTGTTCTAACATAGTAAGTACTTCTATAATCCTTAGGCGATTTGAATCCGCTAATTTTCTTCTTCACCGCAATAGAAACCACCTTCCCTAAATATCTATTGTATCTTCTTTGTGCGAATTGAGAGGGTCTATCTAGTTGATTATAAAAAATGCGTACGACAGATTTTTTAGATAATTTTTCATCTTTTAAAATCACTTTTCTGTACTTAAAAGGATTCTCTTCTGGAAGATCTTCCACTGTTTGAATAGTAAACGGAACATCTGTTACCCAATCGTCGATATTCACCACACTGTAAGCCCAACCGCCTGCAGAGGCAAGTTCGAAATCGTAGGCAAAAAATAAATTTCCAGGCTTTGGCGCTGCGCTGCAATAGGTCTTAATTTGTATGTCTTGAGGAAGCTTTTCATCCAACTGCAAATTCTTAAGATATGCCGTTAGAAGATAGGAAATTCCGCCGCCCTGACTATGACCGGTGATGATAAAATCTTTGATGCCATTTTTGTAGCACGAATCTATTTGATGCACGAAGTAACTCGCCAAATGAGCTGTTGCAATAAGGTATCCGGCGTGCACAGCCGCCATAGAATCACTAGACAACTTATATTTAAAAATACTATCGTTCTGCAATTTAATTTGTCCGATTGCCGGCACCATCGCTGCATAAGCATTCGCCAAAAAACTAGTTTCGGTTGGAATAGTGCCTCTAATAACGATCACCGCAATTGGTTTTGATTTGTGTATCCACACATCACCACCGTTATCAAATGCCACTGCCGGGGAGCGATAAGCGAAGTTGTATTCTTGTGGTTCGGATATTGCAAATTCATTGGCCAAAGCCAAGTATTCTTGTCGAATTCTAAATCGTTCAATACTGTCGCCACGTGGCTTGTGCGCCATTCTAATTACCTTCAACATTTCAATATATTCCTCTTTTTCGAAGCCAGCATTTAAGCGTTGTGCTAGAACTATTGAACTAAGAAAAACAAACAGTATTATCAGTTGCGATTTCATAGATTAAATTTTAAAAAAAATGTGTCTGCAACAATTTTCTGTTGCAGACACTTACTAGGTAAAAATTAATACACTAAAGGTTAATAGTGTAGGTGTTGTTGTTCAATTTAAGCGTTGCTGTATTGTTTCCGTTGAAAGTAATAGTACCTGCAAAAGAGTAAGAATTTCCGCTTGAAGATTTACAAGTAATACTCACATTACTAGTGCCGCTTGTCACTTTATAAGTGGTGCTGTTCACCGTTAAATTTGTTGTGCTAATGGTTAGGTCGGTATCGAATGTATTCTTGCTGCCAACTTTTGAAGTGCATTTTCCAACTCTAGTAAAAGTACCATTGTAATTGTATTCGCTTCCACTTTTAGCGGTGATGGTCCAATTTCTAGTTCCGCTATTGTTTGATGACATTTTAGCGCCATCGAAAGAACCACTGTAGGTACCGGTATATTCCATAGCATTTGGAATGATGCCAGTGCATTTCAATTCAACGTGCATTTGCAAAGTGTAATTTGCTGTGGCGCCATTTTTAGAATAAGTTTTCACCACATTTGAATCTAAAGATTTGCCACAGCTAACGCCTTCAATGCTTAGGGCTCCATCTGTTTTCAATGTCGCTTGTTTTCCCATCGCTGCAACATCGCTAGCCTGATCGGTATACCCACCAGATCCGCCTTGAACGGCATACGTTATGGCATTTGCGGCATCGTCTGCCGTAATCGCTGATTCGCTGCTTTTAGCTTCTTTTTTGCAGCCTACGAGCGCTAAAGAGCATATAAGCAAACTAAAGATTGATGTTTTAATTGTTTTTTTCATAAGGTAAAAGTTTAAGGTTTAATTGTTAATGAGTGCAAGATATTGGGCTAAATAAAACCTCACCACTTAAATATCTTGTGAAATAGCAAAATGACCCTAAACTATAGGCACTAGTATAGCTCACCAATATCTTGAAGCTATATCAGATACTCACATGCAGCACGATGAACCATTACTGCGCGACTACAAATTTCAATTGAATTTCTTCACCACTTATAGATGTGAATTGTGCGGTATAAAATCCTTTGGCAAAATCATGAATGTCAAAATATCCCGAGCTACTTGTGCACATCTCAAAGCGCACTGCGGCTCCTTTATTGTCGTAAAAAACAACTTTAGTTGGAAGAAAATTAAGTGTGTAATTAAGTAAACCATTTGATGGATTTGGAAAAATTTGCTGTTGACTCGTATGCTCCAATACATCATTAGACATCTTCATGGTTTTATCGCTGGTGGTAAACTGCATGATCTCTGTCCATGCCGAAACACTACTATCGTTCTCCTCGCGAATACGCCAACAATAAGAGCTAAATGGATCGAGTGAGCTTGGTAATGTAAACGACTCGGCATAGTTGTCTAAACCATAAGGAATATAGCTTAGCACTATATCGTCGTACAAAGGATTGGTAAGAATAGTAGTTGTAGAAGTGCCCACTTGATATCGGTAAGTGGCGGTGTTGAAACGAGAATAATACTCAAAATAAGCATCTCTTGAAACCCCGCTCGCGTTGTTTAAAGGTGAAATAACTTTTACGGTATTGGTAGTGGTGAAATTTCTAATTTCAGAAAAAGAAGTATCGCTAATGCTCATCATTTGCACGCGCCAAAAATACTCGGTATTGTGCAATAAATTCTTAAACAATTGAGTAGCAATAGTTGCATTGGCCAAGGTAGTAACATTGCCCGTATACTCTATTTTTCTACATCTAACCGTATTGAAATTAGCCGTGGTATCTATTTCTATTTTATAATTGAGCGCTGCCGATTGATGAATCCACGCCAACTCTATACTGGTGGGAGCATTGAGCGAATCTTTTACCGGCGCACTTAGCTGCACCTGCGCTTGCAACGATAGTTGAGTAAGCACAAAAAACACGAAAAGAAGTAAATATTTTTTCATAGTAGTAACCGTTTTTCATTAGAGTTTAAATCTATTGCAGAAGCGCCGATTCTTTGGAACAAAATTTTGCTTAGATAGCAAAATGACTACCTTTCTTAATATTCTTTGAAGCTTCTTCCTTCCATTTTTTACGAATCCATGCAGTGAAATTTAATCCGTTGTAAACGAATGAATACTTTTTGCTATCGGCGAGTCCTTCGTGCATTTCAAGGTATTTAGTATACAGCAGTTGCTCTTCTGGTTCATTGCTTAGTTTCGACAATTTCTCTAGAGTTAGAAAAATAAAATCCTCAATTTCTAAACTCGTTTCTAATGAGCGCTGAATATATTTTATAGCTCTTATTTCACTAAGAATAAGTTCATCTTCCTTAAGTTCTATGAGGCACCAAAGCTTTACCAACTTTAAGTTCAACTTAATGTTTTTAAAAGAATGCAAATCGAAATCCTTATCGAGACGATTGGTAATTCTATACGCTTTTTTGTATTCATTTTTATTGATGTAATACGAAATCATAAAGAGCAATAGGTCGAGGGTTTCTTTGATGATTTGCAGTTTTTCAACTAAACACCAATGATTTGCTTCCATATCATCAACAAACTTTTCTAACTCAACATCGTCTTCTTTTGCCTGCAGAATAAGTGCTTTATGCACTAAACAAGAAACTTCAAGTACTGGGTCTTCTTCTTTCTTGGATAAAGCTTCAAGCCACAGATACATTTCTTGGGCTTCTGCTAAAGACTGATTTCTAATGGCCAACACGATATAATTTCCCATTTGCGCAACTTTCGATCGCACGCTAAAGCGCTTCAATTTACTTTGAAGCTCAATGAGTTTTTTTAGATGAAAGAGGGCCTCTTGCAAATTAATTTCAAAATTGATGAACTTTAAGTACATGTAGTAATGAAAAGTGGCGCGGGCTGTATCGCTTTGTGGCTCGCCAATTCTCACTAAATTATCTTCATGCAATATTTCATTAAGTTCGCTTTTCAATGATTCGCTAGAGCTCAATCGAAACTCTTCTCCCTTTCGATAGAGGCTATCGGCGAGCAAAAAATATTCTTCGGCATTGATGGCCCTTTTGTGTATTTGAATATTTTCTTTTCTTAAAGATTCGACACTATCGGCAAAGGAAAAATTAGTGTTGTTTTTACTTTGCACAACAATCTCAATGAGATGGTGGTTGATCTCAAGTGCTTTAGCAAAAATTTCATTGTCTAAAGCGATTCTTTTTCCTCTATCAAGAATTTTTGCTGCCTCATCAAACATCAACTTTTCTTTCAAAATAATGCCATGAACAACGTGTCGGTTAATTTGCCAAAAAACTTCTTGTCTTTTAAATCTGCTAAAATTTAAGATGTCGAGAATATCATCAAACAAATTGTGTTTTTTACAGGCGTAAAATTCGGTGTTTAACTCTTTGCCTAATTCCTTGATAATCTTTTCTTCATTAAACTCATCTTGCTTCAAAATAATATTGAAGATGGCCACGTCGTAAGAATCGTCGGTTCTAAAAGCCTTTTTTACTTTTTTGTAATACGAATGCTCACCAGCTTTCATACTGTGAACCAATCGAAATAAATGATCTTTCTCTTTCATAGCCCTAATTTTTCGTAATAGTAGTATAGTGCTTGCTGCTTTTTGAGATGCAGTGCACAAGAGTAAGAGCCTAAAAAATAAAATTAGTTACAGGATGTAATTTTTTGAAGAGGTAATAAATTGACTTTCTTAATACATCAGTGCAATAAATCCTTTGTGAAAGTGCAGGTCGCCATTTTTATCGAAGCATTTAAACACAAAATAATAAGTGCCTGGTGCAGCAGTTTCGCCGTTGATTTTTCCATCCCATTTAGGCCATTCCTTTTCCGATTGATAAATTCTAATTCCCCAACAATCGTACACAGCAAAGTTCATCGTTGAGATTTCGTTGGCGATATTCAATCCATTTTCACTTGCCAAGGTTGGTGAAAAATATTCGTTGTAGCCATCGTTATTGGGGGTAAATACATTGGGCCAAATCATCTCAAATTCGCAATCATTCTCCATTTTCAGTACAATTGCATTAATTTCACAGGTATCGCCTGCAATATTTTTATTTCTTTTAAAACTGTAGGTGCCTTCACCTAAGTGCAATTGTGAAACATTGAGCACTGTATCATTTTCACCAACGATAGCCACGCCATTTTTATACCATTGATAGCCGCCATAGTGGTGAGGTAGATGCGCCACTAATTTTTTTGTTGCATCGCAAAGGGAACCTTCTTTAGCATCAATAATTGAATTTACTCCATCGCTTATGGCCTTTTCTGTTAAAATGAGATTGTCAATGGCAAAGTAAACATCCTGAAACATTCCGAGATTATCGAAATAATTGGCTGGAAACTGACAAGGTCCGCCAATGATCACCGATTTAACATCAATTGTTGGTGTGAAATCGATACTCACTGTGGTCCATTTCTTTAGCGAAGCTGAATACGAAACAGAGCCCAAGGCTTTATACCCGCCAAAGCCCAACACGCATGTCATGGTGGCAATATTCACCATTGGTAAATTGTTGCTGGAAGATGAACCATATAAATAAAAATCAAGAGGCGGCAAAAGCTTATTAGTATCGGCCAAGGTGATAAACGGATCTACTGGTCCGCCAGTAATCTCAAACGTAAGTGTATATGCTTTTGCCTTTTGCAAAGTAGACAAGGTATTCGCGCCTACAAATTCAGAATAGCCATTGCCGTAAACCATTCCCATTGCCCCGTTGCCGTGGGGAAAAGGCTGTGGCACTGCTCCTGCCCCATTGAACCCTCCTTGGTACATATAATCGGGAGTGCTGTATATACTTGCAGACAACCAATCGGCCGGACAAAAGGCTTCGGTGCCGTAGTTGTAGTGCTGAGGAACACAGTAATTTTGCTCGAAGGATGGGTTTGGTAAAAGGGAAATACTAGTATTACCCGTCGATTCCTTTGCACATAAACAATCAATGCTGTCGTTTAAATCTATCAATCCATCATTATCATCATCTAAAGCATTGTTGCAAATTTCTTGTGCATGAAGAAGGGTTCCAAAAAACAGTAAAAAAAATAAAAATGACGTTCGCTTGGATAGAAATCGCTTTTTAATATATAAAATTAACACGCTCTTTGAATGGATTGACAAGGGTTTTAGCACACTCTTTCTAAATTGATGTTGCAAAATAATACTATTTGCAGAAGTAGAAAAATCAATACTCAATAAATAGTTTTTATTTCCTATCTTAAGTCAACCAAACTAAAACTATAATGAAACTATTTCTACTTTTTGCCTTGCTTATTACTTTAAGCAATACATCTTTTTCTCAATGTAAACTAAAAGAGGTTGGCGCTAAATCGGGACTGGTTGGCTTTAGCAAACAACAACTTAGTGAATCGCTAGTGGCAAATTCAAAAGGACAAGTCTATTTGCTTTACATCGACAAAGAACAGAACAATAAAACTTCTGTAAAAACTTATGAAGACACCTCATGGGTTTATGCTGGTAACGCTGGTTTCTCCCTGCCAAAAATATCGGCTGCTGCCATTGCCATAGACAGCAACAATAACATCTATGTGTGCTATGTAGACTCACTACAACCAAAAATTGGCTATTTAACCATGCTCAATGGAAACAGCTGGCTGACACTTGATACCATTGATTTTCTTGATGGAAAAGACATCAGTTTAATTCCTGAATTAATCGAAGAAAATTGGCTATCTATGTCGTTTGACCACAATGACACTTTACATATTGCTTTCTCCTATCAGGGATTGTTAGGCTTAAGCCAGATCAGCGGAATTATGGCGTGGAAAAGAAATGGAAATATTTGGGAAAATACTTATGCAGCTGAAGGTGGCTACAATGAACAAGCTGCCGGCTCGGCCTATACCAGCGCCTCGCTTTTAAAAGGCGACGATGACTCACTTTATCTTTCTCATTACCAAGAAATAAATAGCGTAGCATCCTCTTATGTTGTGCATAAATTCTCTGGGTCTTCATGGGTGCAACTGGGTGATCCGCAAACAGTGCATTCTTCAGGTTCAGAAATACCTTCGCTTGCCGTAGATAAAAATGGAGTGGTCTACTTAAGTACTCCCTATTGGTATTGTTTACATGTAAGAAAATATGAGGCAAACTCATGGTTAGATGTAGGCGGCGCTAACACCACTTGCAATAAAATTGGCAGTTACTATGGTGGAGGAGAGATTGTAGTGAATTCCAGCGGACAAATCTTCGCTTCAGCCAATGAGTCAAAACAGGTGCTCTTCATGTACGACAAGGTGGATTGGTCGATTTTGCAAACTTCGTATTCTCCATCTAGTTTCCCCCACAACCGCGTTAATGTATGCATTGATAAAAACAACTATGTATATATGGCTTTGCGCAGAAACAACGATTCACTGCAAGCATATAAATACGATTGCTCCAAAGGTTTAACCGAAAGCATCATCAAACAAAAATTTGAAATTTATCCTAATCCTCTTAGCACGCAAAGCACAATAATACTTCCGCAATTTTTGCACGCTGCCACGCTAACCATTATTGATTTAAACGGAAGAGAAATTAAAAATATTAGCTTTTCGGGCAACAGCACTGTTATTGAAAAAGACAACTTATTCAGTGGAGTTTACTTTGTAAAAATTACTTGTGATGAAATGCTTTTTGAAATGCAAAAAATCATGGTGAAATGAGAATTGAATCAAGAGCCTTGCGCTTCTTTTCATCAACCATAAAATGACAATGCTTTTCTTGTAATTTACTCATTATTTATTTTGCTATTTTCGCAGCATGATTAGCGTAATTAAAATTGGCGGCGGTATCATTGAAGACCAAAGCTCTCTTTCTAAATTTTTAGAATCCTTCGCGAAAATTGAAGGCAAAAAAATATTGATTCACGGTGGCGGGCGCGTTGCAACCAACATCGCTAAAAAACTGGGCATCGAAAGCAAAATGATCGATGGCCGCAGAGTTACTGATGACGCAACTCTTGAAGTAGTAACCATGGTGTACGGCGGCTTGGCCAACAAAACCATCGTTGCCGGATTACAAGCGCTAAATGTAAATGCAATTGGTTTAACTGGTGCCGATGGCAATGTGATTCAAGCACACAAAAGAAGCGGCTGGGAGCACGACTTCGGCTGGGTGGGTGACGTTGATGGCGTTAATGCAAAGCTGTTGAACACCTTAATTCAATCGGGATTGGTCCCGGTGATTGCTCCGCTTACGCATGATGGTTCCGGACACATGCTCAACACCAATGCAGATACCATCGCATCAGAAGTGGCAAAAGCAATGTCGACTATTGAAGAAACGCAACTCATCCTTGGCTTCGAATTAGACGGCGTGATGAAAAATCCGAAAGACTCTTCTACGCTTATTTCTTCTATCAACAAACAAGATTACGAAAACTATAAAGCCAATGGCACCATCACCGATGGCATGATTCCGAAAATGGACAATGCTTTTAAAGCTATAGCCAGCGGCGTAAGCAGCGTTAGAATTTGCCACGCATTAAAGGTGGGTGAAAACGGCGGAACGGTGATAAAATGATTTTACGATAGTTCCTTCGTGCCTCAGGATGACAACCACACCCTGAAATACTTTGTAAATGTAGTTTTTAAGTAATGGCTGTCATCCTGAGGAACGAAGGAACTATTGCCCTACACATGAACTCTTTGTTCAACAGAATAAAAAAGGCGTTAGTTTTTCAACCAACGCCTTTTCAATTTTACTTGATAAATTAATTCAATATCGCATCAACACCCGGCAAAACTTGTCCCTCCAAATACTCTAACATCGCGCCACCACCAGTAGAGATATAACTTACTTTTTCTCCTAAATGATATTTGTTGATTGCAGCAACAGAATCACCACCACCAATCAATGAGAATGCTCCGTTTGCAGTTGCTTTTACAATAGCCTCAGCAACAGATTTCGTTCCTTTTTCAAATTTTGTCATTTCAAAAACGCCTACCGGACCGTTCCACAAAATAGTACCAGCGTTTTCAATTACAGAGGAGAAATTTTTAACTGTTTCTGGGCCCACATCCAAACCTTGCCATCCAGCAGGAATCTCTTTGTTGTTAGCCACTCCAGTGTTTGCATTCTCGCTGAAATCATCGGCAATGATACAATCGGTTGGCAAATATAATTTCACTCCTTTTTCTTCTGCTTTTTTCACGATATCTAAAGCCATTTCTAAGTAGTCATCTTCTACTTTTGAATTGCCTACATTTCCACCTTGTGCCTTAGCAAAAGTATAACCCATACCTCCACCAATAATCAACACATCTACTTTATCAAGCAATTGAGTGATGATAGAAATTTTAGAAGAAACTTTAGAACCACCCATGATGGCAGTTAAAGGTTTTTTACCTGTTTTTAAAGCTTTATCAATGCTCTCCAACTCGCCAGCCAATAACAATCCGAACATCTTATCTTTAGGGAAAAACTTAGCTACAATAGTTGTTGAAGCGTGCGCACGGTGCGCTGTACCAAATGCATCATTCACATAGCAATCACCAAGGCTTGCCAATTTTTGAGAGAAAGCCTCATCGCCTTTTTCTTCTTCTTTGTAGAAACGTAAATTTTCTAACAACAAGATTTCTCCTGCTTTCAAATCTTTAGCTAATGCTTGTGCATCGGCACCAACACAGTCGGTAGCAAATTTTACTTTTTTTCCGCCCAAATATTTTTCTAAAGTTGGAATAACATGCTTTAATGAAAACGCAGCTTCTGGTCCGCCTTTCGGACGACCCAAATGCGACATTAAAATCACAGCACCACCTTTCTCAATAATAGCATTGATGGTAGGCATTGATGATTTAATTCTAGTATCATCGGTAACATTGAAGTTCTCGTCCAATGGCACATTGAAATCCACTCTTATTAAGGCTCTTTTGCCAGTAAAATCGTACTCTCTAACTGTTTTCATGTATTTTGTTTTTTAAATTTTTCCCGTTCCCAAACATAGGCAAAAAATTGATACTTTTGGCAAAATGCAATTCAAAAAGGTTATAGCAAATGTGGGCGTTAAACAACGCTTGATAGCACAGGTAAACGAAAACCGCGTGAGTCATGCACAGTTGTTTGAAGAACGTGAAGGCAGTGGTGCGCTCGCTTTAGCCATTGCTTATGCACAATACATCAACTGTTTGCAGCCCATTGACGACGACAGCTGTGGCACCTGTTCGTCGTGCATCAAATTTGAAAAATTACAGCATCCAGATATTCAACTTATTTTTCCAACAGCCACCACAAAAGAGGTGAGTAAAAATCCAACCAGTTCTCAATTCTTTAAAGAGTGGACTGGCGCGGTGTTAGCCAATCCGTATTTAAGCTTACAAAACTGGATTGAACTATTAGAGGTTGAAAATAAACAGGTGAGCATTGCGGTTCTAGACAGCGAAGAAATTTTAAGCAAACTTAGTTTGCGCGCTTACGAAGCGAAAAAGAAAATCATCATTTTGTGGTTTCCCGAAAAGATGAATATCGCAACATCAAACAAACTTTTAAAGATTTTAGAAGAACCCGATCCACACACGGTTTTCTTGCTGGTTTGTCAGGATTTAGACGCCCTCCTCCCTACCATACTTTCGCGTGTTCAAATCATTAAAGTACCCAAACCAAGTGCCGATGAAATTGCAGCTGGCTTGGTGCACAATTTTAATGTTGATGAAGAGGCAGCTAAGATTTACGCACCTATTTGCGAACACAATATCAATCGTGCTTTAGAGCTTGCAGCGGGCAATGAAGAGGAAGATTTTTACATTACCAACTTTCAAAATTGGATGCGCTATTGCTATGCCGCAAACGTGATTGATATCAGTCAGTGGGTAGAAGCAGTATCTTCCATAGGACGCGAAAAACAAAAGAATTTAGCCGAATACGGTTTGCGCTTTTTTAGAGAATGTTTGGTGCACAACTACGGCAGCAATTTAAACACCTTGCACGAAAAAGAAGCTACCTTTCTTCAAAAATTTGCTCCCTTCATTCACGGCGGAAATATTATTTTGCTTACCGAAGCATTTGAAGATTTACACAACCAAATAACACGCAACGCCAATCCGAAAATCACCTTCATGAATCTGTCACTCAACATTAGTAAAATGTTGAAATTAAAAGCAGAATTTTAAGCCTTTCATCTCTAAAACAAAAGTTTCTTGCTATGTTTGAACTCTCAAGGATGTATCACTAATTTTTTGCACTATGCGCTACCTACTTTTAACCTTAATGTCATTGCTATTTTTAGGCACTATGGCTCAGGACTTAACAGCCGACACCATGACATACAAAGGCAAACTATATTATGTTTATCCTTATCAATTCGAGTGGGAAAAAACATACAGAGGGCGCTACCATCAAGAAAATACCGAAATACCTCCCATCTTCGACTCCTTACCCACCGGCGACTATTTGATGCTTCACGCATTTAAACCAACATTTAGAAACAGATGGAAAAATAAACATGGCAAATTAAAGCCTATCGTAGGTGCCGAATTTAGAATAGAACAAGGAAAGTTAAATGGTAAAGCAACTTACTACTATTACGATGGCCAAAAACGAAAAGAAGGTAGTTTTTACAACGGACTGAAAGACGGCGAATGGATTTTTATCAAAACTTATTACGATTACAGTAAGAAAAAAAGTGTGCCTTATTTGGCTGCAATATATACCTACAACAAAGGTGTTGAAGAAGGACTGCAAAAAGAATTGAATGAAAACGAAAAACCAACAGAAGAATACATCAAAAAAGGTGACGGCTTCATTGATTACTACAAAGTTTACTATCCAAACGGACAAATACATCTTGAATTACATGCCGATTCGGTGACACAACTGAATAAAAATAGCTTGTGGCCATTAAACTTTGCCGGACAACTACTATACGATACAGCGGTGCACAAAATTGACTTCGAAAAAATGACCAAAGAGCAGTACAAAAAATACATGAAAAAGCATCGCTACACTTTTTCTTTTAGCTATACCGATTTTGAAAATGACTACTACCTGAGCGACTACTATCAGGGATATTTAGTGCCAACAGGAATTCCATTTGTAGTGTACCACGAAAATGGAGAGGTGATGGCAAGATTTTCTGACTTTAACCCTAGCGACAGATTCGCTTTAAACTTTGATACTATTTACAATCCACTTGGCCGACCAGCAGTAATCAAAGTACCACTTACCGATTCGGTAGATCACCCAAGATTTCGTTTAGATTATTATCAAGCAGATAGAGTTTTAAAAAGACAAACCTACTACGTTCTCGATTCTACTTTTGAGTACAAAGAATATAGAAGAGACAAATTGATTGGAGATAAAATGCAAACCAAAAGCGCTAATTACTCCTATTTCTATAGTAATGACTGGAGTGGAAAACGATTGGATTCTCTGTATCTTATCTCTATTTCCAACAAGTACGATCAAATAGACTCCACTTACATGTCGCCTAAAATTCCCGACAAACTTTTCGCCAATTCTTTAGACAGTAATTCGGGACACCGCAGATACTTCACCATATTGAAACACGATAGTGCAATGAGCAAATACAAAATTACTGTAGATCTTGGAAGAGTTTCTGTAGATGGTTTCTACCATTGTGATAGCGCGCGTTACCCTCTTGAAGTGCTCACCATCAAAGATGTTTTATCTCGTCTTACAGGATACGAGAACAACTACCATTACTCAGATGAAGAAGAAGAATCTTACAGTAAAATTCGTCAGCGCGAATACTTAGATTCAGTGCATATCTATCTCGATAAAAAGCCATATACAGGTACAATCATCGTAGCACAAAATAAGTTGAAAGAGCCTATCACCATTAACGAAAACGAAATCATCTGCAACTATAACCGCAATCTTTCTTTTGTTTCTACAAGCAGCTACACGCCTAAATTTAAACTCACGGTAAAAGTGAAAAACGGACAAATTTTATCGATCAACGACAAAGGGAAAAAATTTGAATCGAACTACACTTTTAAAAATAACATGCCTCACGGAAAATCAACAGGATACCATAAAAGAAGAGGCAAAGAAAGATTAGCCTTCGAAATAAATACCAACGAAGGATACTACCACGGAGACGCAAAACTTTTTGCCTATCGCAAAAAGAAAATGCAGAAAGATGATAAGAAATATTTCTTAATACAATATCAACGTTATAGCAACGGACTCTTAGTAGATACCCATGCGGTGTACTACCCAAATGGAACCTATGAATACGTGGGCGTGTGCAATAAAAAAGGCGAATATCACGGTGATTTTGTAAATTATTATCGCGATGGAGGCATCTCTTTTTACCGCCATTTCAAAAATGATTTACTAGACAGCGTACTTTTCGAAATTAATGAACTTGGCGACACGGTTCAGAAAGGCTTTTATGTTAAAGGAAAAGAAGAAGGACAGCAATTTAAAGAACTATACGACTACCAAAACGGAGTTTACGTTTATCGCTTGTGGTCGAATTATCACCAAGGAAGGTTGCAGGGCGACTTAAAATTATTCGATAGCTACAATACTTTGCGTTTAGAGCTAAAAATTGATAGCGGATATTCAAACAACGGCGAATATTCTTACCTCAACATAGAAACTATTCTTAACGATTGGTCGAGCGACCTTGCCTTCACTGGAGAAGTAAATGTTTATCATCCCAACGGAAAAAAATACTTGAACGGAAAAACCAAAGTAACCATCGACACCTTAGACCAAGGAAATTTTAGCTACGGAATGCAAAAAGTTGGAACATGGACTTACAACAACACCGTTGAAAGAAAAATTGCTGAGTTAGAATTTGTAAAAGAAGCGCAATTAGTTTTTGGCGCCGACACACTTACTGGTATTGCAAACTACAAAGCATTTTATCCCGACGGAAGCACAAAATACATTGGTATTTTGCAATACGAAGACACTCGTTTGAATTGTGCCACTGATATTCAAGAATCAGATTTTGTTGCTTCATACAACATCTACATCAATAAAGAAGGTGATACCTTGGTACAAAATGGAACCGGTAAATTACAACTCTACAACATTGACGATAATGTAAATGCCGAAGGACAAATCATCAATGGAAAGAAAAACGGCTGGTGGAAATACTACAATGACGAAGGAAAATTAATTGAAGTAGGACAATATGTAAACGGCGAGAAACATGGTCGCTGGTTAAGTGGAGATTTAACAGGTATCAACTACTTAGATCCGCAATGTTTCCAAAGCGAACAAGAAAAAGAAAAACAACAAGAAAGAGAAAAGTTTAAAATTTCCATTCACGAAGAAATTTACGAAGATGGTGAGAGAGTGAGCGAGCAAGTGTACGAATTCACTAGAACTAAATAACTTACACAGAGCGCTGCAAACATTTAGCAGCGCTCTTTTTTTGCCTATTAACAGCGGGCTTTTAACAATTTTCCCGGCGTAATTTTGTGAAAAACGACATAAATTCGGTATGTTTGGTAAAATCTAGCAACCAATCTTAGGGGTAAATATGTTAAGCAAAAAAGTACAAGATACACTCAACAAGCAAATTCAATTAGAAGCTGATTCTTCTAACC
Organism: uncultured Chryseobacterium sp.; assembly: GCA_964406465.1. Classification (GTDB taxonomy): domain Bacteria; phylum Bacteroidota; class Bacteroidia; order Flavobacteriales_C; genus JAHEZL01. The sequence goes on from CAYORT010000003.1 coordinate 153,512, forward strand.
TTTATTTGGCCATGGCATCATGGGCAGAAAACCAAGGTTTAAGCGGAACAGCCGAATTCTTATATCGCCACAGCGATGAAGAGAGAATGCACATGTTGAAACTGGTGAGATATGTAAACGAAAGAGGCGGACAAGCTAAAATACCTGCTATCAAACAACCCATTTCAAACTTCACCTCTTTAACCGCTTTGTTTCAAGGCTTGTTTAAACATGAAGTTTTGGTTTCTGAAGAAATAAACAACGTGGTAGACATTTGCTTGAAAGAGAAAGATTTTACTACACACAACTTTATGCAATGGTACGTAGCAGAGCAAATTGAAGAAGAAGCAACAGCGCGTAAAGTGATGGACAAGATTAACTTAATTGGTAACGATAAAGGAGGATTGTATCTTTTCGATAGAGACTTAGAAAGCCTTACAGGCGAATCGGTATCTGCCGGACCAAAAGCGCAATAATTTTTTAATTTACTACACCTAGACCTTAATTTTTTGAATCGTATAGTATTATATCTATTGTTGGTTTTTGCTGCTTCTCTAACGAGTTGTAGTGAAAAATATTACGACGATTCTGTGCGTACACCTCGCGGTGGCGGCGACTATAGAGACAGCTACAGCTCTTACGGATACAACAAAAAGAAACAAAAGTATTTAGATAGCTATTCTTCTAAACGCGTAAGAAAAAATCAAAAATACCACGATTCTTACTCTACAAAATCTAAAAACAGAGGAAGAAAAGCCTACAAAGACTCTTATTCTACCAAAGGGGGAGGAAAGAGAAAGATCAAATTTTACGACAGCTTCTCAACGAAAAAAAAAAAGAAATCAGCCCTATTCAGGTAGCGACTCATACAGCGTAAAATCATACAAGAAAAGAGAAGAGCGTCACTTTGGAGATTCCTACTCCACCCATTACAAGAAATCACGAAAAGTAAGAAATCCCGATGCCAACGATAATTACCGCGGCAAAATTAGCAATCGCAAATACAAGCGCTTTGCAAAACATTATTCCAAAAATGAATCGCGCAAAAATCGTCATGCCAAAGGCATGAAAGACAGCTATGCCGTAAAGTCGAGAAAACGCGGTCCGATGAAATTTAACGATTCCTACTCCTCACATCGAGTAAGACCTAAAGGCTACGACAGCAAGAAACAAAAATACCGTGATAAAAGATGGTACGACCATCTTGTGTTTTGGAACAAACGAAAAACGAAGATGAAAGAGCCCAAACAAAAACGACGAAAAAAACCACAAATGGGATTGTTTGGTCCGGGGAAATAATAAGAAATTCTACCTCAACAAACTCTCAATCTCTTCGGCCAACTTATAATCTTTCTCTGTGATCTTTTCTTCGCTGTGTGTGCTTAAATTAATAATCACCATATTGTACGAATTCGACCAGTCGGGATGATGATTGGCTTTCTCAGAAATCATTGCTACCTCGGTCATAAAAGCAAAAGCCTCAATAAAATTCTTGAATTTAAAGGTAGCTTCTAAGGTGTTATTCTTCTCTTTGAAATAGTTCATACAAATTTCATTTTCGATTAAGGTAATAAATTATCCTTCATTAAGCCACTTTAGCGCTGCTGCAGCGGTAGAAAAAACTTTTATGTTGAATGCCTCCGACTTATTCGCCGTGTCGGCATAAATCATAGAAAGTGCAGTTTCTCTTGGTGTGCTGGCTATCATCGCGCCTTTTATCTTGGTGAGATGTGAGCTGTTTTGCGCTACCAAAGTCCATACTTCTCTTATCTCTTCGCCCGTAAGCTCTGTGCTTGCGTCTTCAAATATGTTCATCACCTTAATAGATGTTGTATTATGCCCTGCGGCAAATCTAATCTCAATCATCTTGTTAATGAGAACTTCCTTGGTAATTACTCCACGCACAATAGACCAGATAATACCAGTCTCCTTGTCAACAGTTGTTTGAATCATTTCTAGGTTTAAAGCAAGTTGAAATTATATAATTTATGCAATTTTGCAAAAGCTAAATTTTAGATTTATCAAAGCAAAATGAAAAACGTAGAGCAATACATTGCCACTTTTCCCGAAGCAACACAATTGATGTTGCAAGAGCTACGAGCCTGCATCAAGAAAAATGCGCCTGATGCTGAGGAAGTTATAAGTTATCAAATGCCTGCGTACAAGCTACACGGCATGCTGGTATATTTCGCAGGATATAAAAATCATATCGGATTCTATCCCGGCGCTAGTCCGATAATTTCTTTTCAAAAAGAGCTTCAATCGCACAAAAACGCAAAAGGATCGGTTCAATTTCCCCTCGACAAAAAACTTCCACTCACCTTAATCGCTAGAATGGTTAAGTTTAAATTGAAAGAAAATATGGAAAAACATAAATCGAAAAAATTGAAAAAATAATTTGCTTTAAAATCAGTACTTTTCCAAAAATTTTAATCATTCTACCATGTCAGAATTTCCTCCTTGTCCGAAATGCAAATCTCCCTACACTTATGAATCAGGCTTACTTTTGGCTTGTCCCGAATGCGGACACGAATGGAGCGCTGAAGTAGCGAAAGAAGAAGAAACAGTAGCCAACGACACCATAGTGGTGAAAGATAGCAATGGCGCTATTTTGCAAGATGGAGACAGTGTTGTGGTGATTAAGGATTTGCCTGTAAAAGGTTATTCAAAAAGCATTAAAGCCGGCACCAAAGTGAAAAATATTCGCTTGGTAGAGGGAGATCACAATATCGATTGCAAGGTAGACGGATTTGGTTCAATGGCGCTTAAATCAATCTTTGTGAAAAAGGCTTGATGAAAGAAGAAATTAAGAAATACAACAGCGCACAATCGCCCGAAGACCAACTTATTTGCAACACTTTGTACGAGGTAATAAGCAAGGCTTTGCCGCGTGCCGAAAATAAAATATGGCATGCTCATCCTGTGTGGTTCTTAGAGGGCAATCCGGTAGTTGGCTACAGTAAATTGAAAGGCTGTGTGCGTTTGCTGTTTTGGAGCGGACAATCCTTTGAGGAGAAAGATTTAAAAAATGAAGGAAGCTTCAAAGCCGCAGAAGCAAGATATGTTTCGGTGAAAGAAATCAATAAAGCCGACTTAAAACGATGGCTTAAAAAGTGCGAAGAAATTCAGTGGGATTATAAAAACATCGTGAAGAGAAGAGGTGTTTTAGAAAGATTAAAATAAGCGAAATGTCTGATTTCACCAATGAATACAACTACGTTCCAGGCACCTGTAATATCGGTCCGAAAGAACTTAAAATACGAAAAAAAGCCACCATCGCTGCAGCTTTGTTTTGTGTGCTTAGCATAGCGCTTTTGCTGCTATTTAACGCCCCAACTTCATGGCGATTGGCACTTTTTATTCCTGCCTCTGCGCTAGGCGTTACCTTTCAACAATGGTATTTCAAATTTTGCATTGCCTTTGGCATGCAAGGTTTATTCAACTTTGGGGAAGTAGGAAAATCGATTGCGGTTGAGCAAAAAGCCGATTACACCAAAGACCGCATCAAAGTGGCTAAAATCATGCTTGTTGGTTTGCTCTTTGGTGCTATCGTTACGCTACTTTTTTATTACGTGTAGGGTAGTCAAAAAGTAAATTTCTCTTTTTTTAAATGCTATTAAACAGCCGCCAGCAAAGCTTTACAGCAAATTGAAGAATATTTTCTGCTGAGAGTAAAATTATAATTTGCCAATTATTTGAATTGAACGCTTGGCATCAGCAACTTAACATTGTAGCCACAACATCTACTATTTAAGTATGCAAAAAATTACTTTGGGGTTCATCGTATTCTTGCTTTCCATCACGGTATTGGTAAACAAAAGCTTTGCGCAATGCACCTCTTGCAATGCCACCAATCAATCCATTTCGGGCACACAAACCTTATCCTCTGGCCAAAAATGGTGCTATACAACTTCTAATAGTCCGGCCTATTCTACCTCTCTAACCGTTAACGGCACTTTAGATGTTTGCTCGGGGGCCACCCTCGATCTCTTTGGTTCCTTGTCTATCAACACAGGAAGAATTTATCTTTACGACTGCTCAAAAATAAAATTGGCGGGTTCGTTTACCGACTTCGGAACCATAAAAATAACAGCCTACTGTAGCTCATGTGGAGGAAGCTATACTCCTCTTTCCATCAATGGTTCCGCATCCTCTCGTGTTACTTGCTTAACCGCTCTTCCCATTGAATTACTCTATTTCAAAGCACAAAAAACAGCCGATGAAATTGTCTTTAACTGGGCAACACTCTCAGAAATTAACAACGATTTCTTTACCATTGAAAAATCGGTGGATGGAGAGAATTGGGTGGATATAGCAAAAGTGAAAGGTGCAGGCAACAGCAACAATCTTATTGAATACAACAACAGTACAATAAACAGCAATGAAAATGTGCTTTATTTTCGACTCAAACAAAGCGATTTCGACGGCAAGTTTAGCTATTCGCAAATTGCTATTGTAGAGAACTCTCAGCTCTTTAATTTTAGCGTTGTGCCGAATCCTTCGTATGGAGAAATCAATGTTACCATACCCTCGTATGAAGAAGTAACCTTGGTGCTTTACGATATCACTGGCAAAACTATAGAAAGCACCATTTTGTTGAAAAACACCGATTTTCAAGCAAGCAACACCATTCATTACACTGCCTTACCCATAGGAATTTACACTCTTAGCGCCACCACCGAAAGCGGTGTTACACTAAGCAAGAAGCTCGTTGTTGGTTCGAATAATTAGTTAAAAATCTGCTCAATAGTTCAAAATTCATTTTTGATTTCTGCATTTCGTTTCCTACATTTCCGCTGCATTTGCTAACTACTATTTATGAAAAGAAAGATTGCGTCGACGATTTTATTGTTGATTTTTGTGCAGCTATCGTTGATGGCCCAAACGACTTACTATTCCACCTCAACCGCCAACCAATGGTCACTTTCATCGGGTGGCGCAAGCTGCGGGTGCTCTCCTACAACGGCCGATTTTGTGGTAATTGAACACAACTGGGCAAATGGCGCATTTTATCCATTAACACACCCTGCGAACATCGCCTTTGGAAATTTCCTATCGGTAAACCCACTAAAAGTTACTGTTAAAAATGGTGGTGTTTGCTACCAGCAACCAACCTTAACCACCGGTACCGAAATATATGTGGAATCGGGCGGCTTTTGGGGATATAACGGCTCACTTAATCTCGATTTAGTAGTGGCCAATTCAGCTAAAGTAATGGCCAACGCAGGCACTATCTTGGTTAATGGCTCTTACAACAACGATATCGCCATCACTGGTGGTGGTATATTCTGTAAAAATGGTTCATGGGTAAATGATGCTTCGGGCTCGCTTCGTGGCATTACAGATGCCAACATGGACTCCTACTTCACCGACGATGCTTATGGTTGCACCGATTGCTGTATCAATGCCTCAACTTTACCAGTAGAGTTAACTTCTTTTACAATTGAAAAAATAGACAATGCGGTTTACGTAAACTGGACTACCGCCTCTGAAATCAACAATGATTACTTCGAGGTGCAGGTGTCGGCTGATGGAATTTCGTGGAACACAATCGCGAAAATTACTGGTGCGGGAAGCACCAACAACGTAAGCGACTATGCTTATGTTGATCATGACCTTACCGGTTTTGATGTTAAGTATTACCGCCTAAAACAAGTAGATTTCGATGGAACCACCACTTACTCAAACACCAAGTGGGTGCAACTTAAAGCTAAAGATGGTGACTTCGAAGTGTATCAAAATGAAAATGAGATTTCGGTGATGCTCAACTATAAATCACCTGTGGTAAAAATAAACTTGTTGAATGTGAGCGGACAAGAAATTGAGCAGCAATTGCAAGGTGTAATCATCACCAACAACAGTTATACCTTCGCCAAAAGTAATTTAGCGACGGGAGTATATTTCATTCAGGTAATTTCTAAAAATCAGGTTTTAAGTAAGAAAATAGTCGTGCAATAGTAGCCATCTTCTTGCGGCAAAATTTTACACATCTTTGTTAAAATTTTGATATACTTTTTTTCTTGGCTAAACGTCTTAAGAATAAATCACTTTTATTCAACTAATACATTTAGCTATGAGAGTTCTAATTTTAAATGACGACCCTATCTTTTTAGATAAAGCAAATCGCTATTTCTTTAAAAGAGGATTTACTACACATCTTGGAGATAATGGTGTAGACGGACTTGTTTCTATTGTTAAGTATCAACCCGAAGCTATTATTACCAACGTGTATTTAAACGCTCTAAACGGATTAGAACTTTTCCGCATGGTGAAAGATAAAGCCAGCTTTGAAGGCAAATTCTTTTTTATTAGTGAACACGACGACGAACTACACTACAGCAATCAACAGGTGAAAGTGTTTTCTCAAAAAACTGCATTCAATAGAATTTTAGCCATGCTTTAAACGCAGCTATGGCCTATCTTTCTACTACAATGAATTTGCGTGTTTCACTGCTGTCGTCGGAGGAAAATAAAGTGCAGAAATATATTCCGGCATTTAATTCACTCACCGCAATTTGAATGGGAAAAGCTGTATTGTTAAGCGCTTTGTCGTACAAGACTTTACCTTGCATATCATAGATTTGAACTCGCTCTATGTTGCTGTTGTTGCAAGATATGTTGATGTCGAATTGCGCTGGATTGGGATAAATAGAAAATTCTATTTTTTCATTTCTCAGAGGTGCAGCATTAGTTGTAATGTTATCCATCATCACTGATTTGATAGAATCTACTCCATTGCTTGTATTCACTGCTGAAAGCGGGGAATCCACTTTGCCTCGTAAACTTAAATTAGCAGAACACAAATCATTAACCTCCCAACTATTGGTTACCGATTTAGTAAAAATGATCGCACTTTCATTTTCTGAAACAGAAGGTTGACCCTTTCTATAATTAACAGATTCTTTGATGTCACAATTAAGAAATTCTTGAAAAACAAAAGCAGCGGTAAGACATGGTCGCGAATAATAACACAATCGCGAATCTTTATCTTTTTCTAAGCCAATAAAAAACTTCAAACCATCTTTAGAAAGCTGTCCGGGAGCCAACTCATACCCCTCTTCAATAGGCAATTCTCCTGTAAGATCATATGAATATTCATCTGTTTGGGTAAATATCAATATGTGTTTTTCCCCATCGTCATTGTACAACATCAATGTTGATTTATCTGGCGTTAAACTCGGATTACTAATAAAGCCTTTAACATTGCCTGTTAAAGAAATAATTAAGGGTTTTGCAAATTCTTCTTCTAACGAATTTCGATGGGCAACATACAAAACGGTATTGGTGTTTGGACTAGAAATTTGGCCATTTCTTACGGTAAAATACATGCTTAGCTCATCGTTGCTTAAAATGTAAATGCCGACCAAATTGATATTTTTTTTGGTAAATCTCATCAATCAGTTTAAAAACATTTTGTTCCAAATGCTGTTCAAACTTTAAAGCATTTAACGTATTGCGTTTGTTTTTCCTGCAATCAAAATAAGCCGTGAAGAGTTCTTCGGTCAGGATAGCGTAATCAATGTGTGAGAATAAATCAAGTTGCATATTAAAAAATAAAGCCCTCGATAAAATACCGAGGGCTAGTTTCCATCAAATCCCTGAGGCAACGGACAGAAAAACCGTTTTTCTTATTGTTGTTGTTTCTGTTTACGTTGTCATTGTTGTTGTTCAAATTACGGTTCCAAGCATTATTTGTGTTGTTCTGAGAAGAACTCCACCAGTTACCGTTGTTACCAATGTTGTTGAAATTTCCATTGTTGTTGCGGTAGCCGCCCGGAAGACCTAACGTAATAGTAACCTCTGTTTTTTTAGCTACACAATACCATTTATATATTTTTTTGGTGTTTTACTCATGCAGCGGGTTACCGGATTTAATTGGCTCTCTTCTGTTTGTCGTAACATTCAGAACGCTCACCAGAGAAACTATGTAATTGCCTTTTGCCATCCTGTGAGTTGCTTTGATACATTTTCTACTGATGTATTAATTTGTACAAACTGTTTTAAACCTATTTGTTGCATATCCTTCATTAAACGAATAAACAAACGTATTACCTCAATACGTTCTCTGGCTTCTTGTAATAAATCTTTTTTATCTCGTTTCACATTTGCTCTGTATATCAAAATAAGCAAATCGATAGTTTCTTTCTTTAAGCTTTCGCCCACCGTATATTTATATTCCTTTTTAAAATCTTTCGTGAAACAAAAAATGTCTACCAACAAATCATATGTTGATTTATAAACCGGTAAATCAGAATATAAAGCCATTAAAAAAAAATTAACCGTTTCGCGGTGTTTAAACATAAATTGGCTGATGCCAATTTATGTTTTATGAAATAATCAAATTGTCAAATGAATCAAATAAATTATTTCATCATTTTTGCTTCGTTCGGCATAGCTCAAACAAGTTTGGCTCTGCACTCTCTTATCGCAAAAATTAATCCCTGAGGCAACGGACAGAAAAACCGTAGCCCTCATAGTTGCCGTAGCTGTAAACGCTGTCATTGAGGCGGTACAAACTACGGCTCCAAGCATCACTCGTGGCGTACTGAGAAGAACTCCACCAGTAACCGTAGTAACCAATGCTGCTGAAATTTCCATAGTAGTCGCGGTAGCCGCCCGGAAGACCATTCCAGCCATAATTATCCGTACCGTTTCCATTACTGTTCCAACCCGTTGTGGATTTTAAAGCTTTGCCTTCTGTTCCGCTATGCCCATTTGCTGCTAAATAATCGGTTAAAACCGTCCACTCCGCATCTGTTGGTACATGCCAACCAATAGGGCACAGTTTACCTGTATTTACAGTATGCCAATTATACAACTTACCGTAAGTATTATCGTTTTGACTGTTGTTGTAATAGTTGCTCCAAGCTCCCGTTGTTAATACACTCCACTGGCTATTATCTGTTACATTTGGAATTGAACTGCCATCCTTATATTTTGTTGTTCTTAAATTCTCCGCCATCCAAACTTGTGTTCCGATGGTTACAGTTTTGTATGTGTTTCCATTAATGTCTGTTACTGTATTATTTTTTGTTGTTGGTCTATAAAAAATGATACTGTCAACATCACTTTGTTTTATAGCATGGGTTACAACCCCATTTTTTACAACATAAACCGAGTCATTTTGCCCCATTACCGCATTGCTCATTAACGCCAATGCAAATACTCCTATAATTTTTAATGCTTTCATCTTTCTATTGTTTTATAAATTTTATTGTTTGTGTATTGTTATCTCCTACCAGTGTTAAAAAGTAAACTCCACTTCCAAGTCCGCCAACATTGATTGCTGATGTTGCCTTGTCTGATTGTACAAGGCTTCCATTTATGTTATAAATGAAGTAAGTTCCATTACTAACCACATCACTTAAGTTTAATACATCACCACATGGATTTGGGTAAACTGAGATTGCTTCAGTTACATCAACAATATCTTCAACGCTTGTTACCAATTGGTGGAAGGTAATGCTTCTGGTTCCGCTTATTGCAAAGTTATCTGTGGATGACTTTGTTTCAATGACCACATCACCATTTTGGAAGGTAATCTTGTTAATGTTAGGAATGCTGTAAGTATTCCTTGCTCCAGACTTCTCATTTAGGTAGAGGTTCTGACCAAATGAATAAGTGCTGATGCAACACATTAGATCAAATAGACTTTTTCGTATCATAATATATGTTTATCAACATTTTTTTTAAGCTTTAAAAATAACTGTTAATCACACCTGTTTTAAAATCATTTTTTATTAAAAAATGATATTTAAAGTATTTTTAATATTTTTAACTGTCTAATTATCTATTAAATAAGTTAAAATATTAAATTACGTTTAAGCTAATTTTTTTCACCATACTGAACTTTGTTTTTTAATGATATTTAAATAAACAACTCCTTATAAACCTCTGTTGTAGATTTGTTATAGCTCCAATTCTTCCACGCATACTTTAAAGCTTCTCGTCCAATGTCGGTGCGTAATTGAGCATCGGAAATCAATTTCTGTAATTGCTCTTTCCACCCCCGCCCCGACAAGCGTGCATTTTCTTATCGCTTGTTGGTTTTCTATAAAAGAGGCTTCGCCTCGCTAATATAAAAAATTAAGCCGAAGGCTTGAAGAGTAAGAAGACTCTTAGATTTGATATTAAAAGGAGAATGAGTAAAAACTCATTCGGTCTTGAAAATGCAGCCTAAGAGTGGCGGGGGCAAGGTTTTCATGTCTTCTATTTTTTCATTACGCATCTTGTAGGGGCAAAAAATATTTTGCCCAATTGCACCTATAATTTGTGTAATTGCAAAAGATAAATGGGCGAAAGATTTTTCGCCCCTACGAATGCATTGCACTTAAAAAAATGGATTTTGTTTGGATTTTAAAGCGATTAGAAATCGCAATGGGGTTTTTCAAATTGCAAATTTGAAACTACTAGGGGAATTATTTCCTCATCATTACAAAGTAGATCAAGCCACCTTCATTCAGTATAGTGCATGAAATGGTAAATTTTTCAATTTTACCTATCTCGAAATCGTAATTGATTCTATCCGCTACGAATTTATCAAATCCCACTGGCTGTCCAAAAATAGCTGCAAGGTCTTCTATTTTTTGTCCTTTTTTTAGAGGTAGTTTTAGTGTGCTAAAAATTCTGTTCAGTATATCATTATCATGCTTTCTTAAATCAACAGATATTGATCTAGTTTTAGTAGGTTCTTTTTCTAAGCGCAACCATTCAGTAAACCCAACAGCATCGCCAATCCACAAATCTCCCATAAATTCCCAGCGCTCGAGATTTTGTATGTCATGCTTTTCAAAAAAATCCTGCAAGCGCAATTTTTCAAATTCACCAAAGCTAATGATTTCCATAATTCGCACACTTACAACTTCACCACCTCCCCACTCCTCAAACTCTCCAACACCTTAAACGTCACCTTACTCACTGCATACAAATCTTCAAAGCTAATCGCCGGATTTCCGCTTTTAATCGCAGCGGCAAATGCTTCGAATTCGCCTTGGAATCCTTTGTCTTGGTTAGATGATTTGGTGCGGTCTTTTGATGTTCCTTGGTACACGGTGAGTTCGCGGAAGTTGTCCATTTGCATGGCAATCTCTGGCGCGAAAACTTCAATGAATTCTTTTGGTAATTCTCTGTTGCCAAAAGCAACATAAGTGATGGTGGCAATCGATCCGTTTTCGAAAGTGATGATCACGTTCACATTGTCTTCATCGGGTATAGATTGATCGGCTTTTTTAATGGCTGTTGCAAAAACAGAAACTGGTTTGCTGTTCGCCAAGAACATACAAGTATCAACGAAATGACAAAGCTCTCCTAAGATTCTTCCTCCTCCTACCGCCGGGTCTTGTATCCACGAATTCATCGGTATCACTCCGGCATTCACACGGTAGTTGATAGATGCTTGGTGCTTGCCAATAACAGTTCTCATTTTTTGAACCAATGGCGCAAACCTACGGTTGTAGCCCACTTGCAAGATGGCTGGCTTTTCGGCCTTAGTATATTTTACACGAATTACTTCTAATTCGCTCTCATCAATCGTTAATGGTTTTTCTACAAAAACATGCTTGCCTTCTTTAATGGCACGAATCACTTTTTCACCATGGTCGTTGTGACGCGTGGTGATTAAAACTGTATTTATTTCGTTGTGCTGAATCAACTCATCGGCATCGGTGGTAATGAACTTAAAGTTGTGTTTCTTGCCTGTAGAGTGCGCAGAAACGCCTGTAGCGGTGCAAACTCCTGTTAAGTTGTAAGATGAAATTTTACCTAAGGTTGGCAAAATAACTCCTTTGGTGAAATTACCTGCACCAATCAATCCTACATTGATTTGATTCACATTGGTGCTGCGGTTGTTTACCTCGATTGGCTTACGGCTACCGCTTGATGATTCGCGGTATTTAAGCACAATGCCTAAGTAATATTCCTTCACTTTTCCTTCCAACAAATCGTAGGCTTCTAAGGCTTGTTCAAAAGCAATTCTATGCGTTAATAATTTTTGCGGAGTGATTTTTCCTTCTTCAATCAAAGCGATAAAGGCTTCGAAGTTTCTTTGCTCGGTCCAACGTACATGTGCAAACGGGTAATCTATTCCTTGCTCTTCGTATTGTGCGTCGTAGCGGCCCGGACCGTAAGCCATACTCAACTTCAACTCCAATTCTTTTTTGTAGTAATGCTCGCGCGGAATATCCATGCCTACCAATCCAACAATCACCACTCTTCCTTTCTGACGGCAAATTTCTCCGGCATCGGCAACTGGCTGATTGCTGCTGGTTGATGCGGTGATGATTACAGCATCTACGCCTCTTCCATCACTAAAATTTTTGCTTGCTGCTATGATATCTTCTGGAGCGCAAACGGCATCGGCGCCCATCTCTTTGGCCAACTCTAATTTACGTGGATCGAAATCGGTACCAATTACTTTGCAGCCATTTGCTTTCAACAATTGAACAGTAAGTTGACCTAGCAAACCTAAACCAATCACCGCTACTCGCTCACCAATGGTAGGCGCAGTTTGTCGAACCCCCTGCAAGGCAATAGCACCAACCGTTACAAACGATGCATCTTCATCGCTTACGCTATCGGGAATTTTAACAAATAAATTTTTAGGCACGTAGTTAATTTCGCTGTGGTTGGCATAACCTGCACCACCACAAGCTACACGATCACCAACGGTAACTCCGGTAATATTTTTTCCTACTTCCAACACTTCGCCAACGCATGAATAGCCCAGCGGTATTGGCGTATCTAACTTTGTAAAAACTTTTTCTAAAGTATTTTTAATGCCCTCTTGTTTCATTTTGGTGATCACTTGCTTCACCAAATCGGGTCTTGCTTGCGCTTTGCTAATCAACGATTTTTTAGCCAAATCAACAATCATTTTTTCTGTTCCTGCAGATACTAATGATGAGCGAGTTCTTATCACCACGCCATTGTCGCCGCACACAGGAGCTGGTACTTCAAATAATCCTAGTTCACCTGTTTTGTATGATTGTATGAGTTGCTTCATGGAAAGTTAGAAGTTAAAGGGTAAAGGCCAAAAATGATTAATTTTCATCACATCATCAAACTGGCGAATCACCAAATTTTCAAATTAGTTTCTTGCTGCGAATTTAGTAAAATTTTAATGGGTTTTGTGTAGGGGCGAGCTGCTGCTCGCCCACATTACATTGCGGGCGAGCAGCAGCTCGCCCCTACCGAAAAAACCATACTCCCGAACTGTATTTTAAAAAACACAAATTTCCTTATTTATCAAGGGTTATAGCTAATTACTACCCCCTCGTGAAATGTACAAACAGCATTTTAATGACTTGAAACCAAGTAGCTCTTTTCACCACTTTTGACGAAACTACTTATTTATGGGGAAACAAAAACTTACTCTAATTGTGCTGATGCTGGCAGCAAAATTTTGCTTTGCGCAAGACACCATCAACATCACTTCTGCTATTCAACCTTGGCTTGATGGCGGCAATGAATCCATCGCCCTTAGCCTGCCCAGCGGCAACATTCAGCTTGGGAGTCCCACCAAGGTACAACGCCCAAACAAACTGGTTATAACTGCTGTGCTCAACAATGAAAAGGGAGATTTCTTATTTAAAAATTTCGATGGAAAGGTATCGGGATACATTCACTTTGAAAATGGAAAATTGGCCTATCAAATTCAACAAATAGATGGCAAAATAGTAGCCATCTCGGCTCCACTAAAAAGTATATTAATTGAAAAAAAACAGACGCCTCTGCAAACACACTAAGCGGACCTGAAGCTTCGATCGCCCGTCGTTTGCCTATTGGTAACAACCTAACCGCGGGGGCGTTAGCATTAGAGAGCAAGCCGGGCTCTCCTTACGTTTTGTACCTCGATTTCGATGGTGAAAACATTACCGGCATGGGCTACAACTTTTGGAACATGACCAACACCAACGCCACCGACAATCAAATTCGTACGGTGTGGGAAGTGGTAGCAGCCGACTTCGCTGCTTTCGATTTAAATGTTACCACCAACAGAGCGATTTTTGATGCTACCGACACCATCAACAAAGGATGGTGCGTTTTTGGAAACAACTCCATTGGTGGCGCTGCGGGCTTATCTTTCGTTGGAATTTTTGGAACCGGCAAAGCTTCGGTGGTGAGCACTGGCGCTGCCGGAATAGGCACCGATTGCGGTAGTGTTGCTTCGCATGAATTGGGACACCTTTTTGGTTTGTCGCACGACGGACAAATATGGCCTAGTCCGAGCGTTGAATACTACGGCGGCAACTCCGATTGGTCACCCATCATGGGCACCTTCTACGGCAAAAGTTATGTTACCTGGAGCAAAGGAGAATATACCGACGCCTCTAAAAAAGAAGACGACATCGCCATCATTGCCAGCAACTGCGCCTTTCGTGCCGACGACAATACTACAGCCAACGGCCTTATCATGGGCGCTGGCGATAGCATCAACTGGCAAGACAACAGCGGATTTGTTGAAACAATAAACGACGTTGACACCTTCACTTTTGAATTAACTGCACAAGGCAACATTCACCTTTTGGTGGGCACTGCCACCATCTACACCAACCTAGATGTTGAAGCTAAATTGTTTAACAGCTCTTATTCGGTTTTAGCTACCAGCAACAAATCACATTCTCGCGAGGCAGAATTCACACAAAATTTACCTGCTGGAAAATATTATTTATTGATCAAAGGCGGAAGTGAACCCGCTTATTTTTCTAACTACAGTTCTTACGGATACTACGAAATTACTGGTACCATAGAGAATTACAAAAAAGCCGATTACGATGTAGTGGTATCGAAAATTAGCGGCATGAACAACTTTTGTGGCGACAATGTGAGTGCCGATATTGAACTTAAAAATGTGGGCAATCAAAACATCAATGGCGGCGTAGTTAATGTTTATGTTGACGCCGTGTTAGATACCACAATAAACGTAAATTCTATTGCAGCGCAAGGCACAGTTTCTTTCAATGGCATTAAATTTTATACTACTGGCACTCATCAAATAAAAGTAGAATACGTAGCTGCACAAGGCATTGTAGAGCAATCAACCAAAAACAATAGCATGCTTAAAGACTATAATTTAAGCAGTGGTTTGGAGTTGAATTTCTCTACCGACTTGCTCTCATACACCAACAATTCTACCTTGAAATGGAACATCAAAAATCAAAATAACACCACTGTTTTATCGTCGAGCGACATGCCCGCAATAGACGAAATCACTGTGAAAAAACAAAAATTTTGCTTGGCTCCTGGCTGCTACAATTTTGAGTTGAGCGGAAATTTCAACCTATGTTCAAGCAACTATAACGCTTACGTAAACGGCACTACCTACTGGGGAGGCGACATAGTGGCCTACCAAGGAAAAGTGTACAAAGCAAAATGGTGGACGCAAAAATTACCCACCACTGGCGACTGGGAAAACATTGGCACTTGCAATCAGGGACCATACTTCGCAGAGATGAAAAACATCGATGAAAATGCGATGATTTACACCACAACGTCTGCACAATTTGCCAGCACTGTTACCCAATCGTTTTGTGTAAACAACATTACCTCAACGGCAGAAATACAAAACTCAGATGTAGTAGTTTATCCAAATCCGGCCATCAACATGATAACAATAGAAAGCAACATGGCCAATACTTTGCTGCGTGTGTACGACCTCAATGGAAAACAAATTTTTGCTGCCAAAATGAACGAAGGCAATCACATCGTAGATGTTTCAAGCTGGACTCAAGGAATTTACTTTCTCACTTTTTCAAACGACAACAACACACAAACTATTAAACTAATTAAGTAAACAGAACAGTACTCCCAAAGCACTATGAAAAAACTATCTCTCTCTTTTATTTTTATTTTGTTGTTCGCAACTGCGCTTAATGCGCAAGACAGCATCAACATCACCAAAGAAATCAATCAACTTTTTTCATCCATTTCAAGCATTACTATAGGAAATGAGATAACTCTTTTAAATTTTAAAGGCAAGGTTCGCAGCGCGATTCACGAAGGAGATAACCATGTTCTGTTTGCCGATCTATCAAACAACGATGGTGAAATTTTAGTGAAACAATTTGGCGCACAATTTAGTGGATATATCTTGTTGCACAAGCAAAAAACATCGTATCGTTTCACCACAAAAAACAATGAAAAAATTGCCGTTAAATGTTTGAGCACTCAAGTGTTGATGCAAGTTACTCCAGCTTCTTCAACATCTGAGGTTTTAGGTAACCCATCGGCTTCGGCTTACAACAGTGATAAGCGTTTGCCGGTGGGAAATGCACTAACTGCCGGTGCTTATCAGCTGCAAAGCAATCCGGGTGCTGCCACTGCTTTATACCTCGATTTCGATGGTGAAGACATGACTGGCTGGGGATACGACATGAACAAAATCAATGCATCGGGCGCCGATGATGAAAGCATAAAAACCATTTGGGAAGTGGTAACCGCCGACTTCATTACCTTTGATGTTAACGTAACTACCGATAGAGCAGTGTTCGACAGCTACCCCATCACCAAAAGAGTAATGTGCGTTTTTGGTAATTCGCCCACTGGCTTCATCAACACCGTAGCCGGCTATTCAAAACTTAACATCTTTGGCACCAACTGCGGCGCTGTGGTGAAATATTCGGCAGGATATAACACTCCACTAAGAAATAGTTTAGCGAAGACCGGACACGTTGGTAGTCATGAACTGGGACATGCCATGGGACTCTCACACGACGGAGACCAAGCTACAGGATACTATGGCGGACACAGCGATTGGGCGCCCGTGATGGGAAATGGCTTTGTGCCTTACATCACTTGGAGTATTGGCGACTACAATAAATCAACCACCAAAGAAGACGACATCGCTATCATTGGCTCACAAATGGGCTACCGCGCCGATGATTATTCAAAATCGGTGACCTTGGTTTTTGGCGAAGGAGATTCTATCAACGCACAAGACAACCACGGCATTATTGAAAACAGAAATGATGTAGATACATTCTATTTTGAAAGTACTACTGGAGGAAGGGTTCATTTGAAACTAAGCACCGTGATTGACTATACCGATCTCGACATCGACCTAACCATAATGAACTCAGCCTTCAGTGTTTTAGCGCAAAGTAACATTTACCTAAAACGCGGAGCCGAAATCGACCTCAACGTGCCAGCAGGTAAATACTATTTGTTGATTAAGGGCGGCAGCGAACTTACCGCTGTAGACGGCTTTACCAATTACAGCTCATTTGGTTTTTATGAAATAGCAGGAACCATAGACGGCTTCAAAAAAGCAAGTACAGATGTAGCTGTAATCGCCCTCGATAAATTTGATCAAAGCTGTGGAGACAGAATTAGCGGCGATGTGTCGATTAAAAATATTGGAAGTACAGCAATTAATGGCGGACAAATAAACTTTTACATCGATGGAGTATTGAGTATGAGCAACAATGTAAATGCTAATTTGAATCCGGGCGATGTTGTAACGCTCTATGGCATCGAAATTTTAACGCAGGGCAATCATGTGCTCAAAGCAGAATATGCTGCGGCACAAGGCTTCGCTGAAAGCGTGGTGACTAATAATTCAATGAGCAAGGCTTTTACTATTGCCAACGGCGTTGAGCACATGGTGAGCACCGATGCTATGGCCTATACAGGTTTAGCACCTCTTACTTGGAAAATTACCGATAAACAATCTGCGGCAGTAGTAAAAAACGGAACACTTATTCCTTTGAACAAAGGCAATACTTTAATCACACAAAAGTTTTGTTTAGACAATGGATGCTATAACTTTCAGGTAGATGGCGATTTCAAACTATGCGGTTCATACAGCGCATATCAAAGCGGAAAAACTTATGTGAAAGGCGATGTGGTATTGTACATGAACACGATTATCTACAAAGCCAAATGGTGGACTCTAAACGCGCCTACAGGCAATGATTGGGAGTATGTTGGCACCTGCAACAACGGCACTTTCTTCATGAAGTTAGATGATGTATTCAACAACACCGAATTAGCCAAAGCCAACTCAACTACCTTCAATGCTTCGATGAATCAAGATTTTTGTGTGAACACTACAAGAATCCATGAAATAGAAAATGTGGTTAATGTTTATCCAAATCCGGTAAACGACATCTTGAACATCAATAGCGATCAATTCATTTCATTTATTGAAATAGTAGACATTAACGGTAGAACAATTTTACATCAAGATATTTTAAGCAAAGCTCACAGCCTTGATGTATCACAACTTAGCGAAGGCATTTACATTTTGCGTGTTACTCAAAATGGAACAATAAGCAGCGTAAAATTCGCCAAACAGTTGCCCTCCCGTAGAGACAGATAGAATCTGTCTTAAAAGATTTATTCCTTTGGGTATAATGGAAGAAGGTCTTTTTTAAGACAGATTCTATCTGTCTCTACGAGATGTTTTATATCTTAGTAAGATGAGCACAGCAACTGTTTTAATTTTATTGGCTATTGGATTAGTAGCAGGTTTACTAAGCGGATTAGTTGGCATTGGTGGAGGAATAGTGATGGTGCCGGCCATGGTTTATTTGCTTGGTTTAGATCAGCATACCGCGCAAGGAACGAGCCTCGCAATGATGCTTTTACCCGTTGGTATTTTAGGCGTTTACAACTACTACTCTCAGGGACAAATTGAAATAAAATATGCTCTAATCTTAGCAGCCACCTTTGTGGTAGGCGGCTACTTCGGCTCTAAATTCGCCATCACCGTTGATCAATCAACACTCAAAAAAATATTTGGCGCCATCATGATGGTGGTAGCCATTAAGATGTGTTTTTTTGATAAGTGATCTATTCAGGCACAATATCTTTAGCCAATTGATTATGCTTTTTTTCTTGGATGAAAAGAAGTTTACTTTGCGTACAAGAATTAAAATATTGAATTACTTCTTCTCCATTCCCCCTTCTTCCCCGCCAGCTCTTTTGAAGGTATAATAGTTTGATTTTATTTCAACACCATTTTTGTAAAACGTTTCACTTATTTCTAAATAATATTGCGCTTCTTCAATGGCTTCTTGTTCTTTTTGCATGCTTTCAAAACAACGATCATCGAGATAATTGATGCCTTGTAGGTCGCCATGCAACCAACGCCCGTCGGGCAAGCCATTCACATATCTTCCCACAAAAATCAATTTGCCTTCACGGTTAAACTCTTTCCACCATCCTTCTTTTTTTCCGTTAATGTATTTGCCTTCTTCGCGCACCAATTGATTTGAATAATATTTCTTAATGCTACCGGTAGAATTTGTCATCAAAGATTTTCCATCGATTGCGTAGAAGTCGGTATACAACACTTTATAAGAATTCTCAAACAAATCTGTTTCACACTCTTGTTCGTTCGTCTCATCGAGTAAAAGTCCTTTTGCCATCAATTTTCCGTTGTTGTAATACTCTTGGTAATAACCACACCCATAAACGATTTCTTTGCCCACTTTCAATTTGCTGCTATCGGCATAAGTAATGACGTACTGCAACTTACCATCGGGAAAATAATATTTCCAAGTTCCTCTTTTGATAACGCCTTCGACTTTCACTTGTGTGACACCTATAAAGCCATTGTCTATTATTCTAGGATAATCGGGCTCTGCAGATGCTGCTACTGCATAATCTTCCATCGCGCGCGCGCTGTCTGCTACCGCCACGGCTTCTTCATACATCGCCTCATCATAAGTACCCTCAGTGGGTTGCATATAGTTGCTGTCTAATACTGTTTTTGCTTCACAATATTTTACACCGTTGTCGTAGAAAAATTCATATTCACCTTCTATCTTAAGTGAATAAAAAGGCGATTTCAACATGTACTCTACAGACATATCATTGTACCCGCTGATGAACGATTTGTCGTGCGCTGTTGCAATCATTCTAACGGTATTGTTACCATCTCTCAGCACTTGTTGTCCGCTGAGTTTTCCCTTCTTGTAATTTCCGCTTAGCGTGTAATGCGCATCGGCATATTCACTACTCGACATATAAAATTTTCCTTCCTTCTTTCCATCAACATACATGGCATAAAAAGTAGTGTCTCCCTTGCTGTTAAAAGAAATCGATAAGCCATCAAGAACACCATTTTTGTAAGTTTCTAAAGATTCTACTATTCCATCATGATTATATTTCTTCAATTCGCCATGTCTTTTTCCTTCTTTGTTGTACACTTCCATTCTTCTCACTTTGCCATCATCATACTTGTATGAAGTGTCGCAAGGGGCGCCATAGCAATAGTGCTTTACAGATTCGCGCAACCAGGTGTCGGTATTTTTATTCCATCGCAATTCTACCATATCGCCATGAGGCAAACCGTAGTAAAAATCGCATTCAATTCTTTCCTTTTTTCTTATCTCTCCTTCGTAATTTCTCTTTACCATTTCACCATAAGCCTTGCCGTGTAAAGCACTTTTTTCTAACTCAGCTTCGGCAACAATGTGTTCTCTCCTTTCATGAAAATTCACCATGATGTGCGTAAGGTCGCCTTGCTTGAAGCTTAAATCTAAGAACGATTTTAATATTCCTTTTTCTCTGCTTCCCAACTCCTTTTCTGTTTTTTTGCCAAACTCTTTTTTCACCATATCAACAGCCATAATATCAAGTGCTATCATTCCTTTCTTGAAATGAACCAGTCGGTCGCCTTTACCAAAAAAGAGGTGAATTTTACCTGTAAACAATTTGTCTTTGTAATAGAATTTTACCGAATCGCGAGCAAATTCTCTACCTGTGCGCAAGGTCCTTTGCACTGCTCCGGTGAGCGATAAGTCTTTCCACTGACCTTTTACTGGATTTAAATCGCGATGAGAAAACATCACCATTTTTGCATCGCCAATAGTTACAATATTTTGAAAAGCAAAATTTGCTGCACTGCTATCGGTAATCACAAAATCGAGAGAAAAATCGCCTTTAATCGACTTTCCTTTTATG
The DNA here is from genome assembly GCA_964406465.1 of uncultured Chryseobacterium sp. Classification (GTDB taxonomy): domain Bacteria; phylum Bacteroidota; class Bacteroidia; order Flavobacteriales_C; genus JAHEZL01. The sequence continues at coordinate 174,398 of CAYORT010000003.1, forward strand.
AAAGCGGTATTTTCAAACTGAGGCATTCTGTACTCAAAACTATTTACGCCCATGCGTTTGTCGCGTCGAATAGAAACCAAGTACATCTTACCGGCAACCTTAGTGCTATTGTCGTAAAAACTTCTGTAGTTAGCTTCGGTCAATTCAAGCACTCCCTTCTCGTTCAATTCAAATTTTTCATATCTGTTGTTATAATAACCTCTAACCATTTCTCTGTGAATGCCTATAACTTTTCCTTCACTAAAGGCTCTAATTTCACAACGAGCTATGCCCACAGAATCTAACAATTGGCTGCGCAACAACAATATCTTTTTATTGGGCGCATAGATGGTATCGAAAAAAATCTCTGAAGATTCATAACTCCCTGGATTGCTAAATTTAGCGCACAAATCGCCATTCTTGTAGTAGTATTTGGCTACACCTGCATTGGGCACTGCGAAAGAATATCCTAAATAATAATTCTCTCCTTCGAAGGGATTTTTTCCGAGTTTTTCGAATCCAAAATCATCTAGCGTGTAAGTAGATAAGCGCTCGTTATCATTGCTTGTAATTTCATAAATTAAATGTCCTTCGCTATAGTATTCTTTTGTTGTTTGAACACCATCGAGGGTAATCAATTCCTTTTGCAAACTGGTGGTATTATTGGGTAAAAGTCGGTACCGTTTTTCGTTCACCACATAACCATTTTGGTATTCACCCTCACGTTCTACAAATACAACATTGTTTTCGTTCGCATACTCCTTGAAAGGCCCTTGCAGGTTGCCATCAACGTAATTTAAGGTGTTGTTGTATGATTGTCCGTTAGCATACAAATAAGTATTCCACACGCCATCTTTCAATCCGTTTTTATAGCTTCCTAACTTGATGGGATCATTGTTCTCATCGTAAAAAATAGCCGACCCTTCAAGAAGCATATTGCTCATGCTAAAAACAGCTCTTACCCTTCTTGTTCCATCTTTTTGCCACTGCAGCAAAACATAATTTGAATCGGGAATAGCGTAAGCCAAAGGAGGAATTTCTCCGTCCCAACTTTCAGCTTGTGCATAGTAGCTTCCGGCTTTTGCAGAATCAACCGCATAGTCGTATCCCATCTCCTCTATATCATATCCTGCTTTCTCTAACTTTTTTAGTTGCTTCTTGCTTAATTTCACCGGTTCTTCCACCGCAATTCCTTCAAGATTGGGCTCGTAAGGAGCCTGCAAAACATAAGGATAAACCTTATATATCACGCCATTAAATTCAAAATTCTCGAGGTTGCGAGGGTCGAAAGAAAAATCATCATAACCGGACTTATCGCCCCACTCCTCATAGGCTATGGAAGTATCAATCGCCGTGGTATCTGCTTCAGCAGCCTCTGTAGCAGGATAGTAATCGTCTTGTGCAAAAAGAGTAGTCGTGCAAAGAATAGTAATGGGTAGTAGTAGTTTTTTCATGGTGTTATTTTAAACTTCTTTTGAAGGTGTAGCTTTTTGAATGTAATAATGCTCCTTTATTGTAAATGCTTTCTGAAACTTCCAAATTATTCTTTTCTTCTGCTTCATATGCTTCAGCGGCTTCAAGGCTTTCAAAACATTTGTCATCAAGGTAATTAATCCCCTCTAGATCTCCTTCCAACCAACGCCCATCTTTATTTCCATTTACATATTTACCAACCAATACCAAATGCCCTTCTTTGTTATATTTCTTAAACCACCCGTTTCTTTCTCCTTTCAAATAAGTTACCTCGTATTTTAAAACACCATTATTGTAAAAGTACTTTATGCTACCATTGCCGTTCTTAAGAACCGGTGTGCCATCTTCTTTAAAATAACTCTTATAATCTATGTCGAGATCCAACACCGGCAACTCGTTCTCACACTCACCAGCAATACCGCCTGGAAGTACTTCGCCCTCGCATTTAAGTTTGCCGTTTGCATAGTATTCTTTGATATAATTTATCGATCCCCATTTATTGTAAGAAACCTCACACATCACTTTTCCATTTGTATGATAATACTTCCATTTTCCTTCTAAAATGCTGTGTGCGCTCGCTACAACAGTATCCTCGGAAGCCTGGACCATGCTGGCGCTATAATAATAAGTGCCTTTTGGTGATGTGCTGTGAAAAATCTCATAACCCATTCTGCCTTCAGAATACAAATTACCGTTAGGATAATAAATTTTTACCTCACCGGCCACAGTATAGTTATATTCCCAAGAAGTAAGCGGATTCTTACTTTCAATCTCAGCGTCACTTTTACCAAAGGAACTGTCGACTTTAATTTCCATTCGCAAGTTCCCTCTTTCATCAACTACTTTTATATTTGCTGCGATTCGCCCCTCTTTATAATAACATTTTGAAATTAGTGCGCGGCCATCCACATAGCTCTTCTGCATTGACAATCCATCTAAAACGTTATTCTGAATGTTGATATACGAAAGGGTGTCGGCGCCTTTTAATTTAAAGCTAGGCCCTTCTTTTATGCCGTGATTGTAACTGCTGTATTCTGTTATTTCGTCTTCTCGAAAAAATTTAACTTGAACGCCGTGCCTTTTAGCATCCTCATCGTAAACCTCAATTTTACTTAGCGAGCAATCGGGGTGATATGAATAAGCAGTATCGCGATAATTTCCATAATAGAAATTCTCTACCTTCTGCAAACAAAAATCTTGTGCGTCTGAATTCTTATTCCACACGATTGTTTTGCCATGAGGCATCCCTTCAACTAAATTTGATTCTACCTTTAAATTCACTGGGAGTCCTTTTTTAAAAAAAGGAGAGCTAATTTCTGCTAACAGCTTTCCATCGGGCAAACTGTTTTTAAATGCCGTTTTTATTTTAACACTTGCCATACTCGTTTCAAACTTTCCATCAAGCATAGAAAGCATTCCTTTTTCTACCGTAAAATCTATTCGTGTTTTTTCGCCATCAATTTTAAGACGGTCCATTTGCTTTTTTTCATACAATGATTTGATATTAAAAAACAAAGTTTTTTTCTCTTTTCTAAACATGAAATCTTCTTCTGAATACACCAGCGCTAATGTTCCGCTAAAAGGTTTCTCTTTGTAATAGATAATCATAGAATCTAACCGATAACCTAAATCGTTTTGCGACTTATCAAAAAAGCCATGAAATTGAGAAGCGCTTTTGCGCAATTTTGCGTTAACGCTCTTATCAGAGCGTGTATACACCACAACCTTTAAATCACCTAATTTGACTACTGTTTCAAAAGCGAAATTATTTGGATCGAATAATGAGATTTTAAAATCGGCCGTCACCCATTTATTTTTCATTTTCACAAATTCGGCTCCGTTTAGGCGCGGACTAAAATAAGTATAGGTATAATAGTCGCCTTTCTTCCAAGCTTTCAACAAGAGCAAGGTGTCATTATTGGATTGACTAAAATCTTTTGTGCCATGCAAAATAAAATAATCGGCAAAGCTGATTTCCATTTGGCCGTCTGCAGACCTCTTCCAAGCTTCATATTCCTGATATGTTTCTTCATTGCCTAATGATTTCACCGAATACGTCTTGCTTTCTAAATTTCCATTGGTATCAAACAATTGAAAAAGCTCTCTCTTTTTTTCTAAAGTATCGGCAATCGCATATTGTAACGCATAAATGCCGCCTTTGTCGTTCCATAAAGTATCAAATTTTACATCGTAATTGAAAAAGTCGGTGTTGCCAAAACTTATACTGCCCACCTTTCTTCCGTTTTCATGATAATACTGCAATTTTCCTTTTTTTGGCACATAATACAGGTTGCTCAAAATTGAAATGTTTTTGTGGTTCGCAAATTCAAAATCTTCTTCATAGGCGAAAGAACTAGAAGCCGAATGCAAATCAATATAATCTAATGAATCGAAAGTTTTTTTTGATATCTCAGCTTTCAACTTTCCGCTGGGATAATACTCTCTGTAATAATTAATAACATAGCTGTTTCTTGCATAATACTCTGCTCGCAAATAAACTCGGCCCAAAGTATCTACGTCATATAAAGTGACCTTTCCTTTGCTTAAATAACCTTCGTTTTCTCCTTCTTGTTCCAAATAAACTTGCTTATTAACACAACGAAATTCTTTAAATACTCCTTTCTTCTCACCCAATACATAAGTGTATTCGTTGGCAAACACACAATCGCTTTCATGCTTCCACTCTTTCCAAATTCCTTCTTGAATATTGTTGATATATTGACCTTCCGATTCAATCTTTCCATCGCCCGAATACAATTTAGCATAGCCATTAATGACAGCATTTTGCACTGTAAAAGTAGCTCTCACTTTATTTGAACTACCCGACTTTTGCAACATCACATAGGCACCATCTGTTAGCTTTTGGTAAACTGGGGGAATGCTCGTTTTTTCGCTTGATCTCGAAGTGGCAAAATCAAAACCCGTTTGAGCCTTCCACACACTATCCTCTTCACTTACCTTGGATTCTTTGTCTTCCTCCAAAACAATAGGATACACCATATACGTCTTCCCCTCAAAATCAAAAGTTTGGGCAATGCCTGCGGCAGATAGTAACAGAAATAAAAGCAAAAATTTTCTCATCCTCAGAATTTTTAGTGCTCAAAGATAGTCGTGCTTTTTAAACTTTTTTATTTTCTTCCATAATAATTAAGGGAACATTATTGCTGATTTTTTGTTTTCAAATTTTAACTTCGCGCTCTAAACTAACTTTTATGCGTTTTTTGGTTTTAATTTCCATGATTGTGCTTTCGTTGAGTGCTAATGCACAGCTTACACAAAGTGTGCGCGGACAAGTACTCGATAAAAACTCGAAATCACCTCTGGTGGGCATCACCGTTACTGTTGAAAGCGTGGAGCCTAAAATCGCTACCTCTACCGATGAAAAAGGGTTTTTTAAGCTGGTGGGTGTGCCTGTGGGCCGACAAAGCATTTCTTTTTCCTCGGTTTCTCACCACCCCATTACGCTCGAAAATCAAGAAGTTAAATCGGGTAAGGAGCTTTATCTCGAAATAGAGATGGAAGAAAAAGTAACCCTTACCAACGAAATCAAAATTGTGGTGAAGAAAGACAACAAGCCCGAAAATGAGATGATTACCACAAGTAACGTGAACATGACACCCAAACAAACCGAACGATTTGCAGGCAGTTTGAGCGATGTTTCGCGTATGGCGATGAACTATGCCGGAGTGATTTCAGCTTCCGACAACCGCAACGACATCATCATTCGCGGTAACTCTCCGGCTGGCATCTTGTGGCGCTTAAATGGCATCAATATTCCTAATCCTAATCACTTTGGATCGCTTGGTAGCACTGGCGGACCAATCACCATTCTTAACAACAACAACTTGGCTAAATCAGATTTCATGACGGGTGCTTTTCCTTCAGATTATGGTAATGCCTTAGCGGGCGCTTTCGATTTAAAATTGCGCCACGGTAACAATGAAAAATTTGAGGGTACTGGCATGTTCGGCTTCAACGGTTTAGAGCTTGGCGTTGAGGGTCCGTTCTCCAAAAAAAGCAAGGCTTCTTACATGGCCAACTACCGCTATTCAACCCTTGGTATTTTCGATGCCGTAGGCATCTCGTTTGGAGTGGCCGCTATTCCTCAATATCAAGATTTAACTTTCAACATAGATATTCCTTTGAACAAAAAATATGGTAAGCTCGAAATGTTTGGTGTTGGCGGCTACAGCACCATATCTATTTTGGCCAACAAAGAACAAAAAGATGGCGATGTTTCATACACCCAACAAGGCACCAACAACTATCTTATCTCTCAAATGGGCGTGAGCGGCATTGGCCACACCTACTACTTCTCAGATAAAACACACATGAAATCGGTGTTCGCTATTTCGGGAATTTCGCAAACTGTTCATAGCGATTCCTTAGATGCGAATTACCAAAATCCGGGTTTGATTTACGACAATAAAACAGCCGAAATTAAATACTCTTTCAACTGGTATGTTAACACAAAGTTCAATTCGCGAAACACTTGGAAAAGTGGTGTTATTGCCGATTTATATGCTGTTAGATACTACGAAAAATTTCGTTCAAACTACCAATGGTTTACGGGTTACGATTTCAAAGGAAACACCTATCTAGTGCAAGCTTACACTCAGTGGTTGCATAAATTTAGCGATAAATTTCGCCTCAATTTAGGCGCTCATTACCAACAACTTACTTTAAATAATTCATACGCTGTTGAGCCTCGTGGTGGCGTTTCATACGATTTCGCTAAGAATAATACTATTTCATTAGGCGCGGGTATGCACTCTCAAATTCAACCTTTTAGTGTTTATTTGCTGGAGACAACTACAGGAAACTCCACTGCAAGAACCAATGAAAATTTAGATCTTTCACGCAGCAATCACGTGGTGTTGAGTTACAGCCATTCGTTTAATCCGCACGCACGCGTTAAAGTAGAAAGCTACTACCAGCATGTTTATGGCGTGCCAGTTTTAAACAACTCATTCTTCAGTTTGGCAAATTTTGGTAGCGACTTCACTTTTCCTCGTGTAGACAGCCTCACTAATGGTGGAAAAGGAAAAAATATCGGTGTAGAGCTTACCGTTGAAAGAAACTTTCACAAAGGCTATTATTTCTTGTTTAGCGGCTCTTTGTATGATTCTAAATATACTGGCGGCGACGGCGTTGAACACAGCACCGCATTCAACGGTAATTATGCTGCCAACTTGTTGGGTGGAGCCGAATTTAATTTAACTAAAAAATTAGTGCTTCAAATAGACGCAAAAATAACCTACGCTGGCGGCAAAAGATATATACCTATAGATCTTGCAAAATCACAATTGGCGGGCAAAGCTGTATTCGATGAAAGTGAAATTTATGTACATCGTTTTCACGACTATTTCCGCGCCGATTTAAAAGCCGGAATTCGCATCAACTCAAAAAAAATAACGCAAGAAATCTCATTCAACGTTCAAAATATTTTGGATACCAAAAATGTTTTTCAGCAAATCTATGACAACGTAAACAAAGACGTAAAAACCGAGTACCAGCTGGGCTTTTTCCCTGTGGGAAGTTATAAGATTATGTTTTAAAAATGCACTTAATATTGCTTTAACTCTCTTATAATTTTAATACTCCAATTTTTCGTCTCCTCACTTTTTCGTGTTCATAACTTCGCCACCTCTTCTCCCGTACGAAGGCTCAATTCCCTATATTTATTTCACATGAGCAAAAAGAAAAAAAACAAAAATAAAGAAGTGAGTCAGGGCTCACTTACCAACTCCATTCTTCAACTTTTTTACAAAGCTGGCGACAGAGACTTAAGTCATAAATCCATCACCCACGACCTGCGTATCACATCAAAAGATGGCAAAAGAAAAGTGCTCGACACCCTTTTGGCAATGGTAGACAAAGGAACGTTAAAAGAATTACACCGAGGAAAATTTACCTTGGCTGAAGCTACTGAACCAATGACGGGCGTTGCCGATTTTACCTCGTCGGGCGCTGCTTACGTTACTGTTGTTGGTGAAGAACACGACATCTACATTCCTGCAAAATATACGCTCAACGCCTTTCATCAAGACACCGTTAGAATTGAAATTATACCCGGCAGAGGCAACAAGCCTGAAGGTAAAATTGTGGAAGTGGTGGAAAGAAAAAGAACCGAATTTATTGGTTCTGTTCAATTGGTGAAAGATTTTGCTTTCGTGATTCCCGACAACCCTAAAATCCACATGGATTTTTATGTTCCTGCCGGCAAAATAATGGGCGCGAAAGAAGGACAAAAAGTAATTGTGCGATTGGGCGACTGGCCTAAAAATTCGAAAAATCCCTTTGGTGAAATCATTGAAGTGCTGGGCGATGCCGGCAACAATGATGTAGAAATGCACGCCATCCTTTTTCAATATGGATTGCCTTACAAATTCCCCAAAGAGGTTGAAGAATTTGCTAACAAATTGCCCGATACCATCACCGAAGAAGAAATTAAAAAACGTAGAGACTTTCGTAAGGTCACCACTTTCACTATCGACCCACACGACGCAAAAGATTTCGATGATGCTCTTTCCATTCAAAAATTAGAAAATGGCAATTGGGAAATTGGTGTGCACATCGCCGATGTTTCGCACTACCTTCAGCCAGGAACTTTATTAGATCATGAAGCTTATGAACGTGGCACGTCGGTTTATTTGGTCGACAGAACCGTTCCAATGCTTCCTGAGAAGCTTTCTAATGGTGTTTGCTCCCTTCGTCCGCACGAAGAAAAATTATGCTTCTCATGCGTTTTTGAAATGGACGACAAAGCCAACGTCATTAGCAGATGGATTGGCAGAACCGTAATTTACAGCGACAGAAGATTTACCTACGAAGAAGCTCAGCAGGTAATTGAAACGGGTGAAGGCGATCTTAAAGACGAAATTTTAACCTTCGATAGATTAGCAAAAATACTGCGCAAAGAACGCATGAACAACGGAGCTATTAGCTTCGATAAAGCCGAAGTTAAATTTAAACTTGATGAAGCCGGGGCTCCCGTTAGCGTGTATTTTAAAGAATCGAAAGATGCCAACAAACTCATTGAAGAGTTTATGCTGTTGGCCAATAAATACGTGGCTATGTTTGCCGGCAAAGACAGCAAACCTCCCAAAACATTTGTATACAGAATTCACGACGTTCCTTCATTAGAAAAATTTGGCGTTTTTGCCGATTTCGTGAAACAGTTTGGGTATGAGTTGCGTGCGCAAACGCCTAAGCAGGTAGCCGGACAATTAAACAAGATGCTGCAAGATTCGAAAACAAAAAATTACGGGTCAATGCTCGAAACCCTTGCTGTAAGAACCATGGCAAAGGCCGAATATTCGCCCGATAACATTGGTCACTACGGATTGGCCTTCGACTTCTATTCACATTTCACCTCTCCTATTCGCCGATATCCCGATGTAATGGTTCATCGCTTGTTGCAGCTGTATTTAGATGGAAATCCTTCGGCCAACAAAAAGATTTTTGAAGAACAATGTAAGCACTGCAGCGAACGCGAAAAACTTGCTTCTGATGCAGAACGCGACTCTATTAAATACAAACAAGTAGAATATTTAAAAGCGCATTTAGGCGAAACTTTTGAAGCCACCATTTCTGGTTTAACCGAATGGGGTATCTATGCCGAAATCATTGAAAACAAATGCGAAGGAATGATTTCTGCCCGCACTTTAATGGGAGATACTTTTGTTTTCGATCCCGATAATTACCGCTATGTAGGTCGAATTCACAAGAAAGTATATCAATTTGGCGACAAGGTAAAAATTAAGGTAACCGGCGCCAACTTGATTAAAAAGCAATTGGATTTTGTATTGGTAGAAGAAGGGGATGAAGGTTTTGAGGAGTAGTTTTATAGTAGAGACTAAATGCTTTTGTCTCTACCCCAAAATCATAGTCCCAAAATACGCCAAGAATATCAGTATTATCAACGAGAACAAAATGATTCCAAACAATTGAGATTTCTTTTTTTCTGCAGGATATTTCTTGGCTAAATCGTAAACAATGTATCCCGAAACCAACATCAAAACAATGTTAAGAGATTCATTTTTTAAGAACTCGTTTTTCTCCGACATCATCTGAGCAAAAACCAAGAAAAGGGTTAAAACCACTACTACAGCGACAAACCAAGCTATTGCTTTAAATAATTTGTTTTTTGGTACCGACATTTAAACGAAATTAAGGCGTTTTAAGAGATCATCTTTGTATGAGCCGCCTATTGATATCGGATTGCTGTCGTTCTCTAAATACAGGATGCCTTGTGATTGTTCTAACGATATAATTCTGTCTACTCTCACAATGAATGAACGGTGAACTCTAATGAATTGCTTTCCTGGCAATTTTTGCTCTATATCTTTCATGGTTGCGTGAATAGTGTAGTCGCCATTAGCAGTATGAAACGTAACATAATCTTTCAAAGCTTCAACATAATACAAATCAACCATTTTTACTTTTACCAATTTCGACTTAGCGCGGATAAACAAGAAATCTGCCGAACCATTACCATCAAGCAATGTAGCATACATTTCATTTTCTTTTTTCAATTCACCTGTCTTCTTGTGCTTGTACAAAGCCATCTCTATTGAGGTGTGTAAATCAATTTCCTTAAATGGCTTTAAAATATAACCGTAAGGCTCTGTAATTTTTGCTTTTGATAGTGTGTTTTCATCGGCATATGCAGTAAGAAAAATGACAGGTAAGTCGTAAATTTCCTTTACATATTCTGCTGTATCAATACCGCTCATATCGCCTTTCAACATGATATCCATTAAAATTATATCAGGCTGATTGTTTTTCAATATTTCTTTTGCTTTTTCACCAGATGATGCTGTTCCAATCACATTATAACCCATCTTTTGCAAACTCTGTTGAATGTCTTTTGCAACAATGTTTTCATCTTCTACAACCAATACACTAATGTTACCCATAATAGTAGTAATTAATTTGCTTTAAATTCTATTAGAAAGCGTGTACCCTTTACGCTTTCGCAATAAAGTTTTCCATCTATTTGATCCACTAAGGTCATAACGAGCTGCAGGCCCAATGATTCTGTTTCCTCAATGTTAAGATCCTTAGGCATCCCAATACCGTCATCTTCAATGATCAAAAGGTTAGGTCCACCTTTTTTGCGCTTTAAAGATATAAAAATGTTTCCCTTTTTAGAATTTGGAAAAGCATACTTCAAAGCATTGGCCACCAATTCGTTTACTATTAAGCCGCAAGGGATAGATGTATCAAGGGATAGAAAGAGTTTCTCTATATCAAAATTCAAGCTTACTCGGCCTGTAACTGAATAAGAATATAATAGGTTTGAACATAAACTTTTTAGATAGTCACCAAAATCAACATGCGAGAAATTTTTACTTTGATACAAGCTTTCGTGTATAAACGACATCGACTTTATTCTATCCCTGCACTCCTTCAACATATTTAGGGTATACTCGTCTTTTACATAGGATGATTGTAAGTTCAAAATACTTGATATCACCTGTAAATTGTTCTTAACTCTATGATGAACTTCCTTTAAAAGTATTTCTCCCTCAGCTACTGTTTCTTTCAATTTAGCTTCGGTTTCTTTGCGCTCGCTAATCTCTTTTTCTAGCGCTGTTGTAGTAGCTTCAGCAACTTCTGCTCGCAATCTCTCTTCCTCTGCTTGAAGCCTTTCCGATAAATCTCTACCGGTTATTATCAATACATTTTTGCCGAAATAAGTCCCTTTTCTAAAGATCATTTCCACAGGAAATTCTTCGCCTTTCTTGTTGATACCTGTCCAATCAAATCTTGTTGTTCCTTGCTTCCACGACTTTTCAAGGTGTTTCAACAACAAATTATTCTTTTTGTTTTTTGTAAGAATTTCAAGCGTATTACCAATTATATCCTCTTTAGATAATGCAAATTTATCAATGGCCGATTTATTAACATCTATAATAACATTGGCTTCACTCAATATTAAAATAATGTCTGAACTGGTATTGAATATCTCAAAATAACTTTTGATACTTTTATTCTTAAACTCTTCAGCTTCCTTGCGTCGGGTGATATCGCGCACTATCGCTTGCATCATCTTCTCACCCTTAACTTCAAAAGCATTTAAGCTTATTTCTGTATCAAATTGTTCTCCATTAAAGCGTAAAAATTTCCAGTATAAAAACTGTGATTCTCCTTTTAAAGTAAGCAGAGATAAATCGTAAAATCCTAAAATAGAATCGGCCCCATTTGGCTGTTTTTCTGGCAATAAATTATATACTGGTTTTCCTTTTATCTCCTTCTCCTTACAGCCAAACATCTCTAAAGATTTTTGATTGCAATCTATAATCTTATTGTCTTTAATAATGAAAATTGCATCGTTTGCCTTTTCAAAAAGCATGCGGTGTTTTTCTTCACTTAACTTAAGCTGCTCTTCTATCTCTGTACTATTTTTCTTCTTTACTGCCATCTACTACAAACCTAATTTTGCAGAAATATCTAACATTCTAACAATTGGTTTTTTTGCTCTTTCAATTAAATCTGCTTCCATCTCAATACATGGTAATTCATACAACAAACAATTGTATAATTTCTCTAGAGTATTGAGTTTCATATGCGGACAATCATTGCACGCGCAAGTGTTGTTTGGTGGTGCTGGTATAAATGTTTTATCTGGTGAAGCTTTTTGCATTTGATGTAAAATTCCTGCTTCTGTAGCTACTATAAATTCTGTACAATCACTTTTTACAGAATAGTTTAAAATTCCTGTTGTAGAGCCTATGTAATCAGCTATTTTCAATAAAGAGGCCTCACACTCTGGATGCGCCAATAATTGCGCCTTAGGATGTTTGTTTTTTAGCTGAATTATCTTCTCTAATGAAAAGATTTCATGCACCATACATGATCCATCCCACAGCACCATATCTCTTCCTGTTTTTTGAACCAAATAAGCACCTAAATTTTTATCTGGTGCAAAAATAATTTTCTGCTCTTTTGGTAAACTTTCTATAATTTGCAAAGCATTACTTGATGTACAAACGATATCTGTTAATGCTTTAATCTCTGCAGAACAATTAACATACGATATCACTAAATGATCGGGATGTTGCTCTTTGAATTGTTGAAATTTATCTGCCGGACAACTATCTGCCAGTGAACAACCAGCTTTTAAATCGGGCAATAAAACTTTTTTGTTAGGCGATAAAATCTTAGCTGTTTCGGCCATAAACTCCACGCCAGCAAAAACTATAATGTCGGCGTTGGTAGCTGCTGCCTGTTGCGACAAGCCTAAACTGTCTCCAATGTAGTCGGCAATATCTTGAATATCGGCATCCTGGTAGTAGTGAGCCAAAATAACCGCATTCTTCTTTTTCTTAAGTTCATTAATTTCATGGAACAAATCTAAGGAAGGATTTGGATTAATATCTAAGTACCCTTTTTCCTTAATATCATTAATATTTATTTTCATTTATCTAATATGGTGTTATATATATCCTGTTAGTATTGTTCTTATCTTTTTGTTCTTTATTTGTATTGTTGATTACTATACAGTTGTTCAGGGTTTATTAACAAGTTATATGTTTTGAATGTATTGATAATTAAGCTCATACTTTGTTATGCACAATTTACTGTATTTCGTGTAAAGTTAATAATACCCTTGATATTTTGTGTTTATATTTTGTGTGATTTTTCAGGCTAACTTTCTTCTATTTCGTTTTTATTTTCAAATAAGATTACTCATTAGAATTTTTTTCAAGATTTACTCTCTATTTTTGTTGTAAAGTTTTCAGACTCATTTATATTATTAAACAATTGAAGTGTTAAGAACTACAAGGGTTAAGTAACTAGAAAACAAGTCTTTAATTTTTACTGTAAATTCAATGTTTATAAACTGTTAATTACGCTAAAATGGAAGTTGCAATTGCCGCAGATCACGCTGGTTTTCAATTAAAGGAACTGATTAAGAAACACTTAAGTTCAAAAGGAATAGCTACAAAAGATTTTGGAACCAATTCTGAAGCAAGTTGTGATTATCCAGATTACGCTCATCCCTTAGCTCAATCGGTAAACGATGGCAATCATTTATTAGGCATTTTAATTTGTGGTAGTGCAAACGGTGTGAATATCGTTGCCAACAAGCACCAACAAGTACGTTCTGCGTTGTGCTGGAATGTTGAAGTAGCTAAATTGGCCCGTCAGCACAACAACGCTAATGTAGTGGCTATTCCTGCTCGTTTTATTTCTACCGAATTAGCTATTGAAATTGTTGAAGCTTTCTTAACTACCGAATTTGAAGGTGGAAGACATGCCAATAGAGTGAATAAAATAGCTTGCGAATGCTAACACGCATAGTTCGTCGTTGTGAGGAGGCACGTCGAAGCAACCTCATTATCGTACTATTACTCCCAATTTATTTATTCGCTCAGAATCAAACTGCAATTCGTTATTCGCAATTTATTACCGCTTCTGATATAAAGCAAAATATTTCTGTTTTAGCTTCTGATTCGCTTGAAGGAAGAGAAACTGGTAAACTCGGACAAAAGAAAGCAGCTGATTATATTGCTAAGCAGTTTGAGAGTTTTGGGATTCCTAGCGTTGATAGTGGGTATTTTCAGAAGTATACTATTTGTAATGTTGATCCAAGTAAAGTAACCATTAAGATTAATGGGAAGCAGTTAGAATATGGTAAAGATTTTTATCATGACAGTGATTTTAAGAATGATAGTATTAATAGTAATACTTTAGTTTCTTTTAATTATTCCGATTATGCTTTATTTGGTGGTGTTTATGTGATTAATGATGATCACATACATATAGATGAATTAAAAAATATTGAAAATTGTAAGGTAATTTTTATCGTTACAAGAAAACCCAATTGTATTGTTGGGGCTAATAAAGTTCTAAGAAATAAAGCCGCAAGATCCCATGTTCCTATTTTCTACATATCACCAAAAACATATAAAAAATTAACAAAGAAAAAGGTTGATAAACGTTCAGACAGGATATTTAAAGTTAAGATCGAAATTGATATTAACATTAACACGGTTTTATTTGAAGGCGAAAATGTTCTCGGCTATGTGGAAGGTTCCGATTTAAAAGAAGAATTAATCGTTGTTTCAGCACACTACGATCACCTCGGATTTCACGACGGAAAAACATATTACGGCGCAGATGACAATGCTTCTGGAACATCGGCCATCATTGCTTTGGCGAAAGCTTTTGCACAAGCAAAAAGAGAAGGGCATGGTCCGCGAAGAAGCATTTTATTTTTAGCGTTTTCTGGTGAAGAAAAAGGTTTGTTGGGCTCTTCATATTATTCTGATCATCCTGTTTTTCCTTTAGCAAATACTGTTGCTGATTTGAATATAGATATGATTGGAAGAATTGATACTACCTACAAAACCGACCCTAATTACATCTATTTAATTGGTAGTGATAAACTAAGTAGTGAACTGCATAATATTAGTGATAGCACAAATAGTATGTACACTCAGCTTAAATTGGATTATAAATTTAATGACCCAAACGACAAGAATAGATTCTACTATCGTTCAGATCATTACAACCTCGCGAAGCACAATATTCCAGTCATTTTTTATTTCAATGGAGTGCACGAAGATTATCACAAACCCACTGATACCGTAGATAAAATCAACTTCGATAAAGTAGAAAAAATTAGCAAATTGGTTTTTTTCACCGCGTGGAAATTAGCCAATCGCGACAAGAGAATTGTAGTGGATAAAGAGAACGATTTTAAGGGTACTCGCTGATTTTATGTATAGGGCAATAGTTCCTTCGGGGTACCTCAGGAGGACAGTTAGTAATCCATTTCTTGAAGTACTGATTTTAATAATGATTTTCCAGGAATGCGTCACTAACTGTCCTCCTGAGGTACCCCGAAGGAACTATTGCCCTATACGTTAATTAGAACACAATCTCCATCAACTGCACCCTATTCCCCGGCATATTTTTAATCACACCTCTCATTTCCAATTGAAACAAATGATTTTTCAGCTGAGGAAGTGTAAGTCCAGTGTTTATCGACAACGCATCAACATGAATCGAATTTTGTACAGAGATTAAACTCAATATTTTTTGCTCAGGATCACTAAATTTATCTAGGCTCAATTGCAATTGTTTTTCTTTCTTCCCCCCTTCCCAATCCATTGATTTTATTAGATCTTCTGCGTTTTCAATCATTACTGCTTTTTGTGTTTTAATGAGGTTATTGCAGCCAGAAGACGCTTTGTCATATGTTCTTCCCGGAAAAGCAAAAACTTCTCTACTGTAGGAGTGTGCTATGTCTGCTGTAATCAAAGAACCTCCTTTTAATGCCGATTCAATTACTACAGTAGCATCGCTCATGCCCGCAACTATTCTGTTTCTCTTTGGAAAGTTTTGATAGTCGGGATTGGTTTCCGATAAAAACTCTGTTAATAAACCTCCTCTTTCAACCATTTTTGCTGCTATGGCGCGGTGTTGTGCCGGGTAAATTAAATCCAATCCATGTCCCAAAACACCAACCGTGTATAATTGATTATCTAAACAAGCTTTGTGTGCTTCTGCATCAATGCCGTAAGCCAATCCACTTACTACCAAAATGTTGTATTCGGCCAAATCCTTTACCAGTTGATGGGTAAGATTCACTCCATATTCTGTGCACTTTCTTGAACCCACAATGCTTATTATCTTGGAATGATTGAGTTTGCAACTTCCCTTATAAAACATCATGTAGGGCGCGTCATCACACGTTTTTAAGCGTTGAGGATAATTCTCCTCTTGGTAAAACAAGGTTTGAATATTGTTTTTGTTGATGAAAGCAATTTCTTTTTCTGCACGCTTTAAAACCTCTTCTCTGTTGTCAAGAATAGATTGGGATAGTGCTTTTCTAACTCCGGGAAGTTCTTCTAAATCTTTTGCTTTCGTGTTAAAAACTGCTTCTGCCGAACCTAAATATTCGGTTAGTGTTTTGGCTATCAATGGGCCAATGCCAGGCACCAGAGTTAAAGCAACTCTGCTTAGTAAATCTTTGTTCATGATGGATGTTTAGTTGTTAGTTAGGCTAACGGTCGCAGCAAATGTATTTAAAAATTTATAAAATTGTTTAGCCTTAGCGTTTGTGATATATATTTACTAGAAAAATATTGTACTATGTTTAATGATTATGCATTAGAAAAGCAGCAAGCTCAAGCAACTTTTATTTCAAAGGTTTATGGATGGATGGCTCTAGCCCTTTTGGTTACCGGATTAACTGCCTTTGCTGCAGCTAACAATGAAGCAGTGATTGAAACGGTGATTATGAATCGACTTGTGTTCTGGGTGTTGATTATTGGTGAATTCGGATTGGTGTGGTACTTGTCTTCACGCATATTTACTATGTCGGCAGAACAAGCAAGGATTTTATTTTTTGTTTATTCGGTGCTTAACGGACTCACTCTTTCTGTGATATTTTTAGTGTATACTTCTTCATCAATTGCCAGCACGTTTTTTATTACGGCCGGAACTTTTGCCGCGATGAGTGCCTATGGATATTACACTAAAAAAGACCTAACCTCCATGGGTAAAATCTTGACTATGGCCCTAATAGGAATTATAATTGCTTCAGTGGTAAATATCTTTATTCAGAGTTCTGGAATGGACTTAATTATATCTTATATCGGTGTATTGGTGTTTGTGGGCTTAATTGCTTACGACACACAGAAATTGAAGAATATTTATGCAGGAGAGCATGGAAGTGAAGAACAAACAAAGCTATCTATTTTAGGTGCTTTAACGCTTTATCTCGATTTTATTAATTTGTTTTTGTTCTTATTAAGAATATTTGGCGGCCGTCGTGATGACTAAGCTTCTTGAAGTAGAAATAAAAACCCCTTGAATATTAGTTTTTCAAGGGGTTTTTATTTGGAGGTCCCGAGCGGATTCGAACCGCTGTGGAAGGTTTTGCAGACCTCTGCCTAGCCACTCGGCCACAGGACCATTAGACAAATATAGTAATATTTGGTTTAAAGTATAAAGTCTAAATTTCAATGCCCGCTCTTTTTCGACCTTATATCTTAAGCTTTAGACTTTAATTGTTACCGAAACACTTTCTGCATCTCCTGGTACAGGCGGACTCATTTTCTTTATTTTCACCTCTACACCATGCACCACGTCGAATGCATCATTAATCCTGTTTATAATGCGCTGTGCCACCGTTTCTATAAGCTTTGCTTTTACCATCATCTCCTCACGAACGATGTCGTTTATAACAGCGTAATCTATCGTTTTCGACAGATCATCATTTTCTGCTGCTTCTGTAAAGTCAGTATCTACATGAACATCTACCAAATAATGACGACCAACTTTCCCTTCCACATCTATGCAGCCGTGAAACGCAAAAACTTTTATTCCTTCTATACTTACTGTATGCATTTTGTAAAATTTTGATTTTTGATTGTTGAATATTCATCATTCAACATTCAAAATTATTTCCCCTTCTCCTTCGCCCAAGTGTCTTTCAGCGCCACGGTTCTGTTAAATACCAATTTATCTGTTGTGCTGTCTTTATCTACACAGAAATAACCCATTCTCTCAAACTGCACAGAATCTCCATCTTTCAGGGTTTTCATGTGCGGCTCTAGTTTACAATTTTGCAAAACTTTCATAGAGTCGGGATTGATAATTTCTTTCAAATCATCTCCCTCAGGAATTTCCATTTTAAACAATCTGTCGTACAAGCGAACTTCAGCGTTGATTGCGTGTTGCGCAGAAACCCAGTGCAGCGTTCCTTTTACTTTTCTGCCATCCGGACTATTACCGCCTTTCGAAGCAGGATCGTAAGTACAACGCAATTCTACTACTTTTCCAGACGCGTCTTTAATCACTTCTTCGCATTTGATGAAGTAGGCATAACGCAATCTAACCTCAGCGCCAGGAGCCAATCTAAACCACTTCTTCTCTGCTACTTCCATGAAGTCTTCTTGCTCGATGTAAAGCTCTTTGCTAAATGGAACTTTACGACTTCCGTCTTCAGGTTTTTCAGGATTATTTATTGCGTCTAATTCCTCTGTTTGGTTATCGGGATAGTTGGTAATTACCACTTTTAAAGGATTTAAAACACCCATAAAACGCGGTGCTTTTTTATTCAAATCTTCACGAATACTAAATTCTAAAAGTGATACATCAATTAAATTTTCTCTTTTAGAAATACCTACTCTTTCGCAGAAATCGCGAATTGCTTCTGGTGTGTATCCTCTTCTTCTAAGTCCCGATATTGTTGGCATTCGTGGATCATCCCAACCATTTACATGTTTCTCATTTACCAACTGCATCAACTTTCTTTTGCTCATCAAGGTGTAAGTAAGATTCAAACGCGACATTTCAATTTGTTGCGGACGGTTCTTCGTATTTAAAGTGTTGTTCAACCACTCGTACAACGGGCGATGCACCTCGAATTCAAGAGTACAGATGGAATGCGTAATGCCTTCAATAGCATCAGAAATTCCGTGTGCAAAATCGTACATCGGATAGATGTTCCATTTGTCGCCAGTTCTCCAGTGATGCTTCTTTCTTATGCGGTACAACGCTGGGTCGCGAAAGTGTATGTTGGGCGAACTCATGTCGATTTTTGCTCTCAAAGTATAAGTTCCATCGGCAAATTCACCGTTTTTCATTCGCGTGAATAAGTCAAGATTTTCTTCAACAGAACGATTTCTATCCGGACTCTCTTTTCCTGGAACTGTTGGTGTGCCGCGGTGTTCAGCAATTTGTTCTGCAGATAAAGAGCAAACAAACGCTTTCCCCATTTTAATTAGTTCAATGGCGTAAGCGTACAATTGATCAAAATAATCTGATGCACAAAATTCATTGTCCCATTGAAAACCCAACCATTTCACGTCATTTCGAATAGAATTCACATATTCCACTTCTTCTGTTTCTGGATTGGTATCGTCGAAACGCAAGTTGAATTTTCCTTTGTATTTCTGCGCCAATCCACCATTCAAGCAAATTGATTTCGCGTGTCCGATATGCAAATAACCATTAGGCTCTGGTGGAAAACGAGTATGAACTCTCTTCTCGTGTTTGCCTTCTGCTAAGTCGTTTTCAATGATGTGCTCAATGAAATTGAGTGATTTTTCTTCTGTTTCCATAAGTTTTTATGAGGTGCAAAGATGCTAAAAAATGAGTGAAAGCCAATCGTTGCTTATTTACAAACTGATTGATAGATTCAAATGGCCATCTAAACCCAATTCAACAATTTTTTGAAGTGTAGATAACCTAACTTCTTTGATATTATTTTCAATCTTTGAAATATAGGATTTTGTAGTGCCTACTTTTGCTGCTAATTCTTCTTGGGTTAAACCTTTTTCAAGTCGCGCTTGGTGCAGTAAAACACCAATTTTGAAGTTCTCATAGCCAGCTTCAAATTTTTCGCGTTTTTTATCACCTCTTTTACCGTATTGTTCGTCGATAAATTCATCGAGTGTTTTGGTGTTATTTTTCTTTTTCATACTCCTCTTTTATTTTAAGTGCTTTTTCTATTTCTCCTTTGGGTGTTTTTTGGGTTTTCTTTTGAAATCCGTTTGCCAAAACCACCAATTTTCCTTTGTCGAAAAAACAAAATATTCTAAATATGTCGCTTCCTTGTTGAACTCTTAATTCATACAGTCCGTCTGTATTTTCCAAATGTTTTAAATACTCTTCTGGTACTTTATTGATGTGTTCAATTACTCTTAAAGTCCATGCTATTTTCTCTTTTACTTTTGGTCTTTGTTTGTCGAAGAATTCTTTAAAATAATGTTTGTAGAAAATCACAATGCGTACTTTCTCCATCTGATGTAAAAGTATTAAAAGTTGTACAATAGTGCAACTTTGTTGGTTAGGCTTTTAGTTTAGTTGGAGCGAAAATAGAAATAAAATGGGAAGCCAAAGGCTTGGGGAGTGGAAAAATCACTTAGGCAAAAGAAGCCTAAGTGTGGCACGAAGGAACTATTGTTTTGCTTGCGATTTTCTTTCTTCTATTTTTTTTGCGATTTCTAAATCCATTTTATTTTGAGTTTCTTTAGCTTCAATCTCAAGTTTGTCTAAGTTAGCTCCTGTGAGCATAATTTTAGGTCCCAAATGATGAACCAAAGTTAGTCTGTATTGACTATTTGAAATTTCTTCGATTTCTTTTTTCCAATCATTTCCGCCGCTCATAAAAGCTGCTTATTTCAATTCTTTATTCATCCTCACCAAACTCTCCTCTTTCCCCAAAACCTCCATCACATCAAACAAAGACGGGCCTTCACCAAACCCAGTAATCATCAGTCTTAGCGGAGGCATTGCTGCGCCAAATCCAAGTTGTTTTTGTTCCAAATACGCTTTGAATTTTGCTTCTAAATTTGTTGCGCTAAAATCACTTTCTTGAGCGAAGATATCATGCAAGTCTTTCACAATTTGTGGTGAATTTTCTTTCCATTTTTTCTCTACTGTTTTAGCGTCGTAAGTTGTTGGTGCAGAGAAGAAAAATGAACCTACCGTAAGTATATCTTTTGCAAATACGCAGCGCGGTTTAAGTAGTTCTACTGCTTTTTCTAGTTGAGCTTGTGATAAATTATTCGCTGGCAATTCAATAGTAGATAAAATCTCTTTTGCGCTCTTCTTTTGTAAGTATTGTTGGTTGAACCATTTCGCTTTATCTAAGCTGAATTTCGCTCCAGATTTGCTCACTTTATCTAAAGAAAATGCTTGTGTCATCTCTTCGATAGAGAAAATTTCCTGCTCTGTTCCTGGGTTCCAGCCTAAGAAAGCCAATAAGTTTAAGAAAGCATCAGGAAAATATCCAGCTTCTTTATATCCCGATGAAAATTCGCCTGATTTTGGGTCGGTCCAGTTTAAGGGAAACACCGGAAATCCTAATCTGTCGCCATCTCTCTTGCTTAATTTTCCGTTACCATCTGGTTTCAACAACAATGGCATATGCGCAAATTCAGGCATCACGTTTTCCCAGCCTAGGGATTTATATAGCAATACGTGTACCGGAGCCGATGGCAACCATTCCTCACCTCTAATCACATGTGTAATTTGCATTAAATAATCATCTACAACGTTGGCCAAATGGTAGGTTGGCATTCCGTCTGATTTGAACAAAACTTTATCGTCCAACTGTTTAGAATTCACCACCACTCTGCCGCGAATTAAATCGTTCACCACCACTTCTTCTTCAAATGGTGTTTTGAAACGAATGACATATGCTTCGTTGTTTTTTATTTTCTCTTCAACTTCTGCCGCAGATAGTGTTAGGGAGTTTTGCATATCCATTCGGGTAGAAGCATCATATTGCCAAGTCTTTTTTTCTGCTTCGGCTGCTTTTCTTTTGGCGTCAAGGTTTTCGGCGCTGTCAAAAGCGTAGTATGCGTTGCCCGAATTCAACAGTTGATCGGCATATTGGCGGTACAAATGTTTTCTTTCACTTTGGCGGTAAGGCGCATGCGGACCACCCACATGAACTCCTTCATCGAAATCGAAACCACACCATTTGATGGCATCAATTAAATATCTTTCTGAATCGGCAACATATCTTGTTTGGTCGGTATCTTCAATGCGTAAAATGAAATCTCCGCCGTGTTTTTTGGCAAAAAGATAGTTGTATAGTGCGGTACGTATTCCGCCTATGTGCTGCGGTCCGGTTGGACTTGGCGCGTATCTAACTCTTACTTTTCTTGTCATATGGGCAAAGATAGGATTTTGGTTTAAGGTATAAAGTCTAAGGCATAATAACTTTAGACTTTAAATATTATACTTTAAACTTATCTTTGTTTTATGGAAATTTTAACTCCCCAACATTGGAAAGATTACGAGTTGATCGACTGCGGTAACGATGAAAAGCTAGAGCGCTTTGGCCAGTATATCACCATTCGTCCTGAACCTCAGGCAGTTTGGAAACGCGCTATGCCTTATGAAAAATGGGAGCATATGGCACACGTGAAGTTTATTCCCGATTCTAGCTCACAAGGAACCTGGAAGAAATTGAAGCAGATGCCCGACCAATGGAAAATTTCTTATGATGAACTCAACATCAAATTTCGTTTGGGATTAACCAAGTTTAAGCACGTTGGTATTTTTCCTGAACAAGCAGCCAATTGGGATTACATTTACAAATGCATTAAGCAAATGAAAACGCCTGAACCTAAGGTGTTGAATATGTTTGCCTATACTGGCGGAGCATCGTTGGCGGCAAAAGCTGCCGGCGCCGATGTCATTCACTTAGATGCGATTAAACAAGTAGTGTCGTGGGGTAAAGAAAACATGGAGGTAAGTGGCCTAAAAGATATTCGTTGGATGGTGGAAGATGCTTTGAAGTACAGCAGAAAAGCGTCGCGAAAAGAGATAAAATACAATGGAATAATATTGGATCCTCCTGCTTTCGGACACGGACCGAATGGTGAAAGCTGGAAGCTAGAAAGAGACATTGATGAGCTTCTTTCTTGTGTTTTTGAAATGTTGGATCCTAAAGAACATTTCTTCATTATCAACACCTATTCGCTAGGATTTTCAGCCTTGATTTTGCGTAATTTATTGAATTACTATAAGCAGGCCGATGATTCTTATGAAATTGGTGAGCTGGTTTTGAATTCAACAAACAATCAGATTTTGCCATTGGGCGTGTTTGCCAGAGGATTTCGTCAGGAAAAATAATAGCTTTCCCAATCGTTAGATAGATTTATTCAATTGAAAATGCTAATCGATAGATAATTTCTAATGTATAATTGTGTTATAAAACAACACCTGTATGAAACACTTGAATTCTATTGGTTTAGACGAAAAGAAGTCGAAACTTTTGGCAGCCAACCTAAACGATTTATTGGCAAATTACTCTATTTTCTATCAAAATGTTCGTGGATACCATTGGAATATCAAGGGACAAAAGTTCTTTGAATTGCATTTAAAATTTGAAGAATTATACAACGATTTGGTGTTAAAAATTGATGAGATTGCCGAACGAATTTTAACCTTGGGTTTTGCGCCAAACCACAAATATTCTGATTACAAAAAAGTATCAAAGATAACCGAGAAATCAGATGTTTCAGATGGAACAAAAGCAGTAAAAGACATTTTAGATTCTTTTAAAACCATCATCACTTTTCAGAGAGAGAATAAAAGCTTAGCAGACGAAGCGGGAGACGAAGGAACCGCCGCCTTAATGAGCGATTATATTCGCGCTCAAGAAAAGCTTGTTTGGATGTATTCTGCGTATCTTAAGTAAGCAACATGTAAATACCCCAGAAAAGCCCGATTCGTCGGGTTTTTCTATTTGTCGACCACCCTTTATCGCCATTCATCGATTTTTTTAAAATTTAATCGAAATTCCTGCGTATTTTGGTAGCACCCAAAACAACTAAAACTGACCAATCAGTTTGAAATATTGCGCTCTAAACTCGACGAGTTTATTAGGAAGTTCTATACAAATGAGCTTCTAAAGGGCGCGTTTTATTCTGTAATAATCATCTCTACATTCTTCGCAATTAGTGTGTTGTTGGAGTATTTTGGGCGGTTCGACTCTGCGATACGAACCGTTATCGCCTATTCTTTAATTTTTGTTTTTCTTGTGGTGGTGGGCAAATATTTCGTTGTGCCTCTTTTGCGTCTATATAAAATTGGCAAAACTTTGTCTTACGAAGAAGCCGCGAAGATTTTAGGCGCTCATTTTTCTTCGGTAAATGATAAATTATTGAATGTTCTGCAGCTTCAAAGTATTTCTAGTGCCGACAATGAATTGCTGTTGGCATCAATTAACCAGAAGGTTGACGAGCTAAAACCAATTCCTTTTGTTAGCGCCATCAACCTTAAAGAGAATCTCAAGTATTTGAAATACGTTTTGTTTATTTTTATTTCGTTTTCGTTCAGCTGGTTTGCTTTTCCTGAGGTGGTGAAAGATAGTGCTCAACGAATTTTACATCCTAAAACCGAGTTTGCAGAACCTCTTCCCTATCAATTTATTATCGAGAACAAAGAGTTAAAGGTGGCTCAGAACGAGGACTTTCTTTTGGAAGTAAAAGTGAAAGGCGATGTCTTGCCAGAAGAAGTATATGTTGAGGTTGGCGATGGAAGATTTAGATTGCAAAAGAAAGACAAGCTTCATTATGCATATCTATTTAAAAATGTAAATCAAGATGTTGATTTTGTTTTGTCAACCGAAGAGTTGTCCTCTAACAAATATTCTTTGTTGGCCTTCCCAAAGGCTACCATTTCTGGACTTTCGATTAAATTGAATTATCCTGCCTATCTGCACAAGTCGTCTGAAGTCGTTAAAAACACAGGAGATTTATTTATTCCAGAAGGAACACGAGTAGAATGGACTATCGACGCAAAGAACACAGAAAATCTTTTGATGAAAGCCAATGATTCTGTTTACAAAACCAGTTTGATTGGCAGCGTTTATTCTCTGCGAAAGACAATTTATAGTAGCACACATTACTCCCTAGTTGCTTCTAATTCTAAGTTGATGCAGCCCAATGTGGCCAACTATTTTATCAATGTTCAAAAAGATGCTTTTCCCGAGATTGGTGTTGAAAGCATTAGCGACTCAACGCAAGTAAATATGCTTTTGGCAAGAGGAGAGATAGCAGATGATTATGGTATTTCTAAACTTACCTTCAATTACAGAAAAGCCGGAGTGGATAAAGAATCAAGTTTTACAGTTAAAAATCTTGCTATCGATCCTTCCCTTTTACAACAAGATTTTAATTATTTTCTCAATGTGAAAGATGTGGATTTGAAGAATGGTGAATCTCTTGAATACTACTTTGAAGTGTGGGATAATGATGGTGTGAACGGACACAAATCGGTGAAAACAAAAGTGGAAAGCTTTAGATTGCCTGGTGAACATGAAATCCAAGAGAACATGGAAAAGGCTCAAAACTCCATTGCGAATCAACTTAAAGATGCTGCGCTGCAGGCCGACAAGTTGCAAAAGGAGTACGAGCAGATTAAGAAGGATTTGTTGCCAAAAAAGAATTTAGATTGGGCCGACAAGAAGAAGATTAAGGATTATTTGAAGAAGCAAAATGATTTTGCAAACAAGGTTGAAGACCTTAAAAAGCAAAATGAAGCCCTCAACGAACAAAAGGAAAATACGCTAGAACCAAGCGAAGAACTTGTTAAAAAGCAAGAGATGTTGCAGGATTTGATGGAGAAGCTGCTGCCTCAAGAAATGAAAGAGCAGTTCAAAGAATTGGAGAAGTTGCTCGATGAAATGTCGAAAGAAAAAACAGAAGATTTGTTGGAAAAAATCAATCTGAACAATAAGGATTTGGAAAAAGACTTAGATAGGTCTTTAGAGCTTTTCAAGCAAATGGAATTTGAAGAAAAACTAGAAAATACGCTTAAAAACCTCGATAAATTGTCGAAAGAAGAGAAAGCTCTCTCGGAAAAAACTAAGGATGCCAATAAGAAGGAACAGGAAGAGCTTAAGCAAAAGCAAGATGAATTGAACAAGCAATTCGAAGATGTAAAAAAAGACATGCAAGAGTTGAAAGAAAAGAACTCAAAAATGGAATTCCCTCGAGATTTTAAAGATCCCGAACAGCAAAAGAATGAAGCGCAAGAGCAAATGAATAAGGCTTCTGAAAATTTAGAGAAAAAGCAAAATCAAAATGCCAGCGAGAATCAAAAGAAAGCTGCCGAAAAGATGCAAGAAATGGCGCAGCAATTGGGCGAAATGAAGAAGAAAGCCGAGGAGAAAAGACAATCTGAGGACATGAATGCTTTGCGACAGATTTTAGAAAATTTGTTGTACCTATCTTTTGAAGAAGAGAAATTGATGAATCAGTTCAAACAAACCAGCATTAAAGATCCTAATTATGTTCAGCTTGTTAAGCGTCAGAACGAATTAAGGAACGATGCTAAAATTATTGAAGACTCGCTTTTTGCCCTCAGCAAGAGACAGGTTCAATTAAGTTCTGTGATTAATAAGGAAATAGGATTAATTAATGAAAACCTTAAGGAAGCCATTGCCTTTTTGGGCGAAAGACAAACTAACCTTGCAAGTGAGAAACAGCGGTATGTGATGACTTCTGCAAATAATCTAGCGTTGATGCTTGATGAGAGTTTACAGCAGATGCAGAAAAGCATGGCAGAAAAGAAATTCGGACAGCAGCAATGCAATAAGCCTGGAGGTGGAATGCCAAACATGTCGGAACTAAAGCAAATGCAAGAAGCTTTAAACAAACAGTTACAAGAAATGAAGAAAGGTCAAACACCGGGCGGAAAAGATGGGGATAAAGGAAATGGCGATTCTGGCGACAAGAAGAAATTGGCTCAAATGGCCGCTCAGCAATCTGCCATTCGTCAGCACATGCAAGAGATGAGCAAGCAGTTAGAAAAGGAAGGAAAGGGAATGAGTGGAAGTGGAATGAGTAAGCTTAATGAATTGATGAAGAAAACCGAGCAAGATATTGTAAATAACAAGATTAGCGCAGAGACCATTCAGCGCCAAAAGGAAATACTAACGCGCCTGTTAGAGGCAGAAAAGGCAATGAAAGAACGAGAGTTTGAAAACGAAAGAAAAGCAAACGAAGGCAAAGATTCAAACAAGCGTAACCAAAATACAATTAAGGAGTATAAATGGCACAAAAAGGAAGAGGATGAATTATTAAAAGCGGTTCCTCCTGTGTTAAATATATTTTATAAAAAGAAAGCAAACGAGTACTTTAATGCTCCAAATGACAAATAAAACGATGGAACAACAACTCTCATTTTCCTCTAAATCGGAAAACTTAAACTTGGTAGAGAAGCTGATAGACGACGTGTGCGCCAAAAACAACGTGAATGAAGATTATTACGGAAATATTTTAATTGCTATCACTGAGGCAGTTAACAACGCTATTCACCATGGTAACAAGTCGAACCCCGACAAGTCTGTGAGTGTTCATTACAACTCCGAAGGAGATAAATTGTTCTTTACAATTCAGGATGAAGGTCCGGGATTCGATTACGACAATTTGCCCGATCCAACAGATCCACAAAATATTGAGAAACCCCACGGTAGAGGTGTTTTCTTAATGAAAAATTTGTCAGATAAAATTGATTTTTTTGATGGTGGTAGCACAGTGAAGATTGAATTCAATGTGGGCAAGAAACCCGAATAATGAATAATATTACTTTTAATTTTGAAGATGTTTCCCCCTTTCTAAAGAATAGGGGGAATCTTCGTTTATGGCTTAATGCTACTGCGAAAAAGGAAAAGAAAATAATCGCAAGTGTTAACTATATTTTTTGCTCAGATAAGCATCTTCTTGCTATCAATAAGCAGTATCTCAAACATGATTATTTCACTGATGTAATTACTTTTCAGTACGACTTTTCAGAAGAAGGAGTAGCTGGCGATATTTTTATCAGTTACGATAGAATAAAAGACAACGCCAAGGAGTTCAATCAATCGATTAACAATGAACTTCATAGGGTGATGGTGCATGGACTACTCCACCTTCTAGGATATAAAGACAAAAATGCTGAACAACAGAAGGTTATGAAGAGCAAAGAAGATTTTTACTTATCTTTGAGGGCTTTTTAAAAAATTATGGAAAATTCATTTGATGTAATTGTGGTGGGCGGTGGTCACGCAGGTTGTGAAGCTGCTCATGCGGCCGCAACGATGGGCTCGAAAGTGTTGTTGATTACAATGAACATGAATACGATAGCCCAAATGAGCTGTAATCCTGCCATGGGAGGAATAGCTAAAGGCCAGATTGTGAGGGAGATAGATGCTTTAGGGGGTATGTCGGGAATTGTTACCGACGAGACCATGATTCAGTTTAAAATGCTTAGCCGCAGTAAAGGCCCCGCGATGTGGAGTCCAAGAGCACAAAGCGATAGAATGCGTTTTGCCGAGAGCTGGAGACTGAAGTTGGAACAAAACGAGAATGTTTCTTTTTGGCAAGATATGGCCACACGTGTTGATGTTAAAGATCAAAAGGTTGTTGGCGTTGAAACTCAGCTGGGCATGTATTTTAAATGCAAATCCTTGGTTTTAACCAACGGCACATTTTTGAATGGAATAATTCATATCGGCGAGAAGAACTTCGGAGGCGGTAGAACAGCCGAAAAAGCCGCGAAAGGAATTACAGAAAGTTTAATGGAGTACGGCTTCGAAAGTGGTAGAATGAAGACAGGTACGCCGCCAAGAGTAGACGGTCGCTCCTTAGATTATTCATTGATGGAAGTTCAGCCTGGTGACGAGAATCCTTCAAAGTTTTCGTACAAGGATACTCCCCGTTTAACAACTCAAAGAGATTGTTATCTTACATACACAAACGAAGAAGTTCATGATATTTTAAGAACCGGCTTTAGTAAGTCGCCAATGTTTCAGGGAAGAATTCAGGGGCTCGGACCCCGCTACTGCCCTTCCATAGAAGATAAGATTACCCGTTTCGCCGAGAGAGAAAGACATCAAATTTTTGTAGAACCGGAAGGATGGAATACTGTGGAGGTGTATGTGAACGGATTTAGTACCTCGTTACCAGAAGATGTTCAGCAAGAGGCATTACGCAAAATAAAGGGCTTTGAGCGCGCTAAAATGTTTCGTCCTGGTTATGCCATTGAGTACGACTTTTTCAATCCTCAGCAGCTTAAAAACACGCTTGAAACAAAGATTGTTGAGAACCTTTATTTCGCTGGTCAGATTAATGGCACAACCGGATATGAAGAAGCCGCTTGTCAGGGTTTGATGGCTGGTATCAATGCTCATCAGAAAAACAACAACCTCCCTCCTTTCGTGTTGCAAAGAAACGAGGCTTACATTGGTGTATTGATTGACGACCTCATTACAAAAGGCACCAATGAGCCTTATCGTATGTTCACTTCTAGAGCTGAATATAGAATTTTGTTGAGACAAGATAACGCTGATATTCGTTTGACCGCTATAGGCCATTCTTTAGGTTTGGCAGACAGTGAAAGGCTGCAACGTGTTAGAGAAAAAGAATCTAAGGTGAAGGATTTAATAAGCAGCTTTAAGGATATTAGTATTCAGCCCGAGCAAATAAATGGGGTGATAGAATCCAAGGGGGGCTCCCCTATCAAGCAAAAACAAAAGATGTTTGCTTTACTTCAAAGACCCGAATTGCAATTAACTGACTTTGCGTTTTTACGTGAAGTTAGCGCTTATATGACCAGCAATCATGCTGATGTGGAATTGCTGGAACAAGCAGAAATTCAAACTAAATACCAAGGTTATATAGATAAGGAAGAAGACTTCGCTAAGAAGTTTAAGAAACTGGATAATATTAAGTTGAAACCCGATTTTGATTATTCTTTGCTTAAATCTATTTCAGCTGAGGCGAAGGAAAAATTATCGAAAATTAAGCCAGAGACACTGGGGCAGGCATCAAGAATTAATGGAGTAACGCCTTCTGATATCTCTAATATTATGTTGTACCTTGACTAAAATTTTAATGTTCCACGTGAAACACTCACCTAAATGACTATAGAAAACAAGCAAGCAAAGATTCAAAACGCAATTTTTAATGAAATAAAAAATAGGCCCCAGAACAAGAAAAGCTCAAGGGCTTTGGTAGAAGAATTAGCTCAACTTTTGAATGTTTCAACAGATAGCGCCTATCGTCGTTTGCGTTGTGAAAAATTTCTAACTCTTGATGAACTTGAAAAAATTTCCGTCCATTTCAATGTTTCATTTGATAAGCATTTAGCTCTTTCTGATTCAAACAGCGTTGTTTTCAAGGTGGCTTTGGATCAAGAAAACACAACTCTTGATGCTTTTTTGGAAGGGATATGTGCCGACCTTGAAAAGATAGTTGCTCACCCCGAACACAAATTAATATATTCGGCAAAGGAGGTTCCAATATTTCATTTTATGCAAGTGCCAGAGCTTGCAGCCTTCAAAATGTTTTATTGGATGAAGACACTCTTTCAAATGCCCGAATATGATAATCTTTCATTTAGTTTTGATTTCATAAGCGAAAAGCATCTTGCCCTGGCGAAAAGGATTAGTGAATTATATTCAAAAGCCAATTGTTATGAGATTTGGAATTTTGAATCTGTTCATAGTTTTATAGCACAAACCGAATTCTATTTTCAATCAGGAATGATGTATAGAGAGACTGCAATTCAGCTTTTAGATAAGTTTAGAGACTTGATGGCACACTTAAAGAAGCAGGCTGATGTTGAATATAAATTTGCGGCAAAGGCTCAGGTGCCAAAAAATCACTCAAAGAATTTCCATCTCTATTTTAATGAAATCATTTTAAGTGACAATACTATTTATGCAGAGGTTGGTGATATCTCAATGTGCTATATTCCGCACGCCTTGTTGTATTATATGACAACCACAGATAGGGCTTATTGTGATCATCTTCATAAAGTGATGGAAGGCGTGATGAGAAAATCAACAAAGATTAGTGGAACTGCTGAGAAGCACAGATCAATCTTTTTTAATTATGTGTTTCAGAAAATAGAAGAGGCTAAAACCCGACTTAATGTGGCCTTATAATCTTGCGCCAAATACCAATACATCATCAACTTGATCAAGTATTCCCTTCCACTCTATTAGTCTGTGGTCGACAATTTCTTTTTGTTCCGACATAGGTTTTTGAGATATTTCTAGGAGCATTTCCTTGAGTACTTTTGACTTGAATTTCTTTTTATCCTCTCCCCCGAATTGATCTGCATAACCGTCTGATGACATGTAAATACAGTCACCATCATGGTAGTCAATTTCAACTAATTCAAAGTCTTTTTCTTTCACTTCAAAGCTACCACCTAAGGATGTTTTTGTTGCTTTGTATTCAGTAATTGTTCCGTCGTGAACATACCAAAGCGGACGGAAAGCGCCGGCATAATACAACTTCTTCTTTTTAAAATCTATGGTTACTAGGGCCATATCCATACCGTCATTTGACTCCGTATCACTATTCTCAAAAGCCTTGATGATACCTCGATCAATTTTCTTCAGCGCCTCAGCCGGATTAAGTATTTTATCTTTAGCGATGACCATATCTAGCAAGGTCATTCCAATCAATGACATAAATGCGCCTGGCACACCATGACCTGTGCAATCACTGATGGAAATAACCATCTTGTCATCAATGAATTTGAACCAATAGAAATCTCCGCTAACAATATCTCTTGGCGCATGATAGATAAATGAATCCTTAAGGTGACTTAATTCACTTAGTGGAGGAAAGTATGATTGTTGGATGGTTAATGCGTATCTAATACTTGAGTTCAGGTCGTTATTCTTTTCTTCAATTTCTTTGTTCTTAGAGATTACCTCTAAGTTTACAAGCTCCATTTGACGCTTTTGCTCCATCAACTCTTCTGTTCTTTCTTCCACTTTGTTCTCAAGAATTTCTCTTTCATAACGCAATTTTCTTTCTCTCCATTTGATGTATCCGAAGACCGCAAATGCAATTAAAAATGCAGATAAAGCCTTGAACCACAGTGTGCTCCAGAATGGTGGTGTGATTTTAAATCTAAATATAGCTGGTTTTTCCTCATCTAAATCGGCGTTCTCTGCTTTCACTTCAAAAATGTAGTCACCAGGCTCTAAATTCGAGAAAATAGCCTCTCTTCTATTTTCAAAGGTTGTCCATTTTCCAGGAACATCATTAATGGTTAATCTCCAGCTGTATTTCACCTTTTCTGGTGCGGTATGGTCTATTCCTATGAACTTGAAAACAAGATTGTTGTTATCGTGGCGCAGATTGATAGTTCCTTTTGGTATGATTGTCCAGCGCTCAATATCGTCGGTATACTTTCTCCAGTTGATGTTTAAGTCTTCAAGTTGAACACTTGTTATGATAACTTTAGGTGCGTAGCTACTGTAGTCGTCAACATTTGTGTTGTATTCTACAATACCCTTAAAAGTTCCAAAGAAAAGATGTCCGTCTTTATCAAGCGCAACAGCATTTTTATTTGTGCCCATGCCCTTGAATCCATTGGTAATATCATAATGTTTCACAAAGTTGATTTCGCTTGCTTTTTTAGATTTGTCGGCAACTACTTGCGGTGGATTTAGGAATATTCTGTCAACTCCTCTCATTGAACCTACCCATAAGCAGTTGTTGTCATCGAATTGAAGCAAGGAAATGTTGTTTAAGCCCAGACCGTCTTTAGTTGTAAATACTTTAAAAATGTCGTTTTCAAATTTCACCAATCCTTTATCTGTGCCTATCCAAATAGAGCTTGAGTTCTTGCTCGCGCTGCTAACCTGCGGATTTTGAGCTATTGCATTAATTACATTGGAAGGCAAACCGTCTTCAGTGGAGTAGGAGAGGAATTCTTTGCCGTCGAATTGATTAAGTCCTTCAAAGGTACCTATCCAAATAAAGCCTAGATTATCTTCACCGATACAACGAATATTGTTGGAAGAAAGGCCATTAAGTTTACTATAACTTTGTGAGCTGTAGCCGTCATAGGCAGTTATACCGGCACGGGTACCTATCCATAAAATTCCTTTAGAATCCTCAAATAGAGAAGTAACATTTTCGTCAACCAAGTCGATGTCGTTGATGGCGGTGATTTTGCCATTGTAAAATGCGGCTAAGCCTACAGGTGTGCCTATCCAAATTTTTCCGCTCTGGGATTGTACTAAGGAAGTAATTTGGTTGCTTGGAAGCCCATGATCTGTGGTGAACTGAAGTAAGGTGTCGTTGCGCATTCTATAAATTCCACCACCCAAAGTTCCATACCACTTAAAATTGTGATGATCTACCAAAACAGCAGTGACATTGTCGAATTTAATTCCGTCTTCAATGGTATAGTAGGTAAATGCCCTACCAGCGA
Organism: uncultured Chryseobacterium sp.; assembly: GCA_964406465.1. Taxonomy (GTDB): domain Bacteria; phylum Bacteroidota; class Bacteroidia; order Flavobacteriales_C; genus JAHEZL01. Next base: position 207,569 of record CAYORT010000003.1, read on the forward strand.
ATTTATATAACCCGGCCCCCTTTGTTCCAAACCATGTGTTTTCCCAAGAATCTAGGATGATTTTATTGATAGGATTATTTGTAAGTCCATTATCACCATCGTACAATTCAAATTTCCCTTCGAAATATTTTGCAGCGCCTTTTCCTGTTCCAATCCAAAGCGCCTGATCTTGGTCTTTAGCCAATGAATTAATGCAGTTGTGCGGAAGTCCTTGTTTTACAGTAAAGTTTACAAAAGCGGTGTCGCCCCTATAAACAGATAAGCCATTGTCTGTTGCAATCCAAATTTCTCCGTTTATTTCAATGATATCATTGATGTTGTTGTCTGGCAAGCCGTTGGCGAAGTTAAAAGCTGTGATTTGTTCATTTTTGAGATAAGCCAAGCCGTTGTCACCACCTATCCACAATCTTCCTTTAGAATCGGCAAAAAGAGTTTTAATATTTCTGCTTAAGCGACTATTTTGTGCAAATCTAGGGGAGAAGCCGTCGCCTTTGAAAACCGCCAGACCTCCTTTTTTTGTTCCTACGTATATTGTTTTTTTGTATTCCTCAATACATTGGATTTCGTCATCAGGAAGTCCAACAGAAGGATCTTTCGCGTTTTTAGTGAAATTGTGAAAATCATAGCCGTTATAAAGTGTGATTCCTTTTTTAGTACCAATCCATATATTTCCATCTTTGTCGCGGTAGATACATTGAATGTAGTTGCTAACTAGGCCATTTGCTTCTGAGTATTGTTTAAATTCAACACCATCAAATTTTATTACGCCTTCGGTGGGGGTGGCGATCCAAATGTATCTGTAGTGGTCTTGGATCATATCTACCACTTCACTTGAGTACAGACCATCTTCAATGGTGTACTGCGTGAAATTGTAACGTTGTGCAAAGGAAAATAGGGGCAATAAAAGCAAAAGGACGGCCCCTAAGGACCGTCTTATTACTGTGTATTGAGAAAAAGAAGAATTATCTTTTTTCAATAGGAACATATTTTTGTTCAGTTTCACCAATGTAAATTTGTCTTGGTCGGCCAATTGGCTCGTTGTTGTTGATCATCTCTTTCCATTGAGCGATCCACCCCGGCAATCTACCTAAGGCAAACATAACTGTAAACATTTCAGTTGGAATTCCAAGCGCTTTGTAAATGATACCTGAATAGAAGTCAACGTTTGGATATAGGTTTCTTTCTTTGAAGTAAGGATCATTTAATGCAACTTCTTCTAATCCTTTTGCGATTTCGATTAGTGGGTCGTGTACACCTAATTCTTTAAGAACATCATCACAAGCTTTTTTGATGATTTTAGCTCTAGGATCGAAGTTTTTATAAACTCTGTGTCCGAAGCCCATCAAGCGGAATGGGTCGTTTTTATCTTTTGCTTTAGCAATCCATTTTTCAACTCCACCGCCGTCAGCTTGAATTTTTTCAAGCATTTCAATTACTGCTTGGTTAGCACCACCGTGAAGCGGACCCCAAAGAGCAACAACTCCGGCAGAAATTGAAGAATATAAGTTGGCTTGAGAAGAACCTACAATTCTTACGGTAGATGTAGAGCAGTTTTGCTCGTGATCGGCATGCAAGATCAATAGTTTGTCTAGCGCTTTTACTACTGCGCTATTCATTTTGTATTTTTGAGATGGAAGCGCAAACATCATATTTAAGAAGTTTGCAACGTAGTCCAATTCATTGTCGGGGTAAACACGAGGATGACCCATCAAGTTTTTGTAAGCCCAAGCAGAGATGGTTGGCATTTTAGCCATCAAGCGGTGAATTGTTAAATCCACTTCTTCTTTACTTCTGTTAGGGTTTTGAGATTCAGGATAGAATGTAGAAAGTGAGCACACCAATGAAGCCACAACGCCCATTGGATGAGCCTTTGAAGGATAAGCTTCAAAGAACTTTCTCATGTCTTCATGAATCAAAGTATGTTGTTTAACGCTATGGTTAAAAGCTTCTAATTCTTTAACATTAGGCAGTTTGCCGTAAATTAAAAGGTAGGCAACCTCCATAAAAGTGGCTTTTTCTGCCAACTCTTCAATCGCATAACCGCGATATTTTAAAATTCCTTTTTCCCCATCAAGAAAAGTAATTGAACTTTTTGTGGAGCCTGTGTTTTTAAATCCGGAGTCAAGAGTTACCAATCCTGAGTTCGATCTCAGTGTTGCGATATCAATCGCTTTTTCGTTCTCTGTTCCTGTGATTACGGGCAATTTGAATGATTTCCCGTTGTAGTTTACCTCTGCAAAATCTTCCATGAAGACGTGATTTGTTGGATTAAAGACTAATTTTCGTAAGTGGTAAAGATAAATAAAACTCCTTGCGGAACAAGTGTTGCGAAGAGTTTTTTTAAAACTTTAATAATTGAGGTATAAATATTCTACCAAATCTTCAATTTTTCCTTTGACAGCCGAGTTTTCAGATGTGTAGTGATTTACCAAGATTATCACGGTTAAATTTTTACCTTTTTTGGTTTTTAGGTACCCTGTGTAGCCGCGAATATTTGAGATGTAACCGCTCTTTCCTTTAAAATTTCCAACGAAACTTTTTCCAATTCCAAAGCTTTTTAGAGTGCCGTCTTTACCCGATACGGAAAGACTTTCCATGAAATAATTTTTCAAATTTTTATCGTGGTACATCAATTTCAAAACTTTGTAATAATTTCTTGGCGTAATGGTGTTTGCCGGCGAAAGTCCCGAAGCATCAAGAATGGTATTTTTTGTAAATCCGAATTCTTTACCAAAACATTTTTCCAGTGCTTTTGAATATGATTCTGCATTCATTTTATTTTGAACTTCTAGTCCGATACACTCAGCAAAAAAATTAATACTGTGTTTATTGGTGATTTTTGCTATTTCACTAAGTGTTGGCGATAGTTGCGTGTAAAATGTTTTGGATGAGGGAATGGGTTTTTCCAAGTGACTTGAATATTTGCCTTTTATCGTGATGCCGGCCCTTTTTAATTCTTCTAGTAAGGAATAAGCAAGAAATAGAGCAGGGTTAGGGATAGAGCCCTTTACTTCATAGTCATTTTGATTGGCAGGTAGCGTGCCTTCAATGAATTTTTGATATTCATTTGGGCCCCCCAGTATATATGAATTATCGCCTGGTTTTAGCGAGCTTTTTACGTTGTTTTTTATGATTAAATAAGGAATAACCGGACTAACATTTTTTATTTCAGTTAGAGAATCAGCGCCTTTGGTTCTAAAAGCAATTGTATATTGATTGTCGAAAATATTTAATCCCGAAACTGGCGATCCGTAATAGTTTGAAATATCGCTCCATTGCCATCCATAAGGAGTAGTTACGTTTCCAAAGTATGAGCCATCGCCTATGATATCACCTTCTATACTTTGAATTCCTAATTTTTTTATTTCTTCTACCCAAGTTCTTAAAAATGCCCTTTGGTCATCATAAAAATACTTCGACCCCAAAGTAGGATCGCCAAATCCTTTAATAACAAGATTGCCCTTAAGACTACCATTTATTATTGTGTCGGTGTAAGCCAATGCGGTTTTAAATTGGTAATTGGGACCAAGTGCTTTTAATCCAGCAGCTGTTGTGATCAGCTTCATGGTAGATGCCGTGATCATGTTTTGATAAGCGTTGTGCGCCATTAAAACAGAGTCTTTGTCGACATCACTCACCAATACGCCAAGTACGGCTCCATCAAAGGCATTGTCTTTTGTCCATTGTTGAAAGAATTTATTTTGGGCAGAAGTGCTGAGCGCCCCAGCCAACATGATTATAAAAAGTAGTGATCTCATAAAATCAACAATATCAAGGATTGTGCTGAAACAATAGAGCTAAAATAACGTAATTATGGCAGCAAACTACTTTTTAGATGAATTGTTTAATAGTTGATGACGACCGAGTATCTGCGAAATTGATTGAAAACTACATAGGTAAGACCAATTTTTTACAGCACTTTCACACTTGTTATGATGCAATAGAGGCATCAAATTTTTTAAGAAAAAATAAGATCGATCTTATTTTCTTAGATATCGAATTGCCTGAAATGAGTGGTCTCGATTTAGCCGAAACTTTAGGAAAAGATACACAAGTAATATTCATGAGCGCTCAAGCAAATTATGCAGTGAAGGCTTTTGAGATAGAAGTTACAGATTATATACAAAAACCCGTTAGCTATAAACGATTTTTAGACGCTGTTCAAAAAGCCAAAAGAAGAGAAGAAGAACAGGACGTTCTAGAATCTAAAGACCACATTTTTGTAAAAAGCGCCAATCAGTTGTTAAAAATAAGTATTGACGATATTCGATGGATAGAAGCCATGAGCGATTATATAATGATACACACCAAAGAGAAGCGCCATCTTGTTTTGTCATCATTAAAAGCAATAGAAGATAAATTACCTAGTAAAAAATTCTTGCGATCTCACCGTTCCTTTATTGTTAATATCGATAAAATAGTCGCTATTGATGATTCTGCCATAGTCATCGACGACAAAACAATTCCCTTAGGCAAGACATACAAAACAAAATTCTTGCAATCGATAAGAACAATCTAAAGATGCTTTACCTTAGCGGAAAATATTCTATCTGAAGCATTATTTAATTATCGGACAAGGTTTAGCGGGAACTTTACTCGCTTTTGAGTTGTTGGAAAGAGGCCATCAAATCTCCATTATTAATTCAGAAGAAATTCCTTCCTCGTCAAAAGTTGCAGCCGGATTGTTTAATCCTGTTGTTTTTAAAAGGCTGGTGCCCAGCTGGCGTGCCAACGAGTTCGTTCCTCATTTAATGAAACGATACACTCATCTCGAAAAAGTACTTAACACCAAATTCTTATATAGCACACGAATTTCAAAAATCATTGAAACCGACAATGAATTGCAAATGTGGAACAAACGCATTGATGGCAATGAGCTTTTCGATTTTGTAAAGAAAGTTGATAAGCAAGTCAGGGTGGAGGGCATTGAGGATGAATTGATGTTGGGAAGAGTAGAAAAATCGGGTTATGTTGATCTAAAAAAGTTTTTGGATGTTTCAAATGAGTTTTTCCAAAAGAAAGGACTAATCAGTCATTTAGAGATTAATTATAGAGATATAAAAATTAATGAGCACACCATAGAATATGGTCAAAACTCATATGACGCTGTATTTTTTTGCGAAGGATATCATGTTCATCAAAACCCGTATTTTTCTTTTTTGCATTTTAAGCCAGTTAATGGAGATGTACTTACTTTAAATATTCCTTCTTATCGCAACGATCAGTGCCTCAACAAGAATTTCTTTCTATTGCCTTTACACGATGGAAAATACCGATTAGGAGCTACTTACAACTGGAGCAATTTGGTATTTGAAACCAATGAGGAAGCAAAAAACGCATTGCTATCACGACTGAAAGAATATATAAAAGGAGATATCGAGTTGGTGCAGCACGAGGCTGGGGTGCGGCCTTCAAGCAACGACCGACGACCTATTTTAGGCGCCCATCCGCAACACAAGAACTTGTATATTTTTAACGGCTTAGGTGCAAAAGGGGTAATGCTTGCGCCTTATTTTGCCGAACTATTGGCCGATCACATTACGTTTGGAAAGGAATTGGAAAAAGAGGTTTCTGTAGAAAGGTATTATTCCTACAACAAAGCCTGAAGTTTTCTTTCTAAATCTTCAATTTTTCTTTCAATGTTGTGTAACTCGCTTTCTTTAGTGCTGTTGTTTAAGCCTTCACTATATTTTTTTAAAGCCGAAATTCTATTATTGCTAATCTCCTCCTTCTTCTTTTTCAATTCCAACAGCTCTTTCTGCAATTGCTCACTAGTATAAATTTGATACATACCTCTAGTATTTTTTAGAAAGTTTAGAGCCAATATAAACACAGGTGCCTTGCTGCACAAGCCCTCCGCTGTCAATAACTCCCACAAGAATTGCAAAAACCTTATGTAATAAAGCATTACGTGAACATGAGTTGTGGAAAACTTTATGAATACTAGTACAGACAAACAAAATGACCTTTCTATTTTTAGTGCATGAATAAAAATACTCCACAAGCAAAGAAAGTGGCCCACTCAATTGTTAAGCACGGGCATACTAGAAACGACCATTATTTTTGGATGAATCAAAGAGATAGCAGCGATGTTATTGCTTACCTTGAGGAAGAAAACGCTTTTGCCAAACAAGCTCTTGAACACACAGAGCAGTTGCAAGAAGAAATCTATAAGGAGATAATTGGCCGCATCAATCAAAAGGATGAGTCGGTGCCATATTTATACGCCGGCTATTATTACTATGCTCGTTTCGAAGAAGGAAAAGAGTATCCAATTTATTGCAGAAAGCAGGGTAGCCTCGAGGAAAAAGAAGAAATTTTGCTCAACGTTAATGAGCTTGCTAGCGGACAAGCTTTTTGCAGTGTTGGTAATGTTGAAGTAAGTGATGATCAGAAGTACATTATATACTCTGTAGATTTTGTTTCAAGAAGACAATACGATATTTATTTTAAAAATCGACTTACAGGCGAATTGGAAAAAACAATCATCAAAAACACTTCTGGAGAATTCGTTGTAGCCAACGACAGCAAGACGATTTTTTACACGAAGAAAGATGATGCATTGAGACCATATCAGGCTTTTCGATATACTATTGGCAGCGCGCCAGAAAATGCCGAATTACTTTTGCAGGAAGATGATGAGCTGTATATTTTGAGCGTGAGCAAAAGTAAAACAGATCAATATATTTATGTCTCGAGCAATAGCACCTTAACGTCTGAATATCGCTATGTTTCGGCCAACAAACCCTATGAAGATTTAAAAGTATTTCACGCCAGAGACAAAGGAATTGAGTATTCCATTCAAAATGCTGGAGATCAGTTCTACATCATCACAAATTGGAATGCAGTAAACTTTAAGGTTATGGTTGCATCTGAGAATGCAACAGACAAAAATTCATGGAAGGATTTTGTACCACATCGTGAAGACGTCTTGATTCAAGACATAGAGGTTTTTAAAGAGTTTTTAGTCATTGATGAAAGAGTGAACGGACTAACACAATTTAGAGTTATAAACCTCTCAACAGAAGAATCATATCACGTTGATTTTGGTGAACCCTTGTACGCCGCAGGTTTTAGTAGTAACTACGAATATAATTCAGAAGTTTTGAGATACAGTTTTTCAAGCTTAAAAACACCTGGAACCGTGTTAGATATAAACTTGAAAACACAGCAGAAAGAAGTCAAAAAAGTGCAGGAGGTTGTGGGCGGACACAATCCAGAAGATTACATCACCGAGCGTTTGTGGGCAAAAGCAAGAGATGGAAAGAGAATTCCTATTTCATTGATCTATTCAAAAAAAGTGAAACTAGATGGCACCAATCCGGCTCTTCTATATGGCTACGGGTCTTATGGAATTATTGTAGACCCTCAGTTTTCTGTAGCTCGATTAAGCTTGCTAGATAGAGGTTTTGTTTTTGCGATAGCGCATATTAGAGGCGGACAAGATTTGGGAAGAAATTGGTATGAAGACGGCAAATTCTTGAAGAAGAAGAATACGTTTTATGATTTCATAGATTGTGCAGAACATCTAATTGCTAATAAATACTGCGCGCCTAACAACCTTTTCGCCATGGGCGGAAGTGCAGGAGGAATGTTGATGGGTGGCGTTGCGAATATGCGTCCCGACTTATTTAGAGGAATAGTTGCACAGGTGCCTTTTGTAGACGTTGTAACCACTATGCTCGACGAAAGCATTCCGCTTACTGTTGGTGAGTATGAAGAATGGGGAAATCCTAATGATGAAGAATATTATCATTATATGCTTTCTTATTCTCCATATGATAATGTTGAAGCAAAAGCCTATCCCGCAATTTTTATTGAAACAGGTTATCACGATTCTCAAGTTCAATATTGGGAACCAGCGAAATGGGTGGCCAAGTTGCGCGAACTAAAAACAAATGACGAACCTTTAATTTTTAAGTGTAATATGGAAACCGGACACGGTGGCGCATCGGGAAGGTATCAACGCTTCAAAGAAGTAGCTTTAGAGTATGCCTTTCTGATAGATTTTGCTAAGAAACAAGTGGTTTAACATAAGTTCCTTACACTAGAAAAGCGACAAATTGTTAATTATGTGTTGAAAAAACACCTTTAATATTTTGATTTTGTAGGATTAGGTATTATAATTGTAACCTTATTTAAGGACTAATCTTCCTTAATAAACGGGCGTATATGAAAAAAGTATCTTTAATTGTTTTATTCCTAGCGGTTGTCAGTGCGGCTTTTGCACAGTCTGGTGAATTGAAAATCGAGGGCGTTTACCAAGGTAAAAACCTTTATGTTCAAAATCCTTTTGCGTCTTCTGGCGTAGGTTTTTGTGTTTATGAGGTGCGTGTGAACAATCAAGTAACTACAGATGAGGTAAACTCTAGCGCATTCGAAATTGACTTATTAAGTTTCCAATTAACTATTGGTTCTCCAATTGTTATTCAAATAAAACACAAGGAAGGATGCAAACCAAAGGTTCTTAATCCAGAAGTTGTTAGAGCAAAATCAAACTATTCTGTAACTGCAATAAGCAGTGATGCTGAGGGTAAATTAACTTGGAAAACTACAGGTGAAACAGGTGCGCTTCCATTCATCATCGAGCAAAAAAGATGGAATAAGTGGGTTAAAGTAGGTGAAGTACAAGGCAAAGGAACTCAAGGTGAGCATGTTTATACTTTTAAAGTAACTCCTCACAGTGGTAAAAACACAGTACGTATTAAGCAGGTTGACAATGAAGGCGCTCATCCTTCACAAGACGTAATCTTTACTTCTAAAGTAACTCAGGTTAATTACGCTTTAGATGCAACTGGTAAGACAGTAACGTTTACGAATGCAGGTGGTCAGGCTGCTGAAACCATGTATGAGATTTTCGATAAGTTTGGTAATGTAGTAAGCAGAGGTTACGGAAGCAAAGTAGATGTTTCTAAATTGGCTGCTGGTACATACTATTTGAACTACGATAAATCTAGTGCAGAGATCGTAATTCCAAAACGCAGATAATCTTAAACTTTCATTTAGCGTTTTAAATCTTTTTCATGAAGAAAGTAGATCACATCGGTATTGCTGTAAAAGATCTCGATGCTTCCATGAATGTTTATGAGAAACTACTTAATGTTTCTTGCGACAAAGTTGAAGAGGTAGAAAGTGAAAATGTAGTAACAGCTTTTTTTCAAACTGGAGAAACAAAAATTGAGCTTTTAGCCGCTACTCATGAAGACAGTGCCATCGCCAAATTCCTAAGTAAAAAGCCAGAAGGAATACATCATATCGCTTTTGAAGTTGATGATATTTATGCCGAAATGGAGAGATTAAAAGGACAAGGTTTTACAGCTCTTTCTGATGTACCAAAAAAAGGGGCCGACAATAAACTAATTTGCTTTTTTCATCCAAAAGACACCAATGGTGTATTAATTGAAATTTGTCAATCTATTTAGAACTACAATTCCAATTCTTGTATTAGGCCATGTATATCTTGTTTGTCTAAATCGAGCCAAACAGCATGCAAACCTGCGTTTTTTGCGCCTTCAACGTGTTGCGGAGAATCATCTATAAACAAGGTTTCGTGTGCATTAATCTGCTGATCATTCAAGATGTGAAGAAAACCATCTTTATTGGGTTTCCTTATACCAATTAAATGAGAGTAATAAACTTTTTCGAAATGATTTTCGAGATTGGGAATTCCGTGTTTTTCTTGAAGTCGCTCATGCACACCAATTTCATGAATTTCGTTGATGTTGCTGTATAAAAAGATGCGGTACTTTTTTCTAAGCTCTTCAAGCAGAATAAATCTTTCGGCAGGAATGTTAAATAGCATGACGTTCCATGCATCAACAACTTCTTTTTCAGAAAGCGTTAATCCGCAAAGGCTTGATAGTTCTTTGGTTAATTGCTCAAGTCCTATTTTGCCTTCTTCTAGTCGATCTATAACATCTGCTTGTCCCTTCTTAGCAAAAATCGATTTAAAGTCCTTTACGCCTAATTTTTCAAAGGCCTCGGCAGTTAAATTGTAGTTGATATCAAACAATACTCCTCCTAAATCGAAGATGATGTTTTTGATGGAATTTTTCATAGCGCGAAAATATCAAATGCTTTTGCTTTTCAGCATAAAATTAATGTAATTCACAGCCTTTAATGTATCTGCTTTATTGAGTCCCGAATCTTTTAAGAAAGGCTTCAATTCTTCTTTAGAAAGTTCATCGATTTCTAAAAATATCTTCTGAATATATTTTTCTTTGGTGAGTGATATTTTCTGTACAACAAAATCTTTTGCTTCTCTTGAAAGGGTAAGGGATTTGGGGTTTTCAAGAAATTTACGCAATAATTCAAAATCATTTTTTGTACACAGTCCGCTAAGGTATTTTGAGTCGGGAATAGAATAGCTATTGTTCTTTTCATTCTTGACGAATAGAGGAAAATAGGGCCACAAATTTGGAAATATGGTGTTGAGGTAAAGTTTTTTGTTTTCTGTGTTTTCGAGAATGGAAGTATATTGCTCGATGGAAGTTAGCTCACTGAATTTGCTGTTTTGAAAGGAAGTGTATTCCACTTGATTGGTCTGCAATTGAAAGGTATCTGCAGCGATATCAAAGTACCATGTTCCTATCTGGATAGCTGTTTGAAAATGTTCTTCACTATGTACGCCCCAAATCTTCTTAAAAACGCCGCCACTCTTAACGAATTCACTAACACCATGAAATATAGAATTAGGATTTTCAAATTCAAATTTCTCCAAATATTCTATAGCCGTTGAAGTAATATGAAAGCACTGTCCGATGGGATACTGAGCCAAGAATTGTGAAGAAAACTTCTTTTTAATTCTATTGATTTTAGACAATAAGAAAGTATTATGTTCTTCACTGAGTTCTATTGATTTGCCAAGATTCCAAACATTATCAATGTGTTTTCTTAGTTGAGAAAGAGCATGTGCTATTTCTGCTACACGTGAATCAATATATATTTTAGAGAGTTCTTCTTGTTTTGCATCAAGAAGCGGAGTCATTCTGTTAAACGCGCCGAACACTGCTTTTAAGTATGTCGGCTTGTTGTTTCTACATTGGCTGTGGTAGTGCCAGCATTGATAGTGCTCACTGTTTCTTCGTGAAGTAAAGGACTAGTCCATTTTCTTTTCTTCTTATTGTTGCTCATAATCTTTGCAAGTAGAGTGCAATCGTGCTGCAAGTTAATCAAACGTGAGTTCGAAATAAGGATTCTATAAACAATGTTGATTAAATTGTTTATAAT
>CAYORT010000004.1:0-15756 GCA_964406465.1 uncultured Chryseobacterium sp.
TATTCGTTTTTATAAATTCAACTTTTAAATGGCCAACTTTCAGGGAAGCCTACAAAAACTATTATAAGTTTTTAAAGAGTAAAGGACTTCAAACAGCCCAACTTAATGATCCATTTGCCGAGCCAGCAATATTGTATAGTAATATTAATAATGGCTTAGGAATCTTCACTGGTTTAAGTGTCAGAACAAAAACATTAAAACTGAAATAATTTCTTACCTATTTAATTAAAGTATTTAAGCACCTCATCCACCAATCCCAATTCTCCGGTAATTTTTGGTTGAGTGTAATTTCTAATGCCAAATAGCTCTAATTCCTTTGCTGTTGTTGGTCCGATGGCCACTACTTTTTGATTTTCTTGCAAAGAATATTTGGTGAAATAGGCGCGCACGCTGCTCGGACTAGTCAGTACCAAAACATCACAAAAAGGAATGTCGAATTCTACTTTCTCTACTGTTTCGTACGTTGGAAAATCTAAGGCCTGTAATGGGTTTGCAAAGTGCTGTTGAATGGTTCTTCGGGTGATATTCGATACTGGGAAAAGCGCCAAACCATTGCCTACTTCTTTGGCGAATGCCTCACCTACTTTTCTTACATCAACATCGTTACCCACGAAGTCGATTTTTGAAACGTGTTTCACTACTTCTTGATAGGTACCACTGCCAACACAAGCGATTTTTCTACCCGAGATATCCGGATTTTTCTTGAAGAAAAAACGGGCCGAATTTCTGCTGGTAAAAAATATCCAATCACTTTTAGGAACTTCAGTAAAATCAATTCCTTTGAAAGCAATTAATGCTTCTCCAATCACTTCAACATTTTTACCTAAAAACGCTTTGTTGAATAATGAATCGGAAGAGATTTTTTTGGACACAAAAATTTTGAATTTTGAATTTTGAGTGTTGAGTTTCGTGAGAATCTCATCAGCCAAAACCTCGTGATTTTCATTCTCTGCATACACTCTCTTCACTTCGCCCTCACTCTTTCCCAACGCTGCCCATGTTTTAAACATCCCGTTTTCGTAAATACAGTGAACTCCAAGGGGAAGCTGACAACCGCCTTGCATCTTGTTTAAAACCTTTCTTTCAACGGCGATTTCTTTTTGCACTTGAGGTGCATTCATCGCTTGTAAAATGGTATCTAATTCTTTGTCGTTTTCACGAATTTGCAAAGCCAAAACACCTTGAGCTGGAGCAGCAACGAATTCGCGCGGGTCGAGTCTAAGTTCCTGAAGGTCGCTTACATCTAATTTCAATCTTCTTACACCTGCCGATGCCAAAACAATGGCATCGTATTTTCCGTCGCGTAATTTTTGAATGCGGGTAGGTACATTTCCGCGCAAGTCGTTTATTACCAAGTCATTTCTAAAAGCCAGCAATTGAGATTTTCTTCTTGCCGATGAGGTGCCTACAATCGCATTTTCTTTGAGAGATAAATTTTTTGAAGGCTCGAAATGCGATTTGCGAATGAGCAAGATATCTGCAGGATCTTCGCGTTTTGATACGCAAGCAATTTTCAATCCTGCAGGTTGTTCTGTTTCTAAATCTTTGTGTGAATGTACTGCCAAATCAATACTTCCCGCCAATAGTTCTTCTTCGATTTCTTTGGTGAAAAATCCTTTACCTTCAATTTTATCGAAGCTTAAATTTTGAATTTGGTCACCTTTTGTTTTTATGATTTTAAGCTCAACCGTTTGTCCTAAAGATTCTAATTGTGCTTTAACGTGGTATGCTTGCCATAGTGCGAGGTCGCTGCCGCGTGAGCCTATGATGATGGTTTTAGATGCGCTCAACTTTAGTTCGTTTTATTCAACATGATTTCTTTGGCCATAATCATTGGACCGCTAATGTATTTTTTCTCCATATAAGCCAGTACTTTGTCGAGTACTTCTTTGGCATGTTCGTCTAAAGATTCGATGTCTTTAGCAAATACATTTTCAATGGCGTGCTGGCGAATTTCTTTAACTTTTTGAGGTACTTCTTGCATGGCTTTAACAACTTGACGTTCGGCGAAAATATCTTGAAATTCAATACAATTGCTGTTGATGATGTCGTGGCAAAGCGACAATTCTTTTTCTCTTTTGCGCAAGTTCTCTTCGGCCTTTTCCTTCAAGCTTTCAATGCCGATGTAATGCACTGGAAATTGGTTTAAAACAGCTGCGTCAAGATCGGCCGGTAGTGCTAAATCGATTACAATTTTTTTGTTGTTTTCGCCCGCCAAAAGTTTTTCATACAATGCACTTTTTACAATTGGTTCTTCTGATCCTGTGCAGGTAATTAACACATCAAATCCTTCTGTTCTGTTTTGCAGTTCATCAAGTGAGAAGGCTTTGCCTTTAAGCTGTTCGGCTAATTTTTCTGCTTTAGAAAGTGTTCTATTGTACACTGCGAAATTCTCGAAGCCATGTTTACTTAAGAATTTAGCCATGTTGGTATTGGTTTCTCCGGCACCAATAATGATAAAGCGGGCATTATTCTTTAGGTTGAATTCGCGCAAGGTTCTGTAGGCGAGTGATACAACAGAAACCGGATTTTTAGCGATATCTGTTTTAGTGTATACCTCTTTAGCCGCTTGAATAGTATGTTTTATTGCCAAACGAATGGTATCTCCAGTTAAGTTAAACTGAGCACATTCTTCATAAGCATTGCGCACTTGAGTTATAATTTCTCTTTCGCCAATCACCAATGAATCTAGCGAAGAAGCCAGGTGAAACAAATGCTTTATGGCGTTTTCTCCTTCATAAACTGCGCAATTGTTTTCCATCCATTGTGCATCTGCCGAAGGGTTGAAGGCGGTAAAGAATTTGTGCAAGAAATTTTTATTGATTTCTTCGGCGCTAACAAAAACAAATTCCACTCGGTTACAAGTGGAAAGATACATTAACTCGTCAACGCCACTGAGATTTACCAATTGCTTTAGGCGTGATTCTCTTTGAGAATCATCTAAATGCAACATGCCGATACTGTTGATATCGGTTGTTTTGTGTGTAAATGCTATAATTTTCAGTTGCCTCACGGGAGCGCTAATGCTAATATTCTCAACAAATATCAACAACACAGCGAAAGTCTATGTCATACTATTGTCAATAGGAAAACTGATTAAAGTCAGTTGATTTTATTCAAATCATTAGGTGTATCAATGCCAATCGAATCGAACTCGGTGATACTCACCGTGATAGTGTAGCCCGCTTCAAGCCAACGCAATTGCTCCAAAGATTCAATGTTTTCTAGGGTAGAGGGAGCGAGCTTGGTTATTTCTTTAAGTGTTTGCGCGCGATATCCATAGAGTCCGATATGTCGATAATACTGATGATTATTCACCCATTGCTCTGTGTCAACCGATTTTTGTCCGGGTATTGGCAATCTTGAAAAATACAAAGCCTTCATGTCCGAGTTAAAAATCACTTTGGGTAAATTGATATTTAGAAGGTCATCTGTGGTATCAATTTTTTTAACGAGAGTGGCTATTTGTGTTTTTGGATTTTCGAAGCATTGAATCAATTGTTCCAATTGTTCGGGTTGAATAAAAGGTTCATCGCCCTGAACATTTACCACTGCGTCATATTCTTCATCTAATTTTTCAAGTACTTCGGCGCAACGATCTGTGCCCGATGGGTGATGGCTAGCGGTCATCATTACTTTACCGCCGAATTCTCTAACATAATTGAAAATTCTTTCGTCATCGGTAGCCACAATAACTTCACTAAAGCTTTTGCAAAGTTTTGCTTGCTCGTAAACTCTTTGTATCATGGTTTTTCCCTTAATATCTACTAAGGGTTTTCCCGGAAAACGGGTGGATGCATATCGAGCTGGAATGATACCTATAATTTTCATGAGGCTAAGGTATGAATTCTAAAAAGAGGAGTAGTAATTTTCAAAAAAATCTGTTTCGGCAGTTTGCTTGAGTATGTTTTCTAATCATTTTTTTATTCTGTTGAAAAACAGTCATATAAGATGATTTTATTGTTGTTATTGTGGTCGATATTTAGTCTTTTTAGCTTGCTTTTTCTTCAGTTTTTATCCAATAAATTCTCATTAATTACCATTGACTATTAGTTTGGTTGAAATCAATCAAACTTCTACTACTATGAAATATTTAAGAGCTACTTTTCTCCTCCCTATAGTTTGGGTAAACGCCTTGTTTGCCCAAACTATTCCCTTTGAAATTAAAAACAATTCGCCATATGCCGATAACCAATTGTATGTGGCGATAGTGGGTGAGGACCTTAGTGGTCCACCAGGAGCGCACGTTTGGATTAACATGACAACAGGAGCGCAAATGCCGATGAGTCCAAATTACAATACCGTTGCCGGACCAGTATATGGTGGTAATAAAGGTCCGGGTAACAACGGCATGTATGCCGCCTGCTTTACCAAACTTAGCGATATTCCAAATAAAACAGTCAATTTAGCGGGTATTCAAGGCTGCAGAATGTTTATCTCCATTGGGAGTCCGTTGTACATGTATTTTTTCGGAGCCACTGGTGCGCCTTCAGGTTATGCTTCACCCAATCATACCGATCCAACCGATCCTAATAAAGGTATAGCATATGAAATTATTGAACTGACTTACAATCAATATGGTTTTTGGGGAAATACAACGCGCGTTGACTCGTACAATTACCCAATGGGCCTAGAGCTTTGGGGTGGAGGAAACAGTTATCAAAAGACAGGAGAATTAAAAGTACATAGTGATATTGGTGCCGAATTTTTAGCGTCTGTTCCCTTGGAGTTTCAGGGTTGCTACAACCCAAATACCGGAGTAATTTTATTTCCAACCAAAACAGAAGCATTTGCTGACGGAACTATTGGTACTATGCCTAATATTGGTCCTTACGTAGATTACATGAAGCCTTACGTAGATGCGATTTGGAGCAAATACACTAACGAAGATTTGGTTTTTAGTGCTGGTGATGCTGGTGTTTGGAGAGGAAGGGTTCAAAACGAACAATTGGTAATGGTTGCGCAATCTGGTGGATTTACTGGCCGAACAGCAATTATCAGCAGAAGACCAACAACCCAAGAAGTATTTGAAGGCAAAGGTGTTTTGAATCAAATTAACGGAGATGCGCCTGTTGATTTAATGTTGCAAGCGCAAATTTGTGCAGCTATTTCTCGCCATGTGATTGATATTACTACTCCTAATGTGGGTACTCAAAATTTCTCTGATCCATCACAGTATTATTTGGTAGCTCCCTGTAATTATTATGCTAAGTTTTTCCATGAAAATGGAATCAGTTACAACAATAAAACCTATGCTTTTGCCTATGATGATGTTTTTGATCAGTCATCAACTTTGCACAGCCCTACACCATCTAAAATATTGGTGACCTTCGGTGGTTTTGCCGATTGGGCTACTGATGTAGTGGAGCAGCCATCTTCAATCACAATCAATAAAGAGTATCAAATTACTGTTTTTGATTATCAAGGGAAGAGAATTCAAGATTTTTTCGGTTCGTTGCTGGGAGTTCGTCAAGTTTTAGCCACAGGCTGTTACATCCTAATATTAAAGAATGATGAAGAGAGCAAGATCGTGAAGTTGTTAGTGGAGTAAATCTCTTGTCAGGCCTCATTCGCGTAAGGCGAGTGAGGCTTTTAAATTTGGGCAGTGTTTTGCGCGTTTTTGCGGAAATCTCCAGGCGCAATATTTGTTTCGGCTTTAAATACTCTATTGAAATGAGTGACATTATTATATCCAACTGAATAGGCAATTTCTGATATTGTAGCATCGCTCTCTTTTAGGAGTCTTTTAGCTTCAGTCATTCTAATGTTGTTGATGTATTGCTTGAAAGACTGATTGTATTTCGATTTGATAACAGACGATATTTTATTTTCGGCAATACCTGTGTCTGCGTTAATAGAGGATAAAGATAGATCTGGATTAGCATAGTTATTGGCGATATAATCGAAAATCTTGTTCTCTAAAACATCACCGCCGCTATTGATTTCGGGGGTTGTTTGGTAGGGGACAAATACAGTTTTCTTCTTTTGTGTATAGTTGAAAATCAGTAGCGAAAGAGAAGTAATTATTCCAACTACAAGAATGTACAGCCATATGTAATTGTGTTTAACGGCACTTAAATTATAAACTGTTATAGTGTCTTTTTCGCCCACTTTCGTAAAGTTGCTGTTTTCCACTTCAATGGCCGACAAATTTTCTAATGAGCAGTGCGAATTGTTGCCATTTTCTAGGTTGTTCTCTTTGAACCACCATTCGGGAGTTCTAAACTTGTTGATGTCTAAGATGTATTCTTCTTTCTCGGGAGAATAATCAATTTCGTACTCTGAGCTCATTAAAGAATTGGGTCTTTTTAAGTCACTTACATAATCACCTTCTTTAATTTTGTCGCAGAAAGTTCGAAGGTTTATTCTTATTCTTTTGGATTTATTAGAGTGGATTTTTATGACTATTTCCTCATAAGAAGACAAATCAATAAAGTTCTCTTTTGGTTTGGTTTCAAATGATATTCCAACATATGCGTCTTCAAACTTGTCACCCAGTGTGTAATCTAACATTACCGCTCCTTCAACGGTTTTTAGTGAAGATACCGAACTACCTCCATCTTCAATGTCGGCATATCCTTTAACAACTACATTACTTGTTTGCGGAAAAAAGGAGATTTGCTGGTCTTTAAAGAAAAATGAAACAAGAGCCGCAACAAGAGTGAAAGCAATAGTTATATAACTATACAATTTGTAATTATGTTGACTCATATTGTTTGCAGTGGTAACAGCTAAAGATATAATTTTCTATTCATTAATTATAAAAAAGGCCCAACATTGAGAAATGTGGGCCTTTTTAACCTATTATATAAACCTACTGAGAGAGCAATTTAATTTGTTGATCGAATCTTTTTTGAAAAACGGACGGTTCTTGGGAAGAGACCGTCCGTTTCATTGGGGGATTCAATCTACTTTTCTTGTTACAAATTTAATTATATAATATACTGTGGGGTAGTAAATAGGGATGACAAGGGCTGGACTAATTTTAAATTATGACCGGACAAACACGGGACAGAAATATTTAAATAATTGATAATCAGTAAAATGATTATAAGACAATATTTGAAATGAAATTAAAATCCGCTATTTTTAGGATTCATAACTATTTGAAATGAAGAATTTTCTTTTTCTTTTTCTTTTGTGTCCTTTTTATGTGTTTGCTGTACTACCAGAAATACATCATTATAGTACCGATGACTATCAAAGTCACTCTATAAACTATGCATCTTATGAAGATACATCTGGTATGATGTATTTTGCCAATGCTTACACAATTTTAGAATTTGATGGCAATAGCTGGCGTTCTATCTCGGTATCCGACCATAGTCCTACCTGCTTTACCTCCGATCCATCTGGAAAAATTTATGTTGGTGCTTTTGAAGATTTTGGATATTTGGCCAAGGATGACAAGGGAAAAAGTGATTTTGTTTCTCTTAAACAATTAGCGCCTAAGCCATACAATAAAGCTGGAATTATCTCTCACGTCGCTTATTTTAAAGGAAAAATTTATTACACCTCTGCCCAGTGTATTTATGTTTACGATGGCAAGACGGTGAGCATTATAATGCCCGAAAAATTGCCCGATGGAAGTGAAAGTGAGTTTAGCTTTATAAAAGTTGTCGATGATGAGTTGATGGTTTATAACGATTATAGGGGCTTGGGAAGAATAGTGGAAGGAAATTATCAACCTTTATTCCCTAAGCGTTTTTCAACCGATACTTCTGCGGTTGTGGGGGTGATTAAAAGAAGCAATGGGAATTATTTTTTGGTATTAACCGATGGATTTGCTGAAATCAAAGACAATTATTTTTCGAAAAGCACCTTTAATCAAAATGGTTCTCCTCTTGCCGTAACTGCAACTGATGCAGAATTATTAACTGATAACACCATAGCCATCTCCACAGAGCTTAGTGGAATTTTGATGTGCAATTTTAGGGGGCAAGTGATTAACACTATCGACAAGCGAATCGGACTCAAGAACAATTTTGTAAATGATATCTATATTGATAGAAATGGTGCTTTATGGGCTTGTTTGAATAACGGTATCGCACTGGTAAAATGGAATTCCACATTTTCGTATCTAAATGAATTTCAGGGTATCGAAGGAATGGGCTATTCATCGGTGTTACTGGGAGACATATTGTACGTTGGTACCTCGCAAGGAATGTATTATTGTGAAGGCTGGACAAGTAATCGTAATCAGGTGTTTAAAAAAGTACAGGGAATTGGTTTAATTATAAACGACATTAAAGTATTTAACGGCAAGATAATTTGTTCAGACCACTCGGATGTTTATGAAGTTGAGCTAGGAAAAGCGCGTAAAATATCTAAACTAAAGTATTATGGGGGTTGGACTTTCAAGAAAATCCCTGGAGTTGATACCTTATTGATGTGTGGGACTTATGCCGATTTAAGTGTTTATGCATTTAGAAAAGGGCATTGGGAATACCGCAATTCTGTTGAGGGTTTTAGCGAATCGTGTAGAATGTTTGAGTTTGATGATAAAGGCGTGTTGTGGCTCGTGCAAGGGGTTGCTGCGCTTTACCGTGTTCAACTGAATGAAAGTTTTACAAAGGCAGTTAAAGTTGAGAACTATGCTAAGAAATACAATTTTACCGCTGGTTATTTCAATGATATTGTGAAGGTGAACCATGAATTGAAAGTTTCTTCTGATGGCGGAATATATGTGATAAATGAAAAAGATGAACTGGTGAAAGATGAACAATTTAGTTTGTTTAATTTTCCTATCAAGCGTTTGCGAATGGTCGACGGCAGCACCAATCAATTGTATATTTTATTGAATGAACGTCCGGCATTCATCGAACTGAATCAGGGTAAATATGTGATTAGTGGTGTTGGTTCTGCCAATGTGAAAGATAAGTTAGTTGGTAGTGCCGAGTACGTGGGATTATTGCAAAAAAACGAGTATTTAATAGCTACTCAAATGGGTTTTGCTGTTTTTAATCCTAATAAAAGCGTTGGAAACAAGGGCCCTAAATGTTTAATTCGTCAAGTTAAATTGATCAATGTCGACAATGATTCTACGGTGTTGATGGGGAGCAATAGGAATTTGAAATATTCATACGACCAAAATAGTTTGGCTTTCTATTTTTCGGTGCCGCTTTATGGTGTAAACTCAAAGGTTATTTATCATACCGAGTTGAGTTCTGATAACAATTCATTTGTTTGGAAAGATGAGTCGGCAAACGCATTTAAAGAGTACACCAACCTACCCGAAGGAAAGTATTCGTTTAAAGTTCAGGCAGAGTTAAATGGTAAATTGTTTGAGGCGGGAGTTTTATCGTTCACCATTTTGCCTCCCTGGTATAGAACTTTATGGGCATATGCTGTTTATGTTTTATTGTCGGCATTAATTTTTGTTTTGATCAATAGAAGAGTGCAAAAGCGTTTCAAATTGCAACGTGAAAGAATGGAAATTGAAAAGCAAAAGGAAATAGATACTAAGGAAGCTACACACAAGAACGAAATGTTGGAACTGGAGTTGCAGAAGAAAAACGACGAAATGGCCTTCTTAGCGTTAAATTTTACACAGAAAAAGCAGTTTCTATCTTTCTTAAAAACACAGCTGAGCAATATTTCTAAAAACATGAAGGACGAAAGCAGCAATGCTGAGTTGAAAAGTTTAATTCGATCTATCGGCGTAGAAGATAAGGAGGCAGAAGACTGGGAGAAATTTCAAATGCACTTCGATAAAACAAATGATAATTTCTTTCAGAAATTAAAGAAACTTGATTCGAAGATGAATGAATCTACTTTATTGATGTGTTCTTACATTAGAATGAATAAATCTAACAAGGAAATTGCCGATTTGCTCAACATATCTATTAGTGGAGTGGAGAAAAGAAAATACAGATTGAAAGAGAAATTTGGATTAAAAGCAGAAGGGTCAATTACTGACTTTATTTCTAAACTTTAGTTTTTGTCTTGCCCTTCTTCGGTTTCTTCTTCCTTAGATTGCTTAAATAATTTAATGTTGAAGTCGTCGAAGGTATAAGAGAAGAACAGCTCCTTTGTGCCGAATAAGTAAAACGCATCGTCGAAATTGTAAGACAATCCTCTAGAATAGCCTAATCTAAATTTGCGACCATAATAACCAACACTCAATTGAAGATTGGAACTACCTACGCCGAAAGCCCAAAATATTTTCTTGTATTTAAAGTTTCCTATCAACGTGAGATCGTTTTGTCCTTGCATTGATGGGTGATGGTATATTTGATAAATGAATGAGGGTGCGAAGTTGAACTTGTTGTTGGTTTTAAAGATCATTCCACCTTGTATGGTAGAAAAGAATATAGGTAATTCTGTAATGATATACTTGTTGGTGGTAGCGTTTAAAGTAGAGGTTAAAGGCGTGTAATTTCGCAGGCAGTAAGCTAAGTAGAAATTCTTTGAATTAAACACCAATCCCGCAGCATAATTGACGTTCAATTTATCACTTACCCCATTTTCGGTAAAAGAATTTATACTATCTCTAAAGTACACTTTGCCTGAAGCACTTACCGAGAACCCAAAAGAAAGCATGGTTTTCTTCGAGAGACGAACTTTTGGTGAAGCCATAACTTCCAAAAAAGTGTAGCTTATCTTACGATTTCGTGTGCCAAAATACCAAGGGATATTGGTGGCTAATACGCCAAAGCCTGCTTTTGTTTTCGGAAAAAATTGATCGTAGGAAGCGTACAGCCTTTCTACCGAGAAGTCACTCGAGGCCATACTTATTCCCATTGCTGCTCGCTGAAAGCCTGTAGAGCCAGCAAACGCTGGATTGTAGTATAAATAGGCTGCCTGACCTTGTAAAAACGGAACGTAATGTTGTGCCCTAAGATTTACGCCAGCCAAAAGCAGCAGGATACAAAAACTAGTTTTCGTCCAGTTTTTGGTCCATATCAATGATGTTTTTAGGTCTGCCAAGGTTGCCACTTTTCAATTTAGGATCAATATTAGACTTTTTATCACTCGCTTGCGCATCGCTCTTTTGGTCTTTAACATCGGCTTTTGCGTTGTTACCTACTGTTGCATTAGACTCAGAAACATTTGTTCGGTTGTTTATCGTGTCGATATTTATTTGTGTTGACTGCGTTTCAGGCTCTGCATTGGTAAATGGTCTCATGTCCATTGGAAGTGCAGAAGGCACTGTACGTGTTTGTTTTTCTGATTTTAAACTTGGTGCATTTTTTTCTTGTGCAGGCGCGTTGGCAAATGGGTTTACCATCGGACTAGGCGTTGCCGGAGCATAACCTGCGGTTGAATCTTGAGTAGCATTCAAGTTTACAACAGAAGGTTTACTATCTTTCTCTTCTGTTTCCCCTTTGTTCATCAATAGTGCAGAGGTGGTTATAGCGGCAGCAATACCAATGCCTATCGCAATTTTTCCTCCAGATGATTTCCAAAAACTCTCTTTTTTAAGATACAATTCTTCTAGCCCTTCAGGCACTTCAATATTATCTGTGGCAACAAATGATTGCTCCCATAACTCAAGGTCTTTCTTATATGAAGGATTTTTTTCAACGAAATCTAAAAAGTTTTTCTTTTCAGCATCGCTTAAAGTTCCCTCAAAATATTCGAAGAGAATTTCATCAAAATTATATGGAGTAATCTCCTTTATCATATATCTACATTCAACGCTTTAAGTTCGTCTCTTAATTTTTGCCGCGCACGAAAAAGGTACACTTTAACCTGCGATTCATTTAATTTTAAAATTTCCCCAATCTCTTTATAATCGTAGCCTTCCATATCTCTCAATAATAATATTGAGCGCTGTACTTCGGGCAATTTCTTTATTAACATATCTAATAATTCCTTCGCCTCGTAATTTGTATCTGGCGCAATTGGCACTATCACTTCTTCATCTTGATGAACTTTTCTCTTGTCCTTTTCTATGTACTTCAACATAAAATGATAAGCGGTGGTAAAAAGCCACGATTTCACTTTATCGGGTTGAATATTGTCTCTGTGTTCCCACAATTTCACGAAAGTATCTTGCAGTAAATCTTTAACAGCGTCTTTATCCCGCACCGATTTGTATAAAAACTTGTACAGCGGCGCTGTATATTCCTTTACGACTGCGTTATATTTACTAGTGTCCAAGTTTTTGATACTTCGTATTGACGCAATTTACAAATCAGTATTGAAAAAGTCATCTATTCCTTAAAGAACGTTTATTTTTTTTATCTCTTGGGCCCTGTGTAACGGCGACTACTGCCATTGTTTCTGTTGCTACCATTTACCCTAAAAGAACCACTTGAGTTATCACTTGTTGAACTGCTGTAAGTGGTGCTTGTAGAATTGCTAAAATCTAAGTCAATTACCAATCCTAGATGTATAAGAAGCATATCGTATATGGAACTATTTTTCGGATTTACATACACAAAATTATTATCTGAAGTAACCGTATTAAAATCAATAAATGTATTATTTCCGCCAATATAGTGAGTGACACTGAAATCGATGTTGAATCCTTTTTTTACTTCCATCAATAATCCTACTCCTAAAGAACTATTCCATGTGCTTCTAGTACTTAATTTGTTTGTGTTCGAATTGTCGCTGTTGTTTACCGTATAAAACTCTTCGTTGGTGCTACTTTCTAAATATCCGTACCCTAGTGATACGTAAGGCTTCAACCTAAATGTATTGAAGATAATTCTTGTGTTTATATCAGCTGTGAAATTGCTGTTGTAAAAGCGATTCCTATCATTTCCAAAAGAGTAGGTTTTGCTTCCACATTGAATAATATCGAAAATTGCGCCCACATCAAATCGAAAGGGTTTTGTATTTACAAGCGCGTAATGCGCACCCATTCCAAAACTTGCTCCAACTGTAGGGTAACCCTGCTCTTTTAAAGGTTTTCCTGGCAAAGCTAAAGCAGTTCTTAAAGTCATATTCAGCTGTGCTTTTAAAGGTAATATACCTGCAAGCATAAGAAGCAATGATATGTATATGACCTTTTTCATTCTCGGGTTTGTTAGTAAGAGCTTTTAAAGTTTAAAAAGTTACACTGCCTTAAAATGCATAGCCAATAGAAACACCTAAATCAACCGGCAAGCAATAAAGTAATTTAAAGAGCTCTGCAGATTCAGAAACTGTTTTGTAAGCTTGCAATGACATTCTTGAGCCAACAAAGAAATCGAATCCAATTCCAGAAGTCGTTACCGCTTGAAATCCAAAAGCTAAAGAGGAGCCGTATTCTTTGGTTAGTTCGCGTTCCGGACTCTTATCTGTTACCCAAGTGTAATGGCCCTTAAGTTGAAAATAGGCTCCATTGAATGCCACAGCATTTTTACCTAAATAATATCTACCATAGGGTTCAAGTCGATAGCCTAAATAATTGTGCATAAAAAATGAACCAATGGCACCAACACTCGCTTTATCTGTTAGCTTTCTTTCGTATTGTAGTTTAAATCTAGATGGAAAGAAATTGCCTGTATGGAATTTGACCATATTGATTTGAGCTTGACCAACTAAGGTTAAGAAGAACAAGATGATTATAAGGTTCAATTTAGTTTTCATAGCGAACATTTTTAATTTATAAAGCTGTTTCTATATGTAAGAGCTTCTAAATTTTAATAAGTTACAAGCCATGAAATCTTTTTTAAATAAAAGATAAAATACCATCCTCTTCCTTTATTTTGAGGAAGGGTTCATCCTTCAATATCAAGAAGCCATCTAAGTCAATAAAGTCAATGTCGGCGCAAAGTCGCATAGCACTGCCAATACCTATGCTAGTTTCTACCATACAACCTATCATCGTTTTTAAATTTCTTTTTCTTGCTTCGTTAATAATGCGCAGGCCATTTACATAACCGCCTGCTTTCTGCAATTTCATGTTTACGCCATGAAATTGTAAAGCAATAGAATCCATATCTGGATGATCGGTAATCGATTCATCACCTATAAGAAGAACCTTGCTTTTAGGTTTAAGGTATTTGTATTCCTCTATTTTTGCCGATGGCATAGGCTGTTCTAAAAAAGCGATGGGGAAATCTTTGATGAAATCGATGTATCGAAGCACATCATCGGGATGTTGAAAAGCCTCATTGCCATCTATCATGATGTGCTGAGTGGCAGTAACTTTGGAGATTTCTTTAAGTGCATCGTAGCCATTTTCGGCATTGATTTTAAGTTTTAAATATTTAAACCTACTTAAATTGTATTTTTTGTAAAATGCACACATCTCTTCTATGGGCATGATGGGCATGGTAAAAGCTGTATATATTTTGCTGGCCGAAGGAATAGAAAGGTATTTTTCAACCTCGTTTTTACTCCAGAAATTGATAAATGCCGATTCAATACCAAATCTTAACGAGTTGCAGGTTGGAAATTTATTGAAAAGCGACAGCAACATTTCTTCATTTTTAACAGCTTGTAATTGGTTATCCATTAAAAGCTGAAACTGACTAGCGATTAGTTCTGGGCTTTCTCCGTAGCGCACGTTAGGCGCTGTTTCCCCAATGGCTTCAAAGTCGCCATCATTAATCTTAATGAAGAAGTTTCTTTTGAAATCTGATGCATTTCGTGCTATTTTCCAAGTAAACTTAAGCTCTAATATTTTTTCTTCTAAGGTGATATTCATCATCTTGCTAAAATAGAAAAAGCCCCAAGTATTTCATACTTGAGGCTTTTCAATTTATTGACTATGCTTAGTAAGCAACTGCTTCTAACTCAAATCTAGTAAGGTTTACAAATTTGTCGATTCTCTCATGAACCTCATTGTAAGTTAAAGATTCCATTCTTTTGGTACCAAAATCTTGTACACAGAATGAAGCCAAAGCAGAACCGTGAATCACTGCACGTTTGAAATTATCGAAAGAGATGTCACCAGTTTTAGCGATGTAACCAATGAATCCGCCTGCAAAAGTATCACCTGCGCCGGTTGGATCAACTACATCAGCCAATGGAAGAGCAGGAGCGAAGAACATTCTTTCCTTATCGAACAACAAAGCACCGTGTTCACCTTTTTTAATGATAAGGTACTTCGGACCCATTGTTAAAATTTTATGTGCTGCGTTGATTAGCGAATATTCTCCTGTTAATTGACGCGCTTCTTCATCGTTTACAGTTACTACATCAACCATTGAAATGGTTTGTTTCAACTCTTCTAATGCGATGTCCATCCAAAAGTTCATGGTATCCATAACGATTAGTTTCGGACGCTTACTCAAGCTTTTAATCACTTTTTGTTGAATGGCAGGAGCTAAGTTACCCAACATTAAATATTCGCAGTCTTGGTAAGATGCTGGCATTTCAGGATCGAAACCAGCCAAAACATTCAACTCAGTAGTAAGCGTATCACGAGAGTTCATATCGTAGTGATATTTACCAGCCCAGAAGAAAGTTTTTTCTCCTTTTTTTATTTCTAAACCTTCTAATTCGAAGTTATTTTGCTTTAACATGTCGATAGCCGATTGAGGGAAATCATCACCTACCACAGCAATTAATTTTGGTTTTTGTCCCAACTTTGAAGCCGATAAACCTACGTAAGTAGCCGATCCTCCAACGATTTTGTCTGTTTTTCCAAATGGTGTTTCTATAGCGTCAAATGCTACTGTTCCAACGATAACTAAGCTCATTATAAATTTTTTTTGCGTTTGATGGCGCTAATATATTGCATAATTCCAAACTTTGAACTATACTTGCACTCCGTTTTTCGGAACTAGTTCTTTTGACACGATAAAATTAAAGATAAATTCTTCCTTAGCTCAGCTGGTTAGAGTCCCGAATCTCGGGATTAATCAGAGGGGC
>CAYORT010000004.1:15856-171930 GCA_964406465.1 uncultured Chryseobacterium sp.
TTCTTCCTTAGCTCAGCTGGTTAGAGTCCCGAATCTCGGGATTAATCAGAGGGGCACTTGGTTAAGTCCAAGAGGGATAATAGAATATTTTCTTCCTTAGCTCAGCTGGTTAGAGTCCCGAATCTCGGGATTAATCAGAGGGGCACTTGGTTAAGTCCAAGAGGGATAATAGAATATTTTCTTCCTTAGCTCAGCTGGTTAGAGTCCCGAATCTCGGGATTAATCAGTGGGGTACTTGGTTAAGTCCAAGAGGGAATTTTAATGATACTTTCTTCCTTAGCTCAGCTGGTTAGAGCATCTGACTGTTAATCAGAGGGTCCTTGGTTCAAGTCCAAGAGGGAGAGCAGAAGTCCTTTCAAGTAAAATTGAAAGGACTTTTTTGTTTTACATGACCTACTATATCTACATACTTTATTCCGCTACTTCTGATAAATTTTATGTTGGTCAAACTAATGATGTATCTCGTCGTTTATTTGAACACAATAATCCAGTAAGAAGCACCTATACATCAAAGCATCTGCCTTGGGAACTAGCTTGTTCTTTCCCCGTGGGTGAAGAAAGGACAAACGCACTAAAAGTGGAGAAATATATT
Organism: uncultured Chryseobacterium sp.; assembly: GCA_964406465.1. GTDB lineage: Bacteria > Bacteroidota > Bacteroidia > Flavobacteriales_C > JAHEZL01. The sequence goes on from CAYORT010000004.1 coordinate 16,449, forward strand.
AAAAAACAAAAGAGCAGAAATTACATTAAACAGTTGATTTCATCAGAGGATCATAGAAAAAGATTGATATCAATTGCTTTAAAATCAAATAATTTTCTTCCTTAGCTCAGCTGGTTAGAGTCCCGAATCTCGGGATTAATCAGAGGGTCCTTGGTTCAAGTCCAAGAGGGAGAGCAGAAGTCCTTTCAAGTAAAATTGAAAGGACTTTTTTGTTTATACACTATCTTCGCCTAAAATTTCAATCTGTGATCACCAGGAAAAACATATACATTTTTAGCGCTATTCTCTTTGTGATTACTGCCTACTTCTCTCAGGGCTTCAATCAATATGATGAACATACACAGGTGATGGAGTTTGGTGGATTTAAGTTGGGATTGGTTAACGAGAGTAATTTATCGTGGGAATATGCTAGTAAGATGCGTCCGGCTATTCAACCGGCCATGGTGTATGGGACTCATAAAATTCTAGGAGTGTTTGGTATTGATAGTCCGTTTGACATCGCTTTTTTTCTTCGTTTGTTTAGTGCTGCCTTGTCGTTTTTAAGTATTCATTTGCTTATTGCCGCATTTTACGACAGAATAAAAAGCGAAAAACTAAAACTTGCCTTTGTTGCTTTGTCTTTTTTGTTGTGGTTCTCGGTGTTTAATAGTGTTAGATTTTCTTCTGAAAATATGGCCGGACGAACTTTCGTGATTGCCTTTGCCCTGTTCTTTATTTGGAAGAATCCTTCTCGATTGCAGTATTTTTTCCTGGGAACTATGTTGGGCTTGTCTTTTCTTTTTCGTTACCAAAATGCATTTCTGATGGTTGGATGGTTGGCGTGGCTCCTCTTCATCAACAAATCTAAGTTTATTGATTTGTTGCTCGTAGGCTTAGGAATTTTTTTGATGTTTGGCGCTGGAGTGCTTATAGATAAATGGTTTTATGGCGAATGGGTGTTGAGTACATGGAAGTATTTTGAAGAGAATATTCTACTCGATAAAATGTCGGGATTCGGTATCGACCCTTGGTACTACTACATTGTGCAAATTTTTAATGTAGGTATTCCTCCGTTTAGTTTATTCTATATAGTGCCTTTTATAGTCCTAGTGATATATCGTTGGAAAGACGCATTGGTATGGACAATTTTGCCTTTTTTATTGATTCATTTTTATATCGGACACAAAGAATTGCGCTTTTTATTTCCGGCCGTGGGCTTCTTGCCACTTGTGATCGTACTTGTACTTGAGTTTGTGAATGGCAAATGGCCGAGTTTGATGATTAGCAAAGCATTCAAGTTGTTTGTGGTATTGTTCTGGATTCAGAATATGGCTTTTACTCTTATTGTGGCCTTTAAATCTGCCGATGCTCAAGTGCCATTGTACAAGGAATTGTATTACAAATACGATAGACCAGTGATTCTTTATTATAAAGAGCACAATCCATATATGCGCGGAATGCCAGTTTTTTATTATAGGAAAGACAATGTTGTTTTGCGTGAAATTAAATCATTGGATGAGATAAAAACTTGTGCAGATACTACAGTGCTTTTTGCTACAACTAATTTTGAAGACGGAAAACTTGTGCGGAAAACGAATGAACTCATTTACTCGGGAATTCCCGATTGGGTAAAAGTTTTCAATGTTTTTAATTGGGTAGATAGAACGCCTTTTTGGAAGGTTTATGAAATTAGAAATAAGATAGCCAGGTGATGTTTGGAAATCAAGCTCATGCCATAATTTTTGCACTTATTTTGGTGCTAGCCTTTGTGCTTCGCTTATTTCATTTGGCAGATGAAAGTATTTGGCTAGATGAAGGAATCTCCATCGCGATGAGTAAGTTGAGTTTATCTGAAATGATTGATAAATCGGCAGTAGATTCGCTTCCTCCCTTGTATTATTCTCTATTACATTATTGGATGCTGTTGTTCGGTGATAGTGAGTTTTCTGTACGTTTTCTGTCTTTAATTTTTAGCTTGTCAACCATCGTTGCTGCTTATCAAGTCACTAAGCTTTTAATAGATGAAACTGTTGCGCTTGTTGTAGCTTTTTTACTCGCCATTTCGGTATTTCATATTGAGTATGCGCAAGAAGCAAGAATGTATTCCTTAATTGCCTTGTTGAGCACTTTGTCGTGGTATTTCTTTCTTCAGTGGCGTGAAGAATCAAAGAAAAGGAGGATCGTATTGCTTTTTGTTATCAATGTTCTATTGCTCTATACCCATGTACTTGCGGCTTTCTTTTTACTTACACAAAACATGTATTGGTGGTTCAGTAAAGAAAAAGGGTCAATTGCAACCAAATCGTGGTTGCTGATGCAATTTTTTCTTCTTTGTTCATTTGCTCCATGGATGACAGTGTTATTTGGGCAAGCCTCTACCTGGCACAGCACAGTTTGGATGCCCTTGCCTTCTGTAAAAGAAATTTTAGGGACTGTTAGCACCTATTCGGGTTCAGTAGCTTTGGCATTGCTGTTTTGCGCTTTGATTTTAAAAGGCCTTATTTCCTTTAAGGAAGAAAAAAGGCGTGTTGTTTTTTTATTGATTTGGCTTGCTCTTCCAACATTTCTTTTGCTCCTATTTTGCTTTGTATTTAAATCCATTTATTTGCAGAAATACACCATCGCTTCTTCTGTTCCTTTTTTCATTTTGGTAGCTTATGGTTTGAAATCCGTAGTAGAGAAAAAGCACAAAATCGCAGTACTGCTTAGCGTCTCTGTGTTGTGTGCAATTAAGTTAGCGGTGTATTATGTTGAAGATAGCAAGGAGCAATGGCGAGAGGCAGTAGCATTAATAGAGAAGAAAGCTACCCAAGAAGATGTTATTCTTTTTGATGCAGCCTATTGCAGGCACAACGCCTTTAATTACTATGCAAAGCGCGCCGATTTAAATAAATTGCCCCTGCTCGATGTTCACGAAGAATTGAATGAACATAATGTGTTGAATTTAGATTCGCTTTCTATGGGCTCCAAAAGCACATGGTTGGTGTTGTCACATTCGAGAGACAAGCGTGGTTTATTAAAAAAGAAAATAGGTGAATACAAGGTTCTTTTTCACCAGAATTATATTGGAATTGAATTGTTTCAGTTGGAAAGAAAGGTAGGGCAGTAGTTCCTTTGTTTGACTAAAGCGCATAAAAAAACCTCTGACGATTCATCAGAGGTTTTTCTTTATGCTTTTCTTTCTTAGTTATTCAATGCTTCAGCTCCACCCACAATTTCCAAGATTTCATTGGTAATAGCAGCCTGACGAGCTTTGTTGTATTGTAAAGTAAGATCACGAGCCATTGTTTTAGCGTTGTCGGTTGCTTTATGCATTGCCGTCATACGCGCTCCATGCTCACCAGCATTTGAATCTAACAATGCTTTGTAAAACTGCGTTTTCAAAGATTTAGGAATCAAATTGATGATGATTTCTTCTTTATTTGGATCGAAAATATAATCGTTGTTGTTTGCTTTTCCTTCATTAGCTGCGCTAGGAGCAATAGGCAAAAACAATTCGTTGTTCACGATTTGAGTAGCAGCATTTTTGAAGCTGTTGTATATCAAACGAACCTCATCATATTTACCGTCGGCGAAGTAATTCATAACCTCTTGAGCGATAGCAGATGAATTTTCGAAATTTAACGCATTAAAAATTTCAGTGTGAGCAACAGCTACTTTAGCACGACTTTTAAAGTACTCAGCAGCTTTTTTTCCAATTGCTAAAACTTCAACGTTACCTTGAGCATTCAATTCGGCGTAATCAGTTTTCAATAAATTGGTTGTAAGTTTCAAGATGTTTGAGTTGAAACCACCACACAATCCACGGTTTGATGTAACTGGAATTAGCAATACTCTTTTTACCGGACGAGCTTTAGAAAAAACACCACCTTCAATTTCTTCTACGTTAGAAGAAACATTAGATAAAATTTCTTGCAGTTTTTCAGCATAAGGTCTCATTTGCGTGATAGCATCTTGAGCTCTTTTCAACTTTGCAGCCGATACCATTTTCATGGCGCTAGTAATCTGCATCGTTGATTTTACCGATGTAATTCTGCTTCTTGTTTCCTTTAAGTTAGCCATATAATATGTTCAAAGTTCAAGGTTCAAAGTTCAATGTTTTTGTACAATGCTAACATTGAACAAAAAACATTGAACATTAAACGCTTTTTATATTATGCGAATTTTTCAGCTAATTGTTTAGCAACTGTAGTCATCGTTTCAACCGCCTCATCAGTTAATTTTCCTGCTTTGATTGAGTTTAAAACATCTTTGTGAGTTGCTTCCAAAATACCTAGGTATTCTACTTCGAATTCTTTCACTTTATTCACCGGAACTTTCGACAACAAACCATTTGTTCCCGCGAAGATGATAGCAGCTTGTTTTTCTACTGTCATTGGAGAGTTTTGTGCTTGTTTCAAAATTTCCACGTTACGCGCACCTTTGTCGATTACCCCTTTAGTAGTAGCATCTAAGTCAGAACCAAATTTCGCAAACGCTTCTAACTCGCGGTATTGAGCTTGGTCTAATTTTAATGTACCAGAGATTTTTTTCATCGATTTGATTTGCGCGTTACCACCTACACGAGATACAGAGATACCTACGTTGATAGCCGGACGAACACCTGCGTTGAACAAGTTAGATTCCAAGAATATCTGTCCGTCGGTAATCGAAATTACGTTAGTAGGAATATAAGCAGAAACGTCACCCGCTTGTGTTTCAATGATTGGCAAAGCTGTTAATGATCCACCACCTTTCACGATACCTTTGATAGAATCTGGAAGGTCGTTCATGCTTGCAGCGATAGAATCAGATGCATTTATTTTTGCCGCTCTTTCTAATAATCTTGAGTGTAAGTAGAATACGTCACCAGGGTAAGCCTCACGGCCCGGTGGTCTTCTCAATAATAGAGATACCTCACGGTAAGCAACTGCTTGTTTTGATAAGTCATCAAATACAATCAATGCAGGTCTTCCAGAGTCACGGAAATACTCTCCAATTGCCGCACCAGTAAATGGAGCGTAGAATTGCATTGGAGCAGGATCAGAAGCAGTTGCAGCTACGATTACTGTGTAAGCCATTGCACCGGCATCCTCTAAAGTTTTTAATGTATTGGCAACGGTAGAACCTTTTTGTCCGATTGCCACATAGATACAAAATACAGGTTGACCTGCATCGTAAAATTCTTTTTGGTTGATGATGGTGTCAATCGCAACCGTTGTTTTACCAGTTTGACGGTCACCAATGATCAACTCACGCTGACCTCTACCAACAGGAATCATTGCGTCGATCGCTTTGATACCAGTTTGCATTGGCTCATTAACTGGCTGACGGTAAATTACCCCTGGAGCTTTTCTCTCCAATGGCATTTCGTAAAGTTGTCCGGTGATCGGACCTTTACCATCAATTGGTTCACCTAAGGTGTTTACAACTCTACCAACGATACCTTCACCTGCTTTAACAGAGGCAATTTTACCGGTACGTTTTACTGTAGCGCCTTCTTTTATGCCTTTAGAAGAACCTAACAATACTAAACCAACGTTGTCTTCTTCAAGGTTTAATACGATAGATTGCAATCCATTTTCAAATTCTACTAATTCTCCCGCTTGTACATTGTTAAGGCCGTAAACACGTGCAATACCGTCACCGATTTGCAACACTGTTCCTACCTCGTCAAGGTCAGCTTGAGATTTGAGTCCCGACAATTGTTGTCTTAAAATTGCCGATACTTCTGCTGGTTTAACTTCTGCCATTTTGCTCTTTTTTATAAAAAGGTTTAATTAAAAATCTGCTACGTAAGGGTTGTCGCTGAAATTTCTTCTTAGTTTTTCAAGCTTTGTTTTAATGCTCGCATCCAATTGCTTGTCGCCAACTTTTAAAATAAAACCACCGATTAACTTAGCGTCATGTTCTTCAACAATTTCCACTTCGCTGTTGTAAGTTTTCTTTACAATTTCACTAACTTTTTTCTTAACGTTTTCGCCTACGCCATTTACCGAACGAATGATTGTTCTAAGTACATTTTTATGAGCGTAGTATTGATCGATAAAAGAAGTAGCTACATCTTTTAAGATAGCTTCTCTTCTTTTGTGTGCAATAACGATCAAGAAATTGCTGCTAATGGCACTTACTTTATCGGCGAATATTGCTTTAAGAATTTTCTCTTTTGCGTCGGCTTTAACTACCGGACTTTGCAATAGGGTAACAAAATCGCGTGAGTCTTGGCACACCGACTGAATCAACTTCATGTCGGCAAATACTTTTTCTAACTCACCTTTTTCCAAAGAAAGTTCGATTAAAGATTTAGCGTATCTTGATGCTGCTCTAGATTGCATAAATTAATTAAGGTTTACGTCTTCAACAAGGTTGTCTACCAATGCTTGTTGTTTGTTTTTATCAGCTAATTCAGCTTTCAAAATTTTCTCAGCAATCTCGATTGAAAGTGTAGCAACCTGATTCTTCAATTCAGTAACAGCTCTCATTTTTTCATTTTCAATGCTTTTTCTAGCATCTTCAATTAATCTAGCGCCTTCTTTTTTAGCTTTATCGTGAGCTTCAAGGATGATAGCTTCTTTAGCTGCACGAGCTTCTTTAAGCATATTGTCTCTTTCGTCGCGTGCTGCTTTCAAAAGGTTTTCGTTTTCTGCTTTTAATTCGGCCATTTTAGCTTCTGCAGCCTTAGCACCTTCTAATGCACCTTCAATTTTTTGCTCTCTTTCATTTACAGCAGTAAGAATTGGTTTCCATGCAAATCTTCTTAACAAGATTACCAATCCTAAAAACAACACAGTTTGCCAGATAAACAAGCCGGTTGAAAATTCTCCTAATAATGTTTCCATATATGATTCTTTAAAATACTTTCAATTAGAATTATTGCCCAAATCGAAACCAACCGTTTCGACTTGGGAATAATAGGATAAATTAAGCTGCGAAAAGAGCTGCGAAACCGATGCCCTCGATTAACGCTGCTGCAATCAACATAGCTGTTTGGATTTTGTTAGCAGCTTCAGGTTGTCTTGCGATACCTTCCATTGCTTTACCTCCGATTTGTCCGATACCTAATCCAGCGCCGATTACGATTAACCCTGCACCTACGATGTTTGGAATTGCCATAAAATATATAATTAAAATTAAACTACTTATTTACTTATTAGTGGTGTGCTTCTTCATGGTGATGCTCTTCACTAGCCGCACCAAAATAAAGTGCAGAAAGCATAGTGAAAATATACGCCTGTAAGAACGCCACTAATAATTCTATCATATTTAAGAAGAAAGACAAACCTAAAAAGGCTCCTTTAGCTCCCCAATTGTCGAACAAATACATTACAGCTATTAAACTCATCAATACAATGTGACCAGCTTTGATGTTGGCGTACAAACGAATTAATAAAGCAAAAGGCTTAATGATAACACCTAATAATTCGATAGGCGCTAACAATATTTTCATTGGTACAGGTACTCCTGGCATCCAGAAGATATGCGCCCAATAGGTAGATTTTGATGTATAAAGAGTAATGAATAAAGTCATTAATGAAAGCGCTGCGGTAATTGCGATGTTACCAGTAACGTTGATTCCAAGTGGAGTTAAACCTACCAAGTTGATGATCCAAACGAAAAAGAATACCGATAATAGGAAGCCCATGTATTTATTGTAGTGCTTTTCACCAATATTTGGAATTGCAATCTCGTCGCGAACAAAGATTACTAAAGGCTCAAAAAACTTAGCAGCACCTTTAGGCACTAGATTTTGTTGGTAGTTTCTAGCCATTGTTCTAAACAACCAGAACATTAAAACACAAACCAATAAAATTACCACCACATTTTTTGTGATTGAGTAGTCAATGGCAACCGCTACTGGATGCTCTCCATGCATTGCAAGAGGTTTTCCGCTCGCATCAGTAGGTATTATTTTAGCATGCTCAATTTTATAGAATTTTCCGTCGATTTCAGCCACCTTTGTTCCATGCTCAAAAACCGATGACATAGCCATGTGCGCGCCATTGTCCCAAAACATAACCGGTAATGGAAAGCTGATGTTGCCAATGATATGAAAATCATGGTTATCTAAAAGGTGATGTTTGATGTATTCCTTTCTCTCCTTCACTCCATCCTCAGCCTTAGTTTCTTCTGTAGAAGCAAACAAAACCGTAGGAGCCAATAAAATCAAGGCAAACGAGAGTAGTTGTAATAGTTTTTTAATTGACATGACAGTTCGACTTTCAATAATTTGTGCAAAACTAAGGATTAATAGCCCACCGCCAAAACTTAAAGACTGATTTTTTTCAAAAGAATGACCTAATCTTGTAAAATAAATCAGTTATTTTCTTTTAACAGACTTTGCATGGCCCAAGTATTAAATGCCAAAGCAACTAAATAGGGAATAAAAAGCGATAGAAACTCTGGTCTTGAAATTTGTGCGTCATCATTAAAAACCGGACGCAAAATCACGTAAGCGATAATGAATTTTAAAATACTGCCTCCAATGTAAATGAAGCCAAGCTTGTCTTTGTGTTTTTTGTGTAAAACCAAAAGTAGGCTATAGGTGGATATAGCCAAGATCATTTGTATGCTATAGCTTAGCACTAAGTGGTTGGCATAGAGATTATTGTATAGTTTTTCCTGAGATAGTGCGTGAATGGAAAACGAGGTAAGCAGCAATACAAATAAATAGAAGACTATTTTACTTAGCTTTTTTATCACGGTCTTCTTGCTGATTTATTTTATTGAGTTGTTGAACTAAACTGTACAATGAAAGTGCGACTGCTAAAATGATGCAGCCCATGGTAAACCATTTTTTATCTGATGGATACCGAGCATCTAGCCATTTACCAAAATAGGCGCCCAAAAAGATGGTAACGCCCATTTGTAAACCAATACCCGATAATACGACTATGTTATTACGCGGTTTTTTCTTTGAGTTGTCCAACTGTATTTTCTTCTTTAATATCTTTTACTACTCCGCCCATTTTACATGATCCTGTGAAAGAGGCACCTGGCTCCACAGAAAGTCTGCCAGTGATAATTTCACCTTGTAAGTTCGCAGTAGACTTCAACTCTAACAATTCTTTTACGGTGATAGCCGATTTTAGAACGCCTTCAATTTCAGCGTTTAGGCATTTTATTTCACCTTCGATGATTCCTGTTTTACCAACAATCACTTTACCGTTGCAAATTACAGAACCTTTAATTACACCATTGATTCTGATTCCTTTTGATGCTGTGATATTTCCGTTGAATACCGTTCCTTCGGCAATGCTATCCATAGTATTGTTTGTATTTGTATTTGAATTAAAGCTTGTGCTTGGTTCTTGTTGTTTAACCATTACAGGTTCATTTTTCGACTTAAACATAGTGGTTTGTTTTGCTCAAAAATACAAAAGAAGTCGGTAGAGTGTTCCTATTAAAAAAAAGAGTTTTGAACGGATTTTTAACAATTTATTGCTCCTTCAAAATGAGCTGAAACATACGATGGGCAAGGTATTTATTCGCCTCCGAAGTAAGATGGCAATAATCGGTGAACACCCAAAAAGGCAGTTCGTGAACCTCTGAAAGCGCTATTATTTTTGGTGATTGCCATTTTAGCTGATGAATTTCGCGCATAAAACTATTGATGGTATCGCGCTTTAAGCTACTGTAATATTTAGTAATTGTTTTTTCAATAGGCGCCATCTTTGTCTCATTGCGAAGGCACAGGTGTGGTTGAATGAAATGCAAGTGCTTGATTCCTTTTTTCTCGAGATAGTTTGATTGTTGGGTGAGTGATTGAACAAAATATTCTACGCCCTTTTTCACTAAGTTGCTGTCGTTAACAAAAGCTATTTTACCATCATATTTGTTCCATTTGTTGATGATTTCTTCTCTATTGGGCTCCTCTTTTAGTGTTTCACCTAAATTGTATTTTCCTCTTAGAACGCAGTAGATGAGAGCCGATCGCTGCATCCATTCAAATTGATGTACAAAGGGGTGTTTGCTGTTTAAAAAACCTTTCCAATATCCTTCACTGATATCGCGCGGTGTTTGTCCGCTTGGAATGAAACCAGGGTCGTTCTGTCCATCCATAGATATTACCCAGTCGAAGTGAAACTGCAGCATTAGCTGCTGTGCTTTCAAGAAAGCTTGCCAAGATGTGTATCCCGACACAGCACAGTTAAAAACCCTGTATTTTGTTTTCGAATGTTTGTTGAGCTCCTCTTCCAAATAGCCATCTATAGAGGTCGCTTTCGGGTGATCTGTAATTTGGGTGATGCTTAGATAGTCTCCTTCTCTAATGGAGCCTGTGCCCAGCATGGCAGAACCTCCCGAGAGCAATATCCAAACTTCATCTTTGCCTTTTTTGGGCATTTCAACATCACCCAAAGCTACGCGGCAGCCAATTTCATTGATAGATGCGCTTTCATCGTGTAGCGTATAATTGGGTTGATGATCCCAAATAAGTAAAGAATCACTTCGCCAAATACCCATTACCTGATTAGAAAATGAGGAGCCATTGGGGGCATAATAGCAAAAGGTTGCAACGCGACAAATGATTTCAAGAATTAGAAGCAGTGCAAGAGTTAAGAGGAGATTGCGAGAAATGTAGGAGAAGATTTTTTTAATTTTCTGCGAATTCATTATTCATCAATTAATATGAAGTCTCAAAAAATGATTTATATGCATCGATATTTTTATTCTTGAACAACTTTGCGTAATTGCTAATAGCAATAGGAAAGTAATTGTTGCCAATGTTTGGGAATTTTGTCATTACCTTTTCTGGAATAGTAGAGTAGTAGTCGATGGCCTTATCTGATTTTAAAAAGCTTTTTACTATGATTACCTTCTCATTTTCTCCCCAAACCACAGTTTGCATTTGTAGGTTTTCTGCACCAAAATACTTTTCACTGAAATCGGAAATCGATTTTTGAATAGCTATAATATTGTTCTCTTTTTCATTCACGATTAAAACAAAGTAAAATGCTTCGTCTTTTACTTCAAATACATCTTCTTTTTTTTCTGTGATGGTTTCAGTGGTGGTTTGGGTTTTCGGACTCAATATCTCATCTGCAGCTATGGCCGCATCAGATCCAGGATAATTGCTTTTTATCTTTTCCAACTCTGTTTTAAAGCTTACGTCGCCCTTGGTTTGACCAATGGCAAAGGCGTTCAAAAGCGCTAGTTGTGGAGTAATACTGCTTTTTGGATGAAGGTTAATTAGTTCAGTACTTTGTTGTTTTACTACTTCATAATTTCCCTTTTTGTATTCGGCAAATAATTGCTCGTATTGTTTATTCAGCGCTTTTTCTTTTTCTTCCTCTTCTTTAGAAGCATTTGGGTTATTGATCAATTTAAGGTATTCGCTCGAAGGGTATTTCTTTTCAATGAGGTCCTTATAATAATTTGCACGTTTCTGATTTGAAACAGCCAGGTTCATTCTATAGAGAAGATAATATGACTTCAATTCATTCTTATTGCCAGGAACCTTTTCATTCATCTCTTCTAAGATATTGATGGCCGACTTGTTATCTTCCATCTTGTCTCTATACAAAGAGCCTAAGGTGAAGTAGGCGTTTACCAATTTATCTTCGGCTGCAGCAATCTCTTGCTCATTTTTTGGAATGGACGATAGGTAATATTTTCTTGTCTTTTTATCGTCAATAGAGGCTTCAACTGTAGAGGTGGATTCTTCATTTTCACTACCAAAAGCCGCACTGCTTTTGTTCTTTCTTCTCCAGTTATCTTCTAATTTTCTTTGACCCCATACTGCAGCAAATTTTGCTTTACCATTGCTAACTAAGGATGGGTTGTAGAAATACCATTTGCCACTTTGATCGCTTTGATTGTTGGTTTGTTTAGATGCAGCTTCTGCAATAATTAGTTCTTGCTCCTTTTTGCGGTCTTCTTCTTCTTGCACTTTAGCGATGATCTTATCAATCTTCTTTAATCGGGCTTCTTCGGGTAATTTAGCCAAATACAGCAAGCTGTCTTGAGTTCTAACAATTTCAATTTGTACGACCAATTCCTCTAAATTTTCTTTTTTGATTTTTGTAGGTTCATACAGGCGATCCTCGGTTGGCAAAACAGTTAATGAACTATCGTAATAGGCGGCTGCCCCCAAATAGTCTGAATTTCTAAAGTTGATATCACCCACCGCTAAAAAAGCCAATGCTTTTTGTTTGCCGTTTTTCACACTTTTAGATGCAGCAAGCAAGTAATATTCAACAGCTTTTGGTTCTTTGTTGTTTTTAAGATAGATCTCTGCAACAGTGTAATATATTTGATCTAGGTACTCTTTGTTTTTTTCTTCTTTTGCCATTTTTAATAATGAGCGAGCAAAATCCTCTGCATCTTTGCCATCACTGGCGGCTTTTGTCATTTCAATCACCGCGCTAAATTGCATATCGTAGGTGCAATCGCCGCTTACCACTTTTTTATATGAGGCAATGGCTTCGTTCTTGTTTCCCTCTCTGCTTTGAAGTTGCGCTAATACATAATACCATCTCCTTTTAAACTTTTTCTTGCTTTTAAAAGTGAGCGCCTCTGTGAGAGATTTGATTGCTTCCTTGTTGTCTTTTATTTTAATGAAATATTGGGCTTTTGCAGCCAAATAATAGCCCTTTTTCTTTTTTGGAAAATCTGCATCATTATCGAGTTTATCAATTAATTTTCTCGCCTCATCATATTTCTCATCGGCAACATAAGAGCGAATCAACCAAATAAGGGCATCGTATTTAATTTTCTTCTTATCGTATTCTTTAGCAATGTATTCGAATGTATTCGAAGCGTTGTCGAATTCTCTTTTGTAGTAGTAAGATTTACCCAATAAAAGGTAACAATCGTCGATAAACGGATTTACTTCTTTTTCCTCAGTCTTGCCGTCTTTTTTGTTTTTTACCTTAAAGCGCATGCTGTGCTTGTCGATACCCTTTGAAGCTTTTTGTATGGCAATATCAAGTAAGGCGCTAACTTCTTTTGCCGAACTCTCATTGCCATCGGGGAAAACAGAAATGATTTGCTGATAGTCGTCTACAGTACCTGTGTAAAGAGTAGCTTCGGCTTGCTTTAATTTTTCATTACCATTGAAATATACATTGTATCTGGTAGTAACCGCGTGGTAGGCTTTATTCACCAATGCATTGCGGTCTTTGCTGCAACTTATCAAGAAGAGCAGTGCGAGAATACTATAGATTTTAATGTTTTTCAATAGGGTATAAACTAAAAACGAGTAAAAATATTTTAAATTTCTCTATTATTGAAGATAAATTACTTCAGCAATTGAAAAAACCGGTAAGCGTTAAAAGTAAGAAAATACTGGGGATTATAAAGAAGCAGCACGTTTTGCTGGTTCATGAAGAATCTCAATCGGGCTCTGCTGTGCTTTTTTTTAAGTCGCGTTTGATTAGCATTGTGCTGGTTTCATTGGCCATTTTTCTGGTAATTTTTGCATTGGCTTTTGTGGTTCTAGCTTATACGCCTTTGCAACAGTATGTGCCCGGATTTTTAAGCGATCACCAAAAGGAAATTCTCATTGATGACGCAAGAAAAGTAGATGCCTTAGAAGAAGAGCTTAAGGGCAAAGAGGTTTATTATTCTCATTTGGATTCATTAATTGAAGAATGGATACCTAATGATACATCCAACAGAGAGCTAAATGCTAGCAACATTTCTGTGCTTATGCCTGCCGAAGAGCAGATGAAGGCCATTAAAAACTTTTATTTTTTTGCACCTCTTCACGGCATCATCTCAAAGCATTTCAATTACCAAGAAAAGCACTATGGTGTTGATGTTGTAACTCAAAAGAACGAGGCAGTTAAAGCCACTTTGAACGGAAGAGTGGTGCTGTCTACATGGTCGGCAGAAACTGGTAATACCATAGTTTTACAACATTCAAATAATCTTATTTCTGTTTACAAACATTGTTCTGCGATCTTAAAGAAAGAGGGACAATTTTGTAAAGCGGGTGAGGTAATCGCTATTATCGGAAATACTGGTGAAGATTCCTCAGGGCCGCATTTACATTTTGAGTTGTGGTTGAATGGAACACCATTGAACCCAGCTTCACACATGAGCTTTTAATTGGCTAGAAGAAAGTCACATTAAATTCGGCGCTTTTTAATATTCCTATCATGAATGTAAATGTGCCAATTAATCCTCCAATAAAGAAGAATATGATGGCTAAAGTTTTAAGTATCTTGTTATCGGTTTTAGAAGCCATTATTAAGCCAATGCATAGTAGTAATCCGCCCAATAGCGCACAGAGTATTGGCAATTCAATGAATAATGGAGATAGAATGAGCAAGCCTCCCAGCAGAAGTAAGGTAAATCCGATACATATCAACCAATAAGTGGCTTTAATAAAATTAGAGTGTTCTTCTTTAGGGGCCTTAATGTTTTGAGGTTTTATTTGATTTTTGGTGATTTCTTTGTTTTTCTTTTCTCCAGATGAAAACAAGAAAATGCAAATGGCGCCAGTAATAAAGGAAGCAGCAAGTTTAAGGAAGAAAGTTGGTGCAATGCCTGATACTGCAATTGCCAAACATAATAGTCCGATTCCCAACAATATTAATCCTGTGATATTTCTTTTCTTATTGGAATGATTGTCATTGATTGGCGTGTTTTTGTCTTGTGAAGATAAAGCCTCTGTATTTAAAGTATTCTCTTTTGTTTTGAAATTTGTGGGTGCCGAGATATATCCAGCAATTTGTTGTTCTTGTATTGCTTTAGACACATTATTTGGGGAGCTTGTAATGGCCAATGATTTCTTTACTTTGCTGCTTTCAGATAGGGGTTTGTGGATTTTATTTTTTTAGTGGCGACTTCTTTTGAATCTCTTTTTATGAGCTTTAAATCGTGAAGTTTAGCTATGCTATGATGCGAGCTGCTGCATGAACTTATGAGCAGAAGAAGTGTTACTGTGAGCAAAGTGATAATTGTTCTCATCATTCAGTTTAAATTTGTTCACAAAGCTATACCCTTAATATCGCTTAGCGGTATTGGATTTCAATAAGTATTAAATATGTTTAGTAAAAAATACTAATTACTGCGTAATTTGTGGAATTGTATCTGGTATTACATTCTCAGCACCCAATGAATCGACTTCAACAACAGCAGTGTCTATGCGAGGAGCTCTCATTCTGCAGTTGTGCGGAACATCGATAGGGAAAGGTTCTTTGGGGAAAGGAGTAGGTTTTAAACTACAGCTTTTATCGGCAAATGATTTTTGCATAAACAATCCGAAAATAGGCAGCGCCGTTTTCATGCCTTCTCCAGTTGCAGAGTTTTTAAAATGGACGCATCTGTCTTCGGCCCCTACCCAAGTTCCACCAATAAGATTGCTTGTTACGCCAATATACCAACCATCTGAATAATTGTTAGAAGTACCGGTTTTACCGCCCATTTGAGTGTTGTTTCCAAATAGTGCATATTGAAATAGCGCTTGAGAAGTTCCATTGTATTCTTCTACGGTACCTCTCAACATGTACGACATCAACCAAGCTGTTTCTTCTGTTAATGCGCGTTCTTGAGTGGAGTTGAAACGAGCTACTTCATCACCTTTTTGATTTACGATATGCGTTACTAAAATTGGTTTTACTCTTAAGCCTCCATTGATAAATGGTGCATATGCAGTTGTTAGTTCTAGCAAGCTAACATCATTAGAACCTAAACCGATAGAGGGAACAATGGCTAACTGACTCTCAATACCGCATTTTTTTGCTGTTTGAGCAACGTTTTCTGGTCCGCATTGCAAAGTAAGTTGAACTGCAATACTATTGATGGAATTGGCCATCGCTCTGCGAAGCGTTAGCGTATCTCCCGAAAATCTTCTACTTGCATTTTTAGGTTCCCAAACATGATGAACGCCATCTTCGTCGTATTCATGACGAATATATCTATCAATTCTTGTGTCGCACGGACCGTTTCCTTGTTCGAAGGCAGTAGCATATACAAATGGTTTAAAGGTAGAACCTGCCTGGCGTTTTGATTGAGTGATGTGATCGTATTTAGTGACTTTGTAATTGAAACCTCCAACCCATGTTTTGATGTGACCAGTTTTAGGGTCGAGGGTAAAGAATCCGCATCGCAACATCTTTTTATAGTGAGCCAATGAGTCGTATGAACTCATCATCTTTTTGGTGAAGCCGCTTTCATGCGTGTAGATTTCGCACATATGTGGCTTGCGCAAAAAGTATTGAATGGTATCTTCATTGTCTTCCCATCGCTTTTTTAAACCACGGTAAGCATCTGTTTGTTTGATGGCATTTTCTAAATATCCTGGTATTTCTTGTTTCTGCGCATCAACCCATGGATTTTGATCTCCCCATTGAGCATTGAACTTTGCTTGAAGTGATTTCATATGCTCACTCACAGCTTCTTGGGCATGCATTTGAAGTTTTAAATCAATAGTGGTGTAAATTTTTAGTCCGTCACTATAGATGTCGTAGCCATTTTCACTACACCATTCTTCCAATTCTCTGGCAACAGCAGCACGTACGTAAGGAACTTTGCAGTCTTCGGGATTTTCAACATGATAATCTAAGGTAATAGGTTTTTCTATCGCCTTAGCGTATTCCTTATCGGTAATTACATCATGCTTTTTCATTAGAGACAAAACAACATTTCTTCTTTCCAATGATTTTTCGGGATGTAAAACCGGATTGTAAGTAGTAGTTGCTTTGAGCATTCCAATTAAAATGGCCGATTCATCAATGCTTAGATCTTTAGGCTTTTTATTAAAGTACGTTTTGGCTGCAGTATAAATACCAAATGCATTGCTGCCAAAATCAACTGTGTTCATGTACAATAATAGAATTTCATCTTTAGTATAATTTTCTTCCAATCGTTTAGCGACTAACCACTCTTTAACTTTTACATTGACAGTACTGATTCCTGGAATATAGCTGAGTAACCCTTTGTTTACTTTTCGCATTTTAAAAATATTTTTTGCGAGCTGCATGGTGATGGTACTACTACCTCTCTTGTCTCCTTTAATCATGTACCATAAAATGGCCATGTTGGCTTTCCAGTCGATACCTTCGTGTTCGTAAAAGCGCACATCTTCAGTGGCTACTAGTCCTTTATAGAAAATAGGGTTGATGTCTTTATAGGCAACCGAAGAACGATTTTCACGAAAAAATTTACCGATGACTTGTCCGTCGGCAGCATAAATCACCGATGCAACAGGAAGTTTAGGGTCTTTAAGTTCTTTTACCGAAGGCATGCTTCCCATCAGCCACAAGAAATTGTATTGAACCACTAAATACAAGAAAATGATGGTTAGGATTGGATAGCGATAACGCTTTTTTTTCCAGAGGTAAATTCCTGCGCTTTTAACTTTTTCCCAGATTTTCATCATGATTATTTAAGTAATCCCAAAGCAATATACGCCATTAGTCCCATGCCAGTTTCTAAGGCACTTTCATCTATATCGAATGTAGAAGTATGAATGCCCGATGTTATTCCTTTGTTTGCATTTCTTACACCTAATCTATAGAAGCAAGAAGGCATCACTTGAGAATAGAATGCAAAATCTTCAGAGGTCATTCTTAAATCCAATTCTTCAACATTTTCTTTACCTAAATATTCGTCGGCCAAAGACCACGATTTTACTGTAGTATTTTCTTCGTTAACCAAGAAAGGGTAGCCTTTTTGAATGTCGA
This sequence comes from uncultured Chryseobacterium sp., assembly GCA_964406465.1. Classification (GTDB taxonomy): domain Bacteria; phylum Bacteroidota; class Bacteroidia; order Flavobacteriales_C; genus JAHEZL01. Next base: position 34,037 of record CAYORT010000004.1, read on the forward strand.
AATCAACGCTTCCGCCCATTCCTTCAGCTACACTGTTAGCGAGTTTAAACATGATGTCATGTGCCTTAACTCTCCATTCCTCGTCCATAGTTCTAAAGGTTCCTTCCATTTTTACTATGTCGGGAACAACGTTGGTAACCCCCAAACCTTCAATTCTTCCAAAGGAAAGTACAGAAGGAATAATAGGTGAATTATGACGACTCACCACCTGCTGCATTGCAACGATCATGTGAGACGCAATCAAAATAGGGTCGATATTGTTGTGGGGCATGGCTCCGTGTCCGCCTTTACCTTTCACCGTCACATATATTTCATCACAACTTGCCATGTACATACCTCTGCGGAATCCTACTTTGCCGGCATCCATAGAAGGGAATACGTGCTGACCAATGATCAATTCTGCATCGGGATTTTTGAGGGCTCCCTCTTTAATCATTAAGGACGCACCACCTGGCAATACTTCTTCTCCAGGTTGAAAAATTAATTTCACGGTACCTTCAAATTGATCTTTGAGTGTATTTAATATTTTAGCTGTTCCCAACAGTGATGAAGTGTGCACATCATGACCACAGGCATGCATGACGCCAGCATTTGTTGAGCAATAAGAAACTTCATTTTCTTCTTGAATAGGCAAAGCATCCATATCGGCGCGTAGCGCAATAACTTTTTTCGATGGATTTTTGCCTTCAATATGCGCAACAATTCCAGTTTCAACGTAGCCCGCAGTAAAAGGAATTCCGTTATCGGTAAGGAATTGCTGAATATATTTAGATGTTTTGTACTCTTTGAACGATAGTTCAGGATTGGCATGCAAATACCTGCGAACCTGAATAATGTCCTTAAGGTATTCTTTGGCTAAACCGTGTACTTTGTCTTTCATCACGGGCAAAGATATAAAAATTAGGTTAGGGCAGAAAGGCCTGCCCGAAATGTAAAAAGCCTTCAAAAATGATTTTCAGCGAAAAGGAGGAAAGACTAATATTAGAGCGGTTTACTTGACACGGGGCTATTTTTTAAGTAAATTCTCGCAACTACTATGGCATCAAATCATTTATTTGAACTTATTCATTCCCTTTCTCCTACCGAAAAAGGGTACATTAAGAAAACAGCTTTTTCATCGTCAAACGGTGAGGAAAAATCGTATATTTTACTGTTCGATGCTATAGCCAATCAAGAGGTTTACGACGAAGATAAAATCATTAAAAAGTTTAGTGGTGCTGCCTTTATCAAGAATTTGTCGAAGAGCAAGAATCATTTGTACCATGTTATTTTAAAGCGTTTGGCTCAATATCATGAAGAAAATGTTATTGAAATAAAAATTAAAGGCTTGGTGAATCAGGCTACAATTTTATATAAAAAAGGCTTGTACGAGCACGCTATTATTCATTTTGAAAAGGCTCTTAAGATGGCCTTAGATGCTGAGGAATTGGAAGTGGCCTTAGAAATTTATACCTGTTTGCTCGATATTTATTTTGTTGGAAGCATGGGGGTGAAATTTCCTTACGAAGAGGAATTGAAAGTATTGTCAAAGAAACTTAGCAATGAGCATTTAATAGCTTATTTGCACACCAAAATTGCAGAGAAAATGTTCTCTGATGATTTTAATACCGAGCCAGAACAAGTTCATAGTATTCAAAATATTTTAAATTCTCCTTCACTGGGTAAGATTGGTGAAGATGATAGCTTCTATGCTAAATGGGGTAAGATGTGTATTTATACCCATAGCTATTATTTGATGAAGCGACATGATGAAGCCGACTTAATGAAGGAGAAGCAGTTGCAGTTTTTGCGCAATCACCCCGCCATGGTTCAAAAAACGCCGATGCGTTATGTAAAGCATCTCGCCAATATGATCAATGGTAAACTTAATGTTCCAGATTTTGCTGCTATTCCTCCACTGCTTGAAGAATTGAAAAATTTTAAATCTCAAGAGAATTTGTTGGAGCATGTTAAGCCTCTGCAAATGTCTGTTTAGTACATTCAGTATATCTCCTACAATACACAGGTGAATGAGATTGAAAAGGCATATTCTATTTTAGATGAAAGTATTGCTTGGTTTGAAAAGAATGACCATTTGGTTTCCGAGTATTTTAAGATCATTTTTTATGATTCGGTGTTCTTGGTTTACTTCATTAAAGGAGAATACAAAAAATGCATTCCTTGGATGAATAAAATCGCACATTCAAAAACACCTTTCAGAAAAGAATTGCGCTTGAGTTTAAAACTTAATTTATTGCTTTTGCATTTCGAGCTAAAAAACTACGAATTAATTACCTATCAAATTAAATCATTGTATCGTGAGATTTTGAAGCAGGAAAACAATCAAGAATCAACCAAGTATATTTTGCGCTGGTTTCAAGATTGCTTGAAGGATGCTAACAATAGTACTTTACTTAAAAAGTCGGCCGAAGACATTAAGATTAGATTGCAAAAAATGACTCAAACTGGAGAGTGGAAACTTCTCACAGAAATGCGCTTGTTTCATGCTTGGTTAGATACAAAAATCAACCAGAAATCTATGGGTGAAAATTACGCTAAACAATCTTTGCAAGAAGCAGAATTAGCAGCAGAATAGTTATCTCACTAGTGTTACTGTACCCGACAATTCTTCTTTTTTGTTGGTGGAGGTGTTTAAAATCAAAAGCTTCCAAACATACACATCAATTTGGCATTCTTCCATCGTGTTGTGTTTTTTTCCATTCCAAGCAGCCAGAGGAGTGTTACTTTGATAAATCAATTCACCCCATCTGTTGAACACCATGAAGTTGTAATGCTCTCCCGAAAGATTTCGGCCGGTTGGATAAAATGTTTCATTTTTACCATCGCCGTTTGGCGAAAAAGCATTGGGCACGTAAACTCCAAAAACATCATGAATAACAAGGTGTTTGGTAATACTATCTGAACACCATTGGTTGCTTGCTATTAGTGTAACTGGAAAGGTGTCTTGCTGTAAGGTGTTGTATCTAGTGTAAGGATTAATAAGTGTTGAGGTATCTGCATCTCCTTCGGGCATACTCCAATAATAGCTGTCGGCATACAAAGATCTATTTTCAATATTTACTGTTGGGTCTTGAATGTTTTTTGGCAGATCTAAGAATTCGAAATCGGCAATAGGCCAGCCTTCTGTGCATACCTGACTAGGGTATTGATATGAACTAGAACAGCCGTAAGCATATTTGTTCGATAAGATGATGTCGTAACATCCTGGGTTTTTAAAGTTGTACATTGAACTTAATGCGGTGCTCATGGAATCTACCGCTTTACCATTTTGAACGATATACCATTTGCTGCTAAGTGCTAATGAATCTGATGCATCTGTGAATTTTACATTGAGTGGAATGCATCCGCCCAAGGTGTCGGCTGTGAAAATTGTGCTTGGTGTTTTTTTAACTTCAACGGTGATGGTATCTGCAACTGGACAAAAATCATTGATTTTCAAAATCACTTCGTGCATCCCAATAGAGTAGTTGGCCGCAAGGAAATTTCCGTTAGAGTTATTGCCATCGATGGTCCACGTTCCAGGATCAACCGATTTCATCACCACATTTTTAGCGCTTTCGCAAAGTGGACCAAATTTGGTGATGGTAGGGTTTTTAGTAGGGTGTAGGGTAAGCGTAACAAAATTGGTGTCGCCGCACATTCCACTTATACCATAGTGAACTTTAGTTGCTCCAACCGAAGCAAGGGCTGGATCATAAAACCCTGAACTATTTACGGCTCCCGAAGGATTACTCCACCAAATGCCTGTAGCTGGAGTAATTGTGGGAATTATAGTTACCCCCGGATCTCCTAAGCAAAAATTGCTTACTGCTGGGGTAATCAAAGAGGCATTTGCATTGGCCTTAACAGTAATATTAACACTATCAATAGCACTGCACGCTGCTCCTAGCCCTTGCACAGCGTAATAATATTTAGTTGTACCTACGGCTGTAGGATTAAAATTATTTGACGCTGGCGTGAGTCCATTCATCCAAATTCCACCACTTGAACTGTTAGCTGAAAGTCGAATGTTGAATGCCGCTGTGTTTTGACACACTGTTGTGTCGCTTGAAAGTATGTTGGCTATTTTTTTTGCAACTACGGTGATTTGAACAGTATCTACTACCGGACAAATTCCTGAGGTAGTATAAGAAATTACTTTTAATCCCGCTCCTGCTGCATTTGGATCAAACGCTCCGGTCGCCGCATTTGTGATGCCTGTTCCACTCCATAGTCCGGCGTCGGAAATAGCTTCTAACTGAAGAAGGGTAGACCCCCCTGCAATACAAAAAGGACCTTGATTTAAGGTGATTTTTGCTGTGTCGATGCTATTTAATGTAATGGAAACACTATCAATTGCGCTGCAAGAAATGGTGGCACCTTGTAAGGCATAGTATATCTTGTAAGTGCTGCCGGCGTTACCTTTCATGGCTTCAAAATTTCCAGATGCATCAATAACACCTGGGTTTGATAGACACGTCCAAATTCCCCCCGGTGTTGTGTTCGCACTTGTTCTAATTTTAAATTTTGGAGCATTGCTACAAACCGCAGTATCTGGTGTAATGATGTTTGAAATTTTTTGATTCACTACTACTACAGTAAGAGTATCTTGAACCGGACAAATACCGTTGGTTGTATATGTTATAAGATGTGAGCCTACTGTTGCTGCAACTGGATCAAAAGTTGCTGTGTTAGCATTGGTGATTCCTTTACCACTCCATGTTCCAGTATTTGAAATACCTTCAAGCTTTAGCATTTGAACACCATCTGATAGGCAATAAGGGCCTTGATTTAATGTGATTTTGGCCGTGTCTTTTTGATTGATCGTAATTATTCTAATGTTAGAGTCAACGCACAAAGGATATGGACCACCATCCATGGTGTACATCAATGTATATTGTCCGCCATCTCCATTTTTACCAGCATTGAACTTACTGCCGTTTAGCGTTGCTGGGTTGCTGCCTACTGGGGCGCTTACAATGCTCCATGTTCCGGGAGATGTTGTAGCTGTTTTGAGTGAATTTAAATCGAAATCCACATTAGAGCAGATTGGCGCAGGAAACTTTAGTGAGGTATCTGGACAAGGACATACGCTCTTAATACAGAATTTATCTCTTACAGCACATTTTTGGTCGGAGTGCATTTGAATGTTGTAAAATGGGCCAGCTGAGGTGAAATTGATCACCCCAATTTTATTTACAATTGATGCTCCTGTAGTAGGCTTAAGTGTTGCTCCCGTTACTTTTAAAGAGTATCCTGTGCCGGCTGGAACAGCTAAGTTTAAGCCTGTTACCACACTGGCAGTTGTGCCGTCGCAATTGATGGTTTTTGTAATGGGTCCGCTAATCACCGAGCCCGCTTTTTCAATCGTAAATGTTGCATTAAATTTTGTACAGCCGCTCCAATATTGGTCGCCATTTAAGGAGAATCCTTCTATGGTAAGCGGCACCAAGGCATCAAAAGTTGCTGTATTGGTGAGGTCAGTTCCCCAGCTTTGAAATCCATTGGCACCAACAGTATAAGTAGCTGGGTCGGCAAAGGGTTCAAAATATACACAGTTGCTATCGGCCAAGGTAAATGTATAGGAACATCCAGTGTGAATCGAAGTGGTTGATACAGCATCGCTGTACCAAGTCATTTGAGAGCATCCAGGGTCATTACTTGTTAGGGTAACTTGCTCACCTTTGCAATGCACTCCGGGATCGTCTACATGGGCGCGGGTTTCAACGATATCAACGCGCACTGTGTCGCGCAAAAGGTTTCCGCAAAAATCTCTCATTTCAACGGCAGCAAAGTAGGTTCCCAATGCCGGATATTGATGTGTAGGATTTTTTAGAGTAGAGGTATTGTTTACACCCGATCCAGGGTCACCAAAATTCCATTTTGGTGTGGTGCCCGGTTTAAGAGGCCCCTTTAAAACGTAATCGAATTGAACCGGAAGGTTTGCACAGGTGCTCACCAACGGATTGCTTACTGTCATCGCTGGAGTACAAGCAACTATAGTATAGGTAAAATCTCGAATTTTACTTCCTATCAATTTTCCGTTTCTATATTCTTCTACTACTACGCCAATCACAAATAATCCAATGTTCTTAGGAGTACCAGTAATTTCACCCGTTAAACTATCTATTTGAATATTGGCATTTAGGGGGTCGGCTGCGGTATAAGGAGCAGCAAAGGAGATTGTAGGAATAGGAGGTGTGGTTGATGAGCCTCCACTCACATCTCCGTATGGCGTAGCCAATCTATATTTCAACAAGTCGCCATCTGCATCAGTGGCTGAAAAATCAACACTCATTGGCATATTTGTACAGATTTCTGAAGGGGGTAAACTGTTGAATACAGGTGCGCTATTAGGCGTGTTTACCAATTCTCCACCAGGTAGTTTTAAAACGTAAACTTGGCCGGTAGATCCCGGAGAAATCATGTTGGTAGTATTTGAGTTACGGCAGCAGCTACCGTAGGCTAAAGTGTAACCACCTGTTATAAGTGGTAGTGTTCCGGTTCCTTCAAGAACAACCCTTCCTACACAAGTTCCGGCTGCTGCGCTTGCACATGCATTTTGAATAACAGGAAGCGTATCTCTTAGTATCATACTAAGAGTAATAGATTTAATTAAAGTGTTTGAAGCGTCGTAAACCTGAAAGGTTTCTGTAGATGCCATGCCCGAAACGCGAGAGCAATCTACATAAGCGGTAAGTCGAAATTTGTAATTATCACCTCCAGTATTCACAGCTTCGAGCTCGCCGCCAAAGACGTGAACTGCGCTTAGCTGTAAGCACATCGTCATATTCAAAAAGAATATGAGTAGCATTTTTTTCAATACTGATTCCCCATTCATAAGTAGTTTGCAATAAATTGCAATGGTAAAATAGAGGTAAAAGGTACTAATTTTAAAAATAAAAAACTGGGATTATTACGATTCAGATTTAAATCGGTTATAATTTTCTTATAACAAAAACCCAGAGAAAAGAACGTGACAGGGCTTCTCTGGGTTTAGGACTACTACGAAATATCGAATTACTACACGATACTTTTACAGGGTCAAATATGGGGAAGGATGTTATGTGAATCAAATCAAAAAATTTAAATTATTACCTTTCACTGAGGTTGTCTTCTAGCAGCCATTCGCAGTAATTTTTGGCTGTTTCGTGTAGCTTTAGCTTAACAAGTTGCACATTTTCAGGCAATTGGATTTTTATTTTGTTGACAATTTCAATGATTAAATTTTCACAAGTTGGTTGTTCTTCTAGAATGTATTTTTTCTGCGAAATTTCTGGAAATTGGTAAGCTTTACATATGAGCGCATGATCCAATGGGTCGATTACCTCTCGCTTAACTAAATCACCCATTATTTTAAAGTCGATGAGCATTCCATTCTTAGGTGAATGGTCATCTTTTAAAGGTTTCCCTCTTAAGGTAACAGTAAGTTTATAGGAGTGTCCGTGCAAATTTTTACACGCCCCATCATGCCCTTCGAGCATATGCGCAGCTTCGAAAGTAAATTCTCGTGAGACTCTAATTGTATTCATAGCGCAAAAGAAGGGAGGGCCGAGCAGAAGAAAAATGAGGAAAGTCAGAAAACAAAAAAGGGAGAATAAAACTTATTCTCCCCTTAAATTTAAAATACTTGCGAATTAAGCTGTCTCCATTTTACCGTGACACTGCTTGTATTTTTTACCACTGCCACACGGACAAGGATCATTTCTTCCCACTTTTGGATCGGCCTTAATAGGTTCTTGCTTTCTTGGCGCTGGCTCTGCTATTGGAGAGTCGGCACTTTCAGGCTGTGCTTTCAATCCTTTATCTGGAGCTTCAACGCGGGCTGCTTCACGAACAGGCTGACCTTGATTTTGAACTATTTCGGCTTTAAATAAGAAAGAGCCAATTTCATAATTCAACTTATTTACCATTGATTTAAACAAGTTGAAAGATTCGAATTTGTAAATCAATAAAGGATCTTTTTGCTCGATCGATGCGTTTTGAACGTTACCACGCAAATCATCCATCTCTCTTAAGTGCTCTCTCCAAGCATCGTCGATATTGAACAATACAATACTTTTCTCAAGTGCATTGCCAATTTCTTTTCCTTCTGTTTCGTAAGCCTTTTTAAGATTTACGCCAATTTGGAACACATGCTCACCATCGGCTGTAAATGGAATTGCTAAATTGGTAAATTGCTGTCCTTGGTTTTCGTAAACATTTTTAATTACCGGCCAAGCTTGTTGTCTTATTCTTTCTTTTCTATCTGCATAGGTTTTCATCACCAATTCAGATAATTTCAAATACAAACTTTCTGGGTTTGATGCTGCAAATTCTTGAGCTGTTATTGGCAATTCAACAGCAAATGATTTCAGCATATCTAAACGGAAACTCTCGTAATCTTTGGTGATAGAATGTGTAGTAATCACATTTTCTAGTAAATCTAAAATCAAGTTAGAAATATCAACACTCAATCTATCTCCATACAACGCATTTCTTCTGCGTTTGTAAATTACTTCACGTTGAGAATTCATTACGTTGTCGTATTCTAACAAGCGCTTACGAATTCCAAAGTTGTTTTCTTCTACTTTCTTTTGGGCTCTTTCAATGGCGTTGGTAATCATAGAAGCTTGAATCACTTCACCTTCTTTATAGCCCATTTTATCCATGATACGCGCAATTCTTTCCGAACCAAATCGACGCATCAATTGATCTTCTAATGAAACAAAGAATTGTGATGACCCTGGGTCACCTTGACGGCCCGCACGACCGCGTAACTGACGGTCTACACGGCGAGAATCATGTCTTTCGGTACCCACAATGGCCAAACCACCTGCTTTTCTTACTTCATCAGAAAGCTTAATGTCGGTACCTCTACCTGCCATGTTCGTTGCTATGGTCACCATAGCCGATTGTCCGGCTTCTTTCACCACTTGCGCTTCTTGCTGATGTCTTTTCGCATTTAATACGTTGTGTTTGATACCGCGCATTTGAAGCATACGGCTCAACAACTCAGAAATCTCTACTGATGTAGTACCTACCAACACTGGTCTTCCTACTTTGGTAAGTTCAGAGATTTCTTCAATTACTGCATTGTATTTTTCTCTTTGTGTTTTGTAGATTTTATCCTCCATATCCTTTCTAGCGATAGGCTTGTTGGTAGGAATGGTGGTAACGTCTAATTTGTATATGTCCCATAGCTCACCTGCCTCAGTCTCGGCAGTACCGGTCATACCGGCAAGCTTATGGTACATTCTAAAGTAGTTTTGAAGCGTAACGGTAGCGTGTGTTTGCGTAGTTGCTTCAATTTTTACATTTTCTTTTGCTTCAATGGCTTGGTGTAAACCATCACTCCATCTTCTACCGTCCATGATACGTCCGGTTTGCTCATCCACAATCTTAACTTCATTGTCGATAATCACATACTCCACATCTTTTTCAAAGAGTGTATATGCTTTAAGCAATTGATTCATGGTGTGAATACGATCGGCCTTCACGCTGTATTCCTTAATCAAATCGTCTTTTTTCGCAATTTTCTCTTTGTCTGAAAGTGTAGAATTTTCAATTTTAGCCACTTCAGAACCGATATCTGTCATCACAAAGAAATCGCGATCTGAAACATATTGTGCCAAGTGATCAATACCTTTTTCTGTAAGGTCTATAGAGTTGTTTTTTTCATCAATCACAAAGAACAATTCAGAGTCGGCAACACGCATCAACTTACCGTGTTCTTGTAAGTGGGTGTTTTCTGTTTTTTGCAAGATTTGTTTAATACCAGGCTCAGATAAGAACTTAATCAAAGGTTTATTTTTAGGTAAACCACGAAAAGCACGCAATAAAGCAACGCCTCCTTCATCTTTGTTGCCTTCTGCCAATAACTTTTTAGCATCAGCCAAAACCTTTGTAACATACTGTCTTTGTGCAGCAACGATTTTTTCTACGAAAGGCTTAAGTTCATTGAACTGCAGATTTTGTTTGTGTTTTGTTGGCCCAGAGATAATCAACGGAGTTCTTGCATCGTCAATTAAAACCGAATCCACCTCATCCACTATGGCGAAATGATGTTTGCGTTGTACAAGCTGATCGAGGCTTACCGACATGTTATCGCGCAGGTAATCGAAACCAAATTCGTTGTTTGTTCCATAGGTGATATCCGATAAATAAGCGCGTTTTCTTCCTTCAGAATGTGGTTCATATTTATCGATACAATCGATGGTTAAGCCATGAAACTCAAACAATGGAGCCATCCATTCACAGTCACGTTTTGCCAAATAATCATTCACCGTTACCAAGTGAACGCCTTTTCCAGCAAGCGCGTTAAGATAAACAGGCAGAGTAGCCACAAGGGTTTTTCCCTCCCCAGTCGACATCTCAGAGATTTTACCTTTGTGTAAGTTGATACCACCAATCAACTGAACATCGTAGTGGATCATATCCCATTTGATTTCATTTCCACCTGCATTCCAAGAGTTGAAATAAATGGCTTTTTCTCCTTCAATCTCTACGTTGTCTTTTTTGGTAGCAATGAGTTTATCAAAATCATTTGCAGTAACTTCTACTTCCTCGTTTTCTGTGAAACGACGAGCGGTATCTTTCATCACGGCAAATGCTTCCGGAAGCAATTCCAACAACACTTTTTCAATCTTTTCATCTAATTTTTTGGTGAGGGCGTCTATGTTTTCGTAAGCCTTGGCTTTATCGTCCATGTTCACGCCAACTGCATCTGCATCGGCTTTCACTTTAGCTATTGCTTCTTCTTCTTCCTTAAGTTGTTCAGCAATTCTTTTTTTGAACTCAGCTGTTTTAGCTCTTAATTGATCGTTGCTTAGTGAGGCAAGTTTGGCGTATTCAACTTTGGTTTTTTCTACCAAAGGCATAATTTCTTTGATATCGCGATCGGATTTCTTTCCAAAAATTCCGGTAAATAACTTTTCTATTGCATTAATCATGAAACATAATTTTTTAAAAGGATTTCAAATTTACTGTAAATCGCTCAATTCAAAAATTAAACCGAGGGTAGATTTGCGACTATTTGGCTTAATAAGTCAGAAATAAAAAAAAGAGGAGGCCAGAAAGGCAGGATATTTAATAAAAAAGGCCCCGATTTCTCGAAGCCTTCAAGCTTTTAATATTCATCCTCATTAAACAGGAAGTCATCCTTGGTAGGGTAATCGGGCCAAATCTCTTCGATAGATTCGTAAGGTTCGCCTTCATCCTCAATCTCTTGCAAGTTTTCAATCACTTCCATCGGAGCACCTGAGCGTTGAGCATAGTCAATCAACTCATCTTTGGTGGCTGGCCAAGGTGCATCTGTTAAATAAGAGGCCAATTCTAGTGTCCAATACATAATATAAGGTGTTTTAAAAGTCTGTTATCTGAAACGCAAAAATAGATTTTTTGTTTACACTTCAAAATAAATTTGAGTTAAATAAGAAAGATGTTCAAAGTTTAATGTTGAAAGTTCCATGTTAGCGAAGTAAATTGATCGTGCAGCTAACCTTTAACTTTTTTAGGTATCCAAGCCACCTCTTTCACTTTGGTGTCGAAGCCAGTTCTTCTCGCTAGCACAAATAGATAGTCGGAAAGTCGGTTCAACAATTTGATGATATGTGGGTGAATTTCGCTCTGTAAATTAAGGGTTACTATTCTGCGTTCTGTTCTTCTGCAAACTGCTCTACAAACGTGAATATGTGAAAGAATGATGTTTCCTCCCGGCAATATGAAGTGTTTTTGCTCGGGCATAGGCTCGTTCATTTCATCGATGGCTGCTTCTAAGTCGCTCACCAAATTTTCATTGAATTCGGGAAGTAGTAATCCCGATTTTTTCGAATCTGTGGCTAAATGAGCACCAATAGTAAATAGTTCTGTTTGAATGTCGATGATTAAATTTTGCTGACGACTGTGTATTTCAAGAGAACGAATTAATCCCAAATAAGAATTTAATTCATCAATGGTTCCGTAAGCTTCCAATCGCAAATCACTTTTAGATACACGTCTTCCACCATATAAACCTGTTTCTCCTAAGTCGCCAGTTTTAGTATAAATCTTCATCTTTATTTTCCCTCTGTTTAAAAGTAGGAAAATAGATTTTGGAAAAAGAATTTTTACCGTTTTTTTTTGATAGTGAACTTTTGTAGGGGTGAGCTGATGCTCGCCCATCACTAAAAAAAAGGCGAGCATCAGCTCGCCCCTACCGTAGAGAAGTGATTAAAAATTACCTCGTAATGTCAACACAAAATTTCTTCCTGGCGCGCTAATATTCGATGCAAACACTCTATAGTTTACATCAAAAATGTTTTCTAATGCCATTTGAATTTGAAGATTTTTTTGCACCTGATATGCTGCGCGAGCGTTAAAAGTTAGCCATGCGGGCATTCCTTGAGCCGTTGCATTACCAAAAAAATTATCTTCACCATACATATTGTAATCGTTTAGGCGCTTCCATCCGCTGTACATCAAAAACAACTCTCCTCTAAATTTTTTCTGCTTCAAAATAAAACTAGTTTTTCCAAAGACAGGAGGGATGTGGTCTAACGGATAATCGGTACTGTCTGTTTTGATTCTGCCATAGGTATAATTCACCGTGCTTACTATTGAAAATTGCTTAGTGATATCGGCATTAAAATATAAACTTACCCCATATAGATAAGCTTCATTAGCATTTACATTCATCGACACAGCACTCATTTGTCCGTCGTACATAACCGAATCTAAACCATTGAATTTACCAGGCTTGGTGGTGATGGCATTTTTGTACAAAGTGTAAAAGGCGTTACCACCCAATATGATTTTTTCTTGAAATGTTTTCGAAATTCCTAAATCCAAATTGTAAGTGAATTCTGGTTTTAAATCGGGATTTGGTACGACTACATTTCCAGTGGTCGATTCAAAAACTTTTGATAAGTCATCTACGTTTGGCGCACGAAATCCGCTAGCTCCTATCAAGGTCATTCTCCATCCTTTGCCAGGCATGGCTACAAATCCCAAATTACCGTTTAGAGCGGTGTTGTTTTGCGTTACGCTGTTGAATGGAAAGGGAAAAAAGGTGGTGTCGTTAAATAAGGAAGTCAATCTCACATTGCTAATTCTTATTCCATCGTTAACAATAAATTTTTTACTGAGTTCTAAAGTATGAGAAAAATAACCAGCAATGCTTTGCATGGTTGATCCTCCATCTGGATATCGCGTATCTAAAGGCGTTGACACGCCAGTGGCAATGTCCTCGGCATTGGCTGTTGAATTTACTTTGTTGTACACCGCTTCAACACCAAAACGCATTTCATTTTTCTTGATTTTTTTATCGAAATCGGCATTTAAACTTATTATGTCAAGTTGTTCTATTCGATGATTCAATGTGGTTTTTTGAAAACGTCTGTCGTTTCTGCTTTCTTCAATGTTTTGGTATGCCACTATTATTCTTGCATTGTTGTAAATTGTATTGCCGTTGATGAGATTTAAGCTGTGCGACGCGAAAAGCCGTTCTTGCGGACCATAATACCAATCACCAAATTTTGGGTTGTTGCCCGACATTTGTGTTAAGCGGTCGTAGCGCGGTATATTGCTTGAAGTAGAATATTGTAAATTCAAAATATGCTTCACATTTGCGCTTTGTTTGAAAAGAAATTTCTGTAGAATATCATATTGTGAATACCCAGATCCTACTTGAACATTAGGATCACTATTCACAAGCATTGAATCTTTTCCATTGATTTTCTCTACATAAAAATTTCTAGCGCCCAAAGAGCCATAAAACGGATTGCGAATGTTTCCCTGGCGCAAATCATTGAAATTACAAAAGGTGATGCTTGTTAATGAGGCAAATCTTTTTTTGCCAACATTAAAATCTATATGCCCCGTGTTTTCTTGGTTTACTGTGGCATAGCGCGCAAAGGCATTCACTTTTAACTGGGTGCCTGTGTCGGATAAAATCGGATTTCTGCTGTAAAAATGCATTACTCCTCCTAAGGCATCACTCCCATAAATCACAGAGCCCGGACCAAAAACTATTTCTACCTTATCGAGCATAGAATTGTCGATGGTAATGATGTTTTGAAGATGCCCTCCTCTGTAAATGGCATTGTTCATTCTAACTCCATCAATCACCATTAAAACCTTGTTGGTTTCAAAACCGCGAATGATTGGTGAGCCACCGCCGCCCTGACTTTTTTGCACCATAACATTACCGCTGTTTTGCATCACATCGGCCGTTGTTTGCTGATTGATAAAGGCTAAATCTTTTGCTTTTAGCACTTGAATCGATTGCGCAACATCTTTTCTTTTGTCTTCAAATTTCGATGCTGATATGACTATTTCCTCTATACTGTATTCTTTTTGCGACAAGCTTATCTTGAAGCCCTTTTCACTTAATTCTTTGTAAGAAAATACCGCCGAAAAATAACTTACATGCTCGAATTTTATACTGTCACTTCCTTTGAAATTGGAGATGTCGGCTTCTCCATTTTGATTGGTTGAAATGAAAAATTGTGCGTTGTAAATGGAAAGTGCAGCAATGGGTTGCAAGTTGCTTTGATCTGTTACAGTTACCGTTTGCGCATAGCTTGTAAAACAAACAAATAACAACAGAAAGAAAAATATCTTTTTCATGGTTTGTTGTTTAAGTAAATAAATAGAATCGATTTTTACCTAAACAAGTTGCGGAGGCTTGGAAATACCAATATTTAAATTGAAAATGTAGTGATGGGTATAGCTAAAGTTGTTTTTCTTTTCTTTATCCGTTTGCAGATAAACTTCCCTTTTGTTTGGATCGAAAACAAAGCAATAATCAATGTTTATTTTTTGTAACGATTTTTTTTCATCACTATTCTTTCTAGTCATCTTTTCCAAGTGATTTATGATTTCGCTCTCCTTCGTATCGTTCACACAATGGTAAAGCGTTTCACCTGTTTTTGAGATACTAATTTTTACAACGTCAAACATTTCTCCCTTGTACTCGAATTCGTTTTTTTCCTGCCATACTATTGCATTATTATTTTTGATAACATTGAGTAAATTTTGAGGAATTTCGTTTTTTAATTTGGCAAACATTTCTTCTCTTGCCAATTCTCTGCTCAACATTGAAAAAGGATAATACAGCATGCTTTGAAAACCCACAACAATGAGTAAACAATAAGCAATACATTGATGATATCTTCTGTTTTGAATGAGCACTCTATTGCAAAATACAACAAAAATTATCTTCGAAGGAAATAAAAAAACAGGCAGATAACGATCTGCCTGTTTTTAATTTAATTTACACTTATTTCAATCTTGACTTGTTTTTGGGTTTTATCGCTCCTTGTATTTGAATTTTTTGAGTTCCTACAAATGTGCCCGCATAGATGTTAACGATATATATTCCCGATGAAACATCTGTCAAATCAAAATTTTCCAACAAGGATGAGCTAGTAGTATTATAGCTTTTTTCAAATACCAACTTACCTTCCATAGAGTAAATTTTTACCATCACATTCTCACTATTCATGTTTTGTAAATTGATGGAGAATATTCCTGTATTTGGATTAGGATAAATCGTAAAATTATTTTTTGAAATTTCAGTAGCGTTGGTAGTGCATGCTCCCGAATTCAAAATTGGTACAATACCGGTGTTTCCTCCTGCGCAAATCGAACAAGAATCTACAAAGGCTGCTCCACCAACATCGCCATTACAATCTATCGTTTGAACTACAACTGTAATACCAATCGATGTTGTGCTGGTGCCCGAATTATCTGTTGCCACGGCAACAATTTGATAGGTTCCAACAGCAACGTTTGTGCAGTTAAATGAGTACGGACTAGCATTATCTGTGCTTAATAAAGTAGTTCCATTGTAAAATTTAACCGATGTAATGGTGCCATCTCCATCTGTTGCTGTTGCATCTATTGTGATGCTTGCCGGTGCTCCAAAAGCAGTATTGTTTAAAGGCGATATTATACTTACTGTAGGTGATTGATTGCCCGCAGCACATGGTCCGTTATCGGTCCACTGGCCAATGTTTTGGTCAGGTCTGTTGTTTTGCGACCACCAATTGGCCGTATACATGTGTCCGTTATATGATGCTTGCATACCTTGCGTATAAATAGAACTTGAATTCCAAGCTGCTGCTGCGCAGCTTGTGCTCACATTTACAGTTATGGCAGATGAAGTGCTTGTACCACTTAAATTGTCGTAAGCCTTTGCAGTGATGGTGTATGTTCCAACGGCTAAGTTGGTCCACGAAAATGTAAACGGATTTCCGCTATTTCCTGTGCCAATCAAATTTGCTCCATTGTAAAATTCAACTTTTGTAATCGTTCCGTCAGGATCACTTGCCAAGGCAGCTAAATTGATGCTTGCTGGTGCAGTGTATGAGCTGTTGTTCGCAGGTGTGGTAATGAAAACAGTTGGATTTTGATTGCCTACTGTTACATTGATGATGCTTGATGTTGCAACGCCTGTGGAATTATCGTAAGCCTTTGCTGTGATTTGATAGTTACCAGCACTAACACCTGTCCACACAAAGCTGTACGCCGCAGAATTATCTGTGCCAAGTAAGGTATTGCCATTGTAGAATTCTACTTTAGAAATTGTTCCATCTGGGTCGCTGGCTGTTGCGTTAATGGTGATGGTTGCCGGTTGAGAAAACATCGCATTGTTTAGTGGTGAAGTAATGCTAACAATCGGATTTTGATTACCAACAATAATCGTATCAATGTTTGATGTGCCAATCGCGCCTAAATTGTCGTAAGCTTTTGCAGAAAGATAGTAAGTTCCAGCGGCAACGTTGGTCCATGAATAGGCAAACGGACTAGCATTACTTGTTCCCAATAAAGTGTTGCCTTGGTAGAATTCTACTTTAGTAATTGTTCCATCAGCATCATTCGCAGTAGCACTTAAATTAACTGTTGCAGGAACAATAGGGTAGAGGGCATGATTGGCAGGAGCAGTTAAAGTAACGCTTGGTGAAAGATTATTTACACCGCAAAATTCCATTTCCGCAATGTTGCAATATCCACCGTTTGGTGATAGATATCTAACATATCTAAATGTGCTTGCGCTTAGGCTTGCCACTTCATTCCAGCCCGATGACGGATTTCCAGATATAACATATAAATCGGTAACACCCGTTGAGAAGTTCGATACATTTGATCCTTGAAATTTACCGCCATCCATTCTGCTTTCCCAGCCAGCACGAGGGTAAAAGCGTATTGCATTTATTTTTTTAGCAGTAGATAAATCCAGCCCTGTGTATCCTCCATTAGCTGCATTACAATCAAAGAAAGTGCTCGTGTTGCCATCGCTAGCCTTGTCGAATTCACTACCTACGGCGTATGCTGGTGAAGTCCCAAATGCAGTTCCACTTTGTTTTGCACACACCAAATTAACCGTAATGTTGGCAACCGTTGATGTTTTGCTTGCTCCAGTGTTGTCGTATGCTTTTGCGGTGATGCTATAGGTGCCAAAAGGCACGTTACTCCATGTAAAGGTGTAAGGTGCATTGGTTACTGTTGCCAATAATGTATTGCCATTGTAAAATTCAACTTTGGTAATATTACCCGTTGCTACTGTTGCAGTTGCCGCTAAATTGATGGTGGCAGGGTCCGTGAAACTCGCTCCGTTTGTCGGACTCGTTAATGTTACTGTAATATTTTGGTAAGTGCTCACCAAAGGCGATTCCCACATTCCCCGACCATAAAAGGAAACTCTTAGTAAGCCTTGATTTTGCGCGTTATTGTAAATCATTAAAGTGGAAATATCACTTATGATGGGCAAGCCTTGTGCATAATTAGTCCAATTGTTTAAAGTATTGTCGTTGTAATAAACACCTAAGTTATAACAAGCATAAACTGCTTCATTAGTGCTAAATCTATCATGTACTAGTCCTTTAACTACTGCCGACGGAAATCCGGTTGTTTGAGTCCATGTAGCACCTTTGTCTGCTGAACGATAAATTTTGTTGTATGCTGCTGCAAAAACCACATTCGAACTTTTTATGGGTGCCAAATATCCTTCGCCAGAGGTTGATTGTGGCAATGTCAATGTTGTGAAAGTTGCTGAAGTGGTAGCATTATCCGAACGATATACATTTGATCCATTGTTGATGATGTAAAGCACATCTGCGTTACCTGGGTCTACTTCCATATCTGCTACGTTACCGCTTGGCAGGGTATAAATTTGTGTCCATGTTAAAGTAGTTGCAGAAAGGTTGCTGCATCTGTAAATAACGTTGTTTGCCGAGCAATAGCCAATGGCTGTGTTGGCCGGAGTAAAAGCATATTTTGGTTTCAAACTTCCCGAAACAGTGAAAGGTAAATTCAAATTTTTCGAAGTGTTGGGCAATGTTTTTCTCGAGCTGCTCTCACTGTTGTATACATTGTTGCCCAAATAATCGAAGAACTCTTCCGCATATAAATCTCCTCCAGCATCGTTGTACCATGTTCCTGTTTTGTAGTAAAATCCACCATTATCTTGGGTTCCAATGTAAGCGTAATCGGCACTCACATTGCTCGTTGCCGCTGCATTATCTCCAATCTCGGTACAGGCTAGTCCATCAGAATTATTTGTCCATGAACCTGTTCCTTGCGTGGTATTCGAAAATACACCACCATCGTTCACATTCCACAACTTGCCTGCCACGTATGGATCGAAAACCAATTGATGTTGATCGGTATGTAACTCATAAGCCCACGATGCTTGTTGCTGATTCCACGTAGCTCCACCATCTGTAGATCTCCAAATGATGTGCGCGCAAATGTATAGTTCGTTGGCGTTGGTCGGACTAGCTTCTATATCAAAGTTATAGTTTCCTTGTCCGGTAGACGAAGCATCATATCCCGTTAATTTTTTTGTTAATTCTGTTCTTTTAGCAGTGAATGTTGCACCACCATCAGTCGATCTGTAAACCTCCGAAACATCTGCTGCCCCTGTATTTACAACGTATACCACATTGGCGTCGGCAGCTGTAACAGCTACTCTTGTTCCTCCACCTCCAAAGGTGAAAACCGAGTTTATTTTAGTCCATGTATTTCCTGCATCTAATGAACGATAGTATCCATTGTCTGAAGTTGCGTAAATTGTTTGACCGTTCGAACCTACCTTAAAACAAATGTCTTGAAAAGCATCAGAAACCGATTTTAAACTCCAATTGGCGCCTGCATCTGTTGATTTGTAAATACCTCCGTTGGTAGCGGCAATAAGGGTGTTGTTATCAGTTGGTAGAAAAAGGATATCGATTACCAATTTATTTCCCATCCCGGTGTTCGATGGAGTGAAGGTTTGTCCGCCATCAGTCGACTTCAAAACACCCGAGCCGTTTGAATAGTAATTTGCATCACCAGTTCCCCAATAAATTATTTGATCGTTGGTTGGGTCGATAGCAACTGAGGCACTTGAATAATTGTATTTATCGGTGCCCATTACACTCCAGCTTAAACCTTTGTTCGAGCTGTACCATAATCCACCTGTAGCCGATGTGCAGTACATTTTATTGGCGTCGGTAGCATGAAATTTCAATTGAGAAATTCTTCCTATTCCGTGCACTTGTCCGATTGTTTTAACTGGAAATAAATTCGGACCTGTTAGTGTCCATGTTGGAGTTTGCGCCATGAAATTGCTCGATGTAAGCAATAGCATAGCAATGCATAGATGTATATATTTTTTCATAGTAGTATTATTTATTTGATGTAGCAGCCTTTCTATTGTTTAGTTCTTGCTGAACCAAGGCTTGTTTTTCTTCTTCCGACATGATGCTGCCATCTTCCTTTACATAAGGTTTATTCACGCGCAGCCAATGCAAGAATTTTTTGTGTTCTTCGGCATATTGAAGAATTTCTGCATTGTAAGTTTTTTCGCTTTTTAAGATTCGCGAAAGGAATGAGCGCTCTTCCTGTTCTTCTTTTTCACCCTCCATGATGCTTTCTGGTGAAGGTTTCCCTCTCCAAAATTCTTCGAAGGCAATTTTGGCTTGAAAATAATTCACGCTGGAATCGTTCATCATTTTTACCCAATGAGCATTTTTCCGGTATTCGCGCAACTGTTTTTTGCTGCATTCATGCACGCTATCGTTTTGCGCAATAGCAGATGAACCTGAACAAAAAAGAATAAATAAGAGTTTGATTTTAAGGAAAGAGCATATCCTTCCCCAGTAGGTTAAATAGTTTTTCATGATGTCCCCTTTTAGTAGTTAAAATGCAAGTAGTAGGGCCCAATATAGAATTATAAATAGTTCATTCCAAGGAAATTATAAAAAATGCGGAATTATACTTAGATGAAAAATTTTGCTTTAATTTTCTCCGCAAGGAAACTAGATAATTTCTCGTACGACTCAAAAGTCCAGCCGGCAATGTGTGGCGATAACACAATTTTATCTGATGTAATTAAATATTGAAAATCTTCAGGTAAATTTTTTGCTTCAATATTTTCAAATGAAACAGATTCATATTCCAAAACATCTAAACATGCGCCGCGAACTTTTCCATTTTTCATTGCCGTCACCAAATCAGAGGTATTCACACATTTTCCGCGTGCTGTGTTGATGAAAAAAATATCTTTTTTGAAATTCTTGAACCACTGAGCGTTGGCGATATTGGTGGTTTCGGCTGTTAGTGGTAAATGTAAGCTCACGAAATCGGCATGCTCAAAAATATCATCCATCGATGCTTTAAAGTCGTGTTGCTCTTTGTACTTATCGTAAGCTAAAATTTTAACATCAAAACCTTTCAATCGCTGCGCTACAGCCGAACCCATTTGTCCGTAACCAATCAATGCAAAGGTTTTTCCTTTCAGTTCAATGCCTCTATTTTCTGCTCTTTTCCAAATGCCATTGCGCACTTCGGCATCGGCAATTTTAAGTTTATTGATAAGCATTAAAATCATTCCCAGCACATGTTCTGCCACAGCGTCTCTATTTCCTTCGGGAGAGTTAAAACACTCAATTCCTTTTGATTTAGCATAGGCTAGATCGATGTTTTCCATGCCAGAGCCCGAGCGTGCAATGAATTTTAATGAGGGACAGGCGTCAATTATTTCCTTTGTGATTTTAAATTTCGAGCGAATGATAAATCCCTCATACTGCGGTAAAATTTTTAAAAGCTCTTCGCCTTTCAAATGCGAGCATTCATCCACAGTACAGCCAAACGACCGCAGTTGGTTGTAAAGAATGGGGTGTACACTATCGATGGCGATGACTTTCATTTTAGTAAAGTTAAAAGATATCCCCAATAAAAAGTATTTTTACCCCATGACCAAGTCATTTTTTCCATTTCTAATCTT
Organism: uncultured Chryseobacterium sp.; assembly: GCA_964406465.1. GTDB lineage: Bacteria > Bacteroidota > Bacteroidia > Flavobacteriales_C > JAHEZL01. Next base: position 55,245 of record CAYORT010000004.1, read on the forward strand.
CGTCCTTAGTGCCTTCATCTTGATGTGCGCTCCGTCTTTATTTGCTGAAGGAATGTTTATGGATGGATTGATGTATGCCACAGTGGCCAAGAATCTGGCGCATGGTGAAGGTTCTTTTTGGTTTTTGAAATTTAGTGATACTTATCTTACTTCTTTCCATGAACATCCTCCTTTGATTTTTGGCTTGCAAAGTTTATGCTTTAACATTTTTGGCGATTCGATTTTTGTAGAAAGATTTTTCTCTTTTTTCACTTATTTACTCAATGGGTTTTTAATGATGTTGATATTTAAACAAGTGACTCCTGTTAAGTTGCATCACTTGGCATGGCTGCCGCTTTTGTTGTGGATTTTGATGCCTTTGGTGCCTTGGGGTGCTATGAATAATATGCTCGAGAATGGTATGCTCATTTTTATATTATGTAGTGTGCTTTTTTATCTGAAAAGTTTGCAATCTAAAAAGTATTTCTTTCTTGCGCTCTCCTCTTTCATGTTGTTTCTCGCCTTCCTTAGTAAAGGTTTTACCGGTTTGTTTTCTTTATCATTACCATTTTGGATGTGGTGTTTCGATAATAATTTTTCTTTCAAACAATTGCTCATAGAAGTTTTGCTTCTCTTTGTTTTTCTTGCTGCATTTTTCGTAATTCTTTTCGTCATCCAAGCAGATAGCTTTGATAGTTTGCAAGCCTACTACAAAATTCAAGTTAAAGCTAGCTTACAGAATGTAGTAAATGTTGATTCGAGATTTTTTATTGTGGGTAGACTCATCACAGAATCATTGATTGCACTTGGAATTTCTGTATTGATATTTTTATTTGGTAGAAAGTATTTGTCAGAAAAGTTGGAAAAAAAGTGGTTTTATTTCCTTTTAGCACTTGGCTTGTCGGGAGTTTTACCAATCACTTTAAGCCTAAAGCAAAATGCACATTATTTGTTGAGCGCTTTACCTTTTTTTGCGCTGGCTTTTTCTGTATTTACAGCACCTTATTTATCTGTCCTTTTGCAAAAGATGAAATGGAACAACAAAATAGCCAATATGGTATCTATTTCTTTTCTTTTGGTTTCTTTAGTTATTTCCTTATCTCAAAAAGGAAATTATTGCAGAGATGAAAAAATGCTTAACGATGTAAAATTGATCTCAAAAGTACTCTCTCCACATACCACTTGTGCTGTTAAAAAGGAGGTATTTACCAATTGGGTGCTGCAAGGATATTTATATCGTTATGCTATGGTGAATTTAAGTATGGATAATGTGCGATATCCGAAATTCATTTTATTGGAAAAAGAAGAGGTAGCGCCTCAAGGTTATTATAAACTGCCACTGTATACAAAGGAATTCGACTTGTATCAAATGCGTTAAACGATTTTTCCCTTGTAATTTTAATTTATTTCATGCCGAGGCAACCCTTTTAAAAGGTACTCGTGATTAAAGTACAATCACCTATTCATATAATATTCTGGGTAAAACCCCAATTATCCAGAAGCCCCTAATGCCCAGCGAGTCCCTGCTCGCTGGGCATTTTTCTTTTTTGCCGTTCAAAATATTTTACTACATTTGCGCACCAACATATGGATTTTGATACGCAGGGGACCCAAAAAGTCCCCTGCTTCATTCAAGAAAACTATGATAACAGAAACACAGATTCGCCAATTGGTGCTAGAGAAAATACAAGGAACGAATCAGTTTCTGGTGGAAGCTAAAGTGGCTGGCGGAAATAAAATTAGTGTAATGGTAGATTCTCCCGAGGGGATGCCTATCAAAGCAGTAGTGGAGATTAGTCGTCATATTGAAGGTTCTTTCGATCGTGAAAAAGAAGATTTTGAATTAACAGTTTCTTCGCCAGGCTTAGATTTACCTTTTAAAGTGCTTCAACAGTACCTTAAATATGTAGGTAAAGAAGTAGAAGTAAAGGCTGCCAATGGCAAAAAGGTACAAGGAATCTTATTGTCGGCCGATGAAGAAGGAATTGTGGTAGAAACCAGTGAGAAGAAGAAGATAGAAGGGAAGAAGAAGAAAGAACTGGTGGTGACACAGCATGTATTCAAGTTCGATACCACAGAGGTATCGCAAAAAATAAATGAATGTAAAGTAGTTATTACGTTTTAAATTGTGTTGATATGGAACAGCAAATTGGTTTGATAGACTCATTTCAGGAGTTTAAAGAATTTAAAAACATCGATCGTGAAACGATGATGAGCATCCTAGAGGATGTATTTAGAAACATGCTTCAAAAGAAGTATGGCTCTGATGACAATTACGATATCATTGTGAATATCGATAAAGGTGACTTAGAGGTTTGGAGAAACCGCGTTATTGTTGAAGACGGAGAGGTTGAAGACGATAACCGCGAGATTGCTTACTCTAAAGCTGTTTTAATTGAACCCGATTTTGAAGTGGGTGAAGAAGTTTCTGAAGAGGTGAAATTGGAAGATTTCGGTCGCCGTGCGGTGTTGGCTGTGCGTCAGAACCTAATCTCTAGAGTACTTGATTTAGAGAAAGACGATTTATACAAAAAATACAGAGATAAAGTTGGAACTATCGTTGCTGGTGAGGTTTACCAAGTTTGGAAACGTGAAATCTTGATTTTAGATGATGAAGAGAATGAATTGATTCTTCCTAAATCTGAGCAAATTCCTACCGACTACTTCAAAAAAGGCGACACCGTGCGTGCCGTAGTTTTGAAAGTGGATATGAAAAACAACAATCCGGTAATTATCTTGTCTAGAACATCAAGTGTTTTCTTAGAAAGATTGTTCGAACAAGAAGTTCCAGAGATCTACGATGGTTTAATCACTATCAAACGCATTGTTCGTGTTCCTGGTGAAAGAGCTAAAGTTGCTGTTGAATCTTACGATGACAGAATCGATCCAGTAGGAGCTTGCGTTGGTATGAAAGGATCTAGAATTCACGGTATCGTTCGTGAGTTAGGTAACGAGAACATCGATGTTATCAATTTCTCAGATAACGAAGCTGTATTCATTCAAAGAGCTTTATCTCCAGCAAAAATTACTTCTATCCAATTGCGTCCTGAAGAAAAACGCGCAGAGGTTTACTTAAAACCTGATCAAGTTTCTTTAGCTATTGGTAAAGGTGGTTTCAATATTAAATTGGCCGGTAAATTAGTGGGTTACGAAATCGACGTTTACAGAGATACCGATCAAGATATTGAAGACGTAAGATTAGATGAGTTCAAAGATGAAATCGAAGCATGGGTATTGGCCGAGTTGAAAGGCATCGGTTGCGATACTGCTAGAAGCGTTCTTGATTTATCAGTGGAAGATTTAGTGAAGAGAACTGATCTTGAAGAAGAAACAGTTCATGAAGTTAGAAATATCTTGAAAGCAGAGTTTGAAGATTAACATTGGTTTAACGTATACCGCGCAAAGTGGAAATCTTTGCATGGTACCTTAAACTTTAGATTATAAACATTATACCATAACATGAGCGATTCGGCACAGCCAAAACGATTGAGCAAAGTAGCCCGGGAATTTAACCTAGGGGTACACACTATTATTGAATTTCTCTCTAGTAAGGGATTCACCATTGATTCAAATCCCAATTCTAAAATTGATGGTAGCCAGTATCAATTATTGGTAGACGAATTCCAGTCGGAAAAGTCTTTAAAGGAACGTTCTGAAAAGGTAGTGGTTGGTAAAGAGAAAAAAGAAACCATCACATTAGCTCCTAAAGAGGCTCCTGCTGCTCCAGAAGTGAAGGAAGAAATCTTTAAAGCAGAGCGTCCAAAAGAAGCTTTCGAGGTAAAAGTAGTAGGTAAAATTGCCTTGGAAAAAGAAGCTCCGGCAAAAGCTCCTGAACCTGTAGCAAAACCTAAGGCCAAAGAGAAGGAGGTTGAAGCACCTAAGAAAGTTGAACCTGTTGCTAAGGTGGAAGAACCGGTGGTTGAAAAAGAAGTTGTTCAACCTGCTGCTGCCCAAGAGGTAGAAGAACCTAAAAAAGCCGCTAATGTTCCTGATGAATGGGTGCGTGCGAAGTTGGAGAAGATTGACGGACCAAAAGTAATTGGCAAAATTGAATTGCCTGTTGAGAAGAAGCATGTTCCTGGTTCAGGCAACGATTTCCATAAAAAGAAACGCGAAAGAATTAAGAAGGGGCCGGTTACCGGACAGCAGATGCAACAGCAAACGCCTCCTTCCAATAACCAACAAAGAAACAACAACAATAATAATAAAGGTAAGAAAGGCGGTGCTCCTCAAAAGGCATTTAAACCTGAGGTTACCGAGGATGCTATCCAAAAACAAATTAAGGAAACTCTTGCACGCTTAAGTGGTGGTAAACCAAAAAACAAGGCTGCAAAATTCCGTCGTATCAAAAGAGATGAAGCGGGTCAGCGTATAGCTGATGATGCAGAAAGAGCAGAACAAGAAAAGTCAATTTTGAAAGTAACCGAGTTCATCTCTGCTAACGAATTAGCAAGTTTGATGGATGTTTCTGTTACCGAAATTATTTCGGCTTGTATGAGCCTTGGTTTATTCGTTTCCATCAACCAACGTTTAGATGCCGAAACTATCGCCATTGTTGCTGAGGAATTCGGATTCAAAGTGCAATTTGTTGGTGCAGATGTGGAAGAAGAAGAGGTTGATGAAATTGATGAGAATGCAATTCACCGTGCACCTATCGTTACCGTAATGGGTCACGTCGATCATGGTAAAACATCCTTGTTAGATTACATTCGTAAAGAAAATGTATTGGCCGGTGAGGCAGGTGGTATCACTCAGCACATTGGTGCATATTCTGTTACGTTGAAGGGCGGACAAATCATCACTTTCTTAGATACACCGGGTCACGAGGCGTTTACAGCGATGAGAGCACGTGGTGCTAAAGTTACCGACTTAGCAATTATCGTAATTGCGGCCGATGATGCCATCATGCCGCAAACCGTGGAGGCAATCAACCACGCACAAGCTGCTGGTGTATCAATGATTTTTGCTATCAACAAAATTGATAAACCTGGTGCTAATCCCGAGAAAATTAAAGAGCAGTTGGCTCAAATGAATATCTTGGTAGAAGATTGGGGCGGTAAATACCAATGCCAACATATCTCTGCTAAGAAAGGGATGGGTATTGAAGAACTTTTAGATAAAGTATTGATTGAAGCAGAATTGATGGACTTAAAAGCAAGTCCTGATCGTTTGTCGAAAGGTACCGTTATCGAGTCGATGTTAGATAAAGGTAGAGGTTATGTTGCTACTGTACTAGTGCAAAATGGTACTATGAACATTGGTGATATCATCCTTGCAGGTTCTTTTTATGGTAAGGTGAAAGCTATGTTTAACGAACGCGGTAATCGTGTTGAAAAAGCTGGCCCATCTACTCCTGTACAAATCTTAGGTTTAAATGGCGCACCACAAGCTGGTGACCATTTTAGCGCTGTGAAAGAAGAACGTGAAGCTAAAGATATTGCTACAAAACGTTTGCAATTGCAACGTGAACAAGGTATTCGTACTCGTAAACATATTACTTTAGATGAAATCGGACGTCGTATCGCTATTGGTGATTTCCAACAGTTGAACATCATCGTTAAAGGTGACGTGGATGGATCTATCGAGGCCTTGTCTGATTCATTGTTGAAATTGTCTACTTCTCAAATTCAAATCAATATTATTCATAAGTCTGTCGGACAAGTTTCTGAATCTGATGTATTGTTAGCATCTGCTTCCAATGCAATCGTTATCGGGTTCCAAGTTCGCCCTTCTGCAGGTGCTCGTAAATTGGCAGAACAAGAAGATATTGAGATCCGCTTATACTCTGTAATCTACAAAGCTATCGAAGAGTTGAGAGATGCGATGGAAGGTATGTTGAAACCTAAAATCGAAGAGAAAGTGGTGGCGAATATTGAGATTCGTGAAGTATTTAAAATTACTAAAGTAGGTTCTGTTGCCGGATGTTATGTTACTGAAGGTAAAGTATCTCGTAAAAATAAAGTTCGTGTGATTCGCGATGGTATAGTGATCTTCTCTGGTGAACTTGGTTCATTGAAACGTTTCAAAGAAGACGTGAAGGAGGTGGCTCATGGCTACGAGTGCGGATTGAACGTTGAGAAGTTTAACGATATCGCAGTTGGCGACATTATTGAAGCTTACGAAGAGGTAGAAGTTAAACAAACTTTGAAGTAAGATTCATTAAGTTTTAGAAAATAAAAAAGCCCCGATAAGAAATTATCGGGGCTTTTTGTTTTTTGGTTCGCCCTTACTTACAATTTGTAATGTAATCGGTGTCAATATAGTCGGGTACTACAAAGCAAAAGGGAAAACTTGCCTGTATTAATTTTTTCAATTGTTCTGCTTCAAATTTTGTTCTGCAATCGCCTACACGCACTTTATAACTTGGCGCTTCCCATAAATCATGAGCAGCGACGTCGGGGAATAGTGCCAAAAACTTTACTTTGTCGGCGCTTGTTTTAGCTCTTGCATCTGCCCCATTAGCCGAGGAAATCTGAACTCTGTATCCTTTTATTAATTGCGGACATTTCTTCTTATTAATAGCAACATGAGAGCGAATTGCTCCATTTACTGCAGAATCACCGTGGAAGGTTAGTTCGCCACCTGTCTTTGAATCTGATTTTATCGTGGCCGAAGAGCTATCTTGGGCAAAAATTTGAGTCGTCGCTACGACCAAAAAAAGTAAAAAGGTGTACTTCATATATTTATAGAATGTTGATTCAAAAATACAATAATTAATCACTAAAAAAATAACTTCCTAGAATTGTGCCTTTTTGTTAAAAAATAGCTCCAAATTGCCCGAAAACAGGTAGGATTTTAAAAATAAATTAACAAAAATTAATTTTCTATTTTGGAAACGAAACGGGCATTTTTATTTTGAAAATGATTGTTTATCAAGCTCTTTACTCTTCACAAACTCCATTTTCCTTATTTAGAATCATTTTAAATTAGGGAGGAGCCTGTGAATTGTCATAGAATTGCAATGCTAAAAAACAGGAATATTATAAATTTGCCCAAAGCTAAAATAGCTTGTTTTAAATAGGTCAGAGGATCAAATGAACTTATATAAAAGAACAATGAGAAAAATCTCATCCATCTCTTCCCTCCTTAAATTGTTGGCTTTCACGTTTTTATTTGTGTCTACCAATGTGTCTGCGCAGGATGCTGCAGCGGGAGAAAAATTATTCAAAGCGAATTGTGCAACTTGTCACAACTGGGATAAACCAGGAACTGGTCCAGCCCTAATGGGTGTTAAAGATCGCGTTCAACCGGGAAGCTTTGCTTCGGCGGATGAATGGTTGAAGGCTTGGATTAAAGACAATGCTAAGCTTAGAGCGAGCGGTGACGCTTACGCTAACAAAATTTATAATGACAATAATAAAGCTGCAATGACTATTTTTGGCTTTTTGAGCGATGCTCAATTGGCTGATATCGTTGCTTTCTTGGATAAAGGTCCGGCACCTAAGGCGGCTAAGACAGACGAAGGTCCAAAAGATCCTAAAGACGGAGAAGCGGGTGCAGAAGAAGAAGGTAATGACCTTTGGTTAATCTTAATCATCATTACCATTGCAACTATTGTAATCATCATTTTCACTGGCGTTAACCGCTCAATGAAAAATGTGATCAACGTTCGCGAAGGCAAAGAGGCAGAAGAATCAAAAACTTTCTTCAGTGCAATTGGTCACTGGATGCAATCTCACAAAAAATTAGCTTCAATTGTTGGTTTAATTGTGGTGTTGACTCTTGGTAAAATTGGATGGGATGCATTAGCTGGAATTGGTATCTACAAAGATTACGCTCCTAAGCAACCAATCGCTTTCCCTCACGATTTACATGCTGGTAAAAACCAAATCGACTGTAAATACTGTCACTCATCAGCAAGAGTAAGTAAAACTTCAGGTATCCCTTCTGCTAACGTTTGTATGAACTGTCACAAAGCAATTAGTGAAGGTACTCGTTCCGGTAAAACTGAAATCGCAAAATTATATGAGTATGTAGGTTGGAATCCAGATTCTGCTAAATACTTAACTAAAGATGGTAAAATGAGAACCGACACAGCTATTGAGTGGGTTCGCGTTCACAATCTTCCAGATTTCGTTTACTTCAATCACTCTCAACACGTTGAGGTAGGTAAAGTGGCTTGTCAGAAATGTCACGGCGAAGTAGAGAAAATGGCTGAGTTGAAACAGTTCTCCGACTTAACAATGGGATGGTGTGTTAACTGTCACCGTGAAACTGAAGTTCAGTTTGCTGGTAACGACTACTACATCAAAATTCACGAAGACGCGAAAGCAGAAAACAAACATAAAAAAGACTTCAAATTCACAGTTGATAAAATTGGTGGGTTAGAATGTGCTAAATGTCACTATTAATAATATAAGTAACAGGTTCTATATATAGTTGCAACTATGACTGAAACTAAAAAATACTGGAAAGGGATTGACGAGCTATCAGCTGCTCCCCATTTCGTAGAGCAAAGTCAAAAAGAATTTGCCGAGCATATTCCGGTAGATGAGTTTTTATCCGATTCATCATTGGCTGAAACCAAAACTCACCGAAGAGATTTCTTGAAGTATCTTGGATTTAGCGTTACTGCTGCTACTTTGGCGGCGTGCGAAACTCCAGTAACTAAAGCTGTACCTTTCTTAAACAAACCTGAGGAGGTTACTCCTGGTGTAGCTAACTGGTACGCTTCAACTTATTTCGACGGATTTGATTTCGCTGGTATCTTAGTGAAAACAAGAGAAGGTCGTCCAATTCATATTAAATCAAACAAAAATTCTGATATTACCGGTGGTGGTTTAAACTCAAGAGTTAACTCTTCTGTTTTAGAATTGTACGATGCAAAAAGAGCTAAAGCTCCTGCGCGTAACAAAGCTGGTAAATGGGATAAAGGTCTTTCTTGGTCGGTTGTAGATAAAGAAATTTCTAGCAAATTGGCTAGTTCTTCTATGATTGCTATTCTGACTGGCACTTTAATGTCTCCATCTTCAGAAAAAGCAATTGCTGAATTCCAAGCAAAATATCCAAACGCAGAGCATGTTGTTTACGATACTATTTCTGCAAGTGGAATCTTACAAGCAAATAATTTAATGTTTGGTAAATCGGCTGTGCCAGCTTACCACTTCGATAAAGCAAAAGTTATTGTTTCAATAGGTGCCGATTTCTTGGTAAACTGGTTGAACTCTAACCAATATGCTGTTCAATATGCGTCTACAAGAAAACCAGAAGGTGAGTGGATGTCGAAACATTTCCAGTTTGAATCTAAGTTGTCATTAACTGGTTCAAATGCCGATGTTCGTGGTACAATTAAGCCTTCTGAGCAAGGTATTGCTGCTGCATTCTTATTGAAAGAGCTAGGTGGTTCTAATTCGGTTCCGGCTGGATTGACTGATGCTGCTAAAAAGAAATTGAAAAAGGCTGCTGCTGAATTAAAATTAGCTGGTGCTAACGGCTTAGTAGTTGCTGGAAGCAATGATGTTAATGTTCAGTTGGTTGTTAATGCAGTGAACCAAAAACTTGGTAGCTACAATACAACTCTTGATATTGAAAATCCTTTAAATATTAGAAAAGGTAGCGATGCTGATTTCACGACCTTAGTGAACAACATGGCTGACGGAAAAGTGGATGCCATCTTAATCGCTGGAATTAATCCAGTTTACACTTCTCCTAAGAAAGTTGGTAAATCAGATTTCAAGTCTGCTCTATCAAAAGTTAAATTGAAAGTATACCTAGGCGACAGATTAGATGAAACTGGTGCCAACGTTGATTATATCCTTCCTGATAACCATTATTTGGAATCTTGGAATGACTACAATCCAACGAAAGGTGTTTACAATATTGCTCAGCCTGTAATTTCTAAATTGTTTAGCACTCGTCAGTGGCAAGAATCATTGTTAGCTTTGGCTGGTAATGCTACTTCTTATGCTGATTTCGTTCAAGCGAATTGGACTGCAATGGGTGTTTCTACTTCTCAATGGTATTCAGCTGTTGAAAAAGGTGTATTCCTTTCATCTTCAGTTGTTGCTCCTGTAGCAGCGGAAGCTGTTTCAGCAGAAGTGAAAACAGAGAAAGTTGAAGCGGCTGTGGTTGCTGCAGCTACTGTAGCTTCTGCAGATATCGATATCAATGCCATCGTTTCTAAATTCAAAGCAAGCTCTGATTGGGAGGTTGAATTGTATGTGAAAGCTGGTATGGGTGACGGTCGTCATGCGTTGAATCCATGGTTGCAAGAGTTGCCAGATCCTATCACTAAAGTGACCTGGGATAACTACGTTACTATGCACCCATCAGATGTGCTTGAATTGTTTGGTAAAAAAGTGGCCGATTCATACGAAGGTCACAACGAATTATATTTAGGTGAGAAATATCCTGCAAATGTTATTACTGTAGAAGCTGCGAACGGCGCTAAAGTAACATTGCCGGTATATCCATTGCCTGGTCAAGCTAAAAAAACTATCGGTATCGCTTTAGGATACGGTAGATCAATTACTGAGGGATTAACAAGAGAAGAATGGAGTGGAGATTTATTTGCCGACAATAAGTTGATTGGTCAAAATGCTTACCCATTAATTTCAGTAGGAACAGATGGTGCTTTTTCATACAACACTACTGTTAAATTAGCTACTACAACTTCTACTTATCCTTTAGCTACTACTCAAACTCATCACACGATGATGGGTAGAAAAATGGTAAACGAAACAACTCTTGATATTTTCAAAAACACCAAAGATGCTAAAGCGGAAGGTGGTTATAATGAACAAGAGTATTTGAAAGATACTTACGGTAAGAAAAGAAAACCAGAAGAGTTAGATCTTTGGGCTGATCACGGTGTTGACTTAGGTCATCGTTGGGGTATGGTAATCGATTTAAATACTTGTACTGGTTGTGGTGCTTGTGCTACTGCTTGTCAATCTGAAAACAACATACCTGTTGTTGGTAAAGATGAGGTGAGAAGAAGCCGTGAAATGCACTGGATTCGTATCGACCGTTATTTCTCGTCTACTGTAAATGAGGCGAAAGTTACTGAATTAGATCAATTAAACTCTATCGGAGAGTACCATAAAGCTGAGGTGCCAGATGATGAACCACAAGTGGTTTTCCAACCAATTATGTGTCAGCACTGTAACCACGCTCCTTGCGAAACTGTTTGTCCGGTTGCCGCTACCACTCACTCTGAGGAAGGCTTAAACCAAATGGCTTACAACCGTTGTATCGGTACGCGTTACTGCGCTAACAACTGTCCGTTCAAAGTAAGAAGATTCAACTGGTTCCAATACGATTCATTGAGATTGACTCAATATCCTGACTTCAACAAAGTAAACCCTGCACAAGATGATTTAGGCCGTATGGTATTGAATCCAGATGTTGTGGTTCGTTCTAGAGGGGTAATCGAGAAATGTTCAATGTGTGTTCAAAGAATTCAGGCTGGTAAATTAGATGCTAAAAAAGCAGGAACTCCTGTTCAAGATGGCTCTATTGATACTGCTTGTTCTGAGGCTTGTGCTTCAGGCGCCATTAAGTTTGGTGACTTGAACGACAAAACTTCATATGTACACAAAGCGGCATTTGAAAACCAAAGATCTTATGTATTGTTAGAAGAAGTTGGTGTTAAACCAAACATCTACTACATGACAAAAGTTAGAAATTTAGATAGTAAAGAAGCATAATATTTTAAATACTGAAGAATGCATCACGTAGAAGCAGATATTAGAGAGCCTTTAATTCTTGGTAATAAAACTTATCACCAAATTACAGAGGACGTTTGCGCACCTGTAGAGGGTAAAGCAGGCAAAATGTGGTACATGGTTTTTTCCCTAGCAGCTTTGCTTGCCCTCTGGGGCGTTGGCTGTATATTCTACACCGTTGGTGTGGGTATCGGTGTTTGGGGACTTAACAAAACTGTGGACTGGGCATGGGATATCACCAACTTCGTTTGGTGGGTTGGTATCGGTCACGCGGGTACCTTGATTTCTGCTGTGTTGTTGTTGTTCCGTCAGCGTTGGAGAATGGCGATTAACCGTTCTGCTGAGGCGATGACCATCTTCGCCGTTATCATGGCGGCTTTGTTCCCATTGTTACACATGGGTAGAATCTGGATGGCTTATTGGGTATTACCTTTACCTAACCAATTCGGTTCTCTTTGGGTGAACTTTAACTCTCCACTTCTTTGGGACGTATTTGCAATCTCTACTTATTTCTCTGTTTCATTGGTGTTCTGGTATATCGGTTTAATTCCCGATTTCGCAACCATTCGTGATAGAGCAGTGAAGCCAATGGCTAAAAAAGCATATAGCATTATGGCATTTGGTTGGACTGGTTCTGCAAAACACTGGAATCGTTTTGAAGAGGTTTCTTTGGTTTTAGCTGGTTTGGCTACACCATTGGTATTCTCGGTTCACTCGATCGTATCTATGGACTTTGCTACTTCAGTTATACCTGGATGGCATACTACCATCTTCCCTCCATACTTCGTTGCCGGTGCAGTATTCTCTGGATTCGCAATGGTTTGTACTTTGATGTTGGTGATGGGAAAAGTATTACACTTAGAAGATTATATCTTAGTTAAACATATTGAGTACATGAACATCATCATCATGTTGACGGGGTCAATGGTGGGTGTTGCTTACTTATCTGAGTTATTCATTTCATGGTACTCTGGTGTGGAGTATGAAGGTTATGCTTTCATGAACCGTGCAACTGGATGGTACTGGTGGTCATATGCAGCAATGATGACTTGTAACGTAATCTCTCCACAGTTGATGTGGGTTAAAAAATGGAGAAGAAATCTAACATTTACTTTCATCTTATCTATTATCGTAAACATCGGTATGTGGTTCGAGCGTTTTGTAATTATCGTTACTTCAATTCACCGTGACTACGTTCCTTCATCTTGGAATTTGTTCCACCCAACTTTTGTTGATATGGGCTTGTTCTTAGGAACGATAGGAATCTTCTTCGTATTGTATCTTCTATATGCTAGAGTTTTCCCAGTATTGGCATTGAATGAGGTTAAAACGATTTTGAGAACAACTGGTGAAGCTCAATTGAAACAGTTACGTGCTGGAGAGCATATCTCTGTATCTGAAGGAAGCAAACATTAATAAGTTTAATAAGAAAGAAAATATTTAGGAAATGAGTACAGTAATTTACGCGATGTATGACGACGACCATGTTTTGCTTGAAGGAGCAAAAAAGGTTATCGCTAAGGGTACAAAAGTGCAAGATGTGTTTTCTCCGTTCCCTATTCACGGAATTGATGACGTGATTGGCGTTAAGAAAACTCGTTTGGCTATTTGCGCTTTCATTTATGGTTTAACAGGGATGTCTCTAGCTTTAATTGGTATGAGATATTTCATGATCATCGATTGGCCAATGAATATCGGTGGTAAACCAAACTTCAACATGTTGCAAAATTTACCGGCATTTATTCCTGTAACTTTTGAGTTCACTGTATTTTGTACTGCTCACGGTATGGCCATCACTTACTTCCTAAGAAATAAAACTCTTCCTGGAATGAAAGCTAAAAATCCAGATCCTAGAACAACTGATGATAAATTCGTAATGGAGATTCATGTTGATGAGTCGAAAGAAGCTGAAACTATCGCTTTGTTAAAAGAAACTGGAGCTATTGAAATCAATAAAAAAGCTGCTTAAAAGAAGTCAATAATATGAACATGATGTTTAAATATATCGGTAAACTTAGCTTCGCAACCATCGTTGCTTCAGCTTTCTTTGCCTGTACTTCCGACCCGCAGAGTCCGGGTGTGGAGTATATGCCCGACATGTACCGTTCTCCTTCTTATGAAACTTACATTAAGAAAGGTGATTTGGATTCTGCTAGTATAGTAGAAAGATTAATGGAGGAAAGAGGTCTTACTTGGGAAGAAGATGCAGCTGAAATTACTGCAATTTACAACAGATTGAAAAGTGGTTATACTCACTTTATGCCTGTAAAGGGAACTGTTCCTGTTGGTTTTACTCCTTTCCCTTACGGCCAATCAATGGAAGAATATGAAAGAGCTGGTTTGGAATTGAAAAATCCTCTTCCTTTTTCTGATAGCTTAGTGAAACAAGGAAAAGAACTATATGAAATTTTCTGTGACCACTGTCATGGTGAAAAGGGTGAAGGTGACGGACAAATGGTGAAAAACGAACTTTTCCCAGCGCCACCATCTTACACAGCTGCACTTAAAGATTTACCGGAAGGTAAAATTTTCTACACCATTCATTATGGTAAAGGAAATATGGGTTCACACGCTTCTCAAATTTCTCAAACAGAAAGATGGAAGATTGTTTACTATGTACAAAAATTACAAGGGAAATTAGATGCTCCGGCTGCTGCTTCAGACTCTACTGCTGCGGTTGCTAAAGACTCTATTCCATCGACAAAATAATTGATTTTAGGACTTTAAAAAAAACAGAAAATGGAATATACATTTTCATCAGGCGCAAAAAAATTCATTCTTACATTGATTGTAGGAGGTATTGTGCTATTGGGATTAGGTTTGGCTTTAGATGCACATTATGTGTATTCTGAAGGAACAGGTTTAGGACAAAGAATATGGGTTGACCTTTTAGGTAACGGCTTTTTCTTCTTTGGAATTGCTTTAGGAGCTTTATTCTTCTTAGCATTACAATATGCTGCTGAAGCTGCTTATACCATCGTTTACAAAAGAATTTTAGAAGCCTTAATAACTTGGTTGCCAATTGGTGCTATTGTGATTTTAGTGGTAATCTTAGCCGGTAAATTCCATTTACACCACATCTACCACTGGATGGATCCAAATGTTTACGATCCTAAACATGCTGATTACGATCATATGATTGACCACAAATCAGCTTATTTCAATATCTCTCCTGGTGATGGCTTGATGCACTTAATTAGATTTATTGCTTTTGCTGGTATCTTCGTTTACTTCGGTAACAAGTTCAGAAAAAACTCTCTTTTAGAAGATGCTGAAGGCGGTACTCGTATTCACTTCAAAAACATCACTAGCGCAGCTATTTTCTTAGTGCTTTTTGGTTATGGATCTTCGATTTTGGCTTGGGACTTATTAATGTCGACCGATGTTCACTGGTTCTCTACATTGTATGGTTGGTATGTATTTGCTGGTTTTTGGTTAAGCTCTATCATCGTTACCATTGTTTTGATTATTTATTTACAAAGCAAAGGCTTGATGCCATGGGTGAAAAAAGGTCACTTACACGACTTAGGTAAATGGATGTTTGCTTTAAGTTTCTTGTGGACATATTTATGGTTTGCGCAGTTCATGTTGATTTGGTATGCCGATATACCTGAAGAAATTGCTCCTTACAAGGCTAGAATAGAAGACTATACATTCATCTTCTTCGGAATGATGTTGGTGAACTTCATCCTTCCAATGGTTGGTTTGATGGATGCCGATGCTAAAAAGAAGAAAGGTTTGTTGGCTGTAATAGGTGTTATCATCTTCATTACGCACTGGATTGATGTTCAATTGTTGATTATTCCTTCTTCTATGAAAGAGGCTGGTAAAATCGGATTTATCGAATTTGGTTTCTTCTTTATCTTCTTAGGGTCTTTCTTGTTCGTGATTTTAAAATCAGTTTCAAGTCGTTCTTTATTGGTGAAAAATCATCCATACTTGGAAGAAAGCAAGAACTTATATCATTAATAAACTAGAAGTCGGAAGTTAAAAATATACAGGAATGGAATTATTGGTTCTTATAACGGTTTTAATAGTGATTGTAGCAATCGCGAAAGTGATGCGCTCTCATGAATTATCAACTAAACTTGCAAACGATGAAGATTATGTGTCTTTGTCGGAAATTAAAACTCAAGGGTTTTTGTATGCTCTTTTCGGAGTTCTATTGTTTGGTGGTTTAATCGCTCAAATGGTAGGTTGGGGTAAATTTTTACTCCCCGTTTCTGCATCTGAGCATGGTGATGAGATTGATAACTTGTTTTGGGTAACGATGTACCTAATCTTGTTTGTATTTTTCATAACACATACCTTCCTTTTTGCATTCATTTTCAAATATTATAAAAGAAAAGATCAAAAAGCTTTGTGGTATCCCCATAACAATAAGATTGAAATGCTTTGGACTGTCATTCCTGCTATTGTATTACTTTCTTTGATTTCTTATGGTTTATCAACTTGGGATACAGTAATTAACCCAGAGGCCGACAAAAATACTATCGAAGTAGAATTGGTTGGGGAGCAATTTAAATGGACTGCTCACTACTCTGGAAAAGACAATCAATTGGGTAAAGTTAACTTCTCTACTATAACTAGCTCAAATTCATTGGGTATTGTAACTAAAGCAACTTTAGATTCTGCCTTAGTTGGAACAATTGCTTCAATAGCTCAATTGGAAGGTCAAGTTAAAGTGTTAGATTCTTTAGTGGAGAATGGTTGGATTGGCAAATGTGAAGAGCTTAGTGAGGCTGAAACTCAATTATCAGCTTGGAAAGCTAATGAAAGAAGATTAAGAAAATTGATTGCAGAGAAAGGAACTTATACTGCAGCTGAAGACGATATTTTAGTGAGAGATACTTTGTTCTTATGCAAAGGTAGAACACATCATTTTACTTTCCGTTCTAAAGACATCATTCACTCAGCTTATTTCCCTCATTTCCGTGCACAGATGAACTGTGTTCCTGGTATGAGTACTCAGTTTACTTTTAAACCTCGTTACACTGCAGAGGAGATGAAGGTGGAAGCTGCTAAAGAAGGAAAAACTTTCTACGCTTATGAATTGGTATGTAACAAAATTTGTGGTGCATCTCACTACAAAATGCGTTTCCCAATTGTTGTTTTAGAGCAAAAAGATTTCGATGCTAAAATGAAAGCCGCGAAAACTTTTGGCGATGAAATCGCAGGTAAATAATACATTGATTAAAAACTTGTAAAACGATAAAAAATGTCAGCACACGCACACGGACATGAAGCACACGGGCACGATGATCATGCACATGACCATGGTCACCACGAGCACCACGAGACTTTCATCACAAAGTACATTTTCTCTCAGGATCATAAAATGATTGCAAAGCAATTCTTGATCACTGCCATTATTATGGCTGTGGTTGGAATGGGGATGTCTATCCTTTTCCGTTTGCAATTGGCTTGGCCTGGTGAAGGTTTTGCTTTTTCAAATTTCTTTTTAGGGGATAAATTCGCTCCAGACGGCGTATTGACTCCAGATATGTACCTTGCCCTTGTTACTATTCACGGTACCATCATCGTATTCTTTGTATTAACGGGTGGATTGAGTGGAACTTTCTCTAACTTATTGATCCCTTATCAATTGGGTGCACGAGATATGGCATCTGGGTTATTGAATATGATTTCATACTGGTTGTTCTTTTTATCTTCTGTAATCATGATCGCTTCATGTTTTGTGGAAGGTGGTCCGGCTTCTGCAGGATGGACAGTTTATCCTCCGCTATCTGCTTTGCCACAAGCAATTCCAGGTTCTGGTTTAGGTATGACTTTATGGTTGGTATCAATGGCGATTTTCATTGCTTCTTCTTTGTTGGGTAGCTTGAACTATATCGTAACTGTATTTAACTTGAGAACAAAAGGTATGACCATGACAAGAATGCCGTTAACTATCTGGTGTTTCTTGATTACTGCGGTACTTGGGGTTCTTTCTTTCCCAGTATTATTGTCTTGTGCATTACTTTTAATGTTTGATAGATCTTTCGGAACAGCGTTTTACTTGTCGGATATTTTCATGAGTGGTATTCCTTTGGAAGCAACTGGTGGTAGCCCATTATTGTTTGAGCACTTATTCTGGTTCTTAGGTCACCCAGAGGTATATATCATCTTATTACCAGCATTAGGTTTGATTTCTGAAGTTATTTCAACCAACTCTAGAAAACCAATCTTTGGTTACAGAGCGATGATTGTATCAGTATTGGCAATTGCTTTCCTATCGTTCATCGTCTGGGGTCACCATATGTTCATGACAGGTATGAATCCTTTTTTAGGAACGGTGTTTACTTTCACAACTTTGTTGATTGCAATTCCATCTGCTATTAAAGTATTTAACTATTTGGCTACTATTTGGAAAGGTAGTTTAAGATTGACTCCAGCCATGATGTTTGCTTTAGGTATGGTGTCTTTATTCATCTCTGGTGGTTTAACTGGTTTGATCTTAGGAGATTCTGCATTAGATATCAATATTCACGATACTTATTTCGTAGTAGGTCACTTCCACATCGTAATGGGTGCTGGTGCTATCTTCGGGATGTTCGCAGGGGTTTACCACTGGTTCCCTAGAATGTACGGAAGATTTATGTTGCCTAAAATGGGTTACCTACATTTCTGGATGACTATTGTTGGGGTATATGGGGTATTCTTCCCAATGCACTTCTTAGGATTAGCTGGTGTACCAAGAAGATACTACTCAAACCAAGAGTACGAGATGTTCCAAGGTATGGATAACATCAATGTAATCATCACTTGCTTCGCCATCATGGCCGCAATTGCTCAGTTCATCTTTATCTTTAACTTCTTCTACAGTATTTTCAAAGGAAGAAAATCTAGTCAAAATCCATGGGGATCTAACACACTGGAGTGGACTGCTCCGGTTGAAAGAGTACATGGTAACTGGGAAGGCAAACTTCCTGAGGTTCACAGATGGCCTTATGACTACAGCAAGCCTGGTTATGATACCGACTTTGTTGACCAAACTGTACCTTTGAAAGAAGGTGAAACCGATGGTCACTAGAATTAATTAAATAGGAAAAGCCCCCGTCAGTTGACTGGGGCTTTTTTATTGTTCAATGTTCAAAGTTTAATCTTAGCAGCTTATGAAAGTAATTCATAAACTCTTACATTTGATTGAAGTTTTAAGACTTTGAACTTTAAACATTGAACATATCCTGTGAACGAAGCGCTAAATCCAAATACAGAAAAGCTCAGCTCTGCTGAAAAGGAATTTGAGAAGGTTCTGAGGCCTAAGCATTTTGATGATTTTGCCGGACAGCGCAGTGTGCTTGATAATTTGGATGTGTTTGTAAAAGCAGCTTTGCAAAGGGAGGAAGCTTTAGATCATGTTTTATTACATGGTCCACCCGGATTGGGTAAAACGACATTGGCCAATATTATATCTCAGGAGTTGGGTGTGAATATTAAGATTGCATCTGGTCCAATGATAGAAAAGGCTGGAGATCTGGCGGGATTGCTCACCAATCTTCAAAAGGGTGATGTTCTTTTTATCGATGAAATTCATCGTTTGAGTCCAGTTGTAGAAGAGTATTTGTACTCAGCAATGGAAGACTATTCTATCGACATCATGATCGACTCTGGTCCGAATGCCCGAGCTGTTCAAATTTCTCTTGAACCCTTTACTTTAATAGGTGCCACAACCCGCGCAGGATCATTAACTGCTCCGTTGAGAGCTCGTTTTGGAATCAATTGCCGCTTAGAATATTATGATGCTGAAGTGTTAACCAGCATTGTTGAGCGCTCTGCCGAAATATTGAAGATTCCTATCGATTATGATGCAGCATTTGAAATTTCGCGTCGAAGCAGAGGAACACCTCGTATTGCCAACGCTTTATTAAGAAGAGTGAGAGATTTTGCACAAATTAAAGGCAATGGAACTATTACTGTGCCAATTGCACACATGGCTTTATCGGCACTGAATGTAGATGAATTTGGTTTGGATGAAATGGACAATAGAATTCTTTCTGTCATTATTGATAAGTTTGGTGGAGGGCCAGTTGGACTAAACACATTGGCTACAGCAGTTAGCGAAGAAGCAGGTACTATAGAAGAAGTTTACGAACCATTTTTAATCATGCAAGGATTCTTAAATCGCACGCCACGCGGCAGAGAAGCTACAGCACTTGCTTATCAAAGACTTGGTAAGGAATTCAGAGGCAATCAAGGCAAACTCTTTTAACTTTGAATCCATCGTCAAAGCATAATTTTTCTCTTAAAATTAAACAAAAAGCGCTGGAATTGGGCTTTATGTCAGCAGGTATTTCAAAAGCTGATTTTCTTGCAGAGGAAGCTTCTCATTTAGAAAAATGGCTGAAAGAAAACCGCAACGGGGAGATGAAGTATATGGAGAATTATTTCGATAAAAGACTCGATCCCAGAGTACTTTTCGAAGGCTGTAAAAGCGTGGTTTCTGTACTCTTAAATTACTTTCCTAAAGACATACAAAAAGACCCCGAAGCCCCTAAAATCAGTAAGTATGCGTATGGAGAAGATTATCATTTTGTGATCAAAAGAAAGTTGCAAGAATTGTTGAATTTTATCCAGCAGGAAGTGGGTGAAGTAGAGGGGCGAATGTTTGTAGATTCTGCTCCAGTGATGGATAAAGTGTGGGCGAAAAAATCGGGTTTAGGTTGGATAGGAAAGAATTCAAATTTGATTTCTAAAGGAGCAGGCTCCTTCTTTTTTATTGGCGAGTTGTTACTAGATATTGAGTTGGAGTATGATCATGAAGTAGCCGATTATTGTGGCACTTGCACAAGGTGTTTAGATGCTTGTCCCACTGGAGCTATCATCCAGCCGTACGTTGTAGATGGCAGCAAGTGCATTTCTTATTTTACAATTGAATTGAAAGATGCAATTCCTGTGTCGATGAAGGGACAATTCGATAATAATATGTTTGGTTGCGACATCTGTCAGGATGTTTGTCCGTGGAATAGTTTCTCCAAGCCGCATCAAGAATCTGCGTTTTTACCCCATCCCGATTTGCTATCGATGACCAAACTAGAATGGAAAAATATCTCTAAAGAAACCTTTAATAAATTGTTCAAGAACTCAGCGGTGAAACGCGCTAAATTCAATGGTTTGAAGAGAAATATTGATTTTTTGGGGTAATACTAGTGCTTTGTCTTTTCTTAGGCTTTAATTGTAATACATTCTTTCCAATATAGTAATAGTGGCCTATTGTGTCAGTTTTGTTAATGTATAGTTTTAAGGCAATTGGATTTTCAGTGTAATGTTCTAATTCTTCTACTACAGCGAATTCATATTTTTTATTTTCAGGTGAAGTTGTTTCAGAGTAATCGAAATAGATGGTGTCATTTGATATTTTATATGTCCCTTTAATTTCTGACACGCCAAAACAAACTATTCTTTCTTTAAATACGAAGTTATCTTTTAGTTTTAATGTTGAAGTGCAGTTGGCTGCGCCTTCTGTTTGCGCTATAAGAATATTTTCACCCTCGAGTTTGTCGAAATCAATAAGTCCAAATGGTTTATAAAAAGTCAATGATAATACAACTGTTAAAAGTATAATTATATAAAGTCTTTTTTGTCAGTAAGTCTTTCTTTTATGTACAAAAATACTTGTATTAATAGTGTGATTGTTAGACCCAAACAAACAATTAGTAGCATAAAATCTATTGGCATGGAAAGAATTCCTAGCGTAGCTTCCCAATAATAACGTGTGTTTATTGAAAGAAAGAATATGATTACCAGAACATACAGTCCTTTATTTTTGGAGGTCATCATCATTACTTTAAAATGTGGTGCTTTGACGTTAAGGGCAATAGTTCCTTCGGGGTACCTCAGGATGACAAACTAGGTAAGTGCTGCTTAAGAGTGTTTGTCATCCTGAGGTACCCCGAAGGAACTATTGTTCTACTCATTGCTTTTCATTTATTTCCCGCCCAATTCATTCACTTTTGCCACAATCGCAGCCTCATCACCGGCGGTGAAATTTTGTTTTTCCCATAGCACTTTCCCGGTGTTATCTACAATTAAAATCAAAGGAGGGAAAGTTCCTCCAACACCTCTAAACACCTCTTTGTTAGGGTCGAGTAAGAAGTTGTATTTCCAAGTTTTGTTTTGAACGAAAGGAAGAACTTTTGCTTCTTCGCTTTTTGGGTCGATCGATACGGCATAAAAAGGTACCGATAATTTGCCGTTTAAAGCATTCAATTCGTTAACGCTATTGTTGTTCCAAATAGCCCAAAAAACCACTACGGTTAGCTTATTGCTTTTGGCTATTTCGCTAAGGTTTACGGTTTTTCCATCAAGGGTGTTAAGGGTAGTATTTGTAAGCGCCTTTTGTGCAAAAATACTTGAAGTAAATAACACAAATAATAGGGCCGAAGTGAAAGCAGTTTTCATAAAGTATTTTTAAAAGATGTTAAGCTTTATGCAAACATCATACTGAAAATACAAAAATTATTCTTCACTTAAGAGTTGTGCTACAATTTTTGGTACTCCGGTGCCAGCTTTTTCTTTTAGGATGGTGAGATTTTGTATGCCTTGAGTCGGACAATCATTAGGGTCGATGAGGAAAGTCTTACAGGTGCTTTTTGCCGCATGAACCAGTCCGGCTGCAGGATAAACATTAAGCGATGTGCCAATTACCAGCAGGTAGTCGGCATCTGCAACAATGTTTTGAGCAATACTAATATTGGGTACCATTTCGCCAAACCAAACAATGTGCGGACGAAGTTGAGATCCTTTTTCACATAAATCGCCCATTTTGATTTCCCAACCTTTGATGGGGTAAACTAGCGAAGGATCTTTAGTGCTTCTGGCTTTGGTGATTTCACCATGAAGATGTAAAATATTGCTTGAACCCGCTTTTTCATGCAGGTCGTCGATGTTTTGTGTAACTATTTGAACATCAAATTTTTCCTCCAATAATTTGAGTGCTAAATGTCCTTCATTGGGTTGAGCCGAAAGGCATTGCTTTCTGCGAAGATTGTAAAACTCTTGAACCATAGCCGGATTCCTTTGCCAGGCTTCAGGTGTAGCCACGTCATATACATTGTAATTTTCCCACAATCCATCACTGTCGCGAAAAGTCTTTAATCCACTTTCTGCACTTATGCCTGCTCCCGTTAGTACCACTACTTTTTTCATGCTTCTTAGATTTTCAAAAGTGTAGTAAAATTAGTACTATTACAACGCAAAAAAAAGCAGCAAAAATGAGCAAATTACGAAAACAAGAAGCGTTAGATTATCATTCTCAAGGAAGACCCGGTAAAATTGAAGTTATTCCTTCAAAACCCTATCATACACAAAGAGACCTTTCATTGGCCTATTCACCAGGAGTTGCAGAACCATGTTTAGCAATTGCAGATAACCCTGAAGATGCCTACAAATACACAGCAAAAAGAAATTTGGTTGCTGTAATTTCAAACGGTACAGCAGTATTGGGATTGGGAGATATAGGTGCTTTGGCTTCAAAGCCTGTGATGGAAGGAAAGGGTTTGTTGTTTAAAATATTTGCTGATATCGATGTGTTCGATATCGAGGTGGATGCAAGCAATATCGACCGTTTTGTAGAAACTGTAAAAGCTATTTCACCAACTTTTGGTGGTATCAACTTAGAAGATATTAAAGCTCCCGAATGTTTTGAAATTGAACAGCGGTTAAAGGAGGAATTGAATATTCCAATTATGCATGACGACCAGCACGGAACAGCTATTATCACTGGTGCTGCGCTGTTGAATGCCTTGGAACTTACCAATAGAAAAATTGAAGAAATAAAAGTGGTGGTGAGTGGTGCCGGACCATCGGCTATCAGCTGTGCTAAGTTGTATTTGGCTTTGGGAGCTAAGGTGGAGAATATCTACATGTTCGATTCCAAAGGGATGATTACCAAAAGTAGAACCGACCTTGATAAGCACAAAGAAATTTTTGCCAATCATAAATCTTTTGCTTCGCTAGCCGAGGCACTAAAGGAAAGTGATGTGTTTTTAGGTTTGTCGAGAGGAAATATTGTGAATGGCGACATGATTAAAACGATGGCAGATAATCCTATTGTTTTTGCTTGCGCAAATCCCGATCC
Source organism: uncultured Chryseobacterium sp. (assembly GCA_964406465.1). Classification (GTDB taxonomy): domain Bacteria; phylum Bacteroidota; class Bacteroidia; order Flavobacteriales_C; genus JAHEZL01. The sequence goes on from CAYORT010000004.1 coordinate 78,969, forward strand.
TGAAATTCCCTATCAAGAGGCTATTGATGCAAGACCCGATGTGATTGTTGCAACAGGTCGTTCAGATCATCCTAATCAGGTGAACAACGTGTTGGGCTTCCCTTTCATTTTTAGAGGCGCATTAGATGTTTACGCAACAACTATCAATGAAGAAATGAAATTGGCTGCTGTTCGTTCAATTGCGGCATTGGCAAAAGAAGCAGTGCCCGACGAAGTGAATCAAGCTTATGGAATTAAGAATTTAAGTTTTGGTAAAGATTATATTATTCCAAAGCCACTAGATCCTCGATTGCTTACAGAAGTTGCTCCCGCCGTAGCCAAAGCAGCATGCGATTCTGGGGTGGCTAGAAGTCCGATTACCGATTGGGATAAGTACAAGCACGAATTGAGTATGTTGATGGGCATGGATAAAAAGATCATGCGTCAAGTGACTATTCAAGCGAAGAAAAATCCGAAGAGAGTTGTTTTTGCAGAAGCCGACAATTACAGTGTGTTGAAAGCAGCACAGTTGGTGGCTGATGAAAAAATTGCAACGCCAATACTTTTGGGAAATGTAGATATCATCAAGGAGATTATTGCAGAAAATCATTTGGAGTTAGGCGATGCGGTAATGATTGATACCAGAAGTCATTCTGTTGATGAGCAACGTGCTAAATACGCTCAAAAATTATTCGAAAAACGTCAGCGCAAAGGATATACATTGCACGAAGCAGAAGTGGCGATGAGAAATCGTAATTTCTACGGCGCTATGATGGTGGAGGCAGGTGATGCCGATGCTCTAATCACTGGTGTTACCAGAAATTACAAGGATTCTGTTCGGCCGTCTTTACAGGTAATTGGTATGGATAATCAGCACAAGATGATAGCTGGTATGTATATCATCATGACGAAGAAAGGCGTTTATTTCTTGGCAGATACAACGATTAATCAAGAGCCTACGGCAGAAGATTTAGTGAAAATAACGGTGCTTACTTATGATGCTGTAAAGCAGTTTGGTGTTGAACCAAGAATAGCAATGTTGTCTTATTCAAATTTTGGCGCATCAAAAGGAGCTGAAGCTGAAAAGGTGCGTGAAGCGGTAAAAGTGTTGCACGAAAAGTATCCACATATCTGTGTAGATGGTGAAGTGCAAGGAAATTTTGCAGTGAATACACAACTGAGAATGAGCAAATTTCCATTTACCAAACTGGGTGATCAACAAACCAACACTTTAATTTTTCCAAATCTGGCAGCAGGTAATATTGCTTACAAGTTGATTCAAGAGATAGGGGAGACAGAGGCCATCGGACCAGTATTGTTAGGGATGAAGAAGTCAGTGCACGTTTTACAGTTGGGTTCTTCGGTGAGAGAAATTGTGAATATGGCTACTATTGCTGTAGTTGATGCTCAGTTAAAACAAAAGGAAAATGATTAATCATATTAGCGGAAAACTTGTTGAGAAAACGCCTACCAATGTAGTAATAGAATGCAACGGCGTTGGCTATTTCATTCATATCTCATTGCATACTTTCGATAAAATTGGCAATGGTGAGGCGTGCAAACTACTCACGCATTTGTCGATTAAAGAAGATGCGCACACTTTGTATGGTTTTATCAATGAAGCCGAAAGAACAATGTTTCGTCAGCTGATTTCAGTTTCGGGTGTGGGCGCAAATACAGCTCGATTGATTTTGTCTTCCATGGATCCAGATGGAATTGCTGGAGCCATTGCTATAGCTGATGTTTCGACATTGAAAGGGATTAAAGGGATAGGAGAGAAAACAGCGCAAAGAATCATTTTGGAGCTCAAAGGCAAGGTTTCTAAGCAAACAGAGGGTATTATTTTTTCTGCATCGCACAATACCAGCAGAGAAGAAGCGTTATCGGCGTTGCTTATGTTGGGATTCAATAAAGGGGCTGTAGAGAAGGTGTTGCAAAAATTAATTACAGAAAATCAAAATGCAAGCGTTGAAGAGCTGGTTAAACTAGCTTTGAAGAATTTGTAAGTGAAAAATGTTTTAAAAAATATATCTCGTTTTCGACTGGTATTGTTGCTTGTTGCGCTCACTTCCTTTGGCGATGTGCTAGCCCAAAAAGATAGCATTCGTCCGGTTCTCACTACCGATCCTTTGGCGGTAAAAGAGGAGGTGAATTATAATCCATCCACAAATTCTTACACTATTGTAAAGAAAGTTGGAAATGAAATTATTTCCACCGAGATCAAAACTTTTGAGCAATATTGGGATGAGCGTTTTAAGGAATCTGAAGAAAAATATTTTAAAGAGAAAGTAGAAAGTGATGCTGTGAATGGTTCAAAAGCTTTAACACCAAGGTTAAGTTTTGGTAGTGGAAAGGAGTCGGGACCATTTGGCTCAAGCAAAGTAGAAATTAAACCAACAGGTTCGGCCGAGTTGATTTTTGGAGTGGTAACTTCCCGCATTAAAAATCCGGCGTTGCCAGTGCGAAGTCAGAGCAACAGTAATTTCCAATTCGATCAAAATATTCAGTTGAACATCGTTGGAACGATTGGCGATAAATTAAAACTAACCACCAACTACAACACCAAAGCAACATTCGATTTTGAGAATCAAATGAAGTTGGAGTTCACTGGTAGCGAAGATGATATCGTGAAAAAAGTGGAGCTGGGTAATGTTAGTATGCCTTTGCAAACACAGTTGATTCAGGGGAGTCAAACACTATTTGGTATCAAAACAGAATTGCAATTTGGGAAATTATCTGTTACAGCCATTGCAACTCAGCAGAAGGGAGAATCAAAATCGGTAGAAACACAAGGAGGTTCTCAAATGCGTGATTTTAAAATTCAAGCCGACCAATACGAGGCCAATCGCCACTTTTTCTTAGCGCACTATTTTGCCAATCGTTACGATTCGGCATTGGCCAATCTACCTTTCGTGAATTCTCCTGTGCAAATAACGAGGGTAGAAGTTTGGATGACGAATGTTGGAAATAACAACAACGAAGACTCGCGAAATATTGTAGGTTTAATTGATATCGCAGAAAAGGATCCACACGATAAAACATTATTTGTTCAGCCATCTTACTATCCTGATAACAGCACCAACAATTTGTTTAAAGATGCTATTTCGAGTAGTGAGATTAAAAACTTCACCAATGCCGATGGTAAATTACTTTCCTTAGGTTATCATGATGGTGAACATTATAACAAGATTGAGAACGCGCGAAAATTAAAACCTGAAGAATTTACTTATCACCCACAATTGGGATATATATCCTTAAACAGGTCATTAAATGCCGATGAAGTTTTGGCCGTTGCATTTCAATACACGGTAGTTGGACAAACCAAGGTATACCAAGTGGGTGAATTTTCAACCGATGGTGCAACCGGAAAACAATCTTTGATTGTAAAAATGTTGAAAGGGAACAAGGTAAATAACACGCATTTACCAACGTGGGATTTGATGATGAAAAACGTTTATTCTTTGGGTGAATCTGGTATCAAACAAGAGACTTTTCAAATGCAAATTTTATATACAGATCCAGCATCGAATAACGATGTAAATTTCATTAACGAAGGGGTGAATAAGGCTACGCGTTGGATAGAGTTGTTGGGTGCCGATCAAATCAATATTCAACAAGATAGAATTTCAGATGGCTTCTATGACTTCATTGAAAGTGTTACCATTAGGGCGCAAAATGGTAGAATTTATTTTCCGGTTCGTGAACCCTTTGGTTCGTATTTGCGCTCTAAGTTAGCCGATCCTATTGTTGCCAATAGATACTGTTTCGATTCATTGTATAGTGTAACACCGGTGCAAGCTCAAACTAAGTTTCCTGCAAAAAATCGATTTAAATTTTGGGTGAAATTTGAAACCAGTTCATCCAATGTCATTAGTTTAAATGCTACCAATGTTCCGCAAGGTTCTGTTGTTGTAACAGCGGGCGGAAAAACATTGGTAGAGAATCAAGATTATACTGTGAATTATATGATGGGACAAGTGACCATCATCAATGAGGGAATTCTCAATTCATCCACGCCTGTAAAAGTTTCCTTAGAGAGTAATTCTTTGTTCAATATTCAAACAAAAAATTTGTTGGGTGCGAATTTGAATTATCGAGTTTCTAAAGATTTTAATATTGGTGGTACAGTCATGAACCTCACCGAAAAACCATTGAACTTTAAAGTGAATTTAGGTGATGAACCCATGTCGAATACTGTTTGGGGACTCAACACAAAGTATCACTCAGAATTGCCTTTGCTTACCAAGGCACTAGACAGATTGCCTTTACTTTCTACCAAGGAAAAATCAATGATTGATTTTACCGGTGAATTTGCGCAATTGTTGCCAGGAACTTCATCGGCAATACAAAATAATGAGTCAGATTTAGGCGAATCTTATATTGATAATTTTGAAGGAGCAGAAACCAATACATCGTTAACGGTTCGAACATCATGGTTTTTGGCTTCAACACCACGTGGTCGTCCTACACTTTTTCCAGAAGGTGATTTATCTAATTCGCTTGCTGTTGGATTTAACCGCGCAAATTTAACATGGTATAGCATTGACAATTTGTTTATCGACAACAGTACCAATACCCCGCAGTATTTGCAAAATGATAATGCGCAGCAAAACAACAATTTTATTCGTCCGATTAATCAAACTGAAGTATTTCCACAAAAGCAAGGTCAGAATGGAATTAATCCAAATATCACCACTCTCGATTTGGCCTACTATCCAAGTGAAAGAGGTCAGTACAATTTCGATACATCAGCAACTTCATATTCAGCAGGTGTTAACTCCGATGGTACTTTAAAAAATCCAGAAAGCAGATGGGGTGGTATGATGCGAAGAATTGAGACAGTTGATTTTGAAGCAGCAAATATTGAGTTTTTAGAATTTTGGATGATGGATCCTTTTTATGCTGGAGTTCAAAATGATTACAGCATTTTTGGTGGTTCGCAAGTGGGTGGAGATATGTACATTCACATTGGAAATTTATCGGAAGACGTGTTGCGTGATTCGCGAAAATCATTTGAGAATGGATTGTCTCCTGATGGTTCAACTACCGGCTTAGATCAAACGATTTGGGGATATGTGCCCAACGGTTTAAACATTGTGAATGCGTTTAACAACGATCCTGCTGCCAGACAATATCAAGATGTTGGATTAGATGGTTTAACAGATGCTAACGAGAAAACATTTTTTCAAAATTATTTGGATTACTATGCAAAACAATTTGGCTCTGTTCCCGCCAAAGTAAACAATGACCCATCGGGTGATAACTTCGTACATTTTAGAGAAGAATCCTTTGATGCTGCCAATGCTATGGTATTAGATCGTTACAAGGCATTTAATGGTACTCACGGTAATTCACCTGTTGATGCTGATGCCAATTTTATTAAATCTGCTACTACGATTCCCGATATTGAAGATATCAATCGCGACAATACCATGGGTGAGGGCGAAAGCTATTACGAATATCATATCTCTTTGCGTCCGCAAGATTTACAATACGCCGATCAAGTTGCCGGAACGAATTATATCAACAACATCTACTTACCTTCTCCGGTGGCTTCTATTAATGGCTATGATAAGTCGCCAGAGGCTCGATGGATTCACTTTAGAATTCCAATTCGTGAGCCTGAAAGAGCAATAGGAGGCATTCAAGATTTTCGCTCCATGCGTTTCATTAGAATTATGTTAAAAGGTTGGAAAGATCCGGTGGTATTGCGATTTGCTAGAATGGATTTAGTGCGTGAAACTTGGAGAAAGTATGAGAGTCAGTTGAAAGGCGATTGTGAATTTGTTGCGGCAGATGACAACACTAAATTTGTTGTAACATCCATCAACGTGGAAGAGGATAGTCAGAAACAACCCATCCCTTATGTTCCGCCAGTGGAGCGCGTGAACAATTTACAAACGCAATCGTTGATGAATGAGCAGGCATTGTTTTTAAATCTTGATAATTTAGATGGCTGTGATAGTAGAGCCGCATTTTACAATACCAATATCGACTTGCGTTCTTACGGTTGTTTAAAAATGTTTGTGCATGCAGAAACCAAGGGAGATCCTGCCGAGAACTACGATGGAAAAATGTCGGTTTTTTTACGTCTTGGTTCCGATTTCGACGACAATTATTACGAGTATGAAATACCATTAAAATTTACCGATCCATCTACTGTAAGTACTAATAATACAGCAGCAGCGATAAAGGCTATTTGGCCAGATGAGAACTTATTTAATTTCGATTTTTCGGTACTTACCGATGCTAAACTTGCAAGGAATTCTAGCATTGAAAATGATCCAGATAATTATTTCTTGAATCAACGATACAAAGTAATTCATGGTAATAACAACGTGTATGTTAAAGGATCACCAACACTTTCGCAAGTTAAAATTATGATGATTGGTGTGCGCAACACGGGCAATTCAGGTGATGTTCGTTCGGCTGCCGTTTGGGTAAATGAATTGCGTTTGTCGTGTTTTGATCAACACAGCGGATGGGCTGCCACGGCTACTGCAACTTTGAAAATGGCTGATTTTGGTAGCATGACTTTATCGGGTAAAATGTATACGCCAGGTTGGGGTAATATCACCGATAAGGTGAGTCAGCGCAAAAGAGAGCATTTAGTTTCTTATGATGCTGCCGCTAATTTCGAAATGGGTAAATTGATTCCGTCGAAATACAACGTGAGTATTCCAGTTTATTTAGGCTATTCAGAGTCTTTTCAAAATCAGGAATTTAATCCTTTAGATCAAGATATTAGAGTAAAAGATATCGCCGATGCCGATCAGAAGAAAAGGATCATCGACAGCACACAAACGTATCAGAGAAGAAGAAGTATGAACTTCTCTAATGTGCGTAAAAACAGAAGTGTTGACAACAAGAGAAAGCCAATGCCATATGATGTAGAAAACTTTGATGCAACTTATGCTTTCAATGAGGTTTTCAAGAGCGATGTAAATACCAGATACAATGTGGTAAAAACATACAAAGGTGCGCTTAACTATAGTTTCACGCACCAGCCTAAAAATTTTCAACCATTTATCAATTCGCCAATTATTGGAACTATCAAGAAGAATCGATTGGAATCTTACCAAGAAAAGGAGCAAAAATTAAAAGATAAAATTGATGAGTTGAAAAAGCAGAAGGCAAATGCAGCAGATATTAAATTGTTAGAAGATGAGTTGAAAAAGATGAAGGAGGATGAAGCAGAATTTGCTAAGAGAGCAGGTTCGCTCATGCAAACACCTTATTTGAAATTAACGCGTGAATTCAATTTCTTTTTGGCGCCTTCTCGAATTTCAGTTCGCAACGATTTAAGTAGAATGTATAGCGAAAGTATGATTAGAAATAACTCGGGCGCTATATTGTTGATTGATCCAGTGTTTAATAAGAATTTTTACTGGGATAGAGCGTATGATGTGAGCTGGGATTTATCTAAATCTTTAAAGTTTAAATACTCGGCCACCAATAGGGCTAGGATTGATGAGCCAGAAGGAAGAATTTTGGGAGATGAGGAGAAGGTGGATAGTGTGATAAACAATTTAAAAGGTTTAGGAAGAAATACCAATTTTACACAGAATTGGGATGTGAGTTATGATATTCCATTTAGAAAATTTCCTTTAACAGATTGGATTACCGGTAGCGCAAAATATACTGCTAAAATGGATTGGCAAGCTGCTCCTCTTGCTTTTCAATCTACAGGAAATAATATTTCAAATAGTAATGCTAAAACGCTTAATCTACAGTTCAACTTGGTGAATTTGTACAATAAATCTCCTTATTTAAAAAAGATTAATAATGGTGTAAATGCAGCGCCTAAAATGCCGCTCGACACTTCTAAAAAAGCGAAAGTTCCAACTGTGAATTTAGGTCATGTGGCATTGCGAATGTTGATGATGGTGCGAAATGCATCTTTTAGTTATACTGAGTCGAATGGTACTTTCTTGCCGGGTTACGATGCCAGAACACAGATGATGGGATTGAATTTCGATAATTGGGCGCCTGGCTTTAAGTTTATTACCGGACAGCAAGAAGACAATATCGTTCAAAAGGCGGCTAAGGCTGGTTGGTTAACCCGACATTCTGATTCACTCAATACTAAATTTACTCGAAACTTCACGAGTAATATGAATGTGAAAGCTACTTTAGAACCTTTCAAAAAAATGAGAATTGAGCTAACAGCAACACGCTCTTTTAATCGTGATTCGGCTTTCGTTTACCGCTTGGATAAAGACAATAATGTTACCTCGTTCACCAACACTTTACTTGAATCTTATAACATTACTGTGATCACCATTGGTTCTGCTTTTGAAACCAACGGTGATGCTCAATCTGATGTTTACAAACAATTCTTGGCGAACAGGGCAGTAATTGCAAGTAGGTTTGCTGCAAACAATCCTTACAGCAATACAACGCCACTTTCCGATGGTTTTTATAAAGGATATAGCAAAGGGCAAAATGAGGTTTTATTGCAATCATTCGTTGCAGCATATACCGGAAGAAATGCGGCTTCTGCCGATTTGAGTTTGTTTAAGAAAATACCAATGCCTAACTGGAGAGTGAACTACGATGGATTGATGCAGTTCCCATTCATTAAGAAGCATTTCCAATCGTTTACCATGAGCCACGCATATTCTTCTACTATGAGTCAGAGCGTTACGCAGAACCTTAATTTTAAGAACGACGGTAAAGGATTTACAACGGTAATAGATTCAGCCGGATTTGTTCCGCAATACACCATCAATACAGTTAACATCACAGAGAGTTTGAGTCCGTTAATTAAAATTGATGCCACCTTAAAAAACAGTTGGATTGCTAAAGTAGAAGTTAAAAAATCGAGAACCGTAGCCTTAAACTTGATAGGTTTCTCTGTGAGTGAAACCTCAAATTTCACTGTGGCTGCAGGCACAGGTTACAAGTTTAAAGACGTAAAACTTCCATTTGAAATCTTAGGAAAAAAAGTAAAAAGCAATTTAGATTTACGTGCCGACTTATCTATCACCAGAAGTAAGAATGTGGTGCATAAAATCGATGGTTCCGACAATGTGATGAATGGGGCTAATATTATGATGTTAAAAACATCTGCCGATTATGTGTTGAGTGATAAATTAAACATTCGTTTGTTCTACGATTTCACTTTGAATAAACCAGTTACTTCAAATTCATTTCCATCATCAAATGGTAATGGCGGATTGTCGTTAAGATATACGCTGTAATCGTTCAAGTTTCAAAGTTTAAAGTTCAATGTTCACTTGGTGGAAAAATACTTTAAACTTTAAACTTTAAACCTTAGACTTTTTATATCTTTGCTCAACATTAAAAAATCAAAAAGATGAACTTTCCTGCAGAATTAAAATACACTAAAGATCACGAGTGGATTAAAGTTGATGGTGACATCGCTACTATTGGTATCACCGATTTCGCTCAAAAGGAACTAGGAGATATCGTTTATGTAGACATTGCAACCATTGGTGAAACATTAGATGCTGAAGCTGTTTTTGGAACAGTAGAGGCGGTAAAAACTGTTTCTGATTTGTTTATGCCAGTTACTGGAGAGGTATTAGAGTTGAACGCAGAGATTGAGGCTCAACCAGAATTGGTAAATAGCGATCCATATGGAAAAGGATGGATGATTAAAGTTAAAATTTCTGATGCATCTCAATTGGCAGGTTTACTTTCTGCCGATGCTTATAAAGCTGTAATTGGAGAATAATACTTCTACCACATTGTTTTTAAAAAGCAACTATAGCGGTATCTTGTTTACCCTTGTAGTTGCTTTTTTGTGTTTATATCCTTTCGAATCTCAAAAGGAATCACTTGTTCCTCATTTTGATAAGATTGTACACCTCACCTTATTTTTAGTTCTATCTTATTTTTGGATGCGTGGTTTGAGCATTCAAACTCAATTTAAGAAAGTACAGGAGAAGGCTGTTTTGATTGCTGTAGTTTCTGTAATTGCCTATGGTTTGCTAATAGAGATATTGCAGGAGGTAATGCAATTGGGTAGAGCATTTGATGTGTTAGATATTGTCGCTGATACAGCAGGTGTATTGTTTGCATTTGGAATATTTAGGGTGGTGAGAGATTAACCCATCATCATATTACCAATAGTAAAGTACAAAAACAATCCAAAGATATCGTTGGTGGTTGTAACGAACGGACCGGTAGCCAAAGCGGGATTGATTTTAAATCTATGCAGAAGCAAAGGGAAATAAGTGCCAAAAATCGCCGCAAAAATAATAACACTCAACAAGGCAATACTCACCGTTAAGCAAACTCTTGTAGATACGTCGAGAAGAAAATTTAATCCGAAAAGAATCAAAGCGCAAGCTATCCCATTGATTAACGCAACACCTGTTTCTTTTACGAGTCTGTCGAAGATCGGACCTTTCAAAGAATTATTGGCAATTCCTTGCACTACAATCGCCGATGATTGTACTCCAACATTTCCGCCCATCGCAGCAATTAATGGAATAAAAACAGCCATTTCAGGATGCTGTGAAATATCAAAAATACCCAACACTTTTGCGCTCCCAATACCTCCAAGCATTCCCACCAAAAGCCATGGTAAACGGGCTTTGGTAACTGTCCACATACTATCATGCGCTTCTACCGTATCACTCAAACCCGAAGCCAATTGGTAATCTTTCTCTGCTTCTTCCTTGATGATGTCTACCACGTCGTCAATGGTAATTCTTCCTTTTAATCGATTTAAATCATCTACAACAGGTAGAACTACCAAATCGTATTTTTCCATGATTTGAGCCACTTCAGAGCTCTCTGTGTGTGCTTTTACTGAAATGATATCTCTATTTACAACATCTTCAATTTTGGTGTTAGATGAAGTAAGAATTAAACTTTTTAAAGAAACTGTACCAATCAATTTGTTGTTTTCATCCACCACGTAAACGGTGTGAATGGTTTCAATGTGTTCGGCTTGCTTGCGCAATTCCTTCACGCATTCCATCACATCCCAATTGATATCTACCTTAAACAACTCTTTGGCCATTAAACCGCCGGCCGAATCTTCGGGGTAATTTAGTAGGTCTACAATATTGCTCGCCTTTTTTACATCATCGATGAGCATCACCACTTTCTCTCTTTTTTCACGAGGTAACTCCATGATTAAGTCGGCCGCGTCATCCGACTCCATATAATCAATGGCTTTCTTTGCAATTTGTTCGGGCGTTAAACTGTTGAGCAAACCTTCTCGTTCATCTTCTTGTAACTCTGCGATCGTTTCAGAAATCAAATCGCCCGGAACCACATCAAAAAACATTTTGATTTCTTCTAAGGAGAGTCGCTTCGTGATCTCGGCGATATCGGCAGGGTGAATGTCTTCAATCAACTCATTTACCTTAATGGCCGATTCATTTTCTAACGCCAGCTTAAGGTCTTTTATATATTGTTCGTTGATTTCGAAATTCATGAGGTAAAGATATAAAAGGATTTCGTTTTTTTAAGTTCGTATATCAGTAGGGGCGAGCTGCTGCTCGCCCAAAATATTTTTTTGAATTTTTCTATTTCACGGGCGAGCTGCTGCTCGCCCCTACTGAAAATATTTTAAACAAATAAACTCCTTAACAATTCCTTCATTTTCCTTAATACAATGTTGTTTTTGTCCTAACATAAAACATAAGTTGCTGTCGTAAATTTATTTCAAACAAAAAGCTATGGAATTAATTTCGGCAGAACAGTTAGGAAAAGTGATGGGTACAGGAAATTTTCCTGAGAACATCAATAAGTGGTTGATGCGTTTGCTAAAGCTTACCGACATTAACGATGTATATAGAGATACCTATTATTTGCACAATGAAGATTTTATTGCGGCTGTTCTTCATGAATTAGACATTCGCTATTTTGTAGATGAAGAAGATCTAAAAAAGATACCAGCAGAGGGTCCGTTTATTACTGTTTCCAATCATCCTTTTGGAGTGGTGGACGGATTGATTTTACTAAAGATTTTGTTGGCAAAGCGTAAAGATTTTAAGCTCATGGCCAATTTCTTATTGGAACATGTAGTACCAATGAAAGAAATGATTTTTTCTTTAAATCCTTTTGAAGGAGAAAGCGCAGCTCGTTCAAGTTTTAGAGGATTGAAGCAAGGTAAATTGCATGTAGAAAATCAACATTGTTTGGGTGTTTTTCCTGCTGGAGAAGTTTCTGCTTTGCGTGGCTTAAAAGGTGTTGGAGATAAAGATTGGAGCAACTCTATAGTAAAGATGGTGAAGAATGCTAATGTGCCTGTGATTCCTATTTATTTTCATGGCAATAATTCTTTTATGTTTCATTTGCTGGGCTTACTAAATCCTAAGTTGAGAACAGCGCGACTTCCGCACGAAGTGCTTAACAAATCAAACAAAACCATTCAGGTGAGAATAGGCAATTTACTAGCACCCGAAGAGATCAATTTATTTAACAACATCGATCAATTGTCGGCATTTTTGAGAGCAAAAACTTATGCTTTAGGTTCGGTTTTGAACGAGAATGTTGCTATCTCTTCTTTACTGAAATTTAAAAAACCTAAGGAGATCATTGCCGAATCAGATGCAGAAATTCTGCAGAAAGAAATTGATACTTTGCCTGAGGGTGCATTTTTATTTGAAACCGGAGTGTATAAAGTTTATTGCAGCACATCGCGCCACATTCCAAATTTAATGTATGAGATAGGAAGGTTGCGCGAAATCACATACAGAGAAGTTGGCGAAGGAGTGGGCGATAGTTTAGATATCGATGAATTTGATGGCTACTATCAACAACTTTTTATTTGGGATTCAAAAGCAAAAAAGATTGTTGGTGGATATAGAATTGGAGAAGGAGATAGGATTTACGAAGCCTATGGCAAGAAAGGGTTTTATTTGAATTCTCTTTTTCATTTTTCTGTAGATTTTGAACCCTACGTTGCGCAATCAATTGAATTGGGTAGATCTTTTGTAGTGAAGGAATATCAGAAGAAAGCATTCTCACTCTTTTGTTTATGGAAAGGCATTTTACATTTCTTGATGAAACACAAGCAGTATAGATATGTTGTTGGTCCGGTGAGCATCAGCAATCGTTATTCTAAACTTTCTAAAAGTTTGATGATAGATTTCATTTACAACAATTATTTCGATTTCGATTTTGCAAGATTGGTGGCACCAAAGAAGCAATTTAAAGTGAAATTTAAGGCGCGAGAGATGGCGAAAGTTTTGGGCGGACAAACGTCGCTCTCGGCTTTAGATAAAATGGTAGAAGAGATAGAATGGGGTAAGTTACGTGTGCCTGTTTTATTTAAAAAATATTTCGCACAAAATGCGCGCATCATTGGCTTCAATCGCGATCCAAAATTCAGCAATGCATTAGATGGATTGATGATTTTAGATGTGCAAAACTTGCCCATTTCCACCATTAAAAATTTGTCGCAAGGGATGAATAATGCCGATGAGGTAATGGAAAGATTTTATGGAAAAAGAGAAGAGTGGTATGCCAATGCAGTTCAGTTTTAATATAGATAAGTAGTAGGCTGATCCCTTCACAAAATCTCTTAAAGACAAGTGTGTTGCCAGTCGCAATAATGCGATGGCTTCTTTGAGAGATGATGTGGGGGGATAGTTTTTTATTTAGGAAGGAACTATTGCCTAACTCGTAAATCGTAATACGTGAGATTTTTTACGAATTCTCTACCGCAATCCTAATAAAATCCTCCACACTCAACTGCTCTGCTCTCTCTCCTTTAAACTCTTCAGGAATATTTTTTAGCTCTAAACTTTTCAATGCGTTGTTCAAAGTTTTTCTTCTTTGGTTGAAAGCTGCTTTTACAATTCTTATGAACAGTGCTTCGTCGCAAGGTAATTTTTCGCGCTGATTTCTTTTCAAACGAATTACTCCTGATTTCACCTTTGGTGGCGGATTAAATACATGTGGTTCTACGGTAAATAAATATTCAATATCGTAAAATGCTTGCATCAAAACGCTAATAATTCCGTAAGTTTTACTTCCAGGAGGTGCCGCTACACGCTCGGCCATTTCCTTTTGAAACATACCTACTATCTCAGGAATCTGATTGCGATAATCCAGTGCTTTGAATAAAATTTGAGAAGAAATGTTGTAAGGAAAGTTTCCTACTACAGCGAATTTATCTTTGAATAATTCATCTAAATTCAAGCGAAGAAAATCGGCTTCTATAACTTTTAAATTAGGATAATTTTCTTTCAAATAAGCCACCGAATCCCAATCCAATTCAACCACTCTTAAGTCGCTTATTTTTTGTTCTTGCATGAGGTATTTTGTGAGAACGCCCATTCCCGGACCAACCTCTATCACACTGCTGTAGCCTTGGTGAAAAGTTAATGCTTTGGTGATGTTTTGCGTTACCGTTTCATCTTTAAGGAAATGTTGTCCGAGATGTTTTTTAGCACGAACTTCTTCTTTCTGATTTTTCTTAGGGTCGTTATGTTTCCAATCGTATTTCATATTATACTTCTTCTAAAACCATTCTAAACGAACCAAATTTACCTTTGTATTTTTCCACTAACTTTTCATCGATAGCCGAAGCGTGCTGTTTTTCAAACAATTCTAAATGAGATAGTGATTCGCAACGAAATTGAATGTTGTATGCTGTATCAACATCTGAAACAGGATGTGTTTTTGCAAAACGAAAGTCATTGAATAAACCAATTTCCATAATGCTGTTGATGTATTCTTCTTTCATGTAAGAAATCCATTCTTGTTCAATGCCATCTTCAATGGCGAAAGTGATGCTGTAAATTATCATATTAAAATTTTTCGTCTCCTCTTAATGTTCTAAATCTTTTTCTTGCTTCTTCTACGTAAATGCTTCCCGGAAATTTGAAAATTATTTCTTGATATTTTTCTTGTGCTTTTGTTTTATCGTTCAGCACGGTTTCGTAAAGTTCTGCTAATTTAAATAGGGCGTCATCTGCCAAAAGATCTTTGTACTCGTATGTTTTTTGAAGGTATTTTGCCGCTTCTACATAGTTTTGTTTTTTGATATAAATTTCTGCGCGTTTGTATTGCACTTCATCCATTAAATTGTAGCGCGATTTGTATTCTTTTTCCAGCGAATCGAGTGTAAGTAAACACAAAGAATCTTTGTTTTGAAATTCAAGCAAATCGGCACGGGCATACATTTCTAGTGGAGTAGTGATGGTATCTAGCAAAGTGTTGTCGGTGATCAATATAGATAAGTACATGGCATCGTTGGAGATGAGTCGGTCGGTAGCCGACTTAAGCACATCAAGTTGCGCTTTTGCCCATTTGAAATCGCCAGTATAGTATGATATTTTTGCGTTTCTAAATCGCGCGTCTTGTCCGATTATCTCATTTTTAAAATCTAAATCCACTTGAGAATAAAGAAGAGATGCATCCCAAATACTATCTGAAATTAAATAAACATCTCCTAACTCTAATTTGCTATCTGCAATTTGGCGAGGTGTTGCATCTACTATTTGCAATGCTTCATTCAAGGTAGCTATCGCTTGTTTGTTTTGATGTAAGTAGAATGCTTGCAAATGTGCGTAATCTTTAAGTAAATCGATGGTGTATCTGTTTTTACCTAGTTCTTTGATGGTGTTTTTGTAAGCTGTTTCTAATTGAATTAAATCTTGTGTGTTGTAGTCGGGACGAGTAGTAATTTTTTGTGTGAGCACACGAAGTAATTCTGTTTTTGCATTGCGGAAAAACATACTTGAGCTACCAAGGTCGATCACATATTGCAGCGCTTTAACAGCTGTTTCATAATCGTTGTTTTTAGCGGCAAGCTCAGATAAGGTCATCAATCTATAGCCTTCTTCTTTTTTTCTTTTATCTAAAGCTTTCATTTGGGTAAAAGCGGCACTAAATGCTTTCTCTTGTAGATATTCCCAAATTAAAACTTCGAGGTATGAATCGTTACCCGGATTTTCCTGAATCTTTTTAAGCAGTAAATTTTTAAGTATTTGTTTTTTCTTTCCGTCATTGTCGTCGCCAATCGCTGTAGATAAAGCTGTTTCCACATCGTCAATATAGAACGCACCAAATTCTAAAACGAACAAATATTCGTTAATCATCTCGGTGTATTTATTTTCACTTTTGTAAATTTCTGCCAATTCAAAGGAGAAAGGATAAGCGTTGTTGATGAGTTTTCTGCCTTTCAAATAAGTTTGAATGGCCCACTCATTTTGTTTTCTTTTTTGAAAACGGCGCGCAACAAAGATGATTTCTTGATTGTCGGCTGGCAGAAGCGATAGCGCTTTTTCGAAGGATTTTACTGCTTTCTTTTCATCATCTTGCAATGAATACAAATAACCTAAGTCGATGGGGTAGGCAGCTTGGTCGGGAAAATCTTTACTTCTCTTGTCGACTAACTTTTCTCCATCCTTGTAGTTTTTCAGCTGTATGTAGCATTGATACAAGTATTCATAATAGTCTTCGCTTCTATTTTTTTTGTACAGTACTTCAAAAACTTCGGCAGCTTTATCGTATTCTCCGTTGTTGAAGAATTGCACTGCTAAGCTATGTTGAACTTGTTGTTTGTCTTGCGCGAAAGAAAAGCTAAAAGTTAAAAGTAAAAAGCCAAAAAGGAGGATTGATATTTTACGATTAACTTTTTTCAAAATCAAGAAATTTTATTGAAGCCTGTGAATGGTTGTAATACTTCTGGAATATTAACGCCATCTACTGTTTGATTATTCTCTAACAGGGCAGCTAAAATACGAGGCAAAGCCAAAGCACTTCCGTTTAAGGTATGCGCTAATTGCGGCTTGTCTTGTCCGCTGCGGTAACGTATTTTAGAACGGTTTGCTTGAAAAGTCTCGAAGTTAGAAACAGAGCTTACTTCCAACCATTTTTGTTGCGCTGCAGAATACACTTCGAAATCGTAGGTAAGGGCAGAGGTGAAGCCCATATCGCCACCACACAATCTTAAAATTCGGTAAGGTAAGCCCAATTTATTCAACAGGCCTTTAACATGTTCTACCATGTTGTCTAAGGTCTCGTAAGATTTATCGGGATGTTGAATTTGTACAATTTCCACTTTATCGAACTGGTGCAAACGATTTAATCCGCGCACATCTTTACCGTATGAACCTGCTTCGCGACGGAAGCAAGGCGTGTAGCCAACATTTTTAATAGGTAAGTTTTCTGCGTTGATGATTTCATCTCGGTATAAATTCGTGATAGGTACTTCGGCAGTTGGAATCAAAAATAGATTGTCAACAGTGCAGTGGTACATTTGCCCTTCTTTATCGGGAAGTTGTCCGGTACCATAACCAGAAGCTTCATTAATCAATAGCGGAGGAATCACTTCTTCATAGCCAGCTTTAATCGCTTCGCTCAAAAAGAAATTAATCAAAGCGCGGTTCAACATAGCGCCTTTTCCTTTAAAAACAGGAAAGCCTGCGCCGGTGATTTTTACACCCACTTCAAAGTCGGCAAGGTTGTATTTTTTCAATAAATCCCAATGCGGAACAGCGCCTTCGTGTAATGTAGGAATGCTGCCATGTTCGAAAACATTTAAGTTTTCTTCTGGTGTTTTTCCGTTGGGAACAATCTCATTTGGTACGTTAGGAATGGTGTATAAAAGTGCTTGCAATTTTTCTTCAATTACAGCAGTTTCTTCTTTTAAAGTAGTTGATTTGGTGCGCAATTCAGCAGCTTGGGCTTTTACTTGTTCGGCCTCTTCTTTTTTGCCTTCTTTCATTAATTGTCCTACCGATTTAGCTACTTGATTGCTTTCTGCTAAAACGCGTTCCATTTCAGATATAGCGGCCTTGCGCTGCGCATCTAAAGCGATAACGTTATTGATTAATTCTTCCGCTGTGGCGATATTTCTTTTTTTTAAGCCCGCAATGGCTTTTTCTTTATTGTCGAGAATGTCTTTTACTACTAGCATGTTGTGATGTATTGAAGCTGTAAATATAAGAAATGTTTTCTCCCAAATCCCTCTTGGAGAAGAGGGGTGTGAAAATGCTTGTGTGGTGGGAGGGAGATGGGATTTGTTTCTTCTTTTCTAAAGAAGCAAAGACTTACTTTTTCAGAGATGAAAAAGTAAGCAAAAAATCTTCCGCCAAAAGATCCTGCCAGCGCGCTCTCCCAAAATGACGAAAGCTCCTTAGTCCGCTTTCTATTTTGGGTTCACAGCCTTTCCGCACGCTCGGCTTTTGGCGATGGCTCGCGCACAATAGTGATGGCAGGGCGTAAAATGTAAGTATTGAGTTACTAATCAACTCTCCTCCTTTTGAAGGAGGAGTACCCGAAGGGGGAGGTGGTTAATAGATGCTTTATTCCAGTAATAATGTGATGTGTTCTTGTTCTTTTATCAAATCAATGAAGTCCTGAAAGTCTTCTAATTTGCTTTTTGAAATTTCGGCATTTTTCCATCTTAATATGAATGGTTCACCGTATTCGGTTTTAATAAAGCCGCCTCGTAACATATCATTGAAAGCATTCCAGTTTTTACCCCAATCATTTTTGTCTACGAGTTGGTTTCCAATCGCATTGTAAAACCCTTTTAAATCAGTGAAATTATTTCCATCGATATCAAATTCCTTTTGTTCGATAGAATAATATTTAGAAGCCTGTGGGTAAATACCCCTCTGATTTGCATATTTATTAAATTCAGTAATCAAATGTCCAATGCTTTTGTTGATGGTTATTTTTTCATTCATCTTTAATAGTACCGAAAGAATTTCGCCAATTAATTCCGTCGAAGTATATTGATTAGCTTCCTCGTTTTTCAAGGATTTGAATTCATATTCAAATCCCTTTTCTAGAAGCAAATTATAAATGTCTTGTAAGATTTCTTTGTGTGTTCTCATATTCCCAAATTAACAAAAAAACCCTTCCGGTTCTCGCGAACCAAAAGGGTTTTTCAATAAACTTAAATGTTATTATTCTGCAGAAGGAACAACAGATACGAAAGATCTGTTACCTTTTTTCTTAGCAAATTTAACAACACCGTCAGCTAGAGCGAAAAGAGTGTGGTCTTTACCCATACCAACGTTGATTCCAGCGTTGTGAGTTGTACCTCTTTGTCTAACAATAATGTTTCCTGCGATTACCGGCTCTCCACCGAATTTTTTGATACCGAGTCTTTTCGATTCAGACTCTCTACCATTCATCGAACTACCTTCACCTTTCTTATGTGCCATGGCTCAACTGGTTTTTAATGTTTCTTACTTAATTAATTATTTAACGCTGATGTCTTCAATTTGAAGTTGGGTGAACTGTTGACGGTGACCGTTCATTTTCTGATACCCTTTTCTTCTTTTCTTTTTGAATACATAAACTTTGTCTCCTTTTACTAAAGGTGACACAACTTTAGCGGTTACTTTAGCACCACTTACAGCCGGGGCGCCAACAGTGATTGCTCCGTTGTTGTCAACCAATAAAACTTTCTCGAAAGTAATTTTGTTACCTTCTTCTGCTTCAAGGTGATGAACGAAGATCTGTTGATCTTTTTGCACTTTAAATTGCTGCCCTGCTATCTCTACGATTGCGTACATTTTATTTCGCTTTTAAAATTAAGGGAGGCAAAGATAGTAAAATAAGTATATCAAACAAATCATTTAATCCTTTAACTTTGTGACTATCAAACAATATACGATGAGAATTCTAGTCAAAATATTCGCTTTCTGCCTATTTATCGCTGTTTTCGATAGTTGTGGAAGCAATGAAGCACCTGTCATGAAAACAGCTCATTTTAACATTGAAGGTATGTCGTGCGCCCACAGCTGCGCCCCTACCATTCAAGAGAAGCTTGTTTCTGTTGAAGGCGTTAAGGAGGCCAAAGTGAGCTTTGAAAAGAAGGAGGCAGAAGTGACTTTTGATGAAAATGTAGTAAGTAAAGAGGACTTGAAAAAAGCAGTGGAATCTGTTGCAGAAGGAGCCTATACCGTAAGCGCAATTAAATAATGAAAAGTACCGCCCACCGTCGATTTAAACTATTTAGCGCTCTAACGCTATTTTTCTCTTTATTAGTAGTATTGGCAGGTAGCTTGGTAAAGGCTAGCGGTGCCGGAATGGGCTGTCCCGATTGGCCAAAATGCTATGGCTACTGGATTCCTCCAATGGATGAAAAGGAGGTGGTTTGGCAGGCAAATAAGCAGTTTGAGAGCGGACAAATTATCGTTCATGAGAATAAGTTGTTGGTGGCAAACGACGATTACAAGGCATCTGCAGAGTTTGACCCATCTCAATGGACTCCCTATAAAAAACACGATTACGCAATTTATAAACCCGAACATACCATTATCGAATACCTTAATCGCCTCTGTGGTGCTGTGTTAGGCATAATGGCCATTTTGATGTTGTTTTATTCCTTCTCTTATCGCAAAGAGAAGCCCATTGTTTTTTGGGGAAGCATCGCCACTTTTGTCATCATTCTTTTGGAGGGCTACATTGGTGCTAAAGTGGTAGAATCGAACTTAAAACCGCTTAAAATTAGTTTACACCTTTACCTTGCATTTTTAATTTTGATAGTGATCGCTTTTGTACGTTCACGCGTTTTAGATTCTGTGGATATCGAAGAAGGCAAAGCGAAATCTATTAAAAAGTGGTTGATTGCTTCTGTGCTACTGTTATGCGCGCAATTGGTGATGGGAACCAATGTTCGCGAGACTTTCGATAATTTGCGGTTGAGCGGAATTATTAGAGAATCATGGATCGACGAGTCGGGATGGATTTTTTTGGTGCACCGCTCGTTCTCATTGGTATACGCCGCCATCACTGGTGTAGCTTTGTACTTTCTCTATGAAATGAAAGTGAAGCATTATGCTACTCGATGGATAATAGCGCTAATGGTGCTTATTATTGCCACAGGTGTAATCATGGGATATTTTGAAGTGCCTCAGTTTGCCCGACCAGTGCACCTTTTGTTATCGAGTATATTATTGAGTTATTCGTGTGTGCTGTTATTTGCAATGCGCAAGAAGACAGATCTTAAAGTTGGACAATAGTTCCTTTCACACGACTATTTTTGACTAAACTGCGCATTAATCGCTCCACCCAGCTCACCGGTGGCCTTAGTTTTTATACAGACCAATTTCGATGGCGAACCAGTGTATCCAATGGTTCCAATGTATATTCTTCCTGTAGATGATAACGCAGGGGAGCAGGTGCCCACATCGCTTCCCAAATCGGCTTGCCATACTATTTTTCCCGTGTTCATGTTGAGCGCATGGATACGGTTCCATGCTGGTTCAACGCCCGGACCGTTATTCAGTAATTCAGAGCCAAAATAGACGTTACTGTCGTTGGCAAGTGCCGGACAGCTATAAGTTTCGCCAAAGCCAACTTCATCCCAAACTATTCCACTTCCGTCGGCTTTCACCTTGTAGAAGGCCGATGATAAATTATGATTTTTTCTACCCACGTAGATATTTCCATCTGCATCAACTGCTGGTGTACCTCTTTGGTAGCCAGTATGAGGGGCGTTGTACTTCCAGTTTAAAGAGCCATCGGCAGCGTTAATGTTGTATAACCAGGTGTCATAAAAGAATACAATTTTTGATTGGTCGGCTGCGGCAAATGCCCCATTCGAAAAGGCATCTCCACCCTCTGTAAATACATCATTAGGAGTGTAAGTCCAACGCAAAGTCCCATTAGATGTGTACGATCTAAATTCACCAAAATGAAGTACATATATATATTACCCGCATTATCGAAGAAAGGTCGAGAAACACCGCCAATCATTGATGTTTTCCATGCTTCAGAACCATCTGTTTTATTTAAGGCATATAAATCGGCCCCATGCACATAAACATGATTGCCAACACTCAGTTCGTAAGCACCAACATCTTTAATTTCTGTACCTGTAGCAATCAATTTTTTCCAACGGAAATTTCCTGAATTATCTAAGGAATACACATATAATTTGGATTTACTGCCATCGCCGTACTTTCTTCCTTCTTGAACCGTAAAGTAGATGTTGTCGTCACTATCTAATGCAGCACTTCCGCGCACTTCATTAGTATCTAAGGTGTATTTCCAAATTTGCGTAAGTTGTAAATCGAATTTGTAAAAAGCGTTATCGTTCTCTACATCAGAAAACAATTTGGTTGAAGTACCTATGTATAAGTAATTTCCTTTTATAATAGGAGAGTTGTAATCGAAGCCTGTTTTGCCTGGTAAAAAGGTGTACTCTATAGAATGATCACTGCTTTTAGGCGTGTTATTATTTGAATTATTGTTTTCGTTATTAGAGTTGTCTTCTTTTTTGCATGATGCTAAAGCTGTAACAAGAAATAGTGGAAGGATAAATTGATGTAAACGCATAAATAAAAAGTGTTGGAATTACACCTTCTACTTATTTTATTAAAGATGGTTTTAATTTATTTCCATTTAAAGCTCTGCACCAAACGCTTAACATCGGTTTTGATGTATTGAATGATGGGCTGAATAGAGTCATTATTTGGTGTGTGGAAGAAGTACAACGACCCTCTAAAAAAGTGATTAGTGCTGTCGGTGATAAAAAATTGTAATGGTGTAGCGGTTTTGGTTCCGTTGATGTTGAACACCGTTGCGCTCACATGTTTCTCGGGAAAAATATAGATAGAATCGGAGATGGAAGCGGCCAATTGCAAATGTTTTTCTTTTCTGCGATGTTCTTCATCGATCAAATTTTTTAAATCGTTTTTGATAGGCAAATAAGTGAAGTGGATGGTCGCCTTCCATTGAGGATATTCGAGGTTGTAGAAGCACGGTCGGTTTACCGAATCTTTAAGTGAGATTTTTGCTAAGGTAGAAATATCGAATTCAAACGGACAAGCGCCAGAAAAATGTTGGTATTCGTTCTTTTCGGGAATGGCAATTTGAAAATAGCCAACTGGTTTTGGTAGAGGTGGTTCATCACATGAAGCTAGCGAAATTATTAATCCAGCTAACAATAAACATTGAATCCGCCAAGAGTCGGACAGGCATTTAAACATTGAACTAAACTTTCCCATCTGCTAAGGTTATTTTCACACTAATAATTCTACGTTTATCTATACTGTCAATCTTAAATTTCAATCCGCCAAAATCAATGGTGGCGTCTTTTTTAGGAAACACTCCGGTTTGCTCTAAGATAAATCCGGCTATCGTATCCGCCTCACCTTTTGCTGCTTCAAAAACCGTTTCATCTAAGTCTAAAATTCGGTACATATCTACCAGCAATGTTTTGCCATCGAAGATATAATTGCGGTCATCAAGTTTAGAATAAACAATATTTTCGTCGTCGTATTCATCGTTTAGGTCGCCAACAATTTCTTCAATAACATCTTCTAAACTTATAACACCGCTAGTGCCGCCGTATTCATCTACTACAATGGCAACATGCATTTTCATGTCTTGAAATTCTTTAAGAAGATCATCTAATTTTTTGCTTTCGGGAACGAAATAAGCGTTGCGCTTGAATTGTTGCCATTGAAAGTTGTCGTTTTCTTCTAAGTAGGGAAGTAGGTCTTTAATGTAAAGCACCCCCGTTATCTTATCTACATTGTTTTCGTAAACAGGTATTCTAGAGAAACCAGAGGCTTGAATTTCTTTTAGCACCATGTGAAAAGAATGACTTTCATCCAAGGCCACAATGTTGGTGCGTGGTGTCATTACTTGCTTTACATCGGTGTTACCAAAGTTTAAGATACCACTCAATATTTTTTGTTCTTGCTCGCTGCCTTGTTTGTTTTGAATGAGTTCATGCACTGCCGACAATTCATCGACAGAAAGCGTTGAGCTCTTTTTTTCTTCTTGTTTTTTTCTACCGTGAAAGATGGAAAGGAAAAGTGAAAATGGCTTTAGCATGAAATTAAGCACCAGCATTGGTGTAGCCATGAACACCGCAATTTTTTCTCCTTTTTTGGTAGCGAGAACCTTAGGAATAATTTCTCCAAAAAGAATCAATACCAAAGAGATTACCACCATTTGTACAATTTGTGAAGGATGATAAGAGAACATCTCTAGGTTTTTCATTTTGCTGAAAAAAGAGAGCGAGATAAAAACGAAAGAGACGTGAAAAAGACTGTTGGTGATAAGAATATTAGCCAATAACTTTTCGGGTTCATCTAGTAATTTGCGAATTACTTTTCCCGACTTGTTGTGTCGTAATTCAAGTAAATCAAGCGTTTTGCTGTTTAGTCCGAACAACGCCACCTCAGTAGATGAAATTAAAGCAGCGCCAATCAATGTGGCCATCATAGCCACGAAAAGTGCACCAATTGAAACGATATGTGGGTTAAAGAAATCCATTAAAAAGGCAGATCATCGGCATCTTTTGGTGATGGAATGTTTTGTGGAGGAGTTGCAGTTGGGGTAGGAGCAGGAGAATTTTCTTCACGTTTACCCCCCAACATGGTCATGTTGTCGGCAATGATTTCTGTGGTATATCTTTTAACACCATCTTTGTCATCCCACGCGCGAGTTCGCAATTTACCTTCCACATACACCATGCTTCCTTTGCGCAAATATTTTTCTGCAATTTCCGCTAGTCCGCGCCACACCACAACATTGTGCCATTCGGTTTGCTCAATTCTGTTTCCTGCTTTGTCTTTGTATGTTTCAGACGTAGCCAAAGTGAAGTTAGCCACAGCGGTGCCGCCTTCTAAATATCTCACCTCAGGATCTTTCCCTAGGTTTCCTACTAAAATCACTTTATTCACTCCGGCCATTATTTTCGTTCAATGTTAAAAGTTCAATCTTCAATGTGGAAGATACAAATTTAGTTTTTTCGAGATGAAATCGTGCATAATTTTAGGAAAAGCATACTCTTCTAAATCTTTAAGCGGCACAATAAGTTCATCTCCTTTGGCCTTCAATGATTTTACTTTCACAACCGTGAACTGAAAATAGATGTTTTGATGGGTGAGAAGGTGTTTTTGTACTTCACTTTGATAAATGATTTTTTCTTTGCTTTGTATAGGTTTTTCGAACAAAGGAAATTCATACAAGCTATGCCAAATGTCTTTGTCGTTGCGCTTTCTTATGATGGTGTTCTTTCCGTCACTGCTAATAAGGTAATAGAAGTGTCGATCTTTTTTTACTAATTTTTTTTCTTTGATGGGAAGTAAATCGATTTTATCGTTGAGGTGAGCATAGCAATCGCTTTTAAAAATGCAATCTTGGCAGTTCGGATTTTTAGGAACACATTGCACCGCACCAAATTCCATGATGGACTGATTGAAATTGGCTGCTTCACTAGGTGGAAGTAATTCATGAAGTTTTTGCATGAATATTTTTTTACCTGTTGAAGAGTCAATGGCATCGTGAATACCAAAAATTCTAGAGAGAATGCGGTATACATTTCCATCTAAAACCGGGTGAGGTAAATCGTAGGCGAAAGAGGCAATGGCAGCAGCAGTGTATTCGCCCACACCTTTCATCTTTAATATTTTCGCGTACTCTTTGGGAAATTTCCCTTTATGCTCAGTCATCACCCATTTTGCAGCGAAATGTAAATTTCTTGCTCTGCTGTAATAGCCTAGGCCTTGCCATAGCTTCATCACTTTATCTTCTGGGGCCTTGGCCAAATCATTAATGCTTGGAAAAGCGCTTACAAATTTCTCATAA
This sequence comes from uncultured Chryseobacterium sp., assembly GCA_964406465.1. Classification (GTDB taxonomy): domain Bacteria; phylum Bacteroidota; class Bacteroidia; order Flavobacteriales_C; genus JAHEZL01. The sequence continues at coordinate 104,454 of CAYORT010000004.1, forward strand.
TACGGCAATCCTTGCTCTACTCTAGTTTGTTGCAAGATGATTTCCGATAGCCATATTTTATAAGCATCGCGGGTATTTCGCCAAGGCAAATCCCTTTTGTTTTGCAGGTACCAGTTGATTACCTTTTTTGAGAACTTTTCCAAATAATTAAAATTGAATCACTTACAAAGAAAAAAAATCACTCAGTGTTTTTGTAAAACGAATTAAAAATGTAAATTCGCAGCCCCTAAAATAGAAAGTAATTATTTAATATATATTTCGAAATGACAAAAGCAGACATCGTAAACGAGATTGCCGACAAAACAGGCATCGAGAAAGTAGCAGTACAAGCAACCGTTGAAGCTATGATGAAGTCTATTAAAACTTCAGTATCTAACGGCGATAACGTTTATTTGAGAGGATTTGGTTCTTTCATCGTTAAGAAAAGAGCTCAAAAAACAGGAAGAAACATTTCAAAAAACACAACCATCATTATTCCAGAGCACAACATTCCAGCTTTTAAGCCAGCGAAAGTGTTTGTAGAGAAAGTGAAGGTAACTTCTAAGAAGAAGTAGTATTTAAACTGCATGAGCACTAAACAACTAATAGTAGTTATAAGCGCCTTCGCAGTTATCGTTCTTTTATATTTTTTGCCCACCAAGAGTTCGTCTGAAGTAAGCACAAAGATGACTCGTGAGCAAATGTTGAATCAGAAGATTGATGAAGCACTAAACATCATCACAACTCAGCCGGCACCAATGCCAGGGATTAAGCTTCTTAAAGAAGTATTAGAAGAAGATCCTAAAAATGTAAGAGCACTTCAAACATTGGTACAAGCTTGCTATATGAGCAAGCAGTATGACAAAGCTGTTCCTTACCTGGAGAGGTTAGCCGAGATTCAACCTTCACCTGAGGTGATGAAAGAGCTGAGTGGCACATACCTTCAAATGAAAGATACCGCAAACGCAAAAATATCTTTGCAAAAGTGGTACGAATTAGAGAAGGATGAGGTCCATAAAAAAGAGGTGCAAGAAATTATTAAACAGTTAAAGTAATAACTTTAAAAAAACGAAATTATGCCAAGCGGTAAAAAAAGAAAACGTCACAAGATGGCTACACACAAACGTAAAAAACGTTTGAGAAAAAACAGACACAAGAAAAAAGGGAAATAGTCCTTTATCTTAAGTTCAATGTTTAATGTTCAATGTTCAAGGTTGGCTAACTTTGAACATTCAACTTTAAACTTTGAACATTGTTTATCAATGTGTAACCGGTGAGCCTCAAAAGGTCTCGCCTTAATCTATTTTAAGAAGTGAATGAATTAATTATCAATTCTTCTCCTTCCGAAGTAGTCATTGCAATTTTAAAGGATAAAAAACTTGTTGAGCTTCATCGCGAATCACGCGATATTAAGTTTGCAGTAGGTGATCTTTATTTAGGTACCGTGCGTAAAGTGGTGCCTGGATTAAATGCAGCTTTTGTTGACGTTGGCTACGAGAAAGATGCTTTTTTGCACTACTTCGATTTGGGTCCGCAGGTGCGTTCCCTAAACAAATACCTTGCGCGTGTTCGCGAGGGTAAGGAGAATACAAGCAATTTAATGTACTTCAAAAATGAACCTGAAATTGAAAAGTCGGGTTCCATTAATGATGTTGTAAAAACTGGTCAGCAGGTTTTAGTACAAGTGGCAAAAGAGCCAATTTCTACTAAAGGTCCGCGTATCGGTTCTGAAATTTCTATTCCTGGAAGATACCTCGTGTTGGTTCCTTTCTCTGATAGAGTTTCTGTATCACAAAAAATTCGCGATTCTAAAGAACGCGATCGTTTGCGTCAGATCATCCAAAACATTAAACCAAAGAATTTCGGGGTAATCATCCGCACCAATTCTGCCGATAAACCGGCTGCCGATTTGGAAAAAGATTTGGCTGATGTATTAGAAAGATGGAAGCAAGTTCACGACAATCTGGTGAACGCAAAACCAAACGATAGAATATTGGGTGAGTTGAGTCGTACATCTGCTATTTTGCGTGATGTATTGAACAGCAGTTTCAATAGTATTCATGTTGATGATGAGTATGTTTATGAAGAGGTGCGCGAGTATTTAATGGATAAATCTCCTGAGAATGTCGACATCGTTAAATTGTATAAAGATCGCTTGCCAATTTTCGAACATTTTGGCATTGCGCGTCAAATCAAGACTTCATTCGGTAAAACTGTTACCTTAAAAAGTGGTATTTACTTAATCATCGAGCATACAGAAGCAATGCACGTTATTGATATCAATAGCGGACACCGTTCTAAAACCGAGATGAATCAAGAAGAAAATGCTTTGGCAGTAAATCTTGAAGCAGCGGCAGAAGTAGCGCGTCAGTTGCGTTTACGCGATATGGGCGGAATCATCGTGATCGATTTTATCGACATGAAAAATCCAAACAACCGTAAGCAATTGTTCAACGCCTTGCGCGATGGAATGAAAGATGATCGTGCTAAACACAGTATTCTTCCTCCAAGTAAATTTGGTTTGATTGAAATTACGCGTCAACGTGTACGTCCGGCTACTGCAGTGGTAACCAACGAGGTTTGTCCTACTTGCAAAGGCACAGGTGAAGTTCAGCCAAGTATTGTGATGATGGATAAGATTGAGGCAGATATCAAGTACATTTTCCAAGATTTGAAGAAGGATAAAGTTATTGTAACAGCGCATCCATTCGTTGCGGCATACCTAACCAAAGGTTTCTGGAATCCGGTTCGCAAGCAATTGGGCAAGAAATATGGTGGTAAAGTTGAGGTACAATCTTTTGATTCTTATGACTTAATTGAAATGCGTTATTTAGATAAAGACGGAGTAGAAATTGAGCTGAATTGATTTTAATCAAAGGAGAGATAAAGTATAGGCAAGTTTGAAAAAGCTTGCCTATATTTATTTGAAGGAATTTTAAGAGCGAGCTTCCGGGTGCGCAACTCCCTCTCGGAGGAGAGGGGTGTGTAAAGGCCTGTGTAGTGGCAGGGAGATGGATTATGATATTATGAATCCATCTCCCTGCAGCCGCACAAGCAAAGTCGCACCCCTCTCCTCCGAGAGGGAGTCCCGCAACCCGAAGAACTTAGTGAATGTAGAGTTTATGCAAAGCAAAAAACAACAAGCCATCAAAGCCACTTACCTAAGTATCATAGGTAATTTTTGCTTAGCTGTAATAAAAGGTCTCACGGGATTTTTCGGTAATTCATATGCTTTAATGGCCGATGCCATTGAATCAACTACAGATATTTTTTCATCTTTTTTGGTATTGTTTGGTTTGCGCTATTCTAACAAACCTGCAGATGAAAATCATCCTTACGGACACGGAAAAGCTGAGCCTTTGATTACTTTTTTGGTGGTTGGATTTTTAGTTACCTCTGCCGCCATCATCGCACATGAAAGTATACAAAATATTCAAACTCCTCATGAAGCGCCAGAGTCTTTTACTTTGATAGTTTTAGCTGGTATCATCTTAGTGAAAGAAATATTTTTTCGCATTACAATGAAGAAAGGAAAAGACACCAACAGTTCTTCTTTGCAAGCCGACGCCTGGCACCATAGAAGTGACGCCATTACATCGGTAGCTGCTTTTATTGGAATTTCTATCGCTTTGATTGGTGGCGATGGTTATGAAAGTGCCGACGATTGGGCAGCCCTTTTTGCTTCTGCTTTTATTCTTTACAATGCCTATTTGATATTTCGTCCGGCCTTAGGCGAAATCATGGATGAACATTTGCACGATGAGGTGATAGAAAAAGTGCGCGTGATCTCTAAAAAAGTAGAAGGAGTTATCGATACCGAAAAGTGTAATGTGCGCAAAACAGGCATGTATTATTTTGTAGATTTGCATGCGATAGTAAACGGACAAATTTCTGTTAAAGAGGGACACGATATTGCGCATAGAATTAAAGAAAAAGTTCAAGAAGAATTACCCGAAATTGCCGATGTTTTAGTGCATGTAGAACCACATGAGTAGTTCAAAGAAAATATATACCCGTCATCAAGCTTTATTGAAAGCCCAAAAGTACTGTGCTTATCAAGAGCGTTGCCAACAAGAGGTTCGCAACGATTTGTACAAATTAGGAGTTCAGCGCGATGATATTGAAGGCATCATTTCCGATTTAATTTCATCTAATTTTTTAAACGAAGAAAGATTCTCACGAGCATTTGCGCGTGGTAAATTCAAGAACAACAATTGGGGCTGGATTAAAATTGAGATGGAGCTTAAGCAAAGAAATATTTCCAGCTATTGTATTCAAAAGGCAAAGACAGAAATTGATGAAGATGCTTATCAAAAAACCATCCACGATTTAGCTAAAAAGAAACTCAAAGAATTGAAAGGCGAAACACCTTACAATCAAAAAGGTAAAATCATAAGATATATTGTGGGTAAGGGTTTTGAGAGTGATAAGGTGATTGATGTGGTGGAGGGTCTTCTGTAGGGGTGCCCCTACATGCTAGCGATTAATTGACGCTACAGTCTTCTTCGCATCCTCTTCATTTCTAAATTCAATCTTCCTTTTCAACGGTAATTTCCAACCACTTTTACTTTCAATCACCACAAATATTTTCTTTCTTTTCTTTTCAATTTTAGCGCTTAAAATTTTGTCTTTTTGCAGTGCATCACTCGTAGATTTATTAAGCAAAGAAAATGGTAAAGGAAGAAACAAAAGGAACATGAATACTACGAGTAAATCAATCCAAAGCACTTGACCCTTATTGACGATGATGTATGTCTTTGCGGCAATTGCTGCTAGTATACCCACCATCAAAGTGAAAAATATAAAATTATTTACGGCAACAAATTCGGCTTTTTGAGGATAAACGTTGTTTTTGGCAATTACGATTTCCTTTTCAAGAAAATACAATTTTTCGTCTTCGTTAATCACAATAGACTCAGCATTTTTCAGTTTTTCGTTTTTAGCATCTAGTGGATTTTCAATTTTAAATCCTACTTCATTTAAGATGGTTAAAGCCTTTTCAATTTCATTTTTGCTGTCGTACAAACGTATTGTTTTTTGCATCACTTGTCCGTCGTCGTTTTTGATTAGTAAATCCAATTCGTGAAATCCTAATTTGCCTGTGATGAATTTTATGCTTTCTATGTTTTTAAGCGGTATACAATCGCTTTTAAGCAAGGGAAGAGTTTGTCTTTTGATGCGTTTTAAATCCCAAATAGTTAAAAAGAGTAATAACGACAAAGGGTAAAATCCGGTGATGTAGGTCATCACTAAAATTGCCACAGTAACCGCAGCATTTAAAACAATTTTAGCCGTTTTAACATTGCTCACCTTATTCATATCCATCACCAAATCTCGTTTCTCTATCAATTCTCTGTCGTTAATCACCAAAAGATCGTTGTAAATGTGGCAATATAGGCCCGATTGTAGGGCGAATATTTTATTGAATGCGGTTCTTTCCATGAATAATTATATTTTTACGCCACTAAAGTAAATAAACTATATGGTTACTTCAGAACAATATAAGTTAATTGTGCAGCGCGTGGGCGCGTTAAAGCAATATCTTTGACGTCGATAAGAAAGTCATAGAAATACAGGAAGAGGAGGAAAAGACACAGGCTCCCGAATTTTGGAACGACGCTAAACGTGCCGAAAGCATTCTCAAACAAATCAGAATTAAAAAGTCGTGGGTGGAAAGCTATAATGAAGCCAAAGCCATGTCCGATGATTTACAAGTGATGATGGAGTTTCATGCTGCGGGCGAGGCTACCGAGGAAGAAGTTGATGCTTCCTATGCCAATGTATTGGCTAAGGTGGATGCGATGGAGTTTAAAAATATGCTATCGGGACCAGAAGATAGCTTAAGTGCGATTTTAGAGATTAACTCGGGTGCTGGTGGAACAGAGAGTCAAGATTGGGCTAATATGCTCTTACGCATGTATAAAATGTACGCAGAGAAGCAAGGCTTTAAAGTTACCGAGGTAGATTATCAAAAAGGAGACGGGGCTGGAATTAAAACCGCTACGCTTGAGATAGAAGGAGAATATGCTTACGGTTATTTAAAAGGTGAAAATGGAGTGCATCGTTTGGTGCGTATTTCGCCTTTTGATGCAGCAGCCAAACGCCATACTTCTTTTGCCTCGATTTATGTTTATCCCTTGGTGGATGACACTTTAAATATTGAAATCAATTTAGGGGATATTGAATGGGATACTTTTAGATCGGGTGGTGCTGGCGGACAAAACGTAAACAAGGTGGAAACGGCAGTGCGCTTGCATCATAAGCCAACAGGTATCATTATAAAGAATCAGGAATCACGTTCGCAGCTTCAAAATAAGGAGAAGGCCATCACCATGTTGAAATCGCAATTATACGAAATGGAATTGCGCAAACGCATGGAAACTCAAAATGCTATTGAAGGAAACAAAAAGAAAATTGAGTGGGGCTCGCAAATTAGAAATTACGTGATGCATCCTTATAAACTAGTTAAAGATTTACGCACCGGACACGAAACATCGAATGTGCAAGATGTGATGGATGGAGATATTCAGCCGTTTATTAAGGCGTATTTGATGGAATACGGAGGGTAGAAACAGAGTGGGAGTGAGGATGGAGAGTGGGGTTGAAGGTCGTTTTTGAAAGAGTGGGTAACTAATCAACTTCTCCCTTTAAGAAGGCGATGACCCATATTAAGGCAAAATCCTATTTTTATAAATAATGGGATAGTAATTTCTCCCAATTCTCCTCGGAGGAGGAGAGTGTGTAAATGCCTGTGAAAGGGGAAGAGGATGGATTATACAATAATATCAAAAGGAAACAATCTATTTAATCCATCCTCTTTCAGCCCGCAAGCAAAATCGCACTCTCCTCCTCCGAGGAGAATAATTAGTCACCCATTCCCTGAAATCCATTGGTAATAAAATATTGCCTTAATATGGGTCATCGCCTTCTTAAAGGGAGAAGTTAGTTAGTAATTCTAGACTTGTTAAAGGGCAACTTATTTACTTCCACACCCAACCCAACTCTTCCGTATAATTTACTTTCAGTCTTTTCGCCAACTCTTTCAATTCCTCAATAAGCGCAGGTAAATCGTTGATTTGATCTTTAGGAATCACAAAAGCCTGAGTAACATCTAAGCGAATTAAAATTAAATCTTTTAATTCCACAATTTCAATGATTTCTTTAGTAGATATTTTTGCTTCACTTCCTCCACTTGCTGTGTAAATCTTGTCGTTTTGCAGCTCTACTTTAATGTCTACATTGATCTTGCTTTGATGATTTTCTGCTATTACCTTGGTGAAATATTTTACGTATTTTCCTTTCTCCCACATCGGGTAAAAGAAAAACCAAAGCATTCCAAAAGCCCCAAATCCGCTGGCTAAAAACGGACTGTCTAAAATCAACAAGCTGATTGCAAAAAAGCAGTAAAGTATGGGTACAATTAATCTATTTCGCTTTCTTTTCTTCAAGATACTTTGCGATTTCGATGCTAAGTACAGTTGAAATGTAAGATAGTTTTGTTGTGATATTTTAAATGCGATATTCATGATCTTATTTATAGTAACCCATATCCATCATATACTTCCACACTTTCTCAGGTACAAAATATTGTACATTTTTGTTTTCCTTAATGGCTTGTCTGATGAAAGTAGAAGATATTTCAACTTGTGGGGCAGCAGTTATTTTTACCTTTGGGTGATTATGAAATTCTGTTTTGGCGCAGTTCGGACGAGGATACACCAACAATTCACATTGTTCTAAAATTCGCTCATGATTTTTCCACTTGTGGAAGGTCACTAAGTTGTCTTCACCAAGAATTAAGGAGAATTTATTTTTAGGATATTTTTCTTGTAAATGCACCAAGGTATTGATGGTGTAAGATGGTTGAGGTAAATTGAATTCTACCGTCGATGCTCTAAATCGTGGTTCGGCCTCTATCGCTTCTACTACCATTTGATAGCGATCGTTTTGGTGAAGTAAGGATGCTTTTTCTTTTAATGGATTATGCGGACTAATTACAAACCATAATTCTTTGATATTGGTGTACTCAATCATGTAATTCGCAATGGCCATGTGTCCGTTGTGAATGGGGTTGAATGAACCAAAGAAGAGTCCGATGTTTTTCATTTTTTTGCACTTATAAAGGAAATATCCTCACTTCGATAAAGGTAACATTTTACCTATTGAATAGAAAATATGCACATAGGAGTATAGACCACAGAACAAAACCAATAGTATAGAATTTCCAGAATTCTTTTTGTTCCTGTTTATGCACTATCCCTTTGGTATAATGTAAATAGGCGATGTAAATGGTAAAAGGGAAGGGGAATATGACGAGTAACGTTTTGAAAGTATCACTTAAAGTTTTCTTTTTTTCGGGAGTAAAAAGCGCTTCATGTTTTGAAATAATTTCCTTTTTTTCTGCTAGCGAAATATTTCTTTTTTCAAATTCTCTATTTGCTGCAGTTCTTAGGGATGGATTAAGTTTGTGATTTTGAATCAACTCGAATAATTGATAGTTACTGAGTTTAGAATAATCCATTTCAAATTATTTTTTCGCCAAAAATTCTTCTACCATTTCTTCTGCCTTAGCAAAAGCATTTTGTAAATCGTCGTTTAAAATAACTTTATCGAAGAGTACCGATTTTTGCAATTCAATAGGCGCTTTGCCCATGCGGCGCGCTATGCTTTCTGGTGTTTCTGTTTCACGTTGTTCTAGTCTTTCGCGCAATGATTCTAATGACGGTGGCATCACAAAAACGGCTAAAGCTCGGTCGCCAAATGCTTTTTTAAGATTGAGTCCGCCGTCTACATCCACATCAAAAATTACGTGATGACCTTTTTTCCAAATGCGGTCAACCTCAGTTTTTAATGTGCCATAGAAATTGTCTTTGTACACCTCTTCCCATTCCACAAATTCATCTAAGTCAATACTTTTTTTGAATTCTTCTGCCGAGATGTAATAATAATCTTTGCCATGAACCTCGCCGTTTCTACGCGCACGGGTGCAAGCAGAGATAGAAAATTCTAGCTTGTAATCTTTGCTCAACAAATGATGCACAATAGTAGTTTTTCCTGCACCCGATGGAGCAGAAAAAATAATTAATTTGCCTTTATGTTGATTAGAGGACATTTAAACTTTGCTCTTTAATTTTTTCTAATTCGTCTTTCATTTGCACCACCATCTGTTGCATATCTGCATCGTTCGATTTTGAACCAATGGTGTTGATTTCTCTTCCTATTTCTTGTGCGATGAAGCCTAATTTTTTACCAGGATTTTCTTCTTTAGCAGTAACAACGAAATAATCTAAGTGACTTTTCAATCTTACTTTTTCTTCGCTAATATCTACTTTCTCAAAATAGTAAATTAACTCTTGTTCGAAGCGATTTTTATCTATCGTTACCTCTTTCAATTCGGCAATAGCTTTTTCTTGTTTCTCGCGTATTTTAGCGATTCTAATCTTATCTAATGGATCGAGTTGCGTTAGGTATGTTTCAATATTTTTGATGTGCGAAAACAAGTCATTTTCTAATACTTTGCCTTCACTAGTTCTAAAGTTATCTAGGTTTTTTAATGCTTCGTTCGTTGCTTTTTTAATGCCTTCCCATTCAACTTCATCAATCTCTTCTTTGCTGTTTGTTCCAATCACTTCAGGCATTCGTAAAATTAGCGATAACATTTCTTCGCTCATTTTATCGCCAATACTAGGTTCTAACTCTTTTATTTGATTGAAATACGATAGCGCTAATTCTTTGTTGATTTTCACCAAATTGTTTTCTGTTGATTCAACGTTCAACAAGAAATCAATTTTACCGCGATTAAGCGACTGAGAAATGATGTTTCTTAAGTCAATTTCCTTCGATTTGTAGCTTGAAGGTAATTTCATGAAGATATCAGATTGTTTGCTATTGAGTGATTTAACCTCAATAGTAATGACCTTGCCCGCTAAACGAACTTCGCCCTTTCCAAACCCTGTCATCGATTTAATCATGTCTGCTGCTTTTTAGCAAACATAAGAATAAATTTATTCTTTGCCCACTAAGTACACGCCCACGAAGATGAGTGCAGCCGCAAATAAGGCCGAAACGGATAGGGCTTCATTTAACCACAACATGGCCAAACCCGCGGCTATGATGGGTTGTACATACAAATAGGAGCTTACCAAAGAAGACGAAACCCATCGCAACGCTAAGATATTGGGCACATAGGCTAAAAATGTAACTACTGCCGAAGCATAGATGAAGGCCCACCAAGTTTCGGTGCTGAAATTCCAATTCACTTGCATGGTTTCTTCAAATCCAAAGGGTATCAAAAGGATGAATCCAAATAGAAAAATCCATTTCATCAGCGTGAAAGTGTCGTACTTTGTAATCAAAGGTTTTACAATCACAATGTAGAGTCCGAATAAAATAGAATTCACAAAAATCATCGTATTGCCATACAGCCTATCTGGAGCATTGTGATTTCCTTCTTTTTGCATGATTATTAAAATAGCTCCTAAGCAGCCCAGCGCAATGCCTATGAACTTATTTTTTGTAAGTTTTTCTTTCAAGATGACCGAAGCGAAAAGCAATACAATAATGGGGTTGGTAGTCATGATGAGTGAAGCATCAATAGGAGAAGTATTTACAGCCCCTTGAAAGAAACACAATTGGTTGAAGGCCGCGCCACAGAAAGCGCATAAAATGATTCTCGACCAATCTTCTTTGTCGATTTTTTTATTGGCAACGAAGAAGCCGGCAATCCAAAAAAACACTACTGCCATTGCTGTTCTTATGAGCACCAATCCGCTAGGCCCAATAGGATCGGGCGATACAAATTTGATGATGACGTAATTAGCGCCATACACCAGCGTGACCATAATGAGAACAAGATGTGCGAGTAGTTTTTTCGACATTACTTCTTCAACTTGTTTTTCACCGCTTCGGTTACTGCTTTGGCATTTCCAATGAAAATTTCGTTGCCAATCACACTCACCGGACGGCGCAAGAAGGTGTATTCTTCCAAGATCAATTTTCTGTAATCTTTTTCAGTTAGTTTTTTGTCGGCAAGCCCCAGGGCTCTGTATTTCATCGATTTTCTGCTAAACAATGCCTCATAAGAGCCAGCAAGTTTTGCCATTAAATCCAATTGTTCGGGAGTAATTTTTTCGGTTTTGATGTCTTGTAATTCAACATCTTTTGAAGGCCTAACTTCCGCCAAAATTTTAACGCAGGTAGAGCAGGTCTTTAGGTGATATATTTTTTTCATAATCTCAATTTGAATTCAAGTTTAGATATTTTATTCAAAGTAAATACAATATTTTTGGGCATAATCCTTTATTTGCTCCATGAAGTATTTACTTTTTGTTTTTTGTTTGTTTGTTTTTGCCTTCGTGGCGAAAGCCGATCATTATTTGGGAGCAAATATCTCTTACAAATCACTTGGTAACATGAAATATGAAGTCACCATTACTGCTTATCAAGATGAGCAGCACAAGGCTAGTGATAAGGATGCTATTACTGTTTATTGGGGCGATAATACTTCGTCATCTGTGCTGCGAACAAACGGCGGTGGGGCTGGTGTCTTAATTAATTCTGATATTAGAAAAAGTGTGTTTGTGGGCACACATCAGTACAGTAATGATGGTAATTATCGAATCTTTGTTTCAGAAAGTTATAGAAGAGCTAGCATTTTAAATGTTGCTAATGGTCAGTCGGCAATAAGCAAGCTTTATGTAGACGCTATTGTTCCTGTGTATAGCGATCCTAACATTTGCGTGAATAACTCTGTGCAATATCAACTCGATCCTATTTTTTACGCCTATCAAAATTTGGAGTATTCGGTGAATCCAGGTGCTTATGATTCAGATGGCGATAGTCTAGTTTTTAGTTTGATAAATTGCAGAGATAAAAACGGCGCCTCGGCAAAGAATTATTTTGTGCCACTTAATGCCACTATTGATGCCGATAACGGGTCGTTAGTGTGGCCTAATCCGCAAGTAGGCACCTTTGCTTTTTGTGTTTTGGTAGAAGAGTTTCGTAACGGACAAAAGATAGCTCAATCTTCAAGCGATTTTGTGGTGACAACGGGAAACAGTTTTAGTACTGCGCCTGTAGCAACTTATGCAAGCGATGTTTATTTGTATGGCGGCGACACAGTAAAGTATCCTTTCGATTTAACTATGTCGGGGATAAGTTCACATTCATATAATTTTTGGGGTGGCGGCTTACTAGCGCCCGTGAGTAATCATACAGGCACTTCTACGCATGTAATAGATACCATCACTTGGATTACTTTAAATAGCGATGAGAAAAGCGGTCCGTATGCTTTTGTACATCGTTTTCAGGTTGTGCAAGCCGGACATATTTTCATTAAAGATTTTACTGTAGGTGTTCATGTATTGGGCAATCAATCTTGGACATGCACTGTGCCCGATCTCTCTGAGATTGTAGATGTAGCGCCAGAACTTTTTGATTTTTCGGTATCACCAACAATTTTCGATGAGTATGTTTGGCTAAATGTGGGAGACAAATCGGGTGCTACCGTTTATCTTTACGATATTCAAGGAAAGTTGTTAGAAAAATACACTAATTTTACGCAGAAGACGGTGCAATTAGATTTGTCGAATTTGGCTTCGGCAATTTATATTTTGGTGCTGTACGATAATAACGAAAGGATATTGACTCAGCGCCTGGTAAAGAAATAATCTTAGTTTTTTAAGTATTCAATTGCTAACTTCTCCCTCTTCTCTAAGAGGGAGAAGTTAGTGATTAAAAGCTAAAAGTATTGTGGTTGAAAAGCAGAATATTGCTCTTCCCAATATTTTAATTTATCATTGTACATATACAAAAAATTATGGCCTTAATTAAAGCAGTAGAAGGAAAATCTCCTCAATTTGGTAACGATTGTTATATCGCAGAAAACGCAACGATAGTGGGAGATGTAGTGTGTGGAGATCAGTGTAGTTTTTGGTTCAATGCTGTTGTGCGAGGAGATGTGCATTACATCAAAATGGGTAATAAAGTGAATGTGCAAGATGGTGCATGTATTCATGCAACCTACCAAAAATCTCCAACCAATATTGGTAATAATGTATCCATAGGTCATCATGCTATAGTACACGGTTGCACAGTAAAAGACAATGTTTTAATTGGAATGGGCGCTATCGTGATGGACGATTGTGTTATTGGAGAAAATTCTATCATCGCCGCCGGGGCAGTGGTTACAGCAGGTACCATCGTTGAACCTGGTTCTATCTTCGCCGGAGTTCCCGCTAAGTTCATCAAGAAAATTGATGAGCGTTTACAAGAAGGGGAGATTAATAGAATTGCGAATAATTATGTGAAGTATTCAGGATGGTTTAAATAAACACAGTACGTCATTGCGAAAATTTTGTACCCAAAATTGAAGCAATCTCATTTACAAATACTTGAGAAAAAGAAGCTGAAAGCTTCAAGAAAAGATTCAGCAAAGTTCGCTGTGCTAAACTTAGCAGAGAGGGGGAATTATTTAATATATAGTAAACGCTCTATATGTTCCCTTGCATTACGCTCATGGGGCGCAAGCTTTTCATAATCTTCTAGATATCCAAAATTGGATAGTCTTTCATTTATGGTCATGCTTTTAATAATTCTTTCTACACTATTTTTCAATTGCCAAAATGAACTTTCGATTTTTTCTTCACTTGAATCTTCGGGGAAAGACCAACCGAAATTACGACTCTCATTTTCTAAATATTCTATTACGGTTCTACGTTTTTCAGATTTATTTGAATTGATCTCTTTTACAACCAAGAGCGTCCGATTTAAATGTTGGCTAATCTTGTCGCTAGATTCCTTTGCTTGAATAATATTTTCGAGCGCAGAAAGATGGAGATCTAAATGCTTTTTTATTTCTTCGTAATAGGTCGTTAGAATGGGGAACTTAAAAAATTACCTCCACAAATCAACTTCCTTCAACTTCACCTTTCCACTAAAGAAAATCTTAGTTGATTCTTCGAACGATTGGGTATAATCGGAAACGTAGAATTCATGTTTCGGATTTTCTTTTTTGGAGAGCAGTTTTTGTTCTTTTAGAGAATCTTTTACTGCGTTGGCAACGATATCGGCGCTATTGAGAATTTTAACTTTCTGCTTTTTCTTTTTGTACACCGCTTCAATTTCTTTTTGAATGAGAGGGTAGTGGGTGCAGCCTAAAATTAATGCGTCGATATTTTTGAGTGAGCTTTTATCTAGGTAAGCAGAGATAATCGTTTTGCTTATGTTGTTATTGAAAAATCCTTCCTCAATCATTGGTGCTAAAAGCGGAGTAGCCAATGAGTTGGTGGTAATTTTTGAATTGGCTTTTGAAATCAATTTTGGATACACACGTGAGTTGATGGTTCCTTTGGTGCCTATTAGGCCTATGGTTGATTTGTTGAAGTGCGAAGCCACATAATCTACCACTGGGTCAATTACGTTGATTACAGCAATGTTTTGAACGTGTTCTGCGGTTGATTTTCTTGCCGCTGCCGAGGCAGTATTGCAAGCTATAACGATAATCTTACATTTTTTCGATAGCAAGAAATCGGAAATCTTCTCAGAATAGAATTGAATGGCACTAGCCGATTTATCCCCGTAAGGAACGTGGGCGGTATCGCCAAAATAAATCAACTTTTCGTTGGGCAATAGCTTTTGTATGGCCGAAGCTACGGTGAGTCCGCCAATGCCCGAATCAAAAATCCCTATTGCTTGTTCTGGTTTAGACATAAAAAAGTCCCGAATTTCTTCGGGACTGAATTTATTTATTTCGCTGGAGTGGTAGTTGTTGTAGTAACCGCGATGCCTAGTTCTTTTTTCACTAAATCGGTGAAATCATTACCATTTACCTTATCTACATAAAGTAAGGTGCTTGAATCAAGAACATAAGTATATCCGTTTGCAATGGCTACTTTCTCAATTGCCTTTTTCACTTTTTCTTGAAGTGGAGCAAATAATGTAACTTGTTCTTCTTGTAATTTTTGATCAGCTGCTTGTGAGAATTGCGCGTACTCTTGTTCTTTTGCTTGCAACATTGCCATCTCCATTTCTAATTGAGTAGGGTTCATGGTAGCTTTTTTAGCTTCTAAAGATTGCAAAGCTGTAGTGTACTCAGTTCTCATTTTTTCTAATGTAGATCTGAAATAATCTTCGTCGGCTCTAATACGTGCTTCAATAGTATCACGCTGAGGCATTGTCATAAAGATATCGTTAGTGTTAACGTAGCCAATTTTTACTTTCTGAGCAAAGGAAACAGCACTCATCACTGTCACAAAGGCAATTACTAAAAGGGTTTTTGAATTTTTCATGGTTAGAATTATTGATTAATTAGAATATCCTAGTTGTTTTAAAATGTCGCCACTAATTTCGTTTTTGGCGTTAACGTAAAGCACCGAAACATCGCCTGCCTTATCTATTATTAATGCATATCCTTTCGATTCTGCATAGTCTTTTACAGCTTTGTAAACCTTGTCTTGTATGGGTTTTATTAATTTTTCTCTTTGTTTGAAAAGCTCACCGTCTTTACCAAAATATTGATTTTGCAAGTCTTTCAATTCTTGTTCGGCTTTAGCAATGTCTTGTTCTCTTTTGGTTTTCATCTCTGCCGACAAAAGAATTTTATCTGCTTCGTAATTTTTATACAATTGGTCAATACTGTTCTTTTTCGCATCGATTTCTTTTTGCCAGCTAACAGCCATTTCTTTGATTTTGGTCTCTGCTGCTGTATAATCGGGAATTTTGCTGAAGATATATTTACTGTCAATGCAACCCACTTTTTGCGCACTTTGAGCCATTAGGCCCATAGAACAAAGTAAACAGAATATGATCAGTAATTTTTTCATTTTATCGTCAACGAATTTAAAAATTTAAATACAGTTTCATTCATTCTTTGCAATTCCTATTCCAACTACCATCCACTAACATTATATCCTAACATAAAGGTTGGAGCCCAGCTGGCTGACGGCAATTTATCAAACCCATATCCAATATCAAATCCAAGTAAACCAAACATTGGCATGAAAACTCTTACCCCTACACCAGCTGCTTTGCGAGCTTCAAACGGACTGATTTTCTTAACATCGCTCCATCCGCGACCCGCATCGATAAATGCTAATCCATAGATGGTGGCACTCGGATTTAATGAAACAGGGTAACGTAATTCCATACTATATTTTACTGCAGCTACAGCACCTCCCAAAGGAGTAACGCCTTCTTGAGTTGCCGTTGTTGGATCTTGGTAACCCCTTAAGGCAATAATTTCTCTACCATCAATGGAGAATGTCATTGGACTACCTCCTAAATAGAATCTTTCAAATTGTGCGTAATCATTGTTGATGTTGTATCGGCCCAATACACCAAAGTTCACTTTTGTAAATAACACTAAGTTGTCGAAGATTTTATTGTACCATTCGGCTTGAAATTTCATTTTGTAATACTCAATTAAGCTATTTCTCGCTATTTGTGCATCGCTCATGAATGAGCTGTAAGGAAGTGTACCCTGTAAAGTTAAAGAGATGTTAGAGCCGCTTCTTGGGTAAATTGGCTGATCTACGGAGTTTCTAGATAAAATTCCTCTAACATAGTAGGCATTGTACTGCCCGTCGGATAACGAAGATGCTCCAAATGAGTAGTTATTGATGTCATAGTGTTGGTAGGTGCCTATGATATTTAAGTTGAAGAAGTCATCGGGCCATTTTAATCTCATGCCATAACCTATAGAAGCTGTTGTAGCGCGATAATATCCAATAATATCACCAGTGCTTATGATGCTGCTGTTAGAAGATAATCTCGACAAAGCTGAGTATGAAACAGAAACACTTAAAGAGTTTGGTTTTTTACCACCCAACCAAGGTTCGATGAACGAGGCGTTGTAGCTTTGGTAAGCCGGACCAGTTGTTTGTGCGCGAATGGCAAAGGTTTGACCGTCACCAGAAGGAAGCGGACTCCAATTTTCTTTGAATGGTTTTTTGAAGGCTCTTTTCGTTGAAAAATTGTTGAACGATAAACCCAAGGTCCCCACCAATCTTCCCCCACCGTATCCTGCAGAAAGTTCAACCTGATCTGAAGGTTGTTCTTCCACAATGTATTCAATATCCACTGTTCCGTCGGCCGGATTTGGTTTTGGGTTAACAGACATTTTCTCGGGATTGAAGTATTTCAACTGTGCCAACTCACGCTGAGAACGAATGATATCAGAACGGCGGAATAAGTCTCCTGGTTTGGTTCTAATTTCTCGCATTACCACATAGTCGCTGGTTTTTGTATTACCCACTAAAGTTACTCTGTTAATACGTGCTTGCTTGCCTTCGTAAATGCGAATTTCAATATCTATACTGTCTCCTTCAATCTTAATTTCCTTAGGATTTACGTTGAAAAAAAGATACCCATCATCAAGGTATAGTGAACTTACATCTTGTCCGTTTTGATCCATCATCAATCGCGAATTAAGCGTTTGCATATTGTACACATCGCCGCGATGAATATTTAAAATTCTGTTCAATTCTTCAGTGGTATATTTTGTGTTTCCTACCCAAGTGATGTGTCTGAAGTAAAACTTATTCCCTTCATCGATATGTATATTAATGATTTTTCTATTGTCATTTAGTTTCGATACCGTATCGGCCACAATTCGTGCATCTCTAAATCCTTTTTCATTGTATTTAGCTACAATTGCTTCTAAATCACTTTTGTAATCTTTTTCACTGAATGCACCATCTTTAAATACATTCCACCAACGATAGCGTTTGGTTTCTTTCATTAACTTACGAAGTTTTGCGTCTGTTAATGCATTGTTTCCGTGGAAATTAATGTCTTGAATTCTTACTTTTTTTCCTTTGTCGATGGTAATTTTTAAGCTTAATGATCTGTTGTCAATGGAGTCGGGTTTCTCCGTCATCTCAACCTTACAGTTTGCTCTTCCTTTTTCTGCGTAATACTTTTTGATGGTGATTTCGATATTGTTCAGTAAGTTTTTATTGATTGGTTTTCCTTTTAACCCCCCGATCTTTTCGCGCAATTCCTTTTTGTCATTTTTACCCACACCTACAATGGTATATCCAGTAATTCTTGGGCGTTCTTTAACTGAAATGATAAGGGTGATGCGTTCGCTATTGAGGTCGGTATATTTAATTTGAACATCTTCGAAGAATCCTTGAGCCCATATTTTTTTGATGGCGTTAGCAGCTTGTTCACTTGGCCAGCGAAAGCGTCCGCCACGCTCTAATCCCGACCAAGAAATGATGTTGAATTCTTCTATAGTTTGATTGCCTTCTACAATGATATTGTCGATAACGTATTCGCGAGGAGCTAAGATTGATGGGGCATCTAATTGAGCCGATAAAGACAACGAGAATAGGAAAAATATAAGCAGGTGGAAGTACTTCATGTTATGCTGTAATTTGTTCACTTGTTTTACCAAAGCGGCGCTCGCGCTGTTGATAGCTAATAATGGCTTTGAAGAAATCATCTTCGCGGAAATCTGGCCAAAGTGTTTCTGTAAAATACAATTCAGAGTAGGCCAATTGCCATAGTAAGAAATTGCTAATTCTTTGTTCACCGCTGGTGCGAATCATTAACTCAGGATCGGGAAATTGCTTTGTATTTAAGTAAGTGCTAAGCGTGTTTTCATCGATTTTATCAACCGATAATTTACCTTCTTTAGTGTCGCTTGCAATGTGCTTAATCGCCTCGGTTATTTCCCATTTAGAGCTGTAGCTTAATGCAAGAATTAAGTTCAACTTTGAGTTTTGGCTAGTATTGTCTATCGCTTCTTGCAATTTGTTTTTGCACTTATTGGGTAATGATTCAATGTTTCCTATGGCGTGCAAACGGATATTGTTTTCATTTAGTGTTTTGGTCTCATTATTAATGGTATCCACTAATAATTCCATCAAAGCATTTACTTCACTTTGTGGGCGATTCCAGTTTTCGGTTGAAAAGGCATAAAGGGTGAGATATTCAACTCCGCTTTTTACAGCTGCCTCCAGCGATGCGCGCACAGCCTTAACACCGTTTTTGTGACCAAAAATGCGCATCATTCCTTGTTTCTTAGCCCAACGCCCATTTCCATCCATGATGATGGCTACATGTTTCGGTACGTTGTTTTTATCAATTTTTTCTAGCAAAGACATTAATTCTCAGGCTTTTTTAAGAGGCTGTAAATGTAGTTTATTTTTTCTCAAAGCAGAAGAAATTGTTGCTTATTTGCGCGATTTGAAATCGGGGCAAACAGCTTCTTTACTGAGCCTGTAAGATATTGTGAGTCCGGTAAAGACGTAATAGTCCTTAGACGTGCTATCTCCCCTTTGCTTACCAACGATTTTTTGAGTTGGGATACCAGTTTTATTCGCCATTTCTTGCGCTAAAGAAGTTTGAGTACTAGGATCAACGTAAATTTCACTAATATCGTCTATACGGTCGGTAAAAGTTTTTCTAATTCCCCATTCGGCTGTAATTCCAAATCGACGAAATTTCATCTTGAGTCCGATACCCACAGGAATTGCAATTTGATGACGCGAGTATTTTTTTCCTTCTGTTTGTAGTGGTTGCAGGTCGACAAAAACATCGCTGCTGTTGCGGGCTTGAGGATTAAAATAGAAGTAGTTGATTCCGCCAAAAACGAAAGGGGTAATTTTTCTTCTTAAGGATTTGTCGAGTGCAAATTCATAGAAGTTGAATTCCAAATGTCCACCTACTTCTATTATTGGTGATTTAAAAGACAAATTTCTTTCTACTTCAAACGCGTTGCGTGAGTAGCTGTCATAACCTTTGATCTCATTGTAATTAAAGAAGGCACGCAAAGAGTAGTGGCCATTTAGGGTATATCTATAAAATAATCCACCAGCTGGCTGCATTAATTTGATAGGGAAATGGTAACGATTTAATTCGCCAATGTAATAACCAGCTCCTCCAAAGAGACCAACTTCACTGTAACGATTGATGTTCGGACTTGCAAAGGAATCCACAGAAACCACACACAGAAAACATAAGAATACTAGTTTTTTGATGGTAGCCATTTAAGTAGATTATTGCATATGAACGGAAGAGTAAAGCACTAAATTGCGCACTGCAAATTAGAAACGTACTCTACCATCTCTACCTGTTTTAAGCTTGTAGCTAACAGTAAGAGTAAGGAAGCCGTAGCTATCTTTATCTGTAGGGTCTCCGCGTTGTTGACCAGCAACATAATGGTTGTTTTGACCTAAATTGGGGTCTGCAATATATTGCGCTGCAGCACCGTGTGTTAAGAAGATCGCTTGGTTGTCGAAGTAAGTTGTACTTACACCGTCCATGTAATCTGTAAATGTTTTTCTTTGGCCGTATTCAATACCAATCATCCATCTTTTGTCGATAGATCTTCTTACACCAATACCGTAAGGAATTGCTAAACCAATCGGACTAAAACGTTTTCTAGTTGCAATTAACTTTTGGCCTTCGGTATCTAGTGGGCGAATGCTCCACCATTTTCCGCTTGCATCTTTAGCTTTTGGATTGTGGTAGAAACCAGCAACACCAACAAACACATAAGGATATAATCCAAGGGATTTAACACCTTTAATTTTTTTCAATTTATAGATGTGTCCAGATCTTTCTTTAACGAAATAGAATTCATATCTGGCACCTATTTCAAATACGTTAGATCTAAACTGAAATTGTCTGTCTAAACGATCTGCCCAAGCTGTAGTTCTGTCATCTCCAGCAAGCATGCCCCACGCAAAACCAACCATAACAGCATGACGAGGGTGTAGTTTATAGCGACCTCCTATGTAGGCAGTCGGACGAGTCATATTGAACTCAGTATCTTTATAATAGTCGGTACCGATAGCGTCTGCTCCACCTAAATCACCAAGAAAGTTTGATGCTCCTACGCCAAAAGTCATCTCAGCACGTAAGCGTTTCCAAGCAGAATACGATTGAGCTTGTGAACTAGCTGTAATAAGCATTAGTCCTAAGAAAGCGATGCAATATCTCATTAGATTATTTTTCACTGGAGGCAAATATAATTAAAATAACTAATTAATAAAAGTAAAATTAATTTCTGATATCGTGACCCCAGTAGAGTTTGTTTCGAAGGGTACTAGCAAAAGATTGACCTTGAATTCGAACAATATGTGCCTTGAAATTTTCTTTTTCAATGATCAATTCTGTTTTTTCGTTAACAGAGGTGTTTCTAGAATCCAGGGAAACCATGAATTCATTTCCTCTTCCTTCCATCACCAATTTTATTCTTTTGGTGTCGGGAATGATTAGGGGACGTACATTTAGGTTGTGAGGTGCAATTGGGGTGATGATAAATACCCCTGAATTTGGCATAACGATAGGGCCGTTGCAACTTAAAGAATATCCCGTTGATCCTGTGGGGGTTGAGACAATTAATCCGTCGGCCCAATAAGATGTAAAATATTCATCATTGATGTATGCATGAACGATAATCATCGACGAAGAATCCTTTTTATGTATGGTTAATTCGTTAAGCGCAAAGTTAGTTTCTCCAAACAGATTTTCCTTCGTTACGAGTTTAAGCATCGTTCTTTGGTCGATGTAATACTCGTTATTCAATAGGCTTTCTATTGAATTAACAGTATCGTTTGAAGCAATACTAGCTAAAAATCCTAGTCGGCCCGTATTGATACCAACCACAGGAATCTCAAGATCTTTGATTAATAGGAGTGATTCTAAAATTGTTCCATCGCCACCTAATGAACACACAAAGTCAACATCATTTAGCTCTTCATGAGATTCAAAAGTTTTGGCATTTGCCAAGCCGGCTACCTTGTCCTTAATCTTTTGTAAATAAGGCGCATGCACTATAAAATCAATATCATTTTGATTTTGCACAAAGCGAAAGAAATTTTCAAATATTTCTTTTTTGGCTTCATTGTATTCTTTTCCGAAGACGGCAAGCTTCATGATGTTTGTTTTATATTGGTGCTATAAAGCTAAAATAAATCCCCGATTGTCCTTTTCTATTGGTAGAAAATTCTATTCTCATCACTTTATCGTAGTAGGTAACGAAATCTAGTCCGATACCATAGCCAATCAACATTGTGTTTCCCAGCTTGTTGTTAGCGGTGTACATTTTGTCTTTGATATAGCCTGCATCAGCAAAGACATTTAGATAAAACGCGTGATTGAAAGTGTTGAATTTTTCGAAAGGAATGAACTTCACTTTATAAACTCTAGGATTGTATAATTGCCACTTAAGGTTCGTTTTGAAAACAATAAAATTACTTCCGCTAATCATATATGGTTCGTAACCTCTAACGAAATCGTTGTTAAATCCTAATCCACGGGCTATATAAAATGGCACTTTGTCGCTTAAATATGCTTTGGTTTTGAAACCTAGTCCATAAAAAAAGTGAGCATTAAATTTTCCGAATTTTTCGGCGAGTGCGGAGAACATTGTAGAATGAATTTCATTATCTGAAAAGTTGATACCAAATTGATTGAATTCAAGTTCTATATCGTGGCCTGTGAGGGGGTAGTTTTTTGAGTCTCTTTTGTCGAAACGGTAAAGGTATTTGAAGGTGAAGTATGATGCACTATTCATTGCATTCACTAGGTAATTTGGATTTTCTGTAGGATGAGTAATGGTGTCATCTACTTGAACAAAATCGTATTGAATTCTAGCAAAATGTTGATGGTATAGTTTGTACCTAAAAACATATTCGATAAAGGTGTTGATTTCCTTGCGCATGATGCGCTCGCTGTTTTTATAATACACTATTTTGTCATTCACACTTTTGAAATAGATTTCATGTCGCTGCACACTAAGAAAAGACAAGTTTAATCCGTGGTTTCTGGTTTTAACGAGGTAGGGAATTTTGTATAGGATGCCTAGTTCTTGAGAGTATCCAAATTTTAATTTTAGTTGAACTGTTTCTTGCCTTCCTCTAAAGTTGTATCGATTGAGATAGAGTCCGTAACTAAATCTATCAAATGTTCTGTATTGCAGCCAGTCGAAGGTATTTCGATCTTCACCAATGAGGATGGGTTGAGGCCAGGTGTACCACCGCTCTTTAACTTTAATCTTAATATTAAATTGGTTGCTATCGATGGTCCAATCGATATCCGCGAAGTTAAAGAGAGAAGTATTGATGAGGTTTTGCTTTGAACGTAAAGCTTTATCTCTTAGATCCGTAATAGAAAGAAATTCACCGCGCTGAAAAGTGATTTCTTTTTCGATAATGTAGTTTTTGGTTGTTTTATTTCCCTCAATAGAAATGCTATTGATGGAAAATGTAGAATCTTGTCCTCTTGCAAATAGGCCAAAAAGCAAAAGTAAAGAGGCTAAGATATAACGCATTTTACATGTTCAAGTAGTTCATGAACAAATCGAAACGACGCTGTAAATCTTCATCGAATGTGCTTTGGTGGTAACTAGCTTTAATGGTATAATTAAAGCGTGTGAACGTTTGAATAATGCGTGATAAGTCGATTATGTTAATCTTAAGCACTACTTCTAATTTCATTGAATCGGCAGGGGTTGAGGTAGCACAATTCAATATTTTAGCGTTGTCAGATTCTACAATCTGTGCTATATGAGAAAGTGAATAGTCGTTGATATTTACCTCTAAAACAATTACACCCCCAGGTTCGTTAGAAGCGGTAAACTTTGAAAAACTATAAGCCAAATCCATGGATAGGATAGACCCGCAGTATACATTTTTATCATCAAGCACTGGAATCGCAGAAATTCTTGCTTCTCCCATAATTTTGATTACCTCAAAAATATGGTCGGTAGCACGAACAAACGGACGCATCAAGGAGATTTTCTGATTTTTTATTTCTTCAGAGGTGTCTTCAAAGAAATCGTAAACATCTTTATCGGAAAGCAATCCGCAATATTCATCGTCTTTCACAATGGCAACGTGAGAAACGCGGAATTCATCCATGATAGAAAGGGCAGTATCTCCAGTATCTTGAGGTTTCAAGAAAGGAAGGTCGTAGGTTATTAAATCTTGTGCTAACACTGAATAATCAAATTTAAGTACGCGGCCAAAGGTAGTATTTTTTACTTTTGTGCACCACTAATAAAAAAGCTATGGTAAGATTGAGCGTAAACATTAACAAAATAGCCACTTTGCGAAATTCGCGTGGAGGAGATGTGCCTAACGTAGTGCAAGTAGCCAAAGATGCCGAGCGTTTTGGGGCTCAAGGAATAACGGTGCATCCTAGGCCAGATGAGCGTCATATACGCTATGCTGATGTATATGATCTAAAAAAAGTGGTGAGTACCGAATTCAACATAGAAGGTTATCCATCTACCGATTTTATGAAAATGGTGTTGGAAGTAAAACCACATCAAGTTACCTTGGTTCCCGACCCTCCTGGCGCGCTTACATCTAATGCCGGTTGGGATGCGAAAAAGAATTTTGATTTTTTAACAGAAGTGGTGAAGGAATTCAAAAAACAGGGCATTAGAACCTCTATTTTTATGGAGACCGAACTCAATCAAATAGAATGGGCTGCCAAAACTGGAACCCATAGAATAGAGTTGTACACAGAAGGCTATGCAACTGCTTATGCCAAAAATAGGGGAGAGGCCGTTGCTCCATATAAGAAAGCTGCTTTGAAAGCGAAAGAATGTAATCTGGGGTTAAATGCTGGCCACGACCTAAGTCTTCAAAATTTAAAATATTTTGCTGAGGAAGTGGAAGGATTGGATGAGGTTTCTATTGGACATGCGCTTATTGCAGATGCCTTGTATTACGGATTAGAAAACACCATACAACTTTACTTAAGACAATTGCGTCATGGAGCTTAATTTTAAAGAATTTGGGGAAGGTCAGCCTGTTATTATTTTACACGGATTTTTAGGTTCTTTAGACAATTGGCAGAGTATTGCCAAAGATTTATCTGCCGATTTTAAGGTGTATTTGGTTGATTTAAGAAACCATGGCAAAAGTGAACATACACCTAAACACAGTTATGCTTTGATGAGTGAGGACCTTAAAGAATTCTTTGCGCAGCAAAACATCAAAAACGCTTATGTAGTAGGACATTCGATGGGAGGAAAAGCAGCCATGTTTTTTGCAGCAGAAAATCCTCAACTGGTAGACAAATTGGTGGTAATTGATATAGGGGTGAAGTATTATCCACCTCATCATCAAGATGTATTAGGGGCCCTGAATTCAATAGATTTATTGGGTGTTAGCTCTCGTGCAGAAGTGGAGAACCATCTCATGCAGCACCTAAAAGACAATGGTGTGGTGCAATGGCTAATGAAAAATTTAAAAAGAGAAGGAAATACATTTGAATGGAAATTCAATTTGAAAGATTTGACCACTGAAATTGAGAATATTGGAGAAGCATTGTCCGATGATGCCGAATATAGCAATCCTACTTTATTCATTCGCGGCGGAAACTCTCGCTATGTTTTAGATGAAGATATTGAGGGTATCATGCAGCATTTTCCATTGGTAAAAATGGAAACAATTGCAAATGCTGCACATTGGGTGCATGCCGAAAGACCTCAGGAATTTGGTGAAGTGCTTCAGAAATTTCTTAAAAACCACTAACTTAACGCGCTCAAAAATAAAGTATGCCCATATCATTAGCGATAATACCCACTTACAATGAAAGAGAAAACATAGAAGCGATTATTCGCAAAGTACTCTCTTATCCAGAAGGATTTCACATGTTAATCGTTGATGACGGCTCACCCGATGGTACCGCTCAAATTGTAAAAGATTTGCAGAAAGAATTTGAAGGTCGTTTGTTCTTGAAAGAAAGAACTGGTAAGCAAGGTTTAGGAACGGCCTATATCTTAGGTTTTAAATGGGCTATTGAGAATAAATATGAATTGATATTTGAAATAGATGCCGATTTTTCTCACAATCCAGATGACTTATTACGTTTAAGACAAACATGTTTAGATGGTGCCGATTTGGCCATTGGTTCAAGGTATTGCAACGGAGTGAATGTAGTGAACTGGCCGATGTCGAGAGTGTTAACTTCTTACTACGGCTCGATGTATGTGCGAATGATGACAGGAATGACTATTAGAGACACTACAGCAGGCTTTAAATGTTACAAAAGAAGAGTTTTGGAAACTATCGACTTTAATGCCATAAAGCTGATTGGTTATGGTTTTCAAATAGAAATGAAGTTTAGAACGTGGAAACACGGATTCAAAATAGTGGAGGTGCCAATCATCTTTCAAGATAGAACAGCTGGGGCTTCTAAAATGAGTAAAGGAATCATTAAAGAGGCCTTCATTGGTGTATTCTTAATGAAAGTAAAATCTTGGTTCACTAAATACAAGCAAGCAAATGAGATCAATAATTAAAGGCGGAACGTTGGTGAATGAAGGCAGAATATTTAAAGCCGACATTCTAATAGAAGATGGAAAAATCAAGGAGATTTTTGAAAATGGATCCGACTTTAAAGATGAAAATGTAGAAGTGATTTCGGCCGAAGGCAAATATATTTTGCCGGGGTTAATAGATGATCAGGTTCACTTTCGCGAACCAGGGTTGACGCATAAAGGAAATATTGCTTCTGAATCGAAAGCTGCAGCTGCTGGCGGTGTTACTTCGTTTATGGAGATGCCCAACACCAATCCACAAACTACTACCATTGAAGAATTAGAAAAGAAATTCGCTATAGCTGCAGAAAGCAGTGCAGTAAATTATTCTTTCTTCATGGGCGCTACCAACCACAATATCGAGCAAACATTAGCCGCCGACATTAAACACACTGCAGGAATAAAAATTTTTATGGGCTCTTCTACCGGAGATATGTTGGTAGATGACACACATGTTTTGAACGAGATTTTCAAAAAATCGAAAATGCTTATCGCCACACATTGCGAAGATGAACAAACCATAAAAAGCAATTTAGAAACTTTCAAAGCCAAGTATGGCGAAGATATTCCATTTGCAGCTCACCCTATCATTAGAAGTGAAGAGGCTTGCTACAAATCTTCATCTATGGCAGTGCAGCTGGCTAAAAAGCATGATACTCGATTACATATTTTACATATTTCATCGGCTTCTGAAGTGGCCCTATTTAGCAATGAACTGCCATTAGATAAGAAAAGAATAACTGCTGAGGCTTGCATTCACCATTTGTGGTTTACTGATGCCGACTATGCAGAAAAGGGAAGATGGATTAAATGGAACCCAGCGGTTAAATCGGCGAAAGATAGAGAAGCGGTTTGGCAAGGGGTGTTGGCAAATAACATTGATATCATTGCTACCGATCACGCGCCGCATACTATTGAAGAAAAGGAAGGGAAGTATCTTAAAGCACCATCGGGCGGACCGCTGGTGCAGCATTCATTGGTGGCTATGCTAGAGTTTGTGAAACAAGGTAGAATTACTTTGGAAAGAGCAGTAGAAAAGGCTTGTCACGCGCCAGCTATTTGTTTGCAAGTGCAAAACAGAGGATTTATTAGAAAAGGGTATTTTGCTGATTTGGTGATGGTAGATTTGAATGATGCATGGACCGTTGATAAATCAAATATTTTATACCACTGCGGTTGGAGTCCGTTTGAAGGATTTACGTTTAGTTCAAAAGTACTTACTACTTGGGTTAATGGTAAGATTGTATACAAAAATGGCTCCGTAGTTAACGGAGCCAAAGGAAGTGCGCTTACTTATTCTAGATAAGTCTAAAGTTTTATACTTTTAATCTTCAACCTTAAACCAATCAACTAATTGCCTTCAACAGGTTTAGCTTGAGTATCTGTGGTGGTGTTTACATCCATTGTTATGATTTGATCGGCAGCCCATGTTCCAGAGTACTGTGCGTTGCCAACCCAGTAGAATTTTCCGTATCCGTCTCTTTTATCATCTTTCCAGTTTCCTTCGTATTTGCCTCCTTTAAACCAAGTGTATACGCCAAAACCGCTTCTTTTTCCTAAGTAAAAATTTCCTTGATACTTATCTCCGGTAACAAAAATATATTTTCCCGGTCCGTGAGGCTTTCCGTTTAACCACTGTCCCTCATATTGA
The DNA here is from genome assembly GCA_964406465.1 of uncultured Chryseobacterium sp. Classification (GTDB taxonomy): domain Bacteria; phylum Bacteroidota; class Bacteroidia; order Flavobacteriales_C; genus JAHEZL01. The sequence goes on from CAYORT010000004.1 coordinate 132,371, forward strand.
TCGCCATTTGGAAATTTAAAGGTACCAGCACCAGTAAAGCAATTTCCTTTGATACATTGAGCACTACTGCTATTGGCAAACATCACTGTGAAAGCAACTACCATTGAAATTAATAAGGCCTTTTTCATATTGTAAATAATTTTCGCTGTGAAGATATTAAAATTTTAAACATCCTTCTATCGGGTAATTTTCTAATTTAGAAAGCGAATTTGAAAATTCACTAGTCAAAATTAATTATTACGTTCGATTATGAGGTTTTTTTTAGCTCTTCTACCGCTGGTTTATATATTTTCTTGTACTACCAATAGTGATGCCATAAACGATAAAATCCCCGAAAATGTTATCGATTCGGTGACCTTCGCTAAAGTATTGGCCGATATGCATGTTGCTGATGCAGCTGCAAAATTTCAAGTTTTACCCGATAATAGAGTGCTTACCGCAAAGTACGGAGAGAATTTAGGTGTACTTAAAAATTACAAAATCGATAAAGCAAAATTCGATTCTAGTATGGTTTATTATTCTGCCCATCCCGACTTGTTGGATAGAGTGTACTCCAAAGTTTTGGAAATATTGAGTGAGAAACAGGCTTTGTTAAATGCCAAAGGAGTTAAAGCGGGGACGGATACAGAGCCGCGAAAATAGCTTAATGCATTGTTATTGGTTTTATTAAAACTGCCACCCAAATTTAAATTGATAATCTAGAGGCAACCCCGTTGTTGAAAACCACCACTCGTTGCGTGTTGACATTCCATAAGTAGGAATGGCAAGAATAGCTGCAGGAGTATAAAAATGTGCGCCTAAAATTGTTTCTAAAGTAAGATGATTTCCCAATAATATTTTATATCCTCCAGCTACACCAACACCTATATTAACGCCCCAAATCGCATTTTCTTCGCTGTTTGATAAACCTGAAGAAAGATAACCAATACCAGCTTTAGCCTGAAGAAATAAACCTGTACTACAATTGTGCTTTTTATAGTACTTCCTTCCAAACGCCTCTAGCTTCATTCCTGGAAATTCTAAAAAATAAGCAGTGAGTTCAGCCCCGTAAGTTGTTTTTTCGTTATGCTCTCTCTCGTATTGCACGCGAATTTTAGTGTTGATAGGACCAACGGTTGCAGAGATGTTTTGCATCTTTCCTGATGTAGGTTTTTCCGCGGTTTTTGATGAACCTAATTTGTTAAATTTATAGCCAAAACGGAGACCTGCCCAGGGATATAGTGTCAAGCCATTTGCATCATAAAAATTTAAATATAAATTAGATCCAACGTAAAAGCGATCTTTTAAAAAAGAATACTTATAACCTAAACTTGCAAAAATAAGATTGTAATAACTCTTAAAAACTATCCATTCGTTCGCATTTATGGTAGTAAAATTAATTCCGCAATTAATGTTATGATGTGAGTGAATTTTGTAATACGTATTCATCTGGAATTGGACACCAGGCATATATGCGAATTTTCCTATCATGTCAAATCCCCAAAATGATTCAGGTGAAAAGCCATATCCAACAGTTAATCCAAGCTTATTATTCAATGGGACATCTCTCTCATAGCCAAAAGAATAATAACCACCAGCGCCCCACAAATCAATATATACAATATTCGTATTCTCACTTGCTTCTTGTTGTCCAAAAAGAGGCTGAATAAAAACTATTGCGACAATTATCCAAAAATATTTCATCAATCTATTCTTAAGTTATTCAACGATAATATAATCAGTGGCGCTAGTCTCATAATAAGTTTGAAAATCACAAGTATCGCATTTTATACAAAAACATTTAAGATTAAATCCACTATGAGTGCAAACATAGCGATCTTTCAATTTATATAATGATGATTGGCCATTTATGGGGCTATCACAGTTCCAAAGTGTTAATTCGCTTCTATAAGTTCCATTGGAAACGCGCACTCCTTGATTATTTTTTCCATCCCATTGAATAGTACCGTTTGAAAACCCTTTTGGGCTGCAAACTTCAATACAGCGAACCCCGTTACCTGCCTCATCATAAATTCTAAGACGATATCGGTATGCTCTGTAAGCAGGCGTGGATGATCCTATTGCAGGCGCTCCTGGTCCACCTTCGGTAACAATAAACCACCCTGAAGGATTTTCTGGATCGCAACCACTAGGAACTCTCAATTGAGGAAAGGCCGAATGAAAATAAGTACTTACAGTTGCACCTAGGTATGAGGCAGAATTATTGAAACAAGCCGATGCAGCGGTAACAGAATAATTTTGAATGTTAGATCTAACAAGAATTGTTTGAGTGGTTTCGCCAGTATTCCAAAGATATCCTAATCGATTTGCCTTCTTCTTCTTCCATTCAGCAGATTCTGTCATGTCACAATCAATTGAATAAATTTTGGCGGTTAAAGCAGAAGTGCAAGTTGCTGGTTTCAAATAATTTTCGGTTTTGAAACAATCACCGAAGCTACAATCAAGGTTGGCCACATAATCGTACTCAATTGCAATTCTAAATTTTCCGCTCACAAATACATCAACCACATCTTGACTTTTGCAACCACTAGAGTCAGTGACTGTTACAACATAGGAAGTGGATGACATAGGGCTCACCGAAGGCATAGCGACACTGCTGGTAAAACCCCCGGGAACAGAAGCCCAGCTGTATGTATATCCGGCAAAAGCCGATGTTCCAATTGTAATTGGTTGCCCTAAATTACTACAACATATATCTTTATCAACTCCTGCATTTACGGTGGGTAAATAGTACTGAAATATTTTGGAAAGTGATTGGTTTGTTCCGCATTGATTTGTAGTAGTTAGTGTAACTTTGTAATATGTATTTGGCTTAAATTTTCGTTGCATTAATTTACCGTTTGCATAGTAATTTGAGTACCAATATCGTAAATCAATTACGCCCACTTTGCGATGATCAAAGCTTAATTCTACCAGTTCTGTATTTGGCATAATATTTCCAAATACATCACATTCTTGAATAGCAACAAAAAAACTTTCTTCGTTTAAGCTAGCTTCACCGTCCATTAGAATTGGTCGTCCGTCATCACAAACTTTGGCAGGTATAGTAAATAGAGGGATGCTGTTGTTGTCTTCACATAATCCGTCAATATAGGCATAAGCAAAATGAGGTCCACCATCGCCTCCGCAATATCTGGCATCAAACCAAATAGTGACTTGCTGACCAACATAGGCGCTAAGGTCGTAGTTTTGACATACCCACTCTCTATATAAAATAACTGGGTTTTCAGCATGTTTTGAAGGAAAGGGTGATTTTCTAAATAAAGGGTCGGTTCTGTTTGCAACTATTTCCTTTTTGAATTTTTTATACATTTTTTTAGCAGCATTTCCATTGGGAGTTGGGCTGGTACCAGGTAAAATCCAAAACGAAAAACGAGGCTGATCTTTTGGAAAGTGATCATTGTCTTCTAAAACTACAGCATAACTGAATTTGAAATCTTTATTCGAATTGGTCACCACAAAAGTGTATCCAGCTCTTGCAGATAGATCAGCGCCATCATCATAACCCAGTCGAAATGATTTGCTTCCTTTTAAAACCTTTGGAAAGCCTCCCCAATAATCGTTTCCAGAACTTACAATAGCATGTTTATTGGTGTTGCCTGGAGCCGATTTCATTTTATTCTGAGGAGTCCTTACATTCCCCTCAGCCAATCTCCAACCTGCAAAATTACCGTTTTCAATTCCGCCGTTAGGGCATTGTGAAACTGCAGTTTTACAGAAACAAATAAGTACAAAAAGAATTTTATATATTTTTTTCATCGTAGTGTTTTTTGATATTCAACTTGAATTAATGACTAATAATTACTGTTTGTGTAATAGCTATATTATTAAGAAGCAATTGCACGGTATAGCTGCCAGAAAAATTATCGATCACGTTATAGGTAAGAAGATGTTCTCCAGCTAATTGAGCTCCATTAAAAATGATATGTTGCGGCGCACTTGAACTATTATCGAAAAATATTTTTACCGTAGTATTTTCGGGCAAATTGTATAGAATATTTATATTTTCTGTTGCCGGATTGGGTGTAACGCGAAGGTTGACCAAACGCTTGAATTCGTCGATATTTGAATTGCCATTGTTAGAATTATTGCCAACAATAAACTCATTGAATTCATCTCTGTAATAATCATATATTCTGTTTTTGGTGCTATAACTAAGAATAGGATGAATGGTGTCGTTGGAAGAAAACCAATAATAGTTATCTAAAACAACTAAGTCGGTATCAGTTTCATTTATATCCCAAAGAAAATCAAAACGATATTTTTCTACCACATGTATTCTTTTAACTTGAAAAGTTCCGTTTGGTAATTTTAGGGTTCCTGATGCGTCATTTTTTATGATATAGCTTCCACTTTTACTAATATCCATACCATCGATATTCCAGCTATTAACGGGTAATGTTCCCGATAGGCTGTCGCCATAAGAAACTCTATAATCGACATTAAGTTTGTTTGATGGAATGGATGGGTTATAGTAAATAGAATCATTATCAGTTTGCGAAGTATAAAGAGAAAAATCAATGGCACTTAAGTCCCATGTTGTATTAGCTCCATTCGGATAAATTATTTGAAGTGCAGAATCTATTTCGAAAGATGCAGAAGAAGAATGTTCTGTTGAAGCAATTGTAGAATCGTTAGAATAAATAGTATTGTTACTTACAATTGAATAGTTGTTGGTATATGTACAGCCATTAAGATCGGTAGCAGTTAATTCATAATTTCCTGGACAAAGACTACTCATTCCCCTTGTGAAAGCAAAATCAAAACCTTCTTTTTTCCAAAGATAGGAGTAGTAATCATTTTCTGCAGTGGGCATAGCTAGAAGCTGACCTTCACAAAATGAAGTGTCTGTTTTTTGCACTGTAACTTGCGGAATTGAGTAAGCAGGAATATTGTATGACTTAGTAGTTGTGCATGTTCCTGAAGTAATTGTTGCTGTGTAAGTTCCGGCAGTAAGATTTTTTATAGTATTAATGTGTGAATAACCGTTGCTCCAAATTACAGAATAAACACCTGCAGTTGTCTCATCATAATTGTCGGGAATAGTGGTGCCATTACCTATGTTGTTGAAAGTAGAATTATTTATGATGTTTCCACCAGAATTGGTTAAGGTTGAATAAGTTGCCATACTTCCATGTAGGTTAAATAAAGTGCCTGTTACAGTTAGTGGCGCATAAAAAGCGACAGAGCCATTATTATTAACTATTCTGCATCCTGCTGGAATATTCACAGTTCCATATACCGCAAAAGAACCATTCACTAGCAATGCTCCTCCATTTTTTAGGGTAATATTCATAGTACTAACTGAACCGCAAATTATTAATGTGCCGCCATCAATAACTATAGTTGCCCATGCAGAAACTTCAAGTTTCTTTATTTGCCCAGCAGATACCAATATATTGCTTCCACTTACCAAAGTAGCTTGATCACATGAGTAAATCTGCCCAGGGCCAGGCAGGATGTCTTCCATACCAAAAAGCGAAATTTCACCTTGAGAAGCATTAATGCAGGTGCCTGTTATGTTAGCACGAATTGCATCATAATTACATTATGCTTCAACAAGAAAATAAGAACATAGTAAAAATGCAGAGCACAAATACTTTAGAGATTTTTGAATCATAATTATTAAATATTTGTAATTAACCAGAATTTTGAGGCGACCAAATTAAAACAAATATTCAATTTAGCAAATATGCTATAGATAGCTTTTTCTCATTTATGGAATCTTGTTGAGTGAAGTCAACAAAGTACAAAAGTGGTGAAAAAGATTTCCTCCTAAAATTTGGGAAGAATTTAAAGCTACATAGGGTTGCCAAGGGTTTTACACAAGAAAAGCTGGCTTTGGAAATAGATGTTCCGCTAAGTCAGGTGGCAAGAATTGAACTAGGAGAAATAAATACTGGTGTATTATCAGTCAATAAAATAGCCATTGCTTTAAAAATTCATCCAAAGGAATTATTTAATTTTTGATATAAAACATAGCTGCATCCTCAATACTTTTCTTTACCGATATATATTCCAAGCCCAATCTTTCTTTCGTCTTTTCATTAGAGTAAAAAGTCTTTCTATATGCCGAGTGTGCGTTCTCTTTTGTGATGAAAGGCTGCGTTCTAAAGAGAAAACACCTTATAGCATCAACACGCCAAATGATTTCGGCCATCCAACGTTTTGCTTCTTTAGAAGGAGCTGGTAGGTTAAGGTTTTTAGCAATAGAATCAAATAAATCTTTGAATGAAATGTTTTCACTTATGGCTAAAAAACGTTCGCTGTGGATATCGCTTTTCATTAATCTATGCATGATTTCAACTACATCTCTAGCATCCACAAAGCCATTCACTCCCTGGGTATAATATTTCAATCCTTTTTTCACTTTATTGAAAAGTGAGGCGCTAGATTTTTCTTCGTTGCCCGGGCCAATTATGATCGATGGGTTTACTATGACGGCGTTCAATCCTTCTTCTATTCCTCGCCAAACCTCCATTTCAGAAAGCTTTTTGCTGAAGGCATAATTTGATTTTCCGTCTTTATCGGCCCACAACTTTTCTTCGGTAATTTTTCCATTTTCAACAGAGTCACCAAGTGCAGCGGTAGAACTTACATGGCAAAATTTCTTGATATTTAGTTTCAAGGCCATATTTACCACATTGTGTGTTCCTTCAATATTGATTTTAAACATTTGTTCTTTATCGCGCTGGGCAAATGAAACTGTAGCAGCGCAATGGTAAACAAATTCGCATCCTTGCATTCCTTCTTCAAGGGAGGGAATATCGAGCACATCACCATCTACCCATTCTACTTTTGAAAATAAGCTCTTATCTGTGGAATAAAAATTAAAGATGTCCTCTGCTGTTTTCAATGAACTTCCGCTTCTTTTCAAGGCACGAACTGCTTCTCCTTTGCTTACCAAATGGTATAAAAGATGTGCGCCTAAGAGTCCGGTACCGCCCGTAATGAAGTTCATGTCTTTGTTTCGCGCTAAGATAATAAATCTTATATCTTTGTGCCTCTTAAAATTGATAGCATGAATTTCATTGAAGAATTAAAATGGAGAGGAATTTTGCAAGACATGATTCCGGGAACAGAAGAGCAATTGCAAAAGGAGATGACCACTGCTTATGTTGGATTTGACCCTACTGCAGATTCCTTGCATGTTGGAAATTTAGCTGCTATCATGTTGCTAAAGCATTTTCAGAATTGCGGACATAAACCATTGGCTTTGGTTGGTGGAGCAACTGGAATGGTGGGCGATCCATCGGGGAAAAGTGCTGAAAGAAAATTTTTAGATGAGGCGACTTTGAAGCACAATCAAGAATGTATCAAAAAGCAATTAGAGAAGTTTTTAGATTTTAATGGTGGAGCAAATTCTGCAGAAATAGTAAACAATTACGATTGGTTTAAAGATTTTTCATTGCTTGATTTCTTGCGCGATGTAGGCAAACACATCACTGTGAGTTACATGATGGCCAAAGATTCGGTGAAAAACAGAATGGAAGGCGGAATATCCTTCACCGAATTTTCTTACCAGTTGATTCAAGGCTACGACTTTTACTACCTTAATGAGAAATACAATTGCAAGTTGCAAATGGGTGGTAGTGACCAATGGGGTAATATTACTACAGGTACAGAGCTTGTTCGAAGAAAGAGCGATAGAGAAGCTTTTGCCTTAACAGGTAAGCTAATTACAAAAAGTGATGGCAGCAAATTTGGCAAATCAGAAGGTGGAAATATATGGTTAGATGCTAAGAAAACTTCACCTTATCAGTTTTACCAATTTTGGTTGAATGTAAGTGATGAAGACGCTTTGCGATACATTAAAATATTTACCACTCAAACCAAAGCAGAGATTGATGCTTTGGCCGAAGAACATGCTAAGGATGCATCGCAAAGAATTTTGCAAAAAGCATTGGCTAAATCTGTAACTATTACAGTGCATTCAGAAGCCGAATATAACAACGCAATTGCCGCTTCTGATATACTTTTTGGAAAAGGTACTTTAGAAACATTGCAATCGCTTAGTGAAGATGATTTCTTAGCAGTATTTGCCGATGTGTCGAAAAGTGAGTTGTCGAAAGATAAGCTGGCTGCTGGTATCAATATTGTTGATTTTTTAAGCGAATCAACAACATTGTGCGCTTCTAAAGGAGAAGCAAGAAGAAGTTTGCAAGGCAATGCAATTGCTGTAAACAAAGCCAAAGTAGACGAAAGCAAAAGTGTTAGCACAAGCGATTTATTGAACGGTAAGTATATTTTACTTCAAAACGGTAAAAAGAAATACCACGTGGTAGTAGTTTCTTAATGAAACAAACCAATATCTATATCGACAACAATGCTTCCACACCAATGGATGAGCGTGTGTTGCAGGCGATGATGCCTTATTTTACGAATGAATTTGGCAATGCTTTTAGCACTACACATCGCTATGGCTGGACAGCAAAAGATGCGGTAGAAACAGCACGCAATGAGGTAGCAAAATCTGTTGGAGCTGAAGCAAGTGAAATAACATTTACCAGTGGTGCTACTGATGCCATTAATCAAGCTATTATAGGTATTTTTCAATTGTTTAAAGGCCACAAGAATCATTTCGTTGTTGCGGCTACCGAACATAAAGCTGTTTTAAGCGCCCATCATTTTATTGAAAGGGAGGGCGCAAAGGTGACTTATTTAGGAGTTGATAGAAATGGTTGGGTTGATTTGCAAGAATTGGAAAATTCAATCAATGAACAAACGGCCATGGTTTCGGTGATGCTTGCCAATAATGAAACCGGAGTGATTCAAGATGCGAAAGCGATTGCGGATATGGTGCATCGTAAAAATTCGATTTTCTTTTGTGATGCCGTGCAGGCTTTTGGTAAAATTCCTATAAATGTAAATGAATTAGGGATAGATATCATGCCTCTTTCTGCACACAAAATTTACGGTCCGAAGGGCATAGGTGCTCTCTATACCCGCAGGAAATCACCTCGAATAAAGTTGCCTCAACTATTGCATCAAGGTACTCCCAATGTTCCATCTATAGTAGGTTTTGGTAAGGCTTGCTCAATACTTGATATTGAGGATATAAAGCAAATACAACTGTTAAAAAATGAGGTTTTATCGGGACTTCAGAAATTGGGATTTTCATTAAATATCGCACATGCCAAGGTATTGCCCAATACTTTGAGCCTACGACTAGAAGGAAAAAAGGCATCTGAATTACTAACGAAAACAAGTGATTTATCATATTCATTAGGTTCAGCTTGCAATTCAAATGATACAACGCCATCGCATGTTTTAAGCGCAATGGGGCTAAGTGAAAAGGAAATACGAGAGACGATTCGATTGTCATTCGGCCGCTTCAATAGCATTGAAGAAGGAAACATTATTATTAGTAAATTCATCGAGGCGATTTAAATTATTTTACTTTTGCCATTAACTAATAAATTCTTGGCTGTTATGCGAAACATTTTTCTTTTGTTTTTTGTGCTGCTTTTTTCTGCAGCAAGCGCACAAAATATGCAGTATAATCTTGAAGAAATGAACAAGAAGCTTGATCGCTCTTCTAAAGGTTATATCAACGGACTCATCTACAAAGCAGATAAAAATTATACCAAAGCCATTGAAGAATTTGAGCTGGTAAACAGAAATGATAGTTTGTATGATGATGCCCAATTAGAGTTGGCCATACTTTACTATCATGAAAATGACGACTCAAGTTTGGTTGATTTGTGCTTAAACGCTATTAAATTGGAGTCGGAGCACGATGTTGCTTTTCGTGAATATTTGATGGAAGGGTTAATGAATTTGAAAGATGACAACGTCTTTTTACAGATTGAAGCAGCAAAGCAGAAATATCCATACAATGAAGATTTCTTGTTGAAGGAAGCTAAGGCTTACAGAGCTTTTCAGAAGTATGATGAATGTAAAGTAGTTTTGCAAAGTGTAATTCAAAATAATCCATTTGCAGCAAATGCACATTATTACCTTGGTAAATTAATGGCCGACGAGGGAGATTTCATTAGGGCTTCAATGTCGTTAGAAATTTTTTTACTTCTCTCCACAGAAAGCACGTACAAAACAGACACCGCGGTAGATGTGTTAAACAAGCTTTTCAACAACAAATACGATGTAACCATTAAAAATGCGAAAAGGAACGATTTGTTTAAAGAATTAGAAGAATTAGTAGAGTCGAAGATAGCCTTGAGTGCCAAGTACAAACCCGAAGCACCCCTTACCTTTAATTTATCAAAGCAAACAGATCTTATTTTAAAGGAAATTAAGTACAAACCTGGAACAGGTGATTTTTGGATGGAGTATTATGTGCCATTTTTGGTGAGCGTTAGAACCATGAAATACATACGACCATACAACTACCAATTTTTATCGTTTTTGGGTGACGCTACGGTGAAAGCCGGTATGGCCAAATACCGACCAGAGATAGATGCATTTGTTAAGTATGCATCAGATTACTTCGATAAGAAGTTGAAAGATGCAGGAATGGTGGTAGAGGGAAAATTTATGCAAGCAGATAAGTATTATGATAACGGCTATTTGTGGGGTATCGGAAAGTTTGAAGATGGAAAAAAATTAGGATTGTGGTACTTTTTTCACAACAATGGAACTATCCAATCAAAGGCTACCTACAACGATGAGGGAAAACTTACAGATTCTGTATTTACTTATCATTCAAATGGAAGAAAAGAATCGATTTATAAATCTAAAAATGGCTTAACCGACGGCGATCTCATAACCTATTACGATAATGGAGAATTGAAATCGCATTTGCGTTTCAAAATGGATTCTTTAGATGGTGAGCAAAGAGAATATAGATATAATGGGGCGTTAGAGGAAGTATCGAATTTTAGTAATGGAAAACGTCATGGGTTAGACCAAAAATACGAAGAAGGGGAGATGCTTGCTTCTGATGAAATGTACAGAAACGGAAAGAGAGATGGAAGAATGGTTTACTACTATCATGACAAGAAAATAGCTGTAGAGATGGATTACAAAAATGGTAAGGCAGATGGGAAATATATTGCTTACCATAAAAATGGAAATGTTAAGAAACGCGGACAATACACCAATGATATTGCTACCGGAAAGTGGGAAGATTTCTATGTTACTGGAGCAATACAAGGTTATTTTTTCTTGAATGAAAAGGGAGATTTTTGTGATTCTTCAGTGGTGTATTATCCTAATGGAAAGGTGAGTTCGGTGACACATTTTGGTAAAAAGGGCAAAAAGCATGGTGCCGAAATAATATTTACAGATCAAGGAACTGTATGGAACATCTTTAATTTCAAGAATGGTGTGATAAAGAATTACACCTACTATTTACCTGATGGCAAAATTGTGCACCAAGGTAAATTGAATGTAGAAAATTATGATGAAGCAGGCCGACTCGTTTCTAAAGGTTCATACAAAAAAGAAAATCGCATAGGTCGTTGGGAATTCTATCATCCTAATGGGGAGACTAAAGAAGTTTGCACCTATGATGCTATGGGTAATTTGACCGATTTAGATGAAACGTTTTACGAAAGTGGAGAGCTGGAGAGTAAGACTTATTATGACAATGGAAACAAAACCGATTGGTATACATCTTATCATGAGAATGGGAATTTAAAATGTAAAGGATTTTACATTAAAGGTGTAAGAAGAGGCGAATGGATTTGGTACTATTCAAACGGAAATCCTAATGAAATTGATTATTTTCAAAAAGGTGTGGTGAATGGAATTGTGCAAGTTTACAATGCAGACAGTACACCAAATTATGAGGTAAAATATATCATGGATGATATTAGAGATTATTACTACTATGATGCTAAAGGGAATGAGACATTTAAGATCGTCACTAAGAATGGTAGTGGCAGCTATCAAGTAAAAGATCCAGAGAGTCGTTTAACTTTTACGGGAGCGTACAAATTTGGCAATTTAGATGGTAAAGTAACAGGTACAACCGAAAGCGGAATAGTGATTTCAGAATCAAACTATAAGGAAGGCGTTAGAAATGGAATGCAGAAATATAGGTATCCTAATGGAGCTATAAGTGCAGAAAATACTTATGTTTTCGGTGATAAACATGGAACTTGGAAATATTATTATGCCGATGGTACAGTGAGTCAGGTACACCATTACAGTTATGGTGTAGAAGTAGATACAACTATTTACTACTATCCATCGGGTGCGGTGTATTGCAAAATGCCAATGAATGCTTTTGGAGAAGAAGAGGGGTTGTGCACTTGGTATTATGAAAATGGTAAAATCAAGAAGCAGTTTATGTATAAAGATGCCGAATGTCATGGATGGTCTTTTGATGCAGATCCAACAGGCAAAGTTTATTTGCAGAGGTATTATGAGAAAGGCGTGATGTTAAAAGCAAAAGGCTTAAATGCAAATGGTGATACCGTTGTACTTACTTCTGGCAGAGGATCTGGCGCCGATTCGCTGACTTTCTTCTACGACAATGGAAAAGTGGCTTTTTCGGGTAAATTGCAGCGTGGGTTGTATGAAGGAAGTATTATTCGATATGCTTATAATGGCTCAGTAATTGAGAAATCAGTTTATTACCATGATAAGCGTAATGGTAAATGCACTATTTACTATTCAAATGGAAAAGTGTACAGTGAGGAGAATTATAAAGATGGTGAGCTTCATGGTGAAAGAAAGGAATACTATGACAACGGCCAACTTTGTGAACACGAAAATTATTATCTTGGAGAAAAACATGGTGATGTGAAACTGTATAATAAAAAAGGTGTTTTGCTAGTTGATGCAGTTTATACATTTGGTCAAGTACTAAAAAATAAGTTAAAACAGTAAGTCTGTTACCAAAAGATAATATCTTTATTATTAAGAAAAATTGATTGAATGATTAGAGTTTGGGCTTTTATATGTTTATTGTTTCCTGCAGCTGTATTGGCTCAACAGCCAGATACCGATAGCTTAAGAGCGCAGTATAAAGATGAAAGCGCGGTGTACAGTGTTTTGAAGGAGAACATGGTGATTAACCTTGTTAAGGAGAAACTAGATGTACACAGCGATCATGTTTCTGAAATTTGGTTTTTGAAAGACAATGCTCATTCTTACGCCGACCGCTCAATTTATTTTTCATCTTTTACAGGAATCGAAAATATTTCAGCTTATACTTTAGTTCCTCAAGAGAAAAAGGGTAAGTACACGCGAGAATATGTTTCTCCCAATAGCATTGAAGAAAAGAATACAATTTCGGCTGGTATTTTTTATGACGATGGTAAACAGAAATCATTCGTTTTTCTTAATGCAAAGAAAGATGGCGCAGCGCACTTAGAATATAGGGAAGTATACAACGACCCTCATTTTTTAGGGGTTTTCTACTTTAACACTTATGTGCCCATTCAGCATTCAGAATTTTCAGTATCCTTTCCTTCTTCAGTGAAGATAGAGTACTCTTTAATGAATACCGAAAAGTACAATGTTCAGTTTAGTAAAACCGAAAAGAAAGGCATCACCACCTATACTTGGACTGCAAAGAATATGGCGGCCTATGAGCATTATAGTAACGGTCCGAGTTTAAGTTATTATGCACCTCACATCATTGTTAGAATTGCAGAAGTAAAACACAAGAATGGAGAAGTTGAAAGTGTATTACCCAATGTAAAGGGAATGTATGATTGGTTTTACAGCTTTGTACAAGACGTAAATGCAGAAGATAATGCCGAGCTGAAAGGATTGGTGGATTCGATAGTTAAAGATGTGAATGACAAAGATGAGAAGGCGCGAAGAATTTTCAATTGGGTACAAAGCAATGTGAAATATGTTGCGTTTGAAGATGGTATGGGCGGATTTATACCGCGAGAGGCACCGCTTATTTGTCAGAGAAGATACGGCGATTGCAAGGACATGGCTAGTATTATTACCGAGATGTTGAGATATGCCGGACTCAAATCGCATTTAACTTGGATAGGAAGTAGGGATATTCCTTATACCTACGAGCAGGTGCCAAACGCTATGGCTACAAACCACATGATCTCTGCTTATGAGCGCGATAATGGCGAAATTGTGTTTTTGGATGCTACTGGATATTACACTCCATTTGGGTTTCCAACCTCGTTTATTCAAGGTAAGGAAGCGCTTATTAGTGAAGGGAAAGGACAATACAAAGTAATGAAGGTGCCAGTTATTTCAAAGGAAGCTAACCTAAGGACCGACTCGTTAACACTCACTATTGATGGTGATTTACTTATGGGTAAAGGACATATCGATTCTCGTGGTTATGATAAGCTTTATTTTGTAAACAGGTTAATAAATGAACCTGTAGATAAACGCAAAGAGCGTGTAAAGGCAATGTTGGATAAGGGCAATAATAAAATTGAGTTTAAGTCGGCAGAGTTTTTTGGATTAGAAAACAGAGATAGCAATCTTTATATCAATTACGATTTCAAGTTACCCGATTATGTGAAGTTTGCTGGCGAGCAAGTTTATGTGAATTTAAACCTTGAGAAAGATCTTAGAAGTGCCACCATCGACACTAAGAAAAGAAAAGGGATACCAGTGGATAATGATTATCAATATCAGGAAATTGAAACCACCTCTTTAATAATTCCTAAGGGATATAAAGTGGAATATTTGCCTTCAAATGCAGAATATAAAAACGACTTATTTGGATTTACTATAACCTATAAGATGGTAGAAGGAAAAGTGATTCTAGTGAAAGATTTTTACATCAATTATTTGTTGTTGAAAGAAGAAAATTTTGCAGCATTTAATGCCATGGTTAAAGAGTTAAATAAGGCTTACAGTGAAGTGGTAGTGCTTCAAAAAATTACTAAAGCAACAAAAAAATAAGATGAAAAGAATACTCTCAACTTTACTACTTGCAATTGGTGTTTTCACGCTTGTTGCCCAAAATGATTATAACAACAGCGACTTTTCTTATGAGATGAAAACCTATGACTGGGAAGACAAACCAGTGCCAACGGTATTAACTGACGAGGAGTCGAAGGCAAGTTTAGTAATCACTAAAGATTTCTTGGTAAAAGAGTATACGTACTTCAGCGGCATGTTATACGAAGTAAGTACAATTCACAAAAAGAAAAAGTTGAACAATGATGAGGCTGTTGACCAAAGCAATAAGGTATACATTAGCACTGGCAGAGGGCAAGAAGTTGTTGGTTTAAAAGCTCGCTCAATTTCAAAAGACGGCAAAGTAACTGTCTTTAATAACGACAACATCAAATTTGTTGAGAATTACGAAGATGCGGGTCCGTACACTATTTTCGCTCTTGAAGGAGTTGAGAAAGGTAGTGAAATAGAGTACATGTACACTTTAAAAACTGTGATTAACAATTTTAACTGCGACGATTACACCATCAACAACACTTACCCCGTTAGAAATGCTCATTTCGAATTGATTTACGACAAAGCTTGGGAGTTTTTGTCGAAATCGTACAACGGTATGCCCGAAGCAAAAGTAGACACCACGGTTTCAGGTAAAAATCGCCATACTGTTGACGTGCCAAATAGTCCGTCCATAGACGACGAAATTTTCTCTTATGGTCATGCTGCCTATAAAAGGATGGAATATAAGTTTAGCAAAAACAAAGACAACAACCGCGGAGAAGCAAATACCTTCGACGATTTTGCGAAAGACTATTACCACTACTATTATGAAACTCCCGATGAGAAAAAATTCAAGAAGGAAGTGAAGGCGGTACAAAAGATGCTAAAATCTCTAGCGCTTGAAAATCTTAATGAAGAAGATAAAATCAGGAAGATTGAAGAGCATATCAAAACGTTTACTTTAGATCAAAAATATGGTAAAGTATTGGTAAATGAGGCGATAGCGTCCAAGTCGGTTATCGCTCCATGGGTGTACTGTAGAGTTTTTGCTTTTGTTTTAGATCAAGCTGGTATTGAACATCAGTTGGTGGTTACTAGTAATAGAAATGACAAGCATTTTGATGGTGATTTTCAATCATGGACTTATTTACAAGACTTTTTGTTTTATTTTCCTAAGTATGAAAAATATTTAGCGCCTACAGAAGTAGCATATAGATATGGATTGGTGCCAGAAAATTTGTGCTACAACAAGGGCTTATTTATTAAGTTCATCAGCTTGGGAGATATTAAAAGTCCGGTAGCTAGAGTTGGTTATATTGAAGGTCCGGCAGATTCTGTAACCTATTCAAACATCGATGCAACCATCACTTTTGAAGAAGGTTTTACTGGAGTAGATATGGATGTTCGATTGGATAAAACAGGATATGAAGCAGTATTTTATTTAGCGGCATACAAGCATTTATCAGATGAGAAAAAGGAGGAGTTGGCCAAAGCATCTTTAAAAGATATGGCAGAAGATGCAGATGTTAAAGAAGCTAAGATGGATGAGGTGCAGGAGGGCGGCGATATTTTGAAAAAGGTTTATGTTGTTAGAGGTAAAGTTCATTCAACAGCTTTGATTGAGAAGGCAGGCTTAAATTATTCTTTTGATGTAGGTAAAGTAATTGGTCCGCAGGCCGAAATGTACGAAGACAAGCAAAGAATGACCGATATTGAAAATGACAACAATCATGGATACATTAGAACTTTAAGGGTTGTTGTTCCCGATGGTTATGTGATTACTAATATCAACGATATCGTGATGGATGTTTATGTTGAGAAAGATGGCAAAAGAACAATGTCATTTAAAAGTTCTTATGTAAAAGAAGGTAACACTTACATTATTACTGTGCATGAATTTTACAATATCATAAGAGTTCCAAAAACCGAGTACGAGTCATTTAGAAAAGTGATTAACGCTGCTGCCGACTTCAATAAGAAACACTTGGTTTTCGAAAAGAAGAAATAGTGATGAAGACGGCCGATTTTTGGGTTAATCATTTACAATTAACAGCGCATCCCGAGGGTGGTTATTTCAAAGAGATTTATCGCGCTGCCGTGATGCATGGTGATCGTAATATTTCAACAAGCATTTATTTTTTGCTTAAACAAGGCCAAGTTTCGCATTTGCATAGACTTACCGCAGATGAGTTGTGGTATTATCATCAAGGAGATGCTTTAAAAGTAACGATGATAGACAAGCAAGGAAAGCTAACAGAACATTTGGTAGGACCAAATCCTGATAGAGGAGAAACACTTCAATTAATCATTCCGGCAGGTAGTATTTTTGGTTCACAGCCGGTGGGCGATTATTCTTTGGTGGGTTGCATGGTGAGTCCGGGTTTCGATTTTAAAGATTTCGAATTGTTTACGACTTCGCAGTTGCTCGCAATGTGTCCGCAACACGCAGAACATATAGTTGCCTTGTCTAAGGAAGAATATCAGTTTTAGTTTTCTTTCATAAGTAGAGGTAAAACCAAAAGCACTTAATTTGTGTATAAGAGCCTGACATAATCCTGACTTTTTGCATTTTTAAGTGATATCAAGGGTTTTGTTATAGCGAATTTTTCTCCAAGACTGTATCTTGGATAGGAATTAACTACTGTAATTTTAACTATCATGCTAAGAACAAGATTAATTTTTGCAGCCTTAATTTTAAGTATACAGCAGCTGTCGGCCTTCACACCTGGCATACTGACGTATTCCACTAAAGATTATAATGCGCATCAGGTTAATTATGATGCATTCTTTGACGACAGTGGTCTATTGTATGTGGCAAATGCTTATGGCTTGCTCACTTTTGATGGCGATTCGTGGAAGAAAACAGATATGTCGGTTAGTAATAGTCCGATTTCTTTATGCCAATCTTCCGACGGCAGATTGTACTTTGGGGCAAACAACGACTTAGGATATGCTGAGAAGAATGCCAAAGGGGTGCTTCAATATTATTCCTTGACAAATTTACTTCCCGATTCTCTTCGCAAGAATATTGGATGGGTCCACCATTGTGCCGAATTCAAAGGGAAAATATATTTCGCTGCCGAATATGCCATGTATGTTTTTAATGGTAAAAAGTTAGAAGTAAAGTATCCCAACAAAGGCAATAAATTTCTTTATCTAGAAAATATTGGCGGCACGTTGTGTATAATGGAATTGGGCAAGGGAATAGGTTTTGTTACTGAAACAGGCACCGATTGGTTGCAGGGTGATTTACAGCAATTGGAAATTAGAGGAATTGAAAAGTTAAAGGGGAATGTTTATTACTTATACGGTAGAGAAGCTGTTTATCAATATCAAAACGGACAAGTATCGAGAGTCTCATCACTAGATTTTGTGGCTAAAAGTATCATTTCCGATGTGGTTTTTACCAGCGGTAAGCGCATTATTAGTACCGAGCAAAGCGGAGTTTTTGTTCTTGATAATAATTTTAAAACTGAGCATCATTTTAGTGCAACAGATGGCACTTTGCCAAGTAACTACGTGTACGCCATTGCCAACAATAATCAGGGAGATGTATGTTTGGCAACCAACAATGGCATAGCAATCATTCCACTATCTTCGCCTGTTTTAATTGTTGATGAATCTGCAGGTATAGCAGGAGCAGGTTATTCATCTTTTAAATTTGATGAGGTAAGTTATTTGGGAACTTCACAAGGACTCTATTACTCTTTAAGGAACAATGAAAAGTACACCCAAATTGCCAATGTAAAAGCCTTTGTTAGAGCGATGCATTCTTCTCAAGGCTTGCTGTTTTGTGCCGATCAGCAAGATGTTTATCAAATAAAAAATGGTGTCGCCAGTGTTATTTCTAAAAACAGTTGGCGTGGTGCTTGGCAATTTAAAGCTGTACCTAATAGAAGTGATATTTTCTTAGTAGGAACATACTCGGGAATCGATGTGTATAGATGGATAGAAAACCAATGGAAATATAGCAATACCATTAAAGGATTTTCAGATCAAGCCAAAACCTTTGAGTTTGATGACAACGGCAATTTATGGGTGGCAAACGGTGCAACGGGTTTGTTCAGACTAATGCTTAATGAAGATTTTACAAAGGTGACGCTCAAAGAAGATTTTTGTAAAAAATTGAATTTAAAGTCAGATTACTTTATTGAATTGGTAAAAGATGAAAACATGATTTATGTTGCCTCTGTTGGTGGCTTATACCGAGTAGAAGGCAATTATTTAATGAAAGAGAAATGGGTGGAGGGATTAACATTAAATCGAATTAGAAAGATAAAAGATGGTTTATTGTATACCATCGAAAATCGTCAGCCTGTGATTTTAAAGCGCGCCGGAAGAACTTATGTGATTGATAGTTTACATCTTCTCAACAACATATCGGTTGAACTTATCGGTAATTCTGAAATGATTGATTTAGTAGGTAACAATCTATTTTTGATAGGTACTCCCGATGGCTTTTTATTAGCGAATGCCGCCGCCCCTAAAGAGCATTATGGGAAGGTTTCCCTAAGACAAATTAGTGATATTGAATCAGACAGTTTGATTGAGCTTAATTCGCTTGAGATTCCTTATTCATCTAATAATTTGCGTTTTTCCTTTTCCTTTTCGCCGTTTGAAAACTTCTATGATGTTCAATGGTATGTGATGTTGCAAGAAAATGGTGAAGGAGAGTGGAAGAAGATTGAGAAAGCTCACTTAAAAGAGTTTACCAATTTATATGAAGGAGAGTATGTGTTTAAAGTGAAGGCACTCTCTCGTTATACATTGTTGGGTGAAACTTCTTATGCTTTTACCATTCTACCCCCTTGGTACAGAACAACTTTAGCGAAGATTTTCTACTTCTTGCTTTTCATTGCATGTATTTATGTTGCTTATAAATTGTATCAAAAACGATTGTTGAATCTTCAGTTGAAAATGGAAGAAGAGAAGAGAAAAGAATTGCTCATTCAAGAGAATGCTCATAAGGCAGAGTTGCTTCAAAAAGAATTACAAGAAAAAGAAACAGAATTGTCTTTTATCGCCTTAAATTATTCGCAAAAGAAAGAACTGTTTGAGCATATTGGCGACAAGCTTGATACCTTGTTGGAGAAAGCCGATGACCCTCGTGCATTGCGCGCAGAGATTAGAGGGTTAGAATATTCAATGAATAATTCAGATGGTGATGAGGAAAAGAAATGGCTGGAGTTTCAGGTACATTTTAACAAGGAACACAACGATTATTTGGAGAAAATTAAAGCTGTAGATCCTAATATGAAGGAGTCTATGCTGTTGATGTGTACATATATTAGAATGGGTAAGAGCAACAAGGACATTTGCAACTTGTTGAATATTTCTATCAATGCGCTTGATAAACGTAAATCTAGATTGAGAGAGAAGTTTAATGTGCCAGAGGATATTACTTTGAATGAGTATTTGAGGCAGTTGTAGTTACTTCTTTTCAAAGAAGCAAAGATTTACTTTTTCAGAGATGAAAAAGTAAACAAAAAATCTTTCGCCAAAAGACTTGTTCGTCTACTGACGAATCCTGCCAGCCCGCTCTCCCAAAATCACGAAAGCTCCTTAGTCCGCTTTCTATTTTGGGTTCACAGCCTTTTCGCACGCCCGGCTTTTGGCGCGGGCCAGCGCACAATAGTTGCGCGGAATTGAAATAATAACCTAGTTTTGATTGATTTGATTTTCTTCTTTTCAGCTCATTATTCTGCGTACTGAAAGAACTCTAATGTTCTGTCATATTCCATAGGTTTTCCTCCGTAATTATTAAAAAAATAATCTTCTTTCCATTTATACCTCCATTCTATTCCTCCTATCAATTTAATATAAGCGAAAAACAGAAGTATTCCAAGACAAATTGTTGCTGAGAATTTTACAATTTTTTTAGTCAGTGTTTGTTTTAATTAGATCCTCACAAGAAATACGATGGGTAATGTTAAGACAAGATAAAAAATGAAGTTTCCTAAAAAGCCTAAGAAATAGAAATCACCAGACATTGAGTTTACCCATGAAATACTAGTTCTATAAATAAATGGGAATCCATAAAAATAAGGACTGGGCTCGTCAAAAACATAGCATTTATATTTATAAGTTATAATATCCAGAATAGCTATGGAAATAGAGAACAATAAAATAAGAGGAATATGCTTTTTCATGTTGATTTTTATTGAATCTCAAGTGCTGAAATAATTCTAAAGTTATAGACTTTCCTTGTTTTTCCAATCTCATTACTGATTTTCTGTTGCTTCGCGAGACTATAAGTTTTCGTTTATTAAGCCTAGAGTCGCTATTGTGCGTTAGCCCTGGCAAAAGGCGAGGGTGTGTAAAGGCTGCGAACCAAAAAATAAATTCGGATAAAAGGAGAATTTAATTTTTTGGAGAGAGGGAGGGCAGCATCTTTTGCCATTGAACTTTTTGCTTCGTTTTTGTTTCAAGACAAAAATGAAGTCTTTGCTTCTTTAGAAAAGAAGAAGTATTTTCCCTGACAAAACACTGACAACCCTTATTCCTTGTAGTATTTCGTGGTTTTTACTTGTTCTAGTTTGTAAATTCACAACAAGCGAAATCACAACTATGAGTACTTTTCTTAAACAAATTACAGTTTTGCTATTCTTGGCTCTATGGGGGAGCAAAGTTTTGGCACAAGGGCCAGTCCGTTTTGACTGTCCACAATATCCTTCTTATGCCTTTTTTGACAGAAGTTGTTTGATCAAGACAGCTGCTCCTTATACGGAAATACGTTTGCCGCAGGGTGGGGTTGATGGTTTAAATGAAGAGAGACCAATGCATTTGAGTATTCCAACCAATCGCCCAACATGGGCTTTGGGTATTGCTCATGCATGGAACTACAATAGAAATATTATTCAAAGGGTTGATCATCCAAAGATTTCTTATTGGATGGCGATTACCGGACATGAAACTGGAATGGCCTGTGATTGTGGTGCACAATGGCCAGCAAACAGAACTCCTTGGAATAGCTTGAGTCCGGCTTTCAATGCAAAATGTAACGAAGGTTTAACCCAACATGATGGGTGTTTTCAAATGGAAGAGGCTAATGCATGGTGTGGTGACTTGAATCAAACATGGCCATGGCGTTTTAAGCCTAATGAACATCAGCAATTTATCTCAACGAGTCATTTTTCTACAGCATGTTTAGGCTTAGCATACAGAAATATTTTGAATCATTATCTCATCGATTACGCATGGGGGATAGACATTTGGCCCATTATCACTGCTACTGCCGATCCTAATGCCTATGAAAAATTAATGGCCTCGGGCTGGAACAGCTGGGCCGCTGCGGTGCAAGATAATGTAACAGGTACAGCTGGTGCAGGACAAGGATTTAACTTGTACACTCCCGCCGGCAGAGCTGCTGCCATTGCTTCTTCTAATTGGGATTTAACGGCTACATCAAGTAGATATCCTGAGGTGATTGGTTGGACTATGAATGCATTGGAGCAAAATACAACATCAACTTATTATAAGTATAACAATCCCATCGTTACATCAACACCTGCAGCTAGTCAGAATCACGTCGACTACGGTTTTTATAATGTGCCCATCACTCTTGCCGACGTGAATCAATATTTAAGTGAGATTTTTCTGTTTTATCCTGAATTGACATCGGCACAAACTGCAGCGACAACAGCCAATGTAACCGCAGTTTTTAATTCTATAAATGGCGGTGCTGCAGTACCATTTATGCAGATTGGACCCGTTATCGATGAGATTATTTTAGGCTTGCCAAAAGAAATCCCTTTAATGTCGGTTATTCATAACGATGGTTTACCAGCATATAACAATGGTTACCGCCAATGTATTGGAGATTATGCTCCGGCTTCACATATTACCACCAATAGCGAAAGTGATACTATTTGTAAAGGTCAGTCTATCGTTTTAGAAGCCATGATAGATGGAGGTGATGGACCAAACATGACTTACACTTGGTACAA
This sequence comes from uncultured Chryseobacterium sp., assembly GCA_964406465.1. GTDB lineage: Bacteria > Bacteroidota > Bacteroidia > Flavobacteriales_C > JAHEZL01. The sequence continues at coordinate 155,110 of CAYORT010000004.1, forward strand.
AGATGGTATTGCAGTGGCTGGAGGTAACCAAAAACAATTGGTTATAACTCCCACAGCTACAGGTACTTTTGTGTATACTGTTACGGTATGTAATACCGATTTAGGGGGGTGTGCTCCAGCCTGTTGCCCCAAAACGATTGTTGTGAACAATTGCAATGCTTGCGGAATAACGGCTACCCCAACAACAGTAAATACCCCTTGTCAGAATATGCATGGAGGTACAATTAATTTAACTATCACAGGATCTACCAATTATACTGTGACTTACCAAAGTGATGAGTTTGGTGGTTCTGTTACTGGAAACAGCTCAACAAAATCGATTACCAATTTGCCCGACGGTGTTTACAACATTACCATTCAAGATAATGTAACCGCAACCTGTAAATTCAAATTATCTGCCGAAGTTAAATTCACCACTCCGATGAATGAAAAGCTAACAGCGTCGATTCAAAGTATGACCAATTGTGATGCTGTTTTAAAAACAAAATTAGAACAAGACGATTGCGAATGCGAGTGGTCGGTGTATTTTGATACACCATATGCGGCATGGGAAAGAGACGTATTTGTGATCATTACACCATCTAATGGAGCTGCGCAAAGATTGCGTAAAGATGTGTTGATTAATGCTTATCCTGCCCCAACCAAAGCTACATTTAAGATGTGTACTGGTGAGAAAATTAAGTTTGAAGTGGAAGTGCAACCTGCTTCTGGTTCATGCACTGGCGCTGCCGGTTACAACCAGCAAAATGCACCTATTGAAGTTTACATCAAAGATAAGAATGGCGTTAAAGTGTTGAATCAATTGATTCCTATTGGTTCTGCACAGCAGTATCAAAATTATACCGCTTTTGAATATACGGTGAATTGTCCTTACACCCCTGGAAACTACACCTATGTTTGGAATCCGGGAGCAATCACAGGAACACCTGCCAACGTTGCTGGTAACAGTCCAACTATCTATACTGTCACCGCAACCAATACTGCCAACACCCAGTGTTCTTTAACAGATACAGTGTATGTTCCTTTTCACTGTACATCATGCATACCGCCTAAGGCAGTGATGAGTGGCACCAAGTCTTTTTGTGCTGGTGATAGCACTCAATTATCAGTTGCATTAACGGGTACTAAACCATTCAAAATTAAATTGAGCAATGGATCAACAAAATGGACTGTTGCCAACATTAATGCGAATACCTATACTTTTTATGCTAAAAAAGCTGGCACCTATAAAGTGGATTCGGTGTGGGATGCAACTTGCGACACAACCGGTGAAGGAAATACAGTGGTTACTGTAAATGCCTTGCCAAATGTTGATTTAGGTGTAAACAAAGCTTTGTGTTATGGAGGTTCTGATTCTTTGAAAGCTACAGGTACTTTCTCTTCATACTTGTGGACTCCAACCAATAAAACAACGCCTTCTATTTTTGTGAATACGGATGGTCAACATGTTCTAGAAGTAACCGATGCCAAAGGATGTAAAAACAGAGATACCGTTTTGGTGAGTGTGAATCCAGAAATATTGGTTTCATTTCCTACCGATACTATGTTAATTTGCGCCGGAAGTTCTGCTACACTTAAGGCTTCTATATGGGGAGGTTACGGAGGGTATATCAAGTTCCAATGGAATGGTACAGATTCTGGCACAACAGATTCTTTGGTAGTTAACTCACGTGGTTGGTATAAAATGACTGTTTACGATGGTAAGATGTGCTTTAATAGCGATAGTATTTTTGTTGATTATAGTACGTCGCTTCCTGTTGAATTGGCCGATACTGCAATTTGTGCAGGTGACAGCATCACCATTACGAGCAATCAAAATGCTTCAGGAACAACCTATTTGTGGAATACCGGTGCAACAACACCTTCAATTAAAATAAAGAATGCAGGTATATATGGGGTAGTGGTGCACAACGCCGCTGGATGCAGCGGCAGTGATTCTATGACATTAACTGTAAATGCTTTACCGGCAGTGAACTTAGGTGTCGATAAAGCATTGTGTTTTGGCGGTTCCGACTCATTAAAATCTTCGGGAACTTTTGCATCTTATTTGTGGACTCCAACCAATAAAACAACACCTTCCATTTTTGTTAATGCTAACGTGCAGCATATTCTTGAAGTTACAGATGCGAAAGGCTGTAAAAAGAGTGACACAGTTTTAGTGAATATAAATCCAGATATCATTGTGTCTTTCCCAACCGATACGGTTTCGATTTGTGCCGGCACATCAACAACACTTAAACCAACAATTTCTGGTGGTTATGGAGGTTTCATTAGAGTGTGGAGTGGAGCTGGCAGCGGTAGTGCAGATTCTTTGGTGGCTAGTGCTCAAGGATGGTATAAATTAAATGTGTTCGATGGTAAGATGTGTACGAAAAGCGATAGTATATATGTGAAGTTGCGCGCCTCCGATAAAGTGCAATTGAGAGATACTAACGTATGTGCAGGTGATTCAGTTGAAATTTCAATTAATCCTGCTTCTGCCGGCAATACTTATTTGTGGAATACGAGTGCTACAACGTCATCTATTAAGGTGAATAACGCTGGTATTTATGGTGTTGTGGTGCAAAATGCATCGGGTTGTAAAAGCAGTGATTCGATGACTTTAACGCTTAACCCCTTACCAACTGTAAATTTAGGTGCCGATAAGGTTTTATGCTATGGTTCAAGCGATTCTATTAAAGCTGCGGGTATTTTCACTTCATATTTGTGGACTCCAGGCAATATCACCACGCCATCAAGATTTGTGAATTCTAATGGGCAGTATATTCTTGAAGCAACAGATGCGAAGGGATGTAAGAACAGCGATACTATTTTGGTGACTATCAACTCTACAGTAAATGTCTCCTTCCCTTCTGATACAGTGTATATTTGTCCGGGAAGTAGCACTACCCTAAAACCTATTGTTTCTGGTGGTGCAGGTGGTTTTGCGTATCAGTGGACAGGTGCTGCAACAGGCAGCAGTGATAGTCTTGTTGCTACAGTGCCGGGGTGGTACAAAGTGAAAGCAACCGATAGTAAATTGTGTTTCTCATCCGACAGTATTTATTTAAAGGAAAATAGTTCGTTGGTAGTTCAATTGAATAACGCTACTATTTGCGCTGGTGACAGCCTTACCTTAATCACTGCATACTCTGGTTCTTCATACACATACCTATGGAATACAGGAGCAACAACACCTAGCATCAAAGTTAAGAATGCAGGTATATATGGATTGGTCGTTGAAAATGGAAGTGGTTGCAAAGGAAGTGATTCAATGACCCTTAATCTTAATCCTTTGCCAGTGGTAAGTTTAGGTGCCGACAAGAGTATTTGTGCTGGCGCATCTTACACCATTAATGCAGGTAACTTTAGTTCTTATTTATGGAGCACTAACGAAACAGCAGCCAGCATTACTAAGAATGTAGCAGGAACTTATTCTGTGAAAGTTACCGATAACAATGGTTGTGTGAATCGCGATACAATTATATTGGCAATTGTTGCTTTACCTGCACCAGATTCAATTAAAAATATTGATGTGTGCAAAGGCAACACTGTTGTATTTAATGAAGGTGGATATAACAATGGTAACGGTCCGTTCACCTATAAGTGGAACGATAATTCTACAGCTGCATCGCTTACCTTGACCAATGTAACAGCGAATACAACAGTGTTTGTTGATGTGACTGATAAGTTTGGTTGCACAGGCCGCGATTCAGCAACAGTTAGAATATTACCTAATTTACCAGTGCAGATTACTGGTGTGCCAGATTCTGTGATGTGCGCAGGTGAATCAGTGGTGCTAAGCTCACAGTACTCCAATGGCTATAATTTTAGTTGGAGTACTGGAGCCACTACATCAAGCATCACGGTAAATTCGGCGCAAACAGTTACACTTACTGTTAATGATGGTAAAGGATGCACTGGAACAGATGCAATGCAAATTAGAGTGAATCCGCTGCCAGACATGTCTTTGATACCTGTTACAGCCTCTATTTGCAGTGGTGCCGAGGCTAGCTTGGGACACGATTACGGAGATAACTATACTTACTTGTGGAGCAATGGTTCAATAAGACCGATAATCACAAGCAAAACAGGCGCAACTTATACCGTTAAAGTAACCAACAATGCCACAGGTTGTTTTGCCGATACATCGGTAGTAGTAAGTGTTCACTCTAATCCTGTGATAACATTAGGTAATGATGTCGATACATGTGAAGGAAGCAACATTATTATAAAACCACAACCTCAAGATGCCAATTGGACCTATGCTTGGAGTAACAACTCAACTGCAAATCAGTTGGCCGTAAACGCAACGGGTAGCTATATTTTAACGGTGGTTGACCAATACACTTGTTCTGCAAAAGATACTGTTAATGTAAACTTTAAACCTTATCCGGTGCTTGATTTGCTTAATGGTAAAGACAGTGTAAAGATTTGTGAGGGCGAAACATTAACATTGAATGCGGGCAATCCTGGTATGTCTTACTTATGGAACGTATTGGCTAAAACACCAATCATAATTGTCGACAATACTGGCAGCTATTCTGTAAAAGTGAGCAATGGCAATTGCGCCGTGTTCGATACTGTTTATGTGAAGAAGGTGGTTGTTCCAAAAAATGTGTTGAGTCGTTTTATCGATAATATGCCTGCTTCTCATTGCTTTGATGAAGATGGTGATGTTACTATATCACTCGATAGCACTTCATCCTTATACAGTTATTTGTGGAATACAGGAGAAACAACCTCTTCGATAACCGTAAGTAAAGGAGGTGTCTACAATGTTGTTTTGAATGAAGGGACCTGTGCGGTGAGCGATGAAGTTAAAATTGTGGAGTATTGTCCGACTACACTATACATCCCTAATGCCTTTACCCCAAATGGTGATTCAAAAAACAATGTGTTTAAGGCTGAAGGAATCAATGTTAAAGATTTTGAGTTGCTCATTTTCAATCGTTGGGGTGAGCAAATATTTAGAAGTGCAGATATTGATGAAGGATGGGATGGTAAATACTTGAATCAAATGGTTCAACAAGATGTGTATGTGTACAAGATATTGTATTCTGTAAATTCTGAAAATGGCAAGCTACTTAGGAAAGAACGCTTAGGCACAGTTACGGTAATTTACTAAGTATACCAATTGTCAGTGTAGAAATATTTCAATGTCAGTGTTTTGTATCATATTAAAAACACCATTTCGAAATAGTCAGATTTATCTTTGCTATAACCGTTTTGCTGCTGGGCAGTTTCAGTTCATTAGTTCTTTATTATTAAGTTGTCGAAAGCAGATAGTTATCCCCCTTCTTTTTTCTTTTTGACAAGAGGCTTAACCAGCAGTGAAACGGATTTTTTTGTCTACTAGGGAGTCTATTAATAAAAAAGCCCTCAATCATTTTTGATTGAGGGCTTTTCTTTTTTTGAGTTGAATTATTTTCTTCCCATCAAAATATCGCGCACTTCAGCTAATTCTTCGCGGTTGTATTTGTTATCAGAACCTTTCAATAAATTAAGAAAGTATGAAAATTTGTTTTCATCTTCTTCTGGGCCCTCAAAAACTAAATCGAAAGTTTCATTTTGTTCGATATATTCTTTTGTTAATCGCAATAATTTGGTCACCAAAGGATCTTCTTCTTTAAGAGCATAAGCTCTAATATCTGTAAGCTTTGAAGCGATTGCCGCAACGTCAAAGTTTTGTTCTGAGCTTTTTACTAACTCGTCGAGCAATTGATTGGCTTTTGAATCTTTCATATATTTATTTTTATAGGGGGCAAAGGTAATAAACTCTTTGCAATCGACCCGACTTTTAACGTCATTCCTAAAAATATTTTTACTTTCGAGGCAACGAAACGAACTAATTCAATCTACGTTAGTGAGTTCACACTCTACTGCTTTGTTTATTAACCATATTTGTTGATTTATCAATCCCTTATCTATGGGACAATTGACGGTATGAAACTGTATTTATATGAAGAATTTTAGCTTAAAAAGAATGGTAATGTTTATGTTCTTGTTATATGCAGGAACAGGCTTTGCACAAGATGAATTGTGGTACTTTGGAAGAGGAAATGTCTTTAATGGCGCAGGGATGCAGTTTCCCGGACCATCTTCAAGAAACTTTGAATGTTTCACCATCTACGAAGCAATTACAGTAATATCAGATGGTTCTGGTAATGCTCTTTTTTATTCCGACGGATTAAAAGTTTACAATAAAAATAACGTGCAAATGCCAAGCGGTGGCGGTTTGTTGGGGAGTCAGGAAAGCAATGTAGCATCCACCACTGGTAGTTCTTTAAATGGGGTGGTAGCCTTTAAAAAGCCAGGCAGTTTAACCGAATACTACATTTTTACTATCAATGACTGTTTGAATGCAACCAGAAATGGCGTTCGTTACAATATTGTTGATATGACTCAAAATGGTGGCCTGGGTGATGTTACTTCTAAGAATAATATTGTGTTAGATGGTAGTTCAACTCCTACGGCAGAGATGATGACGGCAGCTTCAAAGACTTGTAGTGATACCGTTTGGGTGGTAGTGCACGGTGCGGGTAACAATAATTTTTATGCCATTCCGGTTAGTCCGTCTGGTGTTGGCGCTCCGGTGGTTACCGCTGTTGGACCAGTAATCGCCATTGGTGACGACCGTCGTGGTTCTTTTGCATTTAACTCTACAGCTACTCAATTGGCCATGGCTAGTATGAATGGTCAGGGAGGATATATTTTCAATTTCGATCCAAATACAGGGGTAGTTACCAATACTACTTTAGGTGTTGGAGGTACCTCGAGAGTGAGTACTACCGGACATTATGGTTGTGCTTGGTCGCCAGATGATAAGAAGGTTTATTTTACTTCTTTAAACTCACGATTTGTTCATTTCAATACAACACTACCTTACAATGCCGCAACAAATCCGTCGGTTATCGCAGCAAATGGTTTTTATGGCGCAGTTAAGAAAGGTGCCGACGGTAAATTGTATGTGGGTGAAAATATGACCAATTTCTTGGGTACTATTTCGTCGCCTGATGCTGTCGATGCAGCCTCGTGTGGATGGAATCCTAACGGATATAACGCTGGAACTTTAACTTGGTATGGTTTACCAAATAACTTTATTCCTCAATCTGGTGGTGGGTTACAAGCAGATATCACAAATCCTACTGCCGATACTAATGTATGTGCAAATGTTGCTGCTTTTCAATTGACTGCAGCACAAAATACAGGAAACTGGTCTTCGGTACCTTCGGGCTTCGTGAATTCATCTGGTATGTTTAATCCCGGTGCTGGTGTTGGAAATGGTCCTTGGGCGGTAAAAGTTTACTATGGAAATCCTCCATGTTTATTGAATGACTCTGTAACCATTACCGTTACTGTATGTTGTCCTCCAGTTAGTACAAGTCCTATTAATGATACTTGTGCTGGTGCTTCCATTAATCTAGCTTCACATGTCTTACAAGGTACAGGTAACTGGAGTATTGTTTCTGGTACTGGAGGTTCTATTGTAGGTTCTACCTTTACTTCCAATACTGCAGGTTCCTTTACCGTTCGATATACATTGAGTCCATTGCCCGGAGTGGGCTGTACTCAATATTCTGAGCAAACATTTACAGTGAAAGCTTTGCCGGTAGTTAATGTTGCCGATCATTCAATTTGTCAGGGCGACCCTGCTTGGGTATTTGATGCCGGTGCTGGATTTACAAGTTACAACTGGACTGGTCCGGTGACTGGATCTTCACAAACCTTATCTACATCAACTCAAGGAACCTACACCGTAACAGTAACACAAAATGGCTGTTCTAATTCTGATCAAGCTGTATTAACGGTGAACAATAAACCAACAGTTACTTTGTCTTTTTCAGATCCTGATGTGTGTATCAATGAAACTTCTTTTGCATTAAGCGGTGGTTCACCAAGCGGCGGTACTTATTCGGGAACTGGAGTTTCTGGTGGAAATTTCGATCCATCGGTGGCTTTGGTTGGTCCGCATACTATCAAATATAAATATACCAATGGAAGTGGTTGTTCCGATTCGGCTACAGCTGTGCTCACTGTAAGGGCTTTGCCTTTAATTGACATGGATATTCCTGTAAACGCTATATGTATTGATGCACCAGCTTTTGTGTTAACGGGTGGTAACCCAACGGGTGGTGTTTATTCAGGCAAAGGGGTTAGTGGCGGAAGCTTTAATCCGGCTAACGCAGGTGCCGGAAAAGATACCATTACTTATACTGTAACCGATAATTACAATTGTGTTGCTTCTGTAACCGATACTATTCGCGTTCATGCCTTGCCTGTGGTAACCCTTACGCTATCTCAAGCGGCAGCATGTTTAGATGCTACGCCATTTAACCTTAGCGGTGGTTCTCCTGTGGGTGGTACTTATACGGGTAGTGGTGTTGGTGTTTCTCCTTTGTATAATCCGGGTAATGCAGGTGGTGCCGGACCAAAAACTATTACTTATACTTATACCAATCCATCTACCACATGTACCAGCAGTGCAACAGCTACTTTAACTGTTAACGCGTTGCCTTCAGTTAGCTTAGCCGATACTTCAACTTGTCCGGGCGGCGCTGTTGTAACATTAATCCCTAATCCATCAACTTGGGCTGCTTATGTATGGAGTGATGCATCAACCAATCCAACATTAAATGTTACTGTGCCTAATCAAACTTACTGGGTTAGAGTTACCGATAATAACGGATGTAAAGATTCAGCGGCTGCTTTTGTGGCGATGGGTGATACATTGCATGTTGATTTTGGCGGACCAAAAGTGATTTGTGCCAATCAAACGATTACTTTGGATGCGGCACAATATGGGCCATTTGCTGGTCCGGTTACCTACACGTGGTTTCCAGCCGGAGCAAATCAGTCGACATTACAAGTTGGAAGTACTAATTTATATGGCGTGTTGGTGATGGATGGAAGAGGTTGCGTTGGTGGCGACACAGTGAGTGTTACTGTTCATCAGTTGCCATCGGTTTCAATTCCCGATAGTGCAGCGTGCTTTACTGGTAAAGAGTTTATCGACTTATCTCTTGCGGGAGTTTATCAAAGTATAGCGTGGTCGACAGGTGCTGTTTCAAACAACACCAAAATATTGAAGCCGGGCTTGGTTACCGTAACCGTTACCAATAATTTTAATTGTTCGGCGTCGGATACAGCTGTGTTTGTCGACGACTGCGAGCCAACAGTATTGTGCTTTCCAAATGTAGTGACACCAAATGGCGATGGAAAGAACGATGAGTTTATTAGTTGCTACGACGATATGGATGAAATTAATGATGGCAACTACAAGGGTATTTTAAACAATATTTTGAGCATCGATTTTCAGGTTTACAACAGATGGGGAATTAGAGTATTTCAGTCGAAAGGAGCTTTGCCTCGTTGGGATTGCACCTATCAGGGTAACAAAGCCTCAGATGGAGTTTACTACTGGATAGTGAGATATACCGATTCAACACATACAGAGTATGAACAAACAGGTTGGATGCAAGTAATTTCTGAGCAGTAGAATCAACAATAAAACATTAAAAGCGGCAATATTTCTTGCCGCTTTTTTTGTTTCTGCTATCTTTGGAAAAAAAGCACTGTGCAAGCAACAATTTTAATCAACTCGGGAGAACATTCATTCTCAACAAATCCGGAAGAACCGGTAAAAAGTATCACGGTAAAAGATCAAGATGTTTTTACATTAACTCTTTTTGATGGTGAAGGAAATTCAGAAGACTTTGAAATTCCCAACTGTAAAGTGATCACTGTTGAAGGAGCAAAGTTTAAAGAAGAAGTAGTAATTTCTAAATCGCTTATTTTCTCATTTGAAGTAGAAAAAAGTGAAGAGGAAGAAGTGATTGAAGTGGAGTTGTTGAACGACAGTGATATTTGGGAAAGTGGTTTTGCTCAAGGTTATTTCTTTGATGTAGAAACTATTCCAGCTAAATTAAGAGATATAGAATTAGGTTAATTATGTCGTTAATAGATAAGATAAATAAGGTTAAGGAATTTCACGAAGCCTTTGGTATTCATAACAACGAATCTCCCACAACAGCGTTAAGCAAAGAAGAAATTCAGTTGCGTCACGATTTAATTAAAGAGGAGAACGAAGAGTATTTAGAAGCAGCATTGAAAGGCGATATTGTAGAAATTGCCGATGCGTTGGGAGATCAGCTTTATATTTTGTGTGGTACAATGTTGAAGCACGGCTTGCAACATAAGATGGAAGAAGTATTTGATGAGATACAAAGAAGTAATATGTCGAAACTTGGTGCCGACGGAAAACCTATATACCGCGAAGATGGCAAGGTGATGAAAGGACCGAATTACTTTAAACCCAACATCAAAAGTATTTTAGAAAAATAATTTTTGGTTGAGGTTATCAACAGAAGTCTTGATTTTGTTAGTAAAAAGCGACGTTGTTATAGCAACGTCGCTTTTGCGTTTACGTTACACTAGCACAGTACTTGCTATTGTTATTTCGTGCATATTTTATTCATTAAAATTATGGCTTATGGAAGACTTCAGTTTAAACTACCAGCATCGTTACCCACGAATAGAGTTTAGTAATGGTACAAAACTATTTGGAACTCTTTGGGCAGTGTACAACAACAGAAAAAGAAAGATGGATTACTATTTCGCCGATTCAAGCGAGATGAGAAAAATAAACAATGACAATCCGGCTTTCATCATTGAAGCAATCAAAAAATTAAAACATTTGGTGCGTAAAGAAGATATAGTGGCCGTTGAATATCTCAATTAACGGTTCTTTCTGTGAATGGGCGAGCAGTACCTCGCCCCTTTAAGAATCCTAATATTTGTTAAGCATTTTTTATCCTTCTGTGCTTTACCTTACATTTACTCACAATGCTTTAAATTGTGAAGTTATCTTACATTAAAATGCTCGTTTTGCTTATGGCGATAGCCCTTGTTGGGCTAACGTCTATTCAATTTTATTGGGTGCAATCGGCCATGGAAATCAAAGAGCAGCAATTTGGCGAAAATGTAGGCAGAGCGCTGCACACGGTGGTATACAACATCGAAAAGGTTGAAGCTGCGAATTACATTAAAAACCATAATTTGAACGGACAGGTGCCGGCCGATATGTCATCTCTACTTATAGATATTGCTGGTCCGGGTGACTCTTGTTGTTTCAATCTTACTAATGCGCAAATTTCTAAAAAAGGTGGTGTTTCAGAATATATCACCGCCGATGGAGTTCATATTAAAAGAGATAGAAGAGAAATTTTAAAGCAATGTTTTACCGATCGTAAAAATTCAAAAATTAAGCAAGCTAAGGGTATTCCTAGTTCTACTTCGCAAAAATCAAGTATGGTGAGTGAAATCATCAACGATTTAATGAATATGCAAAATCTGCGTGTGGAGGAAAGAATCGATCCAGAGATTGTACGATTGCTATTGGAAGAAGAATTTCAAAGAATGAACATTAGTACTGCGATGCATTTTGGTGTAGTGTCGCAAATGAATGGTGTTTTATTGAAAGAGAAAGATGCATCAGATAAGATGCTGTTAGAAAGCAACTATAAGATAAAGATGTTTCCTGGTGAGTTTTCCATGTATCCCAATTATTTAAGTGTTTATTTTCCGCGTGAGAAAGGATTTTTGTTGCAATCGATGGGTGGTGTAATGGCCATCTCCATTTTATTTATTGCCACCATCATCTTTGTTTTTTGGTATAGCTTAAATGTGATTTTGAAACAGAAGAAATTGGCCATTGTTAAGAACGATTTCATCAACAACATGACACATGAATTGAAAACGCCAATCTCAACTATATCGTTAGCTTGTGAAGTTTTGAAAGATAAAGATATTCCTAAAAATGAAGAGAGATTAGGTCACTATGTAGATGTGATTAATGAAGAAAATAAACGATTGGGAACTTTGGTTGAAAATGTGTTGCAGTCGGCAGTGTGGGATCGACCAGATTTCAAATTGAATAAAACAGAACTAGATGTTCACGAAGTGATACTTAGCATTGCTTCTCGCTTTGATGTGCAAGTAGATGCAAAAGATGGAAAAATTGAAATTGATTTTGGCGCAGAAGATCCGTTTATTGAGGCCGATAAAATACATTTTACCAATGCCATTTCTAATCTTGTAGACAATGCTATTAAGTATTGTAAAGATGTGCCAGTGATTCATATCTCTACAAAGAATGTTGAAGCCGGAATCGCCATTTCAGTTAAAGACAATGGTATTGGAATTGGCAAGGAAGAACAGAAGAAAATATTCGAAAAATTATACCGCGTTCATACTGGTAATTTACATGATGTAAAAGGTTTTGGTTTGGGATTAAGCTATGTTAAGGCCATAGTAGATCAACACCAAGGCGAAATTCAAGTGAAGAGTCAGTTAGGCGAAGGAAGCACATTCATATTATTTATACCTAAAAAACAAAGTCATGAGCACAGAAAAAACTAAAATCTTATTGGTTGAAGACGACCGTAATTTGGGTAATCTTTTGAAAGATTATTTAATTGCAAAAGGTTTTGATACAACTTTAGAAGTGGATGGTGATAAAGGCTTAAAAGCTTTTATGGCCACGCAATACGACATGTGTGTTTTAGATATCATGATGCCAATCAAAGACGGATTCACACTCGCAAAAGAAATTAGAAATACCGATAAAAATATTCCTATCATTTTTCTAACGGCGCGTTCACTTAAAGAAGATAAGTTAGAAGGTTTCCGTTCTGGTGGCGATGATTATGTAACCAAACCTTTCACCATGGAAGAGTTGTTGGCACGTATTCAAGCGGTGTTAAGAAGAACTAAAGTGGGTGCTGCTAATGCGCCTGCAGATAAAAAGAATTTCACTATTGGTAAATATGAATTCGATTATGATCACAGTTTGCTGAAAGGTCCGAATGGAGAACAAAAATTAACCAGTAAAGAATCTGAGTTGCTAAGAATGCTGAGTGAGAATGCCAATAACGTTTTAGAAAGAACCGTAGCGCTTAACCATATATGGAAAGACGATAGTTATTTCAATGCGCGAAGCATGGATGTTTATATCACTAAGTTGCGTAAATATTTAAGAGACGATAGCACAATAGAAATTGTGAATGTGCATGGTAGAGGTTTTAAATTGAGTGTGGGGTAAACTTTCCTCTTGCGCTCGTCTCCAGACGAGTGACTTGCTAACTCCGGCGTTGTAACGCTTTTTTATTAATTATTGGAATAGGCAATTCAGTGGTGTAGGGGCGAAAGATCTTTCGCCTATTTTCTGTTTGTTGAATTGGGCGAAAAATCTTTCGCCCCTACGCATTCATCTCCTTCACAATGCCATCCACATCAATATCCAAAATACATTTCAAATGTTTTTTCGGACATTCATCATAACCAATTTTGCTGCACGGTCGGCAGCTCAATTCTTCAACTTCAAAAATTTTGTATGAATTTGAATTTTGTGGCATGTAAGGATACATTCCAAATGCAGGAATGGTGTTGCCCCAAACGCTAATTATTTTCTTGTTAAATGCCGATGCAATATGCATCATTCCTGTATCTGGTGTAACAACACAACTTGCTTGTTCTAGCACAGAAGCCGATTGATATAAATTGTATTCACCACAAGTGTTGATGACATTGTCACCCACAGCTTCAGCAATTTTTTTAGCTGTATCTAGTTCTTTTTTTCCGCCAATGAGCAATACTGGTAATATACTTCCCTTAGCAATTTTAATGAGTTGCTCAGTGCTAAGTGATTTAGTGTTGTGTGCAGCTCCAATCACCAAGGCATTGTATTGAGGTGGAAGATTTTTTGCAGCAATTTTTTCTGCTTCTGGAATGAAGAAATCTAAACCTTCTTTATCGTTGCTAACCCCTAAACTTTTTACTGCTTCAAAATATCTATCAACGATGTGAATTTTAGGCAATCTATTCATCTTGAATTTAACCATCAAGAATTTTTCTACATTCAACTTTGGGAAAGAAGTTGCTTTAACGCCTAAGGCTAAAATAACTTTCTTTGATCGTAAATTTTTGTGAAGATCTATGATGTGTGTGTAATCTTCTTTCTTGAGTTTTTCAATCACACTTTTACTCGATTTTTCTATAGCAAAAACTTTGTCAATATTAGGATTTGCTTGAACGATAGGAGCAAAGGCTAGTTTTGTTAAATAGTGTATTTGCGCATTAGGATATTTTTTTCTCAAACATCGCACCACCGGAGTGGTTAGCACTATGTCGCCAATCGAGCTAAAACGTATGATTAAAAATTTCTTCATGATTTAAATATAGGGTTTTCTTCTTTGCAAAGAAGCAAAGCTTTACTTTTTCAGAGATGAAAAAGTAAACAAAAAATCTTTGACAAAAAGATGCTGCCATCGCTCTCTTCAAAAAATTACAGGCTCCTTTTATCCGCCTTTATTTTTTGGTTCACATCTTTCACACCCTCGCCTTTTTGTCGGGCCAACGCACAATAGTGTTGGTAGTACTTTGAAATTAAGTGGTATGGGAGCGCTATTGTGCGTAAGCCCGAGCCAAAGTGCGGGCGTGTGTTGGCAGTGAACCCCAAATAGAAGCCGGATAAATGGAGGCGCAGTATTTTGGGAGAGCGGGTAGGAGCATACTTTGGCTCTTGACTTTTTGCTTACTTTTTTGTTCAAGAAAAAAGTAAGTCTTTGCTTCTTTAGAAAAGAAGAATATTTTAGCTAAATGAATTTAATAGATACCCACGCACATATTTATCAAGAAGATTTTTTGGATGATATTGAAGCTATAATGTCACGCGCTAAAGAAAATGGCGTGAGCAAAATATATTTGCCCAATGTAGATGTAGCCTCCATCAAAGAGGTGAAAGATTTGGTGGCAAAAAACAGTGAATTGTTTATTCCAATGATGGGCTTGCATCCTTGTTATGTTAAAGACGATTATAAAGAGCAACTGGCCATTATCGAAAAAGAATTGCGCGACTCAACATATGCGGCAGTAGGTGAAATTGGTATTGATTTGTATTGGGATAAAACATATTTTGCACAGCAGCAAGATGCTTTTCGCACGCAAATTCGTTGGGCCATTGAATTGAATTTACCCATCATCATTCATGCTCGAGACTCATTACAAGAAATTTTTCAAATTTTAGATGAAGAGCATAAACCATCTCTCAAAGGAATATTTCATTGCTTTGGAGGATCTTTGGAAGATGCTCAAAAAATTATTTCTTATGGCTTCAAAATGGGTATTGGTGGTACAGTCACCTACAAAAATTCAAAACTTCCAGAAGTATTGAAAAATGTGGATTTGAAGCATATCGTACTCGAAACAGATGCGCCTTATTTGCCACCTGTGCCACACCGAGGGCAACGAAATGAATCTTCTTACGTTAAGCTATTAGCATTGAAGTTGTGCGATATTTATGGTATGTCTTTAGATGAAGTAGCCAATGCCACAACGGCCAATGCAAATATGGTCTTCAATAATGAACATTGAACTTAATATTATGAGCAAATCTATTTTAATTATTTATACAGGCGGAACAGTAGGGATGATAGATTCGGGCAACGGCACTTTGCTGCCTTTCGATATTAAAAATCTATTGTTATCGATACCCGAAATTTCAAAATTCAATTTCCCTATTGAATCTATTTCAGTATTTGAAAAACCATTGGATTCATCGAATATTGGTCCGGAAGAATGGAAAGTAATTGGCAAAGCGATAGCCGACAATTACGACAAATATTCGGGTTTCGTGGTGTTGCATGGTTCAGATACCATGGCTTACACAGCCTCTGCGCTGAGCTTCATGTTTGATGGATTAACCAAGCCAGTAGTATTTACAGGTTCACAATTGCCAATTGGCTTATTGAGAAGTGACGCTAAAGAAAATATTTTAACATCTATTGAATTGGCTTCCATGCAAAATTCGGTGGGTGCTGCCATTTTTCCTGAGGTTTGTGTTTACTTTGAAAATTCGTTGTTTCGCGCCAACAGAACGATAAAGGCTAATGCAGAAAACTTCGATGCTTTTATGTCGCCAAACTTTGCTCCTTTGGCAGAAGTTGGTGTTCATTTTAAATTGAATGAAGCGGTGGTGCACAAGAGCGAAGCTGCATTTTCTTTCAAAGATAAATTGAGTCCCGATGTAGCCTTGCTTAAAGTATTCCCTGGTTTTTCGGCGAAAGTTTTTCAAAGTGTTTTCGATAATCAATATTTACGCGGATTGGTTTTAGAAACCTATGGAACAGGAAATATACCTCAAGACAAGCATTTGCTTGCTGGTTTGCAATGCTTGGCCGAAAGAGGGGTTCATGTTTTGGTAGTAACTCAATGTATCAAGGGAAGCGTTGAATTGGGGCGCTACGCCACTAGTGAAGATTTAAAACAGATGAAAGTGCATTCTGGAAGAGACATGACTTCTGTTGCAGCGGTTACTAAAATGATGCATGTGCTGGGGAATTACAATTCTAAAGAAGAAATAGATAATCTGTTGAAGCAATCATTGCGAGGTGAGATAACAATAAACTAGTTTCTTCTCTGCTAATGAACTGCACGGAAAGAGATTTTTCACATTAAATTTGTACTTTCGCAATCCTTCAAAAAAAGGAGAGTTGTCCGAGCGGTCGAAGGAGCACGCCTGGAAAGCGTGTATACCCCTAAAGGGTATCAAGAGTTCGAATCTCTTACTCTCCGCCATCGTCAACCGAAGCTTTAGCGTAGGTTGAACAAAAGCTATCAGAAATGGTAGCTTTTTGTTTTGTATGTTTTGTAATTACAACTTCAATTTTGCAATTACATTCTCTACCTCTAATTTAATGGATGAGTTTAACTATTCAGAATATTAGTACACGTGAGTTCGAAATAAGGATTCTATAAACAATGTTGATTAAATTGTTTATAATA
>CAYORT010000005.1:0-143794 GCA_964406465.1 uncultured Chryseobacterium sp.
TATAAACAATTTAATCAACATTGTTTATAGAATCCTTATTTCGAACTCACGTTAATAGTAGCGTTATTTCTCTTGCTCGGACCGCTGATCAAATCTCTACCTCTTATTTTATTTGGTGAAAAAACTACAGCAATGTCTAAAACTTTAAATGCCCATGTAACTATTCGATCAAGACACGCTGCCAGTACTATTTATCATTCGGTGGTTGAATTCGAAGCTAACCAAAATGTTTATAATGTTCAGTTGAAAACGTATGTACTTTACTTTCCGGGTGAAACCGTTGAATTAGCTTATTCAAGTGAGAATCCTGTAGATTGTATTCCTTTGAATTTTGTAGGCATTTTTGTGAATTTTGATGGAGTACTTTTCTTGTTGTTTTTTGGTTTATGGTCGTCCTATTGTTTTGCTGCAAGGCTTTTAGATTTTAGAGTAATGAGTCTGACAAGTAAAGTATTTTTTATCGCAACATTGCTGCTCAAAGGTTTTATTTTATTTGTTTTGCTTTTTGTCCTTCTCGTATTGCCTTTTATCTTATATCACATATATGGTGCTGATGTACTGCAAGGCTGGGCAGCTGTGTGTATTCCAATGGTTGTAATCTTTGGTTATTATTTTAGCCAGTCAGATGATATAAAGCAATTTAAGAAGATGTTTATTCCCGATAAGATGATCAAAGAATAATTACTTCAACACCCCTCTACTAATCACAATCTTCTGAATCTCACTAGTCCCCTCATAAATCTGCGTAATCTTTGCGTCACGCATCAATCGCTCAACATGATATTCTTTTACGAAACCGTAACCGCCATGAATTTGAACTGCTTCTACAGTAACATCCATTGCGGTTTTGGAGGCGAATAATTTTGCCATTGCGCCAATATCGGTGTAGTCGCCATGATTGTCTTTGGTGCGCGCTGCCTTTAAACAAAGTAATCGTGCTGCTTCAATTTGTGTGGCCATATCTGCTAGTTTGAAAGCAATGGCTTGGTGTTCACTAATTGTTTTGCCAAATGCTTTTCTTTCTTTGGCGTATTTGGTAGCAAGTTCGAAAGCGCCGCTTGCGATTCCAAGTGCTTGAGAGGCAATGCCAATGCGTCCGCCAGAAAGTGTGCTCATCGCGAATTTGAATCCGAATCCATCTTCACCAATTCTATTTTCTTTAGGCACTTTAACATCGGTGAACATTAATGAGTGAGTATCAGAACCTCGAATTCCTAATTTGTTTTCTTTCTTGCCGATTTGAAATCCGGGCCATCCTTTTTCAACGATAAAAGCATTGATGCCGCGATGACCTTTGCTTACATCGGTTTGTGCAATCACTAAATAAGTCGATGCACTGCTTCCATTGGTAATCCAGTTTTTGGTGCCATTCAACAAGTAATGATCACCCATATCGATAGCCGTTGTTCTTTGAGAGGTTGCGTCTGAACCGGCCTCTGGTTCTGATAAGCAGAATGCTCCAATCTTTTCTCCTTTGGCCAAAGGGATTAAATATTTTTGTTTTTGTGCTTCGTTACCATAGTGTTCTAGTCCCCAACACACCAAAGAATTGTTCACACTCATGCACACAGAAACCGAAGCGTCTATTTTAGAAATTTCTTCCATCGCTAAAACGTAAGAGACGGTATCCATACCTGCGCCGCCGTATTTTGGATCGACCATCATGCCCATAAAACCTAGCTCTCCTAGCTTCTTTATTTGTTCTTTTGGAAACTCTTGTTTTTCGTCTCTATCAATCACTCCGGGTAATAATTCGTTGTTAGCAAAATCGCGTGCTGCTTGCTGAATCATTTTGTGTTCTTCTGATAATTCGAAATCCATATATCGTTCAAAGTTTAAAGTTTATCCGACTAATGGCGGATTCAATGTTCAAAGTTTTTCTAAGATAATTTAAATCTTTAATTTTTCAGCCTTATGCAAAAATTTAGAGTTATAGGATTGATGTCGGGAACGTCTTTAGATGGCCTCGATATTTGCTTTGTTGAGTTTACACAACAAGGAAAAAAATGGCAATTTAAAACAGGTGCCGGAACAACAATCGACTATAAAAATAAAATTAAGGAACAGCTTAAAAATGCTCGTTCTTATGCCGCAGAACAACTGGCCGAGTTACATGTGAATTTTGGGAAAATGATGGGGGCTGAAGTAAAGAAATTCATCGCTAATAATAAGTTGAAAGTAGATTTGATTTCTTCGCACGGACACACCATTTTCCATCAACCTGAAAAAGGTATTACGGTGCAGATTGGTTCTTTGAATGAAATTTTTGCGGCGACTAAAATAAAAACCGTGGGTGATTTTCGCACGTTGGATGTGGCGTTGGGCGGACAAGGGGCGCCGCTAGTTCCTATAGGCGATGAGTTGTTGTTTCATGATTTCGAGAATTGTTTAAACTTGGGCGGTATCGCCAATGTATCTTACAACAAAAAAGGAAAGCGATTGGCTTTCGATATTTGTCCGGTTAACATTGTTCTAAATTCCTTAGCCGAGAAATTAGGTGTTGCTTACGATAAAGGAGGGAAGTTTGCTTCTTCTGGTAAAGTAAATAAGTCATTGTTAGAACAACTAAATAAAGTTGAATTCAACTCTTTGAAAGCACCCAAATCATTAGGGATTGAATACATCGAGAAAAATTATTTCCCATTGATTAAAGCCTCAAAAATTTCTGTTGAAGACAAGTTATGCACGATGGTAGAACACATCGCCATTCAAATTGCCGTAAACCTTCAAAAAGGAAAAGTTTTGGTTACAGGCGGAGGAACAAAAAATACTTTTTTGATTTCTCGGCTAAAAGCGCATTATAAAGGAGAAGTAGTGGTGCCCGCAAATGAAGTAATAGATTTTAAAGAGGCTATTATTTTTGCGTTTTTAGGAGTGTTGCGAACGCTGAACTTACCTAATTGTTTGTCTTCGGTGACTGGAGCGAAATATGATTGCAGTGGGGGAGTGGTAGTAGTGTAGGGGCGAAAAATCTTTCGCCCTAATTAGGAAATAAAAAAAGGGCGAAAAATTTTTCGCCCCTACTTTCTAATTCTTATAAAGCGTCCCCGCCTTATCATTCGCCAAAATAATTCCTTTAATCATGGCAGAACTAAATCCTTGGTGTTCCATTTCGTTCAATCCGGCAATGGTACAGCCTTTAGGAGAAGTTACTTTATCAATTTCATCTTCAGGATGTGATTCATGTTGGTGTAATAATTCAGCTGCTCCACGAGCAACTTGCACTGCCATTTTTAAAGCATCGTGAGAGTGGAAACCAATCTCTGTTCCGCCTTGTGATGCAGCACGAATAGAACGTAAGAAAAATGCGATACCGCAAGCGCATAAAGCTGTTGCAGCGGTCATTTGACCTTCATCTATAGTAACTGTTTCACCAACAGTTTCAAACAATTCGGTAGCTAAATCGATATATTCTTTATCGCTGTTTTTTGCAGCTAAGCATGTCATTGATTGTTGAATGGCAATCGCCGTGTTTGGCATTGCAATAACCACAGGTATTTTAGCATTCAAATAACCTTTGATATCAGTAGAAGTAACCCCCGAAATCAAAGAGATGATGAATTGTTTATTTACATCAACAGTCGATTTAATATCGTCTAAAACGTTGTTTACTTGTTGTGGCAACACCGCTAATACAATAACATCTGCGCCTTTAATTGCTTCAGCATTATCACGTGTTGCAGGAAATCCCTCTTCTTGAATAGCTTCAACATTCCGAAGCATTCTTCTGGTTAAGGTAATTTGTTCTGGTTTAAACTTTCCAGATTTTACTAGTCCGCGTGCGAAGGCTAAGCCCATATTACCGCCACCCAGAATTGCAATTTTATTTGTTGAAGCCATAGTTTTTAAAATTTGAGCAAAAGTAAGAAAATTATTCTTACTGAATCTTATTGAATACTGCTGTTATGGTATCAATTGCATTTCCGTCATCTACTGTATAGTCGAAAGTGAGCTTGGTAGTGCTTACATCGTTACCGCTACCTGCAATGTAATCGGAAGAATGTGTTTGCTGCGGAATGCTTAATGAATTGGCTGCTGTGGTGCTTACTATTGCGTAAATGCTATCGTTTACACCAATACTATAAAAATTGAACATGTTAATTTTAGAATCGTCATTCGCATCGGCTTTTATATTTACCGTGAACTGAGTACTTCCATTTAATTTACTGGTTTGTGTACATTTCCAATTTCCCAAGTAATCTGTACGAATGTCTTTGTTGGTTTCTTCTCCTTCTTTGGTGCAAGAAACCAATAATGCCAAAAGAGTAACTGCGATAAATGATTTAATTTTCATGTTGTTAAAATTTAGTTTTTGCATTGGTGCTTGATCCTTTTTTAAAGCCATACGGACAATGTCGGCATGCCGATTTACAGCAATATCCTCTCTTCAGCAAGTATTTTGCCGTAAAAACCCTAAATCCGTTTTCCCAATAGAAATCGTCGGGTTCAAATTGTTTTCCGCTTTGAAAAATTTCGCTCACCTTTGTCAAATGATGTTTAAAGGTACAATTCCTATTCAAAAAATAGACGAATTAAATGGTGTAAAGTTGTTTATTCAACGCGAAGATTTACGTCATCCCTTTATTTCTGGCAATAAATGGTGGAAGTTAAAGTATAACATTGAGGAGGCTAAAAAACAAAAGGCACATACTTTACTCACCTTCGGGGGCGCTTTTTCTAACCATTTAGCCGCTACAGCCTTTGCAGGAGCAGAAAATAACTTTAAAACTATTGCGATTGTTAGGGGAGAAAAGGTTGAAAATGCCACTTTAAACTTTTGTAAAGAGCAAGGGATGGAATTGAGATTTGTAAGCAGAGAAGATTACAAATTAAAACAGGTGGAGCAGCAGACCGGAGTGTGGATAATACCCGAAGGTGGTGCAAATGAATATGGTGTAAGAGGGTGTTGTGAGATTTTAGATGAAAGGGCAAGTGAGTATGATTATATAGTAGTTCCATGCGGTACAGCAAATACCCTTAGTGGAGTGATTATTTCTTCGAAAGACCATCATAAAATATTGGGTTTTCCGGTGCTTAAAGGTGCCGAATTTTTGCAGCAAGAGGTGCTTAGAAATTTGAATAGCTTCTCATCATCCAAGCAGAATTGGCAGCTCATTTTCGACTATCATTTCGGGGGTTATGCCAAGATCAATGAAGAATTGATTTCGTTTATTTTAGATTTTCAGCTGCGTTATAAAATTCCTTTGGATGCCATTTATACAGGTAAGATGATGTACGGAGTTTTTAATTTATTAGGTAAGCATGCTTTTCCTGTTGGGTCGAAAATTCTGCTTATTCATACTGGAGGACTGCAAGGAAATGCCGGAATTAAAGAACGCTTTGGAGTTGACCTAACAATCTGATGTTTAAAAGGAAATTCGCTTCAAATACTTTCAGATAACTTATTGTGTAATTTTATGTGTAGGACAATAGTGCCTTTACTTCATAATTATGAAAATAATCACATTTCTATTTTCTTTTTGTTTTGCTTCTGCATTTGCCACCAATACGCCTGAGCAATACATCGTTTTGTATAAAAACGATGCGATAAAAGAAATGAAAGAATATGGCGTGCCTGCTAGTATAACTTTAGCGCAAGGTATGCTGGAGTCGAATTATGGCAATAGTGTTTTGGCAGTGAAAGCCAACAATCATTTTGGCATTAAATGTCATAGCGATTGGAATGGCGATACGTACCATATGGATGACGATGCCAAAAATGAATGTTTTAGAAAATACTCTTCTGTTTTAGAATCGTTTCGCGATCATTCTAAATTCCTTAAAGAGCGCAGTCGCTATGCTTCCTTATTTACTCTTGAAATTACCGATTATAAAGCATGGGCAAAGGGCTTGAAAGAAGCTGGATATGCCACAAATCCTCAATATCCACAGTTGCTTATTAATTTAATTGAGCGTTATCAATTGAATGTTTTCGACACTGAACTGCCGGTAATTGATTCAACAAAACATGTTGTCTATTTATCGAAGAATCATGTGAAATTTGTGAAAGCAAAAGAGCAAGATAGTTTTGAAAAGATTGGGAAAGAATTTGGCTTAAGTGCCAATCGTTTGAGACGGTACAATGATGCAGAAGATACACTTCAACTTAAAAAAGGAGATGTTGTTTTTTTGCAACCTAAACGTTCAAAAGGAACTCAAAAGATATATGAAGTGCAGGAGGGTGATACCTATCGTTCAATTGCTCAAGAATATGCCATCAAACTTAAGTACTTGTATAAGAAAAATAATATTAGTGCTGGGTCAAAGCCACAAAAAGGCGACAAGTTAAATCTTAGAAAGAAAAAGAAGTAAAACCTCTCTATCTTATTTGCCGTATCATTCAGTAATCCAATTGTAAGATGCTTAGTTTTTTAAATACAGAGGTGGCGTTCAAAGGTCGTTCTAACAAAGAACTTAATCGTTCGTTTTGGCTGTTTAAAATGATGGCCTATCCATCACTGGTGAAGTATGGAAAGGGTTGGATTCGCTTTGCATTTAAAATCCATTTGCCCATTAAGAATATTATAAAAAATACATTGTACAAGCAGTTTTGTGGAGGTGAGAATATAAAAGAGTGTGAGAGGGTAATTAATGAAATGTATGGCAATTATCATGTTGGAACTATCTTGGATTATTCAGCAGAGGGTCAGGCCAACGAAGAATCATTTGAGCATTGCAAAAATGAAGTTTTAAAAACCATTTTACTTGCTAAAGACAATAGGAAGATTCCATTTACTGTATTTAAAATTACCGGTTTGGCTCGTTTTGAACTTTTGGTGAAGGTGCAAGAAAAGAAAGAATTATCTGTAGAAGAGCAAGAAGAGTTCGATAGGGTAAAACAACGTATTGATGATTTATGCAGAACCGCGTTTGAGAGCGATGTGCGTATTTTTATTGATGGCGAAGAGACTTGGATTCAAGGAGTAATCGATGAAATCTCCGAAGAGATGATTAAGAAATACAACAAACAGAGGGCGATTGTTTTTACCACTATTCAGCTGTATAGAAATGACAGAATAAATTATTTGAAAGAGCAAGTTTTAGATGCAAGAAATGAAGGTCATTTCTTTGGAGTGAAGTTGGTTCGTGGCGCTTATATGGAAAAGGAACGTAAACGCGCTCAAGTGAATAATTATGATTCTCCCATCAATAAGACGAAAGAAGAAACAGATAGAATTTACAATAAGGCAATCACTATTTGTGTAGAGAATATCGATTCTGTAAATGTGTGTTTAGGTACACACAACGAAACAAGTTGTTTACATATGATTCATCTCATGGAGCAGAAAGGAATTAAGAATAATGACAAGAGAATCTTCTTTGCCCAACTTTATGGAATGAGCAATCACATTAGTTTCAATTTATCGGCTGAAGGATATAATGTCGTTAAATATGTTCCTTACGGTGAGGTTGAAAAGTTGGTGCCTTATTTAATTAGAAGAGCTAAAGAAAACACTTCTATTGCCGGACAAACAGGTAGAGAGCTTCGCTTAATTGTTTCAGAAAAGCGTCGCCGACAATTGGTTAAAAAATAAAAAAGCCCCCTCAATAATTGAAGGGGCTTTTATTAATTAGTGTTTGCAACAACCCTTACCTTCTTTCTTTTCGCAAGATTTAGTAGTGTCGCTTGAACAACATTTGTTCTTTTCACACATCTCTTTGCATTCTGCAATGAGCTTTTTACCTTCTTCACTCTTTCTTTCTTCTTTGCTCATGTTGGCAACTTTAGCGCAAGTCTCCTTGCATTTTTCATCGCTGCAATTTTTGCAACATTCTGTTTTAGAACAACAACTGTTTCCACCAGCATTTGCGGTAAAAGCGAAGGCAAATAATGCTACTAATAGCATTGAAATATACTTTTTCATAAAAATTTGTATTAATTGTAACTGACTTAATTGATCGTATTCTTTTTTTGAATACTAGATTTTTGGCGGTTGCCATAAGTCATTTACATAATTAGATTTGCTCGCTAAATATCGAAAGTTTAACTCTTTCTCAAGGTAGCCTCTAGAAGTGAATTGCAGTTCATTTTTTTGAAGTATAAATCCCATGCCGCCGCAACAACTTAGAAATGGATTACAGCCTTTCTCACAACAATGATTTTTTGTTTCTTCTGCTTTCTTTTTTTTGCAGCAGTGTTTTTCATTTTTTATTTCTGCTCCATGCGCAGCAACTGGGGCTGCCGATAAAAGCATTATGAAAATGGTTAATATAGAAGCAAAAAATCGCATACTTAAATTTAGTACACGATTCTCATCAATCCTAATTTTTAAGGCTTATTAACCTTTGGTTTTATTTACAATCGCATTTAGTGTCTTCGTCTACAAAACCAATTTCACTTATCAAGGTAGTTCCTTTTTTAATCGCTTTCACGCCATCCTCTAAATATACTTTGCCGAAAACCGCATTTGCTACAACATAAATAGTTTTAGTGCCTATTGATGTTTCAAGGTAATATTGTTTTACTGGTTTATGTGTATCTGTTTTATCATTCATTAAATCAACTTCTCCATCTTGCTCTAATGCTTTTTTTAGTTGTTCTTGAGTAATTTTTAAGCAGGCTAGGGTACAAATTGTTTTTGCATTAAAGTTGATGTCTTGAGCTTCTCCTAAAAGAGCAATTTTAGCTCTGGATGAAGGCATCATGTTCGAATAGGAATCTGAAACGTTGCTGTCTTTGCGCAAATATAATGTTGCTAAAATTACAAGCGTGGTTAAACCAGCACTCATAAAAAAAATGTAGAATCTCCTTCTTCTGGTCATAACTTAAAACGCTGCCATTAATAAATCTATGTCTTTGTAGGGTAAGCAGAAGGTTTCTCCTAATATTTTATTGGTGATGATTCCCTTGTACATATATACTCCGTGACGCAATCCACTTTTGTTTTTAACCATTTTCTCAATTCCTCCATGATTACCAATATCTAGGATAAGAGGCGTAAATACATTGCTTAAAGCATAAGATGCAGTTCTTGAAACACGCGCCGCTATATTCGGCACACAATAATGTATTACACCATGCTTCACATAAATAGGATTCTCATGTGATGTTACTCGGGATGTTTCAAAGCAGCCACCTGAATCTATACTTACGTCTACTATTACTGTTCCCTCTTTCATTTCTTCTACCATGTCTTCGGGCACAACACAAGGTGTTTTGCCATCTTTAGCACTTAAAGCACCAATTACTACATCGGCATTTTTTAAGGCTTTACGCAACACTTTTGGTTGAATCACTGATGTGTTTAAGCGTTGTCCAACATGATTTTGAAGTCTTCTTAGTTTGTATATGTTGTTGTCGAAAACTCTTACTGAAGCGCCTAAACCAATTGCTGCTCTTACTGCAAATTCACCAACTGTTCCTGCGCCTATAATCACTACCTCAGTTGGCTTAACTCCCGATATTCCGCCTAGCATATGTCCATGTCCGCCTCGCACATTGCTCAAGTATTCTGCCGCAATTAAAATGGAAGACGTTCCAGCAATTTCGCTCATTGCTTTAACAATTGGGTAAATGCCATCTTCATCTTTGATGTAGTCGAAAGCAATGGCTGTAAGCTTTTTCGACATCAACTGCTGCATGAAGCTTCTAGGTTGAACGGGTAGCTGCAATGCCGAGAAAAGTATCTGTTTAGATGATGGATTTAAGAATTTGATTTCTTCTAGAGTAGGAGGTGATACCTTTAATAAAACATCTGCTTTAAATACATCCTCACGATTGTAGGCAATTTCAGCTCCTGCTTCACTATAATCTTGGTCTTTGAAATTAGCTCCTTCACCAGCCTTACTTTCAACTATCACTCGATGACCGTTGTTGATCAAAACCGCCACTGAATCGGGTACCAAAGGCACTCGATTCTCTTGAATTGCACTTTCTTTTGGTATTCCAATATAAAGTGAGCTTTGTCGGCTAGCGATTTCAAGCATTTCTTCTTGTGGCATAAATGCCGACTTCGCTAGGTTTCTCAATAAATCATCTGATGACTTCATTTTTCTTCACTTACAGTAATCGTTCTTACTAAATTTTCCTCTTTAATTCGAATGCAAATATGCTTTGCAGGGATTAAGTTAATTATTTTTTCTGGCCATTCAATAAAGCAGTAACAATTTGAATCGAGATAATCCTCGATACCGATATCGAAGGCTTCGTTTTCATTGTTTAATCGGTAGCAATCGAAATGAAATATTTTTTTGTGAATGGGTGAATGATATTCATTTACGATGGAGAATGTGGGACTACTTCCATTTCCCTCGCATTTTAAAGCCGAACAAAGTTCTTTTGTGAGAGTGGTTTTTCCTGCGCCCATTTCCCCGTAAAGCAAAAATATTTTGTGGGTTGGATAAGCTCTCAGTATTTGTTCTGCAACCCCTTGTAATTCGGTTATTTTACTGACTTCAAATTTCATTTCATAAATATAACAAATCTTGAATTTGCTGCATCAAATGGAAATTTGTTTTTTTTTATTGCTCCGTTATTTTTACTTTAAACCCACCTACTACTTAATACCTAAATAATGATGAAAAACTTTTACCTCCTAACGATGAGTGTGCTTTCCTTTTTGGTAGCGCAATCTCAAGCTCCTACAGCCTCCATTGCTTTATGGAAAAATGATGCAAAAGCTGCCTACTCTGTGATTCACGATGATTATGGAGATGCTGGCGTTGATGGAATATGGCAGTATGCCGATACCATGTATTCTAATCGTAATCTTAAATTTACATTTGGTGCAATAACATCTTCTTGTGAAGTTCAGCGCAATATCAAAGGATATAGTTCACCTTATGACTACGCAAAGACAGTAATGATTGGTCAACATCATCACGAAATAATTAACCATTCTCATACGCATACTTGCGCTCTTAACAGAGGTTGGTCGCCATGTGATAATACTGGTTGGGGTGAAGTGGTGGGATCACCCGAATGGAATATGCAGTTAGAGACAAGCACCCAATCTATTATTACCAATACCAGCATTGCACCTAGATTTTTTATCTATCCATACGATCAGTTTACCGATGATGCAAACACTAAACTTTATTCCTTGGGATACATTGGATCGAGAACCGGCTGGAGTATAGATGGAGCTCATACTCCTTTTTATAGATATGGCTATGATAGAAATGACATAGATTATTTCCCTTCAGATGCGAATGGATTTTTTAGAACTTCGGTGAAAGTATTTAATGATGTTGATAGAGCAAAAAATGATGCCGGACAACTTAGTACTTTGAATCTTGGTGTGGATAGCGCTATTATGCTTGGTGGTTGGTGCAACAGAGAATTACACAATGTGGGTAATTCTGGTTGGGGCTCTGTTCGTGTTACTCCTTATAGAAACCATTTGAATTATGTTAAATCAAAGATTAACGCTGGAGATCTCTGGGTTGGTACTGTTTCAGAAGTTCTTACTTATCAAATTCAAAAGTTGAAATTTACTGCTAGTGCCAGTTATGATGTGAATTCAATGATCACTACGGTTACTTTTGCCGATGCTCATCCAGAGATATCTGTTAATGTTGCTTCATACCTTGATCCGCTCGAAGTTAAAACTTCAGTCACTGTAGTAGTGGATATGGATGGTATGGATGAATCGTGGGTGGTGATGCAAAACAATACAAGCATTACCGATTTCACTAAGAAAAATGGAAAATTATACATCAATGTTTATCCGCATTTAGGCCCCTTACAAATTTTTAAAGCATCGTTAACTTCAGTTTACGAAAGTTCTGTTACGCATAGAAGTTTGTATCCAAATCCTGCTGTAAATGAGCTTCATATTGAGGGAGATGTGCACCAAGCTACAATTTATGATGTTCAAGGAATGCAAGTAAAACAAGCAAGCAACAATACTATTGATATTAGCGATTTAAACGATGGCGTTTATCTTGTTAAGATTGATGCTTCACCTGTTTTCTTCAAGTTTGTAAAATGCTCTAAGTAGCATTTTACTTACTGGTTAGCGTTACAACAGGAATAATCATTTCTTCCAACGAAATTCCACCGTGCTGAAAAGTATTTTTGTAATGCTTTGCATAGTGATTGAAATTGTTTGGATAAGCAAAGAAATCGGCATTCTTACTAAAAATATAACGTGCACTAATGTGCGTTTTTGGTAAGTAAACTTCTTCTGGTTTTGTGATTTCGAATACTTCTTTCGGATTGTATTGCATACCTTGTCCTTGCTTGTATCGTAGGTTGGTAGTAAGTTCCTTGGTTCCCACTACTTTTACCGGTTCTTTCACGCGCATGGTTCCATGGTCGGTGCTTATCACAATTGTAGCTTTTTTAGCGCTTATCTTTTTAATCAATTCTAGTAACGGAGAGTGGTTAATCCAAGAGCGAATGAGTGATCGATACGCCGATTCATCCTCGGCCAATTCACGCAATATCTTAATGTCGGTTCTAGCATGCGATAATGCATCAACGAAATTGAAAACAATAACATTCAAATCGTTGTTTTCAATTTGATTCATATTGTCGACCAATCTTTTACTTTGATCTAAATGCGCAATTTTATTGTAGCTCCATTTAATGTTTTGACCGTTACGCTTTAAAAATGCAGCAATAAATTCTTCTTCGAATTGATTTTTGCTTCCTTCCTCATCTTCATCTTTCCACATCGTTGGAAACAACTTGGCAATGTCACTTGGCATGATGCCGGCAAAAATCGAATTTCTCGCAAATTGAGTCGCAGTGGGTAAAATTGAGTAGTAGCAATCGTCTTCTTTAACACTTAAGAATTCGCTAAATACTTCTTGTAATACTTTCCATTGGTCGTAGCGTAAACAATCAATTAGGAGGAAAT
This sequence comes from uncultured Chryseobacterium sp., assembly GCA_964406465.1. Lineage (GTDB taxonomy): Bacteria > Bacteroidota > Bacteroidia > Flavobacteriales_C > JAHEZL01. Next base: position 12,807 of record CAYORT010000005.1, read on the forward strand.
AAACAGGTTGTCCTTTGCCTACATGGGGCAATACTTTTTTCTTGAAAAGGTTGTGCGACATCAAAGGCGCATCTTTTGGATTTTTAAACCAATCCACATAATTTTTTTCTACAAACTTGGCGAATTGCTGATTGGCTTCGGTTTTTTGCATGTCGAATATTTCATTCATGCTGGGTTCTTTTGCTACATCCAGCTGCATATCCCAGTACACCAATTCTTTGTAAAATTCAATCCATTCTTGGTGATTCATTCTATCGCCCAAACGCATTCCTATTTTGCGAAATTCTTGCTGGTAGTCGGTTACCGATTTCTCTCTCACTAATTTTTTTTCGTCCAAGTTTTTCTTGATCGACAACAATATTTGATTCGGATTTACCGGTTTAATAAGATAATCAGAGATTTCACTCCCAATGGCATTTTCCATAATCATCTCTTCTTCGCTTTTGGTGATCATGATGACCGGCACCGACTTCTTAATTTTTTTTATGCCTTGTAAGGTGTCTATGCCCGTTAAGCCTGGCATATTTTCGTCAAGAAAGATAATGTCAAAATGTTCCGACTTCACCTTTTCTAAAGCCTCATTACCACTTAATACCGTGGTAACATCGTAGCCTTTGGCGGTTAGAAAAAGCACGTGAGGTTTCAATAAATCAATCTCATCATCAGCCCAAAGTATTTTTGTCTTATCCATCTTTAAAAGTTCAAAGTTATTGGTTCAAAGTTCAATGTTATAATCTTACCGAAAATAGCAAAATAGAAGGATTGTTTGCTAACTTTGAACATTAAACATTGAACATTGAACCCATTAGTTAATAAAAGAAAAATCATCAACGACCCAGTGTATGGTTTTATTACACTTCCCTATGAAATCATTTACGATTTAATAGAACATACGTATTTTCAGCGTTTGAGAAGAATTCGTCAGTTGGGTTTAACTACAATGGTTTATCCTGGCGCCTATCATACCCGTTTTCACCATGCCTTAGGAGCGATGCATCTGGTAACAGAAGCATTAACAACCTTGAAAAGCAAGGGCATTGAAATTACCGAAGAGGAGGCTAAGGGAGTTACAATCGCGATTTTACTGCATGATATCGGACATGGACCTTTTTCGCATGCATTAGAAAATACAATCGTTCAAGGAACAGGGCACGAAGAGCTTTCGATGCTTTTTATGAATCGATTGAATAAAGAGTTTAACGGACAATTAACGACTGCCATTGCCATTTTTAAAGATGAATATCCAAAGCGTTTTTTGCATCAATTGATCTCTAGTCAGCTAGATGTAGACCGTTTAGATTATTTAACGCGCGATAGTTTTTATACAGGCGTAAGCGAAGGTGTAGTTGGAGTGGAGCGAATCATTAAAATGCTCAATGTTAAAGATGACAATATCGTAGTAGAAGCTAAAGGAATTTATTCTATAGAAAAATTCTTGATTGCTCGTCATATCATGTATTGGCAGGTATATCTTCATAAGACAGTAATCGCCGCAGAATTCTTGTTAATTAAGGCTTTGAAGCGCGCAAAAGAATTGGCGCGAAATAAGGTGGAATTGTTTTGCACTCCTGCCTTAAAGATGTTTTTGTATAATGATTTCAATAGCGCCGATTTTGAAAAGAATCCTGAATTGCTAAATAATTTCGGACAATTAGACGATTACGATATTCTCACTTCTATCAAAGTTTGGCAGCAGCATGATGATAAAATTCTATCTACATTATGCCGTCATCTCATTAATAGAAAACTTTATAAAGTAGAATTAGCTTCAGAAAAAATTGATAGTGCCTACATCTCTCAGCTACAATCTAAGTATTCTGTAAACGCTAGCGATTTAGAGTACTTTGTGTTTACCGATATCATCAAAAATCAAATTTACAACAAAGAGAAATCACCTATCATCCTTCTTTATAAAGACGGCACAACAAAAGAAATAAGCGAGACTTTCGATTTGTTTAATGTGGCGAATTTAGTGAAACCAGTGGAGAAGTATTTTGTGAGTTATTTGCCGAGAACCTCGGCGGGTGAAAAATGAAATTCTTGTGAAAGTAAAGGAAATAAGATTTTGGTTTGAAGTGGTTCTTTTCCCTGTTTATTTCTATTTCTCAGCGAGCGCAACTATAGCAAAGAAAAATCTAAAACCTCCCCGCAATCTCCTCCATCTTCTTCAAATACAAAAATCTATTCTTCCACTTTGCCATATCTATAAGCAATTCTTCGCGCGCCAAAGCTTTAAATTTTGAGACATGGCCATGTTTTTTTTCTAGCTCATAAAGACGCTGAATACCCACTAAGCCAAAGGCGATGATCGGACTCAAACGGCGCAACAAATAATATTGTTTACTTTTTGAAAGTTCTGTTTTGCGGAGTGCTTGCAATAAAATATCTAATTCTGAAATGTAGATTTCTTCTAATTCTTTTACCGAAGATATTTTACTCATGATGGTGTAAATGCCTTCTTTGTGATCTTTGTAGGTGTCGAAAATATCGTTCATCAATTGTCCGAGAACTCCCGATTGAAAAATAATTAATTGTTCGTTTTCATCCCATTTACCTTCGATCAATGTACTTACGAGCACAGATGTTTTGCCGTTCTTATTGCCCGTTAGCTCTAAAATTTTCTCTTTACTTAAAGTACTGTCGGTTTGCTGCAGTGAATCGTACTGTGCTTGTTTTGCAATAGCCAATGCGGTGTAATACTCTTCTGGAATATTTAATTGATCAAAAACATCCTCTAAATGGTAGAATAGGCGAGCTTTTGATGATTTTTCATGTGCAGCTCTTCCTTCTTGAATGGATTGTTGCACCTTGTTTTTATCCCACCCCTCTTCATCTAGCAAGTCATCAAATATAGTGGCTTTTGAGCTCATTAGGCTTAGCTTTTGTCTTTCGGACTTGCTTAATTTTCTTTGCTTTAGTAGAACATAGTTGTCGGCATTCGCACACACCGTTAGCAAAGGATAATATTTTAAAGTTTTTTTATTTTCTTCTTTCGTTAGTGTGTGATGAGCCTTTGCACATGCATCGTGCACAAGTGGCTTTAAATACTGATTAATAATGAAATATTCTTGAATTACTTTTGTGAGGTAATCTGCACTAATTACTATAAACCAAAAGCTCGATTTAATAAATGTTTTCAAGGACATTTGAATGAGTGTGCAAATTACTAAATTACTTTTTAAGTTTTGCATATATTTGTCGCGTCCCTAATTTTGAATGTATGGAATTTACAGCGCAACAGATAGCCGCTATGCTCGGCGGAACAATTGAAGGAGATGGTAACGCAAAAGTGAACACTGTTGCCAAGATTGAGGAAGGACACCCTGGGGCTTTGTCTTTTTTAGCAAATCCATTGTACACGCAATTTATTTATGATTGCAACTCATCTGTGGTGCTAGTGAATAATGACTTTAAGCCAGAAAAGGCAGTTAAGGCAACTTTGATTCGTGTGGCAAATGCCTACGAGTCTTTTGCTATGTTGCTGGCTCAATATGATAAAATTAAAAGAACTAGGGTAGGTATCGATGGCCCTCACCATATTGGTAAAAATTCTACCTATGGAGAAAATATTTATTTAGGCGCTTTTGCTGCTATTGGTAACAATGTTAAGTTGGGTAATAATGTTCAAATTCATGCCCATGCTAGTGTTGGTGACAACTGTGTGATAGGAGATAATACTGTAATTTATGCAGGAGTAAAAATTTACGATAGTTGTAAAATTGGATCAAACTGCATGATTCATGCAGGCGTTGTTATTGGTGGTGATGGCTTTGGCTTCTCTCCTAATAAAGAGAATAACTATAATAAAGTTCCTCAAATTGGAAATGTAGTGCTAGAAGATTTTGTGGAAATTGGTGCCAATTCGGCTATTGATAGAGCCACCATGGGATCTACCATCATTAGAAAAGGTGTTAAATTGGATAATTTGGTTCAAATTGCACACAATGTTGAGATTGGAGAGAATACAGTTATTGCCGGACAAACAGGTGTTGCTGGGTCTACTAAAATTGGCAAGAATTGTATGATAGGAGGACAGGTAGGAATTGTAGGGCATCTTACTATTGCTAATGGGGTTAAAATAGCGGCTCAATCGGGTATAGGACACAATATTTTGGAAGAAAACACCATCGTTCAAGGTTCTCCGGCCTTTGATATCGGCGACTACAAAAGATCTTACGTCATGTTTAGAAACCTGCCTGAATTAGCAGGTAGAATAAGCGATTTGGAAAAAGCGGCTTCAAAACAAGGCTAAACCACCTAAATTCTTTACATTTGGCGCTATTCAAATTTGAGTATGGAGAAACAGCGCACGATAGAAAAAGAAACATCAATTGAAGGTGTAGGTTTGCACACTGGGCAAAAAGTTAAATTAACTTTTAAGCCTGCACCAGATAATCATGGAATCGTTTTTCAAAGAGTTGATTTAGAAGGGCAGCCTAAAGTACAGGCCATTGCCGATAATGTTACCGAAGTAGAAAGAGGAACTACCATCGAGAAGAAAGAGGCTAAAGTGAACACCGTGGAGCATGTTATGGCTTCTTTAGTTGCGCTTAAGATCGATAATTGTTTGATCGAACTAAATGGACAGGAAGTTCCTATCATGGATGGAAGCTCTAAACCTTTTGTGGAGCTTTTAAAAGATGCAGGTGTTAAGTTTCTAAATGAAGATAGAAAAGTTTATAAAGTAAGGGAAACCATTATTTATAGAGATGAAGCACGCGGTGTTGAGTTAATGGTGGTGCCCGATAGCTCTTATAATGTGACAGCGATGATTGATTACAATTCTCCTGTTTTGGGCACACAACACGCCCATCTTGATAAGTTAGAAGACTTTGAAGAAAATATTGCTTCTTCACGTACCTTCTGCTTCTTGCACGAACTCGAGTTATTGTTGAACCATAACCTAATTAAGGGTGGTGATTTAAGCAATGCTATCGTAGTGGTGGATAAAGTGGTGAGTCAGGAAGAACTAGATAAATTAGCTGGATTATTTAATCGTGACAAAGTAGAGGTGAAAAGTGAGGGGATATTAAATAATTTAGAGTTGCGCCATCAAAATGAGCCTGCTCGCCACAAACTGCTTGATGTGGTAGGTGATTTAGGTTTAGTTGGCGCACCAATACAAGGAAAGATTATTGCTAAAAGACCCGGCCATGCCGCTAATGTTGAATTCGCTAAATTGATTAGAAAAAAGATGGAAGCTGAGAAAAATTCTGCTCCGCGTTTTGATTTAACAAAAACGCTTTACGACGTTAACAAAATCATGACTTTGTTACCGCATCGTCCGCCATTCTTAATGGTTGATAGAATCCTTGAGATGGAACAAGAGAGAATTGTTGGTTGCAAAAATGTAACTATCAATGAAACTTTCTTTCAAGGACATTTTCCAGGACAACCAGTTTTTCCAGGAGTTTTACAACTAGAAGCGATGGCTCAAGTAGGTGGTATTTTGGCTTTAAGTCAGGTGCCAGATCCAGAAAATTATTTAACTTATTTCATGAAAATTGATAAAGTTAAATTCCGTCAGCAGGTTGTTCCAGGAGATACTTTGGTATTCGAATTGAAATTCGTTACCCCTTTCAGAAGAGGTATCGTGCACATGGCTGGTTATGCTTATGTTGGCGATAAAATTGTATCTGAAGCAGAAATGATGGCCCAATTAGCAAAAGTTAAGTAATATGCATCAACCATTAGCATACATACATCCGCAATCAAAAATTGCAAGAAATGTGGTGATTGAACCTTTCGTTACCATAAGTAAGAATGTGGAAATTGGTGAAGGAACCTGGATTGGCTCTAATGTTACCATTATGGAAGGTACTAAAATTGGCAAGAACTGTCGTATTTTTCCAGGTGCTGTTATTGCTGGTTTACCTCAAGATTTAAAATTTGATGGTGAAGAAACTACTGTTGAAATAGGCGACAATGTTACTATTCGCGAATGTGTTACAGTGAATCGTGGTACTAAAGACAGAAATAAAACAGTAATTGAAGATAATGTTTTATTGATGGCGTATTCTCACGTAGCGCATGATTGCATTATAAGAAAGAACTCAATATTGGCAAATGCTGTGAATTTGGCCGGACACGTGGTGGTTGATGAGTATGCGATTCTTGGTGGAGGTAGCCTTGTGCATCAGTTTGTTCATATTGGCAAGCATGCAATGGTTTCTGGTGGCTCATTGATTAGAAAAGATGTGCCTCCTTTTACTAAAGCAGCTCGTGAGCCGCTTTCATATGTTGGTGTGAATTCGGTTGGATTGAGAAGAAGAGGATACACATCTGAACAAATTGGCTCTATTCAAGAAATTTATCGTTATCTATACCTTAAGGGATACAACAATAGTCAGGCTATTTCTTTAATTGAAGCTTCATTGTCGGCTACTGCCGAAAGAGATGAAATTATTTCTTTCATCCAAGAGTCGAAGAGAGGTATCATGAAGGGTTATTTCCAAACCAAAACCAATGGAACTGATTCTTGAGAATCTAGGGAAAAAGTATGAAGGGAATTGGATTTTCAGAAATGTAAATCTGTCTCTTTCTTCGGGTTCTCGATTGCTCATTACAGGGAAAAATGGTTCAGGAAAGTCCACGTTAGCCAAAGCTATAGCTGGGTTAATATTGCCTTCCGAAGGTAAGATTCAATATAAATTTCAATCAGCTATTTTATCAGAAGAAGAAGCTTACAAAAGTATTCAGTTGAGCGGTCCTTATATTGATTTGGTGGAGGACTTTACACTTGAAGAATTTTTACATTTCCATGCTAAATTTAAGTCTTTTCACATTCCTGTTAATGAACTTATTGAACTGGGTTATTTAGTAGAGCATCGTGCTAAATATATTCGCAATTTCTCATCAGGAATGAAACAGCGCGTTAAATTACTTGTTTCGCTACTTAGTGATGTGCCACTTACCATATTAGATGAACCAACTTCAAATCTCGACGATAATGGTGCGCAATGGTATCAGGGATTGGTGGAAAAATATGGCAAAGATAAAACGGTGATCGTTTGTTCAAATAGTCCGCAAATTGACGCTCAATTTTGCACTCAGACGATTAATATCGAAGATTACACAGCAGGAAAATAAAAAAGCGCAAAGAATTTCTTCTTTGCGCTTAAAGCAAATTTATCATCGATTAAAACGGAAGATCGTCTTCTTGAGAAGCTTCAATCACAGCTGCTGGAGCACTAGCCTTTGGAGCTGCACCTGCGCCTGTTTCAATTCTCCACGCTTCTAAAGTGTTAAAGAATTTAACTTCACCAGTTGGAGAAGTCCATTCTCTACCTCTTAAATTAAAGTGAACAGTGATTTCATCACCTTCATTGTATTGATCAATTAAAGATGTCTTGTCTTGAGTTAATTGGAACAGCAAATGTTGAGGATACTGAGATGATTCGTCGGTTAAAACGAAATCTCTTTTTTTGAATTTTTCGCTCACTTTTTGTTCGCTCATTTTTACCTTGATTCTACCTTTTACGCTTAATGACATGTTATAATATTTAGTGGAGTAAAAATAGTCGGCTCAGTTCATTCCCGCAATTTTACGACACTAAAGATTATAACATCTTATAAACAGATTAAGAAATGTATTGTGGTTTTCACAGAAAAATATATCTTTGTCGCCCGTTCATTGCCCATGTGGCGAAATTGGCAGACGCACCAGACTTAGGATCTGGCGCCGCAAGGCATGGGGGTTCGAGTCCCTCCATGGGCACAAATAAAAACCGTAATCACTTGAAATGTAGGTGATTGCGGTTTTTTGTTTTTTGACATGTCAAACATTTGTCAAATTTTTAGAATTTCCTTTGGATTTTATTGATTCTATTTTTCTCTATTATAGAGGTGTTTTAGCACTACTTAATACTATAATAGTGTAAAATACATTGTTAACGGCTATTTATTAAACAGTTTATAATTCTTTGATAAACTTTGCCTCCACGCGGCGAAACATTCGTGTCAAAAATGTACAATCTATAATCTGTAATTGAAGAATTAAGTAATTGAGAAATTTCATTTTTTGAAGGGTAAACGTATGCACTGTAGGTAAATCCTTGTCCAGACGAATTAACGTCAACATTTATTTTTTCTGTTGGTCTGACTATCCTACTTCCGTCTGAAAGAATAATTATAACACCTTTTCCATCAACAACGCAAGTTGAACCATATGATTTTAATTTAAAAGAATACACAGTATCATTGCCTTTAATCGTTTTATAAAAAATAATTGAATTTAAGTAAGGTGAATGGAAATTCGATGTGCTGTCAAATTTATCAAATGTCTTAGTTATAATAAACGAGCAATTTTGTCCTTTCGCTAACAGCGTGAATAAAAGGAGAATTAATGTTAAACGCATTTTGTTTTTTATTTGTTGTTTTCAAATATAGGCAATATTACCTAGTTCATTAATTAAGTTCATTTGATTATTAGGATATTTAACTCGTTGTTTAATTTTCTTGTTACTTCTTGAGTTTCGAATATTATGTGCAATTTCTTTGATTTGTTTATGGTGTTTTGAATTAGTCCATTTATTTGAAAGGTACTTTCTTTTTAATTCTTCAAATATCTTTTTGTTGGTTTCATAGTAGTATTTTAATCCTGTGTGAGAAAGTAATATACTACCCCTTTTTTGCATGGAGATATTTAAGCCCGTAACTGCGCATATAATATCCTATTCTTTGCGTTGTCAATAATAAACTGGCAATGCGTTGTAATAAGTGTTTCGTCTTTTTTTTCAAGTCGATTAAAACATTTTTCAACCTGTTGAATTAACCATTCTGTATCTATATGTTTTCCCTCGGCATTTGCCTTGTTAAGTGCCTCATATATGAATGATTCAAGTTTACTTAAGTTGTTGAATGCAGACTTATTTGATTCTTGATTTTGTTTAGGTCTATTTGTGGCGTTGCTCCAATCTTTAGGATTGATTGTGAAACCCGTTTTACATTGGTGCATCTTTTCTCTACCTGCTGACAAATAGATGTAAATAGAAACCTCCTTATTTGCTGAACTTCTTATTCTAAAGTTGACTTTTGCCATTTTTACCCATTCTTTATGGGTTTCAATACCCATTGTTGAGGTTTAAAAATAGCATTTGTCAAACACTTGTCAAACATTTGTCAAACTTATTTCAATTTAATTAAATTTAGTTCGATGCGAATATGTGATATAAAACACCTATATTTGTTGAAGTTCATTAAGAGAATGCAGTTTAATCAATGAAATCGCAAAACGATTAAATTGAATGGGTTGGGTTCCCTCCATGGGCACTAAACCCCAATCATCTTGATTGGGGTTTTTTATTTTAAATCTATTACTATGTTTAAAAAAGTAAATCTCTTTATATTAATTGCTGTTTGTCTTATCAGTTGTTTTGCTATGGATGTAAAAAATGAAAAAAATGTTGAGCCTAAAGCTTCCTTTTACTCTTTAAGTTTTCACTTGAACGATGGAACGCTTTTTAATTGTGATTCTTTGAAAGGAAAGAAAGTTTTGTTGGTAAATACGGCAAGTAAATGTGGTTACACTAAGCAATACGAAAGCTTGGAAACTTTACACCAAAAGTTCAAAGATAAACTTGTAATCATTGCATTTCCGGCCAATGATTTTGGGGCACAAGAACCAGGTAGTGATTCTACCATAGCTGAATTTTGCAAATTGAATTACGGTGTATCTTTCCCTATTGCAATGAAAAGTTCAGTAGTGAAGGGAAAAGAACAAAATGAAGTGTTTAAATGGCTTTCAGATTCAACATTAAATGGTTGGAATAGCGAAGCTCCATCATGGAATTTTGGGAAGTACTTAGTGGATGAAAATGGCAAACTGTTGAATTTCTTTTCTTCTAATGTTGATCCTATGGATCAAAAGATTATTGATGCTGTAAAATAAAAAATCCCACTTGTTATGAAGCAAGTGGGATTTCAATAGTTTTAAAAGCAATTATACCGTCATAATTTCTTTTTCTTTATCGGCAACGTGTTTGTCTACCAAAGCAACATATTTGTCGGTTAAAACTTGTGATTTTGCTTCACCATCTTTAGCGCTGTCTTCTGGCAAGCCATTTTTTTGCATGGCTTTAATGCTATCATTTGCATCTTTTCTAGCCTGACGCACTGAAACCTTAGCATCCTCACCAACAGCTTTACATTGTTTTACCAATCCTTTTCTTCTTTCCTCAGTTAATGGTGGAATTGAAATGATGATGGTAGTTCCATTGTTTTGCGGCGTAAAACCTAAATTTGCATCCATAATTGCTTTGCAAATTGGTTCTAACATTCCCTTTTCCCAAGGTTGAACTGTTAGTGTTCTACCATCTGGAGTATTGATGTTGGCAACGTTTGAAACAGGAGATGGATTTCCATAGTAATCAACCTTAACGCTATCAAGCATTGAAGGATTTGCTTTGCTAGCACGAATTTTAGAAAGTTCTTTCTCTAATCTTTCTAGAGCTTTGTTCATTACGCTTTCTGCGTTGCTTAAAACCGAATTAATATCTGACATGTTCAATGATTTTTTTCTAAAATTAAAAATTTCGATGAATTATCTATACTTCTACTAATGTTCCAACTTCTTCTCCCACCACCACTTTATTTAAGTTACCCGCCTTATTCATATCAAAAACAATAATTGGAAGTTTGTTTTCTTTACAAAGTGTGAAGGCAGTTAAATCCATCACATTTAAGCCTTTTTCGTACACCTCGGTGAAAGTAACTTTGCTGTATTTAACGGCATTTTTATCTTTCTCAGGATCGGCAGTGTAAATTCCATCAACTCGTGTTCCTTTCAAAATAACATCGGCTTCAATTTCAATTGCTCTTAATGATGCAGCTGTATCGGTTGTGAAATATGGATTTCCAGTGCCTGCACCAAAAATCACCACTCTTCCTTTTTCCAGATGTCTAACCGCTCTTCTTCTGATGTAAGGTTCTGCAACCTGGTCCATCACAATAGCCGATAACAATCTTGTTTTAATACCCACTTTTTCAAGTGTAGCTTGCAAAGCTAAACTGTTAATCATTGTGGCTAGCATTCCCATGTGATCACCTTGAACACGATCAATTCCCGATTTTTCGGCATTGATACCTCTGTAAATATTTCCACCACCAATCACGATTGCTACTTCGGTGCCTCTTTCAACTACCTGAGCGATTTCTTTAGCGTATTCTAATAGTCTGTTTGAGTCAATTCCGTATTGTCCATCTCCCATTAGCGATTCGCCGCTTAATTTTAAAAGAATTCTTTTGTATTTCATTTGCTTAAGTATCAGTATTATAAAAAAATGGGCAAAAAAAAAGAGAGAATTAAATTCTCTCTTTTTTCGTTCGGCCTAGTCGGCCAATGAATATCTTCTGAAGGCTGTTACCGTTAAGTCTTTGTTTACTGACTTTAAGTATTGAGCTACAGTGATTTTTCCGTCTTTAATGAAATCTTGGTTCAATAAAGTGCTATCTTTGAAGAAACGAGTCAATTTACCTTGAGCGATTTTGTCAATCATATCTTCAGGTTTACCTTCTTGTCTCAATAAATCTTTAGCAATTTCAATTTCTTTCTCGATAACAGATTGAGGACAATCAGCTTTATCAATAGAAACAGGATTCATTGCTGCAATTTGCATAGCAACGTTTTTAACTACTTCAACATCTGTAGCAGTATTTACAGCTAAGATAGCAGCAGTTCTGTTTCCTGGGTGGTTGTATGCGTAAACTTGCTCACCAGTGATTGCTTCAAAACAGCAGATCTCTAATTTCTCACCAATAACACCAGTTTGTTCAGTTACTTTCTCACCAATTGTGATATCATCAAATTTCAAAGCTTTAACTTCTTCTACTGTTTGAGCATTGTTAGCCAAAGCCAATTCAGCAAATCTTTCTACCAATTTACCAAAACTCTCGTTTTTAGCAACGAAGTCAGTCTCACAGTTCAAAGAGATAATAAAAGCTCTTTTGTTGTCGGCACTTGTTTTAGCCAATACAAAACCTTCAGTAGTTTCTCTGTCGGCACGTTTGTTAGCTAATTTTTGTCCTTGTTTTCTAAGTACATCAATTGCTACTTCAAAATTTCCTTCTGCTTCAGCCAAAGCTTTTTTGCAATCCATCATTCCCGCACCAGTTTGAGCGCGTAATTTCATTACATCTTTAGCATTTATTTCCATTGTTGCCATTGTTATAATCTTTTTATTATTCTTCGCCAGCGATTTCTTCAGTAGCTTTTTTTGCTTCAACTACTTCTTCTTTCTCCTCTTCGTCTTTCTTAGTTCCTTTCAATGCTTTTCTTTCTTCTAAACCTTCTGCAATTGCATCGCAAACTACTCTTAAGATTAAGTCTACAGATTTAGAGCTGTCATCATTTGCTGGAATAGCGAAATCAACTTTGTTTGGATCAGAGTTAGTATCAACAATTCCGTAAGTTGGGATGTTCAACTTGTGAGCCTCTTGAACAGAGATGTTTTCTTTGTGGATATCGATGATGAACAAAGCACCTGGCAAACGGCTAAGATCAGAGATTGAACCTAAGTTACGATCCAATTTCTCTCTCATACGCATGATGCTTAATCTTTCTTTTTTCGACATGTTATCAAAAGTACCATCAGTAGCCATTTTATCGATAGTTCCCATTTTCTTAACCGCTTTACGGATAGTAGAAAAGTTGGTCAACATACCTCCAGGCCATCTTTCAGTAACGTAAGGCATATTGATAGCCTTTACTCTTTCTGCAACGATTTCCTTAGCTTGTTTTTTAGTAGCTACGAAAAGTATTTTTTTACCTGATTTAGCAACTTGTTTCAAAGCTGCAGCAGCTTCGTCTAATTTGCCAATAGTTTTATTAAGGTCGATGATGTGGATACCATTTTTCTCCATGAAAATGTAAGGAGCCATGTTTGGATTCCACTTTCTTGTCAAATGCCCGAAGTGTACTCCTGCATCCATTAACTCTTTGTAAGTTGCCTTAGCCATCTAATCAGTTTTATAAATTGAATAATAATATTAACGTTTAGAGAATTGGAATCTCTTTCTTGCTTTCTTTTGACCTGGTTTCTTTCTCTCAACCTCTCTTTGGTCTCTAGTGAAAAGTCCCTCTTTTTTCAAAGGAGCTCTTAACTCAGCATTGTATTTTTCTAATGCTCTAGCAATACCCATACGAGTAGCTTCAACCTGACCAGTGATTCCGCCACCTGTTACAGTAACATCAATATCAAGTTTACCTTCTAAATCAGCAATTTTAATAGCTTGATTTAATTTGAATTGAAGAATAGTTGTAGGAAAATATTCGTTTGCTTCTCTTTCGTTAACGGTAATTGTTCCGTTTCCTTCTTTCAAGTAAATCCTAGCTACAGAGGACTTTCTTCTACCAACAGTGTTGATTACTTCCATTTCGATTATTTAATTTCGTTGATGTTCAATTCTTTCGGTTGTTGCGCTTCATGCTTGTGTGCTGCACCTGCATATACATGTAGGTTTGTAAACAAAGCATTTCCTAATCTTGTTTTAGGAAGCATTCCTTTAACTGCTTTTTCCACCAATGCGGTTGGTTTTTTAGCATGAACTTCTTTCGCAGAAAGAATTCTTTGTCCGCCTGGATATCCAGTGTAACGGATATAGTCTTTAGCATCCCATTTTGCTCCGGTAAGCTCAATTTTATCTGCATTGATCACAATTACGTTGTCTCCACAATCAAAATGAGGAGTGTAATTGGTTTTGTGTTTTCCACGAATCAAATTAGCTACTTTAGAAGCTAATCTTCCTAAGTGCTGTCCTTCAGCATTTACTACTACCCACTGCTTTCTAGCTGTGCTTTGGTTTGCCGATACTGTTCTGTAACTTAAAGTGTCCACTTGCTTAAATTTTAAATGGTTTCGTTCTTCTTAAAGGGAAAAACGGGCGACAAAAATAGAATTAATATTTATAACCCACAAATTATCAACATCTTTTTTTTAATAGTAGCCGAAAACTTTATGTTTTGTGAGGGAACTTGAATGTTTTTGTAGGAAATCCCTTTTGTCTTTTTACTTTTACCTCATCACTTACCTTATTATATGAGTAAAGAAAAATTTCAATTACTAAAAGATAAGAACCTTCTGGCCGAAGAAGGTGGAGGTAGAAAGCGCATTGATGCTCAACATCAGAAAGGCAAACTTACAGCGCGAGAAAGAATTGATTTACTGCTAGATAAAGGAACATTTCAAGAGATTGGAAAATTTGTTCAACATCGATCTACTGATTTCGGCCTAGAGGAACAAAAGATGCTAGGAGATGGGGTGGTGACCGGTTATGGTTTGGTAAATGGGCGATTGGTGTATTTGTTTTCTCAAGATTTTACCGTGATGGGCGGTTCTTTAGGAGAGGCATACGCCTCCAAGATTTGTAAAATTATGGATTTAGCGATGCAAAATGGCGCTCCCGTAATTGGTTTAAATGATTCAGGAGGAGCCCGAATTCAAGAAGGGGTAGTCTCATTGGCTGGATACGCTGATATTTTCTATAGAAATACTTTGGCTTCAGGAGTAATTCCGCAATTGTCTCTCATCATGGGGCCTTGCGCTGGCGGTGCAGTATATTCGCCTGCATTAACTGATTTTATAACCATGGTTGAAGGCACTTCATACATGTTTGTTACAGGCCCCAATGTAGTTAAAACCGTTACCAACGAGGAGGTTAGTTCAGAAGAATTAGGTGGCGCCGATGCTCATGCTTCAAAATCGGGGGTAACCCATTTCACAGCGACTACAGACTTGGAAGCGATAGAATTATTGAAGAAGCAATTGTCATACATACCACAGAATTGTGAAGAAAAAGCTCCGGCATTAGGGTATGATTTAGGTAATGAAAAGCGAAATAAGCTAGATACTGTTATTCCAAATAATAATTTACAGCCTTACGACATGAAATCGGTAATTACAGAAATTACCGATACAGATAGTTTCATGGAGGTACACAAGGATTTTGCTCAAAATATTATAGTTGGCTTTGCTCGTTTGGCGGGTAAGTCTGTTGGAATTGTTGCCAATAACCCTCAACATTTGGCTGGAGTGCTAGATATCAATTCATCTACTAAAGCTGGAAGATTCGTACGTTTCTGCGATTCATTTAATATTCCTTTGGTTGTTTTGGTAGATGTGCCTGGTTTTCTTCCTGGTACTGACCAGGAGTGGAATGGAATCATTACCAATGGAGCCAAATTGCTGTATGCTTTTAGTGAAGCTACAGTGCCTCGAATTACAGTTATTACTAGAAAGGCATATGGCGGTGCGTATGATGTGATGAATTCAAAACACATTGGTGCCGATATGAATTTTGCATGGCCCTCAGCTGAAATTGCAGTGATGGGAGCAAAAGGCGCTGCAGAGATTATTTTCAAAAAAGATATCCTGGAAGCGAAAGAGCAAGATGCGATGTGGAAAGAGAAGGAGGCCGAATACAATGATAAATTCGCTAATCCATATATTGCAGCCGAGCGTGGTTATATTGATGAGGTAATCATGCCTTCAGAAACGCGAGAAAAGCTTATCATTGCAATGGAAATGCTTAAAAATAAAGTAGCAAAATTACCAAAGAAAAAACACGGAAATATCCCTTTATAATATGAATGTATTGATTTTAGGTTCAGGTGGTCGTGAACACGCCTTTAGTTGGAAAGTAGCGCAAAGCAAAAAGTTAAACAAATTGTTTATTGCTCCCGGAAATGCAGGAACAGCACAAGTGGGAATTAATGTTCCAATTGCTGCCGATGATTTTGCATCTATTAAGGAATTGGTATTAAAGGAAGAAATATCGATGGTTATTGTAGGCCCAGAGGATCCTTTGGTTAAAGGTGTACATGATTTCTTTTTAGCTGATTCTCAACTCAAAAGTATACCCGTAATTGGGCCCAAGAAAGATGGTGCTCAATTAGAGGGCAGTAAAGAGTTTTCAAAGAAATTCATGATCAAGCACGGAATTCCAACAGCAGCTTATGCTAGCTTCACAAAAGATCAACTGGCAGAAGGATTGAAATACCTCGAAACTCAAAAGCCTCCATTTGTTCTTAAGGCAGATGGCTTGGCTGCAGGTAAAGGCGTTGTTATTCTTAATGACGTAAGAGAAGCGCAAAAAGAGTTAACAGAAATGTTGGCAAATGCAAAATTCGGACAAGCTAGTAGCAAAGTAGTGATCGAACAATTTTTGAAAGGTATCGAGCTTTCTGTTTTTGTTCTAACAGATGGAAATGGTTATGTGATATTGCCTGAAGCAAAGGATTATAAGAGAATAGGTGAGGGGGATACAGGATTAAATACAGGGGGTATGGGCGCAATTTCACCAGTTCCTTTTGCGAAAGGTGATTTCTTAAAAAAAGTAGAAGAAAGGGTCGTTAAACCAACCATCGCTGGATTGAAAAAAGAGGGAATCGATTATAAAGGCTTTATTTTTATTGGCTTAATGAATGACGGCGGAGATCCATACGTGATCGAATACAATGTGCGCATGGGCGACCCCGAGACCGAAGTGGTTATGCCTCGAATTAAAAGTGATATTCTTGAGTTATTTGAAGCAGTTGGTAATGGTACTTTAAAGGATAAATCAATAGAGCTAGATGAGCGCACCTGTGTAACCGTGATGCTTGTGGCAGGGGGATATCCTGGCGATTATGAGAAAGGAAAAGTAATGACTGGATTTGAATCTTGTAATGGGAGCTTGCTATTTCATGCGGGTACCAAAGTGGCAGAAGGGAATATCGTTACAAATGGCGGCAGGGTTCTGGCTGTATCTACTATAGCATTAACTATGGACGAGGCTTTGGCTACAAGTTTTAGCAATGCTGCTAAAATTTCATTTGATGGTAAATACTATAGAAGAGATATCGGCTTTGACTTGAAATAGAAGAAAGGAGCAAAATAAAAAAGCCTCAAGAATTTTCTTGAGGCTTTATTTATATTTGTTGAATGCTATTTGTCGCTTTTAGGCTCTTTTGCCAATACTCCAGTCCAGTACAAAAATAAAGCACCAATGGTCAAACTAAAGAACCAAGTTGCTCCATTACCAATTACAGGAAGGATTTCAAAGGTTGCGTAGAAAAAATCTTGAAGTGATGCGAAGAATGAATTTAAACTCATAATTGTAATTTTATTGGGTAAAGATAGAAATTCTATCGAAAAGTGAAAAGGTAAAATTCAAAAGTTTTACCTTATTTTGCAACATGTTTCTCAATGCGCTAAAAAACAACGACTTTATTTCATACTTCTTATATCTTCTCCTTGCCGTTGGTTTTGCCATTTCTATTTTTCAAGCCGAAGTATTTGTCAATCCGTATTCGTTTGTAGCAATACCAGAAATTCTTCTACAAAGCACTTTTCTATATCGATCTGTTTTTTTTGTGTTGTGGATTATTACTGTGTTTTGGATTAATAGATTGATGGTAAAGTATAAGATTGTAGAAATGAAGGGCGGACTAACTATTTTTCTTTACCTAATGTTAAGTTTTGCCTTTTGGAATAAGGCAATTAGTATTGATATTTTGTTGTCTATATTGTTTTTGTTTTTTTTATTGGAGCAATTGATGATAGTGTATCAAAACCAAAGCAGACTGCACTTATCAATGAATTTAGGTTTGCTTTTTGGATGTGCTGCCTTTTTTTATTTCCCTTTAATTTTAATTGCGCCATGGGTAATATTTTCATTGAGTGAATATAAAACATTGAAATGGCGAGATTTTGTATACATACTATTGGGTTTGGCAATTCCATTTTACTTTTATTCACTTTGGCAATTTTTTTCAGATGGGGTGAATATCCTTTTTACTCAAAATTTAATTTCTTTTAGAATTCCACATCAGCTTCTATTGGTTTTTAAAAGCCTAAATATTTCCTTGTTGACTTTAGTTTTATTATTGATAGTTGTTTTCAATTCCTATGCAAAGAAGCGCACCCAAACGCTAAAGAATAGAATTTTTCATGTGGTAATCTTGTGGCTTTTTGTTGGAAATACCATTCTTGTTTTTTTTGGCAGTTCTTCTGTACAGGAGTTATCTTTTTTTCTATTTCCTCTCACATTTTTGGGTGCCGTTTACTTTGACGCTTTTAGCAGAAAATGGTTTTTTGATATTTTAGTGATTATCTACTTTGCTGTTTATTTTTTTTATTAGCGCTGGCAGAAAGCAAATGTCGAATGAGTTTACTGCTCACCTTTTAATTTGCTTAAAGTAAAGAATGTATTTTTATAAAGTAGTCTTAACTAAAAGGTGCATTTCACTTTGCAACTCAACAGCCAAAATAAACGCTTCGTATTTTTAATCGTTGTCTTTCATTTCTTCTTTGCCTATTTGACTATATTCTTTTCTTGACAATTCAATGTAATAACCTATTTGTAAAAATTTTTTACCTGTTTCATCATTAATTTTGTAATCGAATTGATTAAGGTAACCCAATTGAATTGAATTGTTCTTCGAAATTTTGTACGTGAGCGCAAGTTGCAATCTATTGCGCTCAAAATAGGGTTCGTTGTTAGTAAAGAATAATTCATTGCTAGCGCTAATTTGAAATGGTCTATATCCATTTTTATCTTGTCCAAAGGCATATAAGGCTGCTATTCTGTATCGAAATCGGTTTTTATATCCATTACTAGTAAACCTAATTTCGGCGCGGTAGCGTTGTTCTATTTTTATTTTGCCCAATGATTGTGATAAAACAATTTGCGGCCACAATCTAAATTCGTCATTGTTTTTAGGTGTTACAAATGTTCCCCCTTCTCTATATGTTTGATAGCTACCAGCACCCAAAGTATAATTCACGTTGTTTGCTGCTTTATAGCTAATTCCTCCCTTGTATTCGTAGTAATGAAAATGGTCGTAAAATTTTAATGAACGCAATTGCCCCTCAATAAAAGCACTCCAGTGCGCATTAAAACTGTATTTGACATTAATTATATTCCAGCTTCCTAAATTGCTGTTCTGCGATTTGAGAGATTTAACGCAACTAATAATAATTATAATTAAGCACAGATTTTTCACTGATTTTCTTTTAAGGTTATTGAAATGGGTTTCTCTATCAATAGAGAATTAGGTACAGTAATCACTTCTCCACTTTTCGTTTTTAGATGTACAAAAAAGTAAGTTAACTCAATGATTTCACCTTCAAAGGGACAATCTTTATCTAAAACTTTAATATTATCTCCAAGATTAAGCGGATGATTGAAAAAAAGTAAGATGCTAGAAGTGATGTTTGAAAGCAAAGACCATTTGGCAAAGAATGCTATGCCTAACGCTGTTAATATTGTGCTTGCGAAGACAGCAATTTCATTTTGTTTTAGGCCCCAAATTCCAGCCACAATTATTGCTAGAGCAATAGTAGTAAACAAATGGACAGCCTTAATAATAATTTTTCTTCTTGCTCTATGTAATGGCGCTTTTTTTAGAGCATTGTTGATGACTGTTTTTGTAGTAAAGTAAGCTATGATGTACAACGCAAGTACAATGGATGTTTCTACAATTTGAATTTTATGTTCGTTCATCATGATTGATTGTATTACTATCAATGAAGATAGTAAAATATATTTTTGTTTAGTTAAGTAGCTTAATAAATTTATTAGATGATGGATTAGTATTTTCCTATTTATATTTCGGTTTAAATTAGGCGCAAGCAAAATCTTAAAACAAAAAAGGCTTTCGTTTTAACGAAAGCCTTTTTTGTTGAATTATTACCTAATTTACAAGCAATATTTGTTGTTGTCAATAATTGCCTGTGCGACTTTTCTTCTGCTTTCTTTTGTATTAATAGGTTCTACTTTCGTGAAACGTTTCAAGCCCATAAACATCATTCTAGCTTCATCACCTTCAGCAAATGAGCATAAGGCATTTTTACCTGCCACATTAATTCTGTCTGCAGCATCAAAGAAGAAGACACGCATGGCATCAATGTATACAGCGCATTCTGCCTCACCTTTTTGTGCAACCAGTTTTTGAACGCGCAATAGTATAGATTCTGCAACATAGATGTCAATTAGCATATCAGAGATATTCATAATAACCTCTTGTTCCTTGGAAAGAGTCTGCATTAATTTTTGAACTGCGGCGCCGGCAGTCATTAACGCAGCTTTTTTAAAGTTTTTGATGTATTTTTTTTCTGCAGCAAAAAGCGCAGTATCGCCATCTCCAAAATCAGGCACAGCCATCAATTCTTTAGCTACGCTCATGGCAGGACCCATTAAATCCAATTCGCCTTTCATAGCTCTTTTCAACATCATATCTACTGTGAGCATTCTGTTGATTTCGTTGGTGCCTTCGAAAATTCTATTGATACGAGAATCTCTATAAGAGCGATCCATAGGAGCATCGGCAGAGAAGCCCATACCGCCATAAATTTGAACACCTTCATCCACCACGAAATCCAATGTTTCAGAACCATATACTTTTAAAATTGCTGCTTCGATGGCAAATTGTTCAACGCCTTTTAATTTTGCCTTTTCATGGTCCATTCCTTCCGCTACTAATTTATCAGTCCAAGCATCAATAGCTTGTCCGCAGCGATACAGAGCGGTTTCTAAAGCAAAAACTCTAATCGCTTGTTCACCAATTTTATGCTTGATGGCACCGTATTTGGAAATAGGTCTGCCAAATTGATTTCTTTCGTTAGCATAAACTGCTCCTTGCGAAACTACTTTTTTGGCTGCACCTAAAGTTGCTCCAGCCAATTTAATTCTACCAATATTTAAGATATTCAAAGCGATTTTAAAGCCGCCTTCTCTTTCTCCCAAAAGATTTTCTGCTGGAACTTTGCAATCGTTAAAAAACACTTGGCGAGTCGAAGACCCTTTTATCCCCATTTTATGTTCTTCAGGGTTAAGCGTAATCCCTCCATATCCTTTTTCTACAATGAAAGCAGATAAAGTTTCATCCTTATCAATTTTAGCAAAAACAACAAAGATGTCTGCAAATCCACCATTTGTAATCCACATTTTCTGGCCGTTGAGCGTATAGAATTTACCGTCTGCAGAAAGAACAGCTTGTGTTTTACCCGAATTTGCATCTGATCCAGATCCTGGCTCAGTTAAACAATAGCAAGCTTTTAATTCTCCGGTTGCTAGTTTAGGTAAGTATTTTTCTTTTTGTGCCGCATTCCCATAGTACATGATTGGTAATGTTCCAATACCTGTATGGGCTGCAAGAGAAACTGCAAATGAATGTCCTCCTCCAGTGGCCTCATTTACCAATAGTGATGTGTTGAAGTTGGCGCCAAAACCTCCATATTGCTCTGGTATGGAAACGCCTAATAATCCTAGCTCACCAGATTTTGTTAAAAGAGAGGGCATTAAGCCTTCTTCTTGCTTATCAATTCTATCTAAATTTGGATATACCTCAGCAGCTAAAAAATCTTTACATGTTTGAGCCATCATGGTTTGTTCTTCATTCCATTCTTCAGGAATAAAAATGTTTTGGAAGTCCGATTCAGCAATTAGAAATTCCCCTCCTTTTAATGCTTTTGACATAAAATAAAATTTGATGTTTGACAATAAGATGTTCGTCCTACGGCAGTAACGAAAATAGGTTCGATTATTTCAAAAATTCGAAAATTCCTGCAGCTCCTTGACCTGTACCAACGCACATGGTCACCATGCCGTACTTACCATTTCTTCTTCGTAATTCATTGAAAACCTGAACAGAAAGCTTGCCTCCTGTGCAACCAAGTGGATGGCCTAAAGCGATTGCTCCTCCATTTGGATTAACTACTGAAGGATCAATGTCAAGCTCACGAATTACGGCAAGTGATTGTGAAGCGAAGGCTTCATTTAATTCAATCACATCGATATCTTTCAGTTTTAAGTTGGCTTTTTTAAGGGCTTGTGGAATCGCGTAAATTGGTCCAACGCCCATTATTTTTGGTTCCAGGGCGGCTACCGAATAACTTACTAATCTTGCTATTGGTTCAAGGTTTTGTTCTTTCACCATTTTTTCCGACATCAGCATCACAAAAGCAGCACCATCAGATGTTTGAGATGAATTTCCTGCTGTAACTGAACCGTTGGCTGCAAAGACAGGCTTTAATTTTGTAAGAGCTTCTATAGTTGTTTCCTTTCTAGGACCTTCATCTGTATCGACAATGAAAGATCTTTCTTGACGTTTTTCGTTTTTGTCCAAGAAAATTTCATTGATTGTAATTGGAGCAATGTCATCCTTGAATTTCCCAGCTTCAATTGCTTTAATGGCTTTTAGATGAGAATTCAATGAAAATATATCTTGGTCTTCTCGAGAAACATTGTAATCTTTTGCAACTTGCTCTGCAGTTAAACCCATTCCCCAGTACCAATCGGGATTGTTTTTAGCTACGTTGTAATTTGGAACGATTTTCCAACCACCAAAAGGTATTGGACTCATAGTTTCTACACCGCCTGCAAC
This sequence comes from uncultured Chryseobacterium sp., assembly GCA_964406465.1. Classification (GTDB taxonomy): domain Bacteria; phylum Bacteroidota; class Bacteroidia; order Flavobacteriales_C; genus JAHEZL01. The sequence goes on from CAYORT010000005.1 coordinate 35,167, forward strand.
AATACAGTCAGCCATTCCCGCTTTTATTTTTGCATGTGCAATGGCAATAGATTCAAGTCCAGAAGAACAGTATCTATTAATGGTCATACCCGGAACCTTCACAGTGTTTAAACCAATCAAAGAAATCATTCTGCCTATGTTTAAACCTTGTTCAGCTTCTGGAGTGGCGTTACCACAAATGATATCATCAATTAATTCTTGATCAAAGTTAGGAATAGATTTTACTAAGTGCTGAAGAACTTGAGCACCTAAGTCATCGGGACGTAAAAATCTAAATCCGCCTTTTTTAGATTTACCTACAGCTGAACGGTAACCAGCTACAATATAAACTTCCATGTATTATTTGGTTTTTGTTTTATCGTCTTTTTTCTCCTCCTTTTTAGGGGCAGACATATTCTGACCGTTCTTATACACTTCTGTTTTTATAAGGTTTTCTTTTTTGTCATAATATTTCCATTCGCCTTCTTTCTGGCCATTTACGTATTCTCCAACCATCTTTACTGTGCCAGTACCTTGATAATAATAAGTCCAAGTTCCTTTTCTTTTTCCATTCTCATATTCACCCTCCATTCTTAAATCACCTGTACCGTAATATTTTTGGTATGCACCATCCTTAACGCCATAAAAGTAATTTACTACTTCCATAGGTTTCCCACTCACACCATTGTATCGCGCATATTTTCCGTGTCTTTGACCATTGTAATACTCAACTTCAAGAATTAAAATTTTCTCTATTGAATAGGTTTTCCAAACACCCCATTTTCTACCTGAGAAGTCTTTTTTATTGCGATGTTCACGATCGGAACTAGGTAAGTTTCTTGGCTTCTCTTCAATCATCTCTTCGTCTGAAGGGGGTTGAGCCAACAAGCTAATTGATGGCAAAAATGCCAAAAAGAACAGCAGGAGTAATAGGGGTTTTTTCAGTTTCACGGATACAAATATATTAGTTTCTTAACGGTTTTCCAGTTGTTAAAATACTTTGTATTCTTTCCAATGTTTTCTTAGTACCGCAAAGAGATAAAAAAGCTTCTCTTTCTAGGTCTAATAAATATTGTTCAGATACTTCAGTTCTAGCAGAAATATCACCACCACACATCACATATCCTAATTTTTCTGATATCAATTTATCATGCTCAGAGATGTAGCCTCCTGAGTACATTGTATTTGCTCCGGCATACACCATTCCCAATCCTTCTCTGCCCAATACACGAATGTTTCTTCTCATCACTGGCTGAACATATCCTTGGTGAGCCAATCTCAATACAGATTCTTTCGCGTCGGAAATTAATCTGTCTTGATTCAAAGTAACACGATCTCTTCCTTTCATATAATAACCTAAGTCGAAAGCTTCATGTGCTGAGGTAGCTACTTTAGCCATACCTATGGTTAAAAATGCATTTTTCAAACCAGGCAATTCAATATCTCCATCAAAAGTTGCATCTGCTAGACGCAAAGCAAATTCTTTTGTGCCACCACCTCCAGGGATTAATCCAGCTCCAACTTCAACCAAGCCAACATAAGTTTCCGCATGGGCTTGAATTTGATCTGCATGCAATGCGATTTCGCAGCCACCACCCAAGGCTAATTGGTAGTGAGCTACTACTAAAGGAATAGCTGAGTAACGAACCCTCATCATTGTTTTTTGAAAGGCCCTAATTGCAAAATCTACTTCATCCCATTCTTGATCTGCTGCAAACATAAAAAGCATTCCTAGGTTTGCTCCAGCAGAGAAGTTAGCGCCTTGACTTCCAATCACTAATCCTTTCCATCCCTCTTGCTCAGCAATATCAATGGCCTTGTTGATCCCTTGAATCACTTCACTTCCCATTGTATTCATTTTGGTGTGGAATTCTAAATTCAAAACACCATCACCAATGTCAAATAGAGTAGAACCAGAGTTTTTCCAAACCACATTACTAGTTCTAAGATTATCTAGAATGATAAAGTTTTCTGCACCAGGTATTGCTTTGTAGCTATCTGTAGTGCCGTCGTAATATTTTTTGCTGCCGTTTTCAATGATGTAAAAGCTGTTTTTTCCAGATTCAATCATTTTACTTATCCAAGCTGATGGCTGAACACCAACTTTTTGCATTAATGCCACAGATTCTTTTACACCAACAGCATCCCAAAGCTCAAACGGACCTAATTCCCAACCAAATCCAGCTTTCATCGCCTGATCAATTTTGTATAGTTCGTTCGATATTTCAGGAACGCGGTTTGAAACATAAGCGAAAAGTGAGGCAAAACTTTTTCTATAAAAATCACCTGCTTTATCAGGTCCCGAAGCCAATATTTTCACTCTTTTAGCAAGGTTATCCTCATTTTTTGCCATCTCTAAAGTGGCAAAATTCACTTTTTTCTTAGCTTCATATTCTAAAGTTTTCAGATTTAAAGAAAGAATTTCTTTTTTCCCTGAACTTTTATCTTGCTTGTAAAATCCTTGTTTCGATTTTGAACCTAACCAGCCTTTTTCTACCATCTGGCTGATATATCCAGGTATCGTGAATACAGAGTTAGCTTCATCTTTAGGGCAGTTTTGTTGAACGCCTTGCGCTACTTTAACCAAGGTGTCTAAGCCAACTACGTCGCATGTGCGAAAAGTTGCTGATTTTGGTCGGCCGAGCACCGGACCAGTTAGCTTGTCAACTTCATCAATACTCAATCCCATCTCTTCCACCTGGTGAAATAAGCTCATGATAGAGAAAACCCCAATTCTATTTGCGATAAAAGCCGGTGTGTCCTTACATAAAACCGTAGTTTTACCTAAAATTAAATCCCCAAATTCCATAAAGAATTGAGTGATTTCAGGTAAGGTTTTCGATGAAGGTATTACTTCTAAAAGCTTTAAATATCTAGGAGGATTAAAGAAGTGAGTTCCGCAAAAATGTTTTTGAAAATCATCAGAACGACCATCTAGCATCATTTCGATCGGAATACCAGAAGTGTTTGAAGTGATCAATGTTCCTGGTTTGCGAAATTTCTCTACCTGTTCGAAAACTATTTTTTTGATGTTCAAATTTTCAACAACGACTTCTATAATCCAATCAGCATCAGCAATTTTCGACATGTCATCATCGAAATTACCCGTTGAAATTAATCGCGCATCTGATTTACGGTATAGCGGTGAAGGATTGGATTTGATGGCACTTGCAAGCGCATCGTTTACAATCCTGTTTTTTACTTTTTTGTTGTCTAATGCAAGTCCAGCCGCCTTTTCAGCATCATTCAACTCTTTAGGAGCGATATCAAGCAGCAAAACATTAATGCCTACATTGGCAAAATGACAAGCAATTCTAGAGCCCATTACTCCAGAACCCAATACTACTGCTTTTCTGATGTGTCTTTTCATTAAAAAAGTAATTACAATTTATAAAAATAAGAAGAATTTCATGTTTTCTAGCGTAAAATCGGAATGTTTTTCAATTAATTTATTCCGTAAATCTTGTTGAAAAGATTTTTGTGTTTTTCCATTATGATTTTTCGCTTTGGTTTTAGCGTAGGCGTAAGCTCTCCGCCGTCTACGGTCCATTCGTGATCAATAAGTTCGAATTTCTTGATTTGCTCAACTTTTCCTAGATGTTGATTGAATTTATTTACCTCGTCTTGAATGAGTTTTAAAACGCCTTTGTTTTCTATCAATTCTTTGTTGTCTTTCGGCTCTATATTCTGCTCCTTCAGCCATTTTCTAACTTCTACAAAGGCAGGAACAATATAGGCTGAGGCATGTTTTTGATTTTCGCCTATTACCATGATCTGCTCGATGTATGGCGATTCTTTGAATTTGTTTTCGATAGGTTGCGGACAAACATATTTGCCTCCTGAAGTCTTGAACATTTCCTTTTTGCGGTCGGTTATTTTGAGCATTTTTCCATCAAATACACCAATGTCTCCAGTGTGAAACCACCCATTAATGAGAGCTTGCTCTGTTAGATCGGCACGTTTGTAATATCCTTTCATTACATTCGGACCTTTAACAAGAATTTCCCCGTCTTCGGCGATTTTCACTTCTACATCTGTGATTACTTCACCAACTGTACCGAATTTAGTTTTTCCTTTTCCGAGCAAGTTAACTGCAATCACGGGGGAAGTTTCTGTTAGCCCATAACCTTCAAGAATTGGTAATCCTGCTGCCCAGAAAAATTTTTGAAGACGAGGTTGCAAAGCTGCACTTCCTGAAACTATGCAGATCACATTTCCACCTAAGTTTTCTCGTATTTTGCTATATACTAATTTGTCGGCAATTTTATGTTTAATATTATACCATACGCCTTTGCCAAAATCATAATCTACTGCCACTTTCATCGCCCAATTGAATATCATTTTTTGTAGCGTAGGTTTAGAATTACCTCCAGCAATTATTTTGTCGTAAACCTTTTCGATTAATCTCGGTACAGCGGTGAATGTATGGGGCTTAACTTCTCTAATGTTATCACCAATTGTATCAATGCTCTCCGCATAATAAACCGACACCCCAACGTATTGGTACATATACACCAACATTCTTTCAAATACGTGGCAGATGGGTAGAAAACTTAGTGCTTTATCGTGATAGCCAAAAGGCGTTAAAGATGCGCCAGTTATGAAATTACTCACCAAATTTTTATGCGTCAGCATAACGCCCTTTGGAGTTCCCGTTGTTCCTGAAGTGTAAATTAAAGTTAGTAGGTCGTTTTCGTGAACATTTTTCTTGCATTCCTCTAATTGCGATAAATCGGGGTTTTCTTTGCCCAACTTCTCAATTTCTTTCCAATTTTTAGCGCCCACAACTTCGTTGAATGTATAGATTTCTTTTATTGATGGAACGTTGGACTGTACCCTTTTTACTTTTTCGTACAAATCTTTGTCGGAAACGATTACATATTTTACTTCTGCGTCATTAAAAATGAATTTGTAGTCTTCTTCGCTACTTGTTGGGTAGACGGGAACACTTACAACACCAATCTGCGATAATCCCATGTCTATGAAATTCCATTCGGGACGATTATTACTACTGATAATAACGACTTTGTCGTCTTTTTTAAGACCCATCTTCAAAAAGCCGTAGCTTAGATTTAGGGCTGTTTCCTTGTATTCTGCTGAACTGTATTTAGTCCAATTACCGTTAATTTTATTTGAAAAAATAATATCTAACGGTCTTTCCTTTGTGCAGTAATCAAGGAGGTCGAAGGTGCGTGTTACTTTCATGATAAGCGCATTAATTTTAGTTTGAATTCTCAGTATACATATTATCGAAGGAAAAAGTTATGGCCAAATAAATTATTTTTACCTTGCTCCAAAGTTCAGTTTTAAGATAGTAACTTTGATTTAAATTCAATCGCATGACGGAAGCTCAGGAAACACTAAACGATCATATTGAAGCCCTTGAATTTATTGGGAAGCAATACCTAGATGAGCCAAAGCTTCAGTTGTTTTCCTTCAATAAGGAGGAATATTTTGAGAACAAAGAGTTTTCTGTGGAGCAACTTTCAACACTGTGCGATGGAAAGTATGTTTATTGGCTGAATTTGCATGGTTTACACGATGTGGAATTGATTAAGCAAATTGGACTTAAACTAGGTATTCACTTTTTGGTTATTCAAGATTTGTTGGACACCACTTCAAGGCCTAAGTTACAGCACTTTGATCAGTACATTTTTTTCACCATCAAAGCAGTGCAGGCTTTAGAGGGAGATAAAGTTGAGTTAGCGCAGATATCTTTTCTTTTAGGCAAGGGCTATGTAGTATCCTTTCAAGAAAAATCGGGAAATCACTTTCAGCACATTCGTAAAATACTGAGGGCTAAGGGAGTGGTAAGAGAGAGAGGGTCTGATTTTCTACAGTACGCTTTACTGGAAGCCATTTTAGAGGATTATTTCTTCGCGATTGATAAATTAGAACTGCGAGTGAATGAGTTGGTTAAGTTCGAGAATATTGAGAAGGCTGAACCTGAAACTTTATTTCAGATAGAATCTATTAAGGAGACCATGAATGAGTTGAAGCGCTCATTGCATCCCCTGAAAGAGGCGATGAGCAGTATTGAGAAAGGGGTGGCGGGTTTCATTGATCAGGCTTCAGCAAAGTATTTCGCAGATCTTAAGGATCAGGCCATACAGTTGGTGGAGGAACTTGATTTTAATATTCACAAACTTGAGAGTGGTGCAAATTTGTTTTTTGTTTATCAGGGACATAAGATGAACGACACAATGAAAACCTTAACGGTTATTTCAGCGATTTTCATACCTCTTACGTTTTTAGCCGGAGTTTACGGGATGAATTTCGAATACCTACCCGAATTAAAGTGGCATTATGGTTATTATGCCTTTTGGGGAATTACCGTGACTCTATTGGTTGGATTAGTATTTTATTTTAAGAGAAAGAAGTGGTTATAAAAAATAACTAATTTATTTTCATCTTTTATTGTTTATCCCAATAAATGCAGTATCTTCGCACCCACATCGCGGGGTGGAGCAGTTGGTAGCTCGTCGGGCTCATAACCCGAAGGTCATTGGTTCGAGTCCAATCCCCGCAACTAGAAGCCTTTCAGAAATGAGAGGCTTTTTTATTTGTCATTAATCTGTGATTAATTATTTGAAATCGTTGTTCTCTCCAGATGAAATGTGAGTTTAAAAGAAAAACAGAAAGCCCCAGTGAAAAATCACTGGGGCTTTCTGTTTGATTTGGATAGAATATTATTCTGCAGCAGGTGCTTCAGCAGCAGCTTCCGGAGCAGCTTCTTCAGCTTCCGGAGCAGCTTGAGCAGCAGCTGCCTTAGCAGCAACGGCTTGAGCTTTAGCAGCATTTACAGCTTTTTCAGCTTCCAATGCTTTCTTTTTAGCTTCAGCTTTCGCAGCGCTTAAAGATTTTGCAGTTTTATCGTTTGTGCTGTTTTTACCTTCTAACCAAGCTGTAAATTTTGCATCAGCTTGTTCTTGAGTTAAAGCACCTTTAGTTACACCACCATCTAAATGTTTTTTCATTAAAACACCTGCAGTTGAAAGGATAGTTCTTACTGCATCACTTGGTTCAGCACCAGTTTTTGCCCAGTAAAGCGCTCTGTTAAAGTCAAGGTTGATCGCAGGAGGATTAACACCAGGATTGAAAGTACCTAATTTCTCAATGAATTTACCGTTTCTTGCAGAACGTGAATCGGCTACTACTACATGATAAATAGCTGCTTTCTTTTTTCCTTGTCTTTGTAATCTAATTGTTGTTGCCATAAATTGGTTTTAAAGTTGGCTACTCGAGCCGGTTATAAATTTTAATAAGGGCGACAAAGATAGGTTAATTTTTTAAATATCAAAGAAAATACATCTTATATTCTTATGCCAATGACGCATATATCATCAACTTGCTCTTCATTGCCACGCCATTCATTGAATCTATGATATAGTCTTTCCTTTTGCTCGTCCATGTCAAGATGTTGAATGCTCATGAGCAATTCCTTTAATTGTTTCTGCTTAAATTTTTTCCCTTTTGGTCCGCCAAATTGATCTGCGTAGCCATCACTAAAAATGTAAATCTGATCATTTTCGAAAAGCTCGAATTCGTGATTATTAAAGGGTAATCGGTCCCTAAAGCGGCCAATGGGTTGCTTATTAGGAATTACTTCTATTAAGCAGTAGCCATTAAAACTGAAAGTATTTACGTTTTCACTCGCAATTACTCTGCATTGGTCTTTTCTTATAATCCATAGAGGATTATTGGCTCCTGAATATTGTAATCTCACTTTTGGAGATGTGGGGTCTTTTTGCTCTATATAGTTGATTGAGCAAAGCGCAATATCCATTCCGTCATTTATTTCGCCTTTACTTTTGCCTCCCATTTCAAAAGACTCTTCAACTAATAAGTTCAATCTATTTAAAATATCGGATGGCTTAAGTAATTTGAATTCATTTATACATCTATTTAGATTATTATAACCCACAACACTTACCATTGCTCCGGGTACTCCATGCCCTGTGCAGTCGCAGGCGGCAAAAAATAATGTTTCACCTTGAGCACTGCCATTTAGCCAATAGAAATCGCCGCTTATGATATCTTTTGCTTTGTAAAGAATGAATGAATTTGGTAAGGCACTTTTCCATAGTTCTTGATCGGGTAGAAGTGCATTTTGAATTCTTCTGGCGTAACTTAAACTTTTAATAATGTCTTTATTTTTCTTTTCAATGATTTTGGTGCTTTCAATTAGTTCTTTTGTTCGTTCTGCCACCTTTAATTCTAATTCTAGGTTTTTAGTCTCAATCAATTCAGAGTATTTTTTTTGAGATTCTTCCTTTTGTCTTTGTTGCTCCCTTTCTTTTCTTAGTAATTTATCTCTCATATAATTAATAGTAGACCCTAGAGAAAGTGAAAATAGGGCTAATTGAATCATAGTTCCTAGTTGCACAATGTGCATACTATTTAAATTCCATAGATAGCTTGGTATGATTTGATTGAATTGAAGAATTGAAAGGAAAATGGCGATATAATAACATATATTACCAATAAGAAAGTATTTTGCTGGAACAGAACCTGCTTTAACCGCTTTAATACTAGAAATAATTACAATAATGTAGCCAAAAAGTGCCCCAAATGAACCAAGAATAACTCCTGCCGTCATGTTGATGAAAACAAGGATGTTTAGCAGGGCCCAGCCAATCAATCCGATTTTTACTCTTTTGTCCCATTTTGGATCCCATTTCTTAAAGTTTAGGATCGATTTGGTGAACAGCATGTAAAAGATGAAGGCTATATTTCCTGCTATCGTTAATATTAGTTCATGATAGGCGAAAGACTTAAATAATGAGAGTTCAATAATTCCTGTTTGCGTGCAAACAAAAAGTAAAATCGCTATATTATTAAGAATGTAAAGAAGGTAGAATGTTTTTCTTACAATGAAGTATAGGGCAAGATTGTATAGAGTCATGATAATAATCGCTCCTAAAAAGAAGTATAGGAAGGAGTAATTATTTTGTTGAAGTTGCGTGAATTTTTCGAACGAGTAGATGGAAAGCGGTAAAGGGGCGTATTGATATTCTTCTCTTTGATCATTATAGATGAATAAATAGAGGGTGTTGGGACCTTTCTTTAAATTTGTTTTTAGATACGAATTTGTACCTAAAATCAAATTTCTTTCTTTATTTGGGAAATAATTTCCGCTGTATGCCGCTATTGCTGATGTATCATTTTGAACAAGCTTAAGAATATCGTATTTGTTGGTGCCGATAACGTAGGCGCCTTCAGCATCGCTAACTTCTATGATGATTTTAAGCCAATAGGCTGTATTGTTTTGATTTGTTGAATCGCGAACGAAATCAAAAAATTGAGATTTTTCAAGTTGATTTATAGTTAAATTGGAATCATTAACAGAGGCTTTGAGCATCTGTATTTTATTGTCCTCAATTTCTTCTGCTGTATTGTTGTTCACAATAGAAACAGCCTTTCCAGAGAAAGGTATTGAAATAAAAGTAAGGACAATCAGGGCGATTGTTTTCAGTTTTTCTTGCATGGGGACGCTCTATACGACCCGTTTTTGAAAAAGATACAATAAATAAATATAGTAGGAATCCAAAGCCAGTACTATGATTCCTAGAGTTTGCACAAAATGATTTTTTGGGTAAAAGAAAAAGAGTGAAACGGTAATTAGTCCGGTTCCAATCATTTTCGTCCATGCTACTAATTTTGAAAAATATTGAGCGCCAGTTTTGATCATCACCACCGGGTAAAGTACAGAAATAATAATATTCAAAATGTAGCCCGAATTGGCTCCAATTGATGTGTCATAACCTTCTTTCACGAAGAAATAATTTAAGGGAATCCAGCAGATAAAGCAGATGATACATATGGTTTTGAAGTTGTTTTTGATTTCTGGCATTTGGATATGATTAGCCCCGTATTTTAATACGTAAAAGAAAATGAAGCAATCAAGCAGAAACGCGCCTTGATATTGAATTGCAAACAGAATTCCTGTATCGGGAAAAAAACATGTCGACCATACGAGCTCCCAAGCCAAGTTACCTGCGGCGATAAAAAAGGGCATTTCTACAAATTTTTTCTTCAGCATTGTGTGCACAATTGCCGCGTAGGCAATCACCCAAAACGCACATCCTATGCCATTGAACCACAGTCCGGTAACATCGAAATCACGCGTGTTAATCCAAAATTTGGGGTAAGTTGTAAAAGCTTCTTGCATAAATACTATTTAAGTTGCCAATTTTCTTTTAGTGAAGGTGGAATGTAAAACTCCACTTTCGTGTTTTTTAAATATACATTCACCATTCCTTGCATTATTTTCATGTTGAGCCATTTGATGATTTTAGCGAAGAATCGTGATTTGTTCTCAAGCAGGGCAGAAGCGTCAAATGCCTTTTCCATAAACCAAGTAACCAAACGTCTTTTTATTGTTGGTTTCGGGTTGATGCCAATTAATTGCGCGAAATTTATTTTGGTCACCTCGCTAACGTCGCGTGTGAATCTTTGAATAAAATATTCAGGCATGTCATCAAGTAAGGAAGTAGGCATAATTATTTTTCCAAAATCAACCAAACTACTGGCAAGAGCTTTTGCTTCTTCAGACTCGTGCTGATTTCTAGTTAAAATAGCTAGACCGAGATTCCAGCCGTCCTCATGGTTTGTTGGAAAAAGTTGAGGGTCGAGTCCAATAAAGTGTCCAACCACTTTCCAACAATGCAGATATGCATCTTTTTCTTCGGTGGTTGTTTCCACTCCCAATAAGTTTAAACCTTGTGAAACTAAAGGGCCAAAGGCCATCAATGTTCCAGCCATTTCTTCTTGATTGATGGGAACACCAAAAGTGCTGGTGTCCCAACCATTTTTATTGATGTGTGGATGTTGTAAATAGTATCTAATAGCAGCGTGCATCAAGCGCACCTTTTTCACAGTAAAGATACCTTTTCCCTCTGGTGACAATCCGCCTGGCGCCATAACGTTAATAACCATTTGCGATGTTTCCATCAATCGGCGCACAATTTTACTGGTGTTATGTCCTTCCTCCCTAAGTCTTCCTGTGGAGTACAATACTTTAGCTCCATTTTTAGAAGAGTAGCAAAGAGGCAGTGATCTGAAATTGAGTAAAAATGCTATTTCCGGACCGTTCTTGGCAAACATTGCCTGCGCGATAGCAATTTGTTGTTCATTTGCCCAAGCCGGTAGAGCCATTTCAGCATTGAAATACGCAATTACTTCGGGGAGAACACTTTGATTTTTTAAGATGTCGTTGTTGTCGGTTAATTGTGAAAATAGCTTTCTAATTTCTTCAATGCCATGTGATTCGATGATTTTCTTTACAAGCGTGTCTGCAAGGTCGTCTGATTTCAAGCTCATTTGCTTAAGGAAATCATCATTCCATTTATTATTCATGATGTTTAACTTGGTTTATTTAGGGGGCGAACGAAAATAAAAAAAATAATAATAAAACATACTCGGCAATCATGATTCACGCTATATGCTATTTGTGGTCGGTTGAACAATGCAGAAAAAGAGAGCTAAGTGCTTGGAATATAAAAACATTTGTATATCTTTGTCCTCCGTTTTTAAAAAATAGAAGAAATGTTATTGACAACTGAAGCAAAGAAAGAGCTTTTCAAAAAGTTCGGAAAGTCTGAAAAAAATACAGGTTCAACTGAAGGACAGGTAGCTGTGTTCACACATAGAATTAACCACCTTACAGACCATTTGAAATCTCACAAAAAGGATTTCGTTACTCAACGTTCATTATTGAAGTTGGTAGGTCAAAGAAAAAGTTTGTTGAACTACCTTAAAAATAAGGATATCGAAAGATACCGTGCGGTTATTAAGGAGTTAGACTTAAGAAAATAATACAGTGATGTATCAAAAACAGAAGGCAATTGGATTTTCCAATTGCCTTTTGGCTTTATTAAAAGGTTCAAAATGAACCCAATCTTTTGTAATTATAGAAAGTAAATAAATATGCAAGCAATTATTGAAACATTGCAATTAGAGGATGGAAGAACCATCACAATTGAAACAGGTAAATTAGCAAAACAGGCGTGTGGTTCTGTTGTTGTGCGCATGGGAAACACCATGTTATTGGCTACTGTAGTAGCAAACAGAGAGATGAAAGAAGGACAAGATTTCTTTCCATTATCGGTTGAGTACAAAGAAAAATTTTCAGCAGGAGGAAAAGTTCCAGGTGGATTTATTAAAAGAGAGAACAGACCAAATGAGTTGGAGATTTTGACTTGTCGTTTGGTGGATAGAGCTTTACGTCCGATGTTCCCAGAAGATTATTACTGTGAGTGCCAAGTTATTATTAGCTTGATTTCATATGAAGAAGGAGTATTGCCTGATGCTTTGGCTTGTTTAGCTGCATCTGCTGCTTTGGCTGTTTCTGATATACCTTTCAACGGTCCGGTTTCAGAAGTGAAAATGGGTAGAGTTAATGGTAAATACATTGTTAATCCTTCGGCCGCTCAATTGTTGGAATCTGATATTGACATGGTAATTGCCGCAAGCAAAGACAATGTGATCATGGTGGAAGGAGAGATGAAAGAAATTTCTGAAGAAGAAATGGTTGAAGCAATTAAAATCGCACACGAAGCAATCAAACAACAAATTGATTTACAATTGAGATTGGCTGCTAAAGTTGAGAAATCAAAAGTTAAGAGAGATTATCCGAAACCAGCTTCTGATCTTGAATTGAAAGCAAGAGTTGAAAAAGAAACATACGATAAAGTTTATGCTGTAGCTAAAGCTGCATCTGCTAAACATGAAAGAGCAGCTGCTTTCAAAAAAATTCACGAAGATTTAAAAGCTACATTTACTGAAGAAGAATTAAAAGAAAAAGGAAAATTAATTTCTACTTACTATCACGAAGTAGAATACAACGCTGTAAGAAGATTGTTGTTAGATGAGCAAATTCGTTTGGATGGTAGAAAACCAAATCAAATTCGTCCTATTTGGTGCGAAGTAGATTATTTGCCTTCTACTCATGGTTCATCAATCTTTACTCGTGGTGAAACGCAATCATTAACTTCTGTTACTTTGGGTTCTAAGTTGGATGACCAGCGTTTGGACGCAGTTTCTGTAGTTAAAGAAGAAAAATTCTATTTGCATTATAATTTCCCTCCATTCTCAACAGGTGAAGCAAAACCTTTGAGAGGAACTGGTAGAAGAGAAATCGGACACGGTAATTTGGCGCAACGCGCATTAACCGCAGTTATCCCTACTGGCGATGCAAATCCATATACCATTAGAGTTGTTTCTGATATCTTGGAATCAAATGGATCTTCTTCAATGGCAACTGTTTGCGCAGGTACATTAGCTTTGATGGATGCAGGTGTTCAAATTAGCAATCCAGTTTCTGGTATTGCCATGGGATTGATTGCTGATAACTCTGGAAAATTCGAAGTATTATCAGATATCTTAGGAGATGAAGATCATTTGGGCGATATGGACTTTAAAGTTTGTGGAACCAAGAATGGTGTTACAGCTTGTCAAATGGATATCAAAATCCAAGGATTGTCATACGAAATCTTAATTAAAGCTTTACAACAAGCTAAGGAAGGAAGAGCACACATTTTGGGTGAGATGATGAAAACTATTTCAGCTCCAAGAGCAGAGATGAAAGCTCATGCACCAAGAATGGTAAGCATCATGATCGATTCTGAATTCATTGGATTAATCATTGGTCCTGGAGGTAAACATATTCAAGAGTTGCAAAAAACTTCTGGAACTGTGATTACTATCGAAGAGATCGAAAAAACTAAACAAGGTAAAGTTTCAATTTCTGGAAACAATAAAGATTCAATTGACTTTGTAGTGAATAAAATCAAAGGCATGACAGCAAAAGCTGTAGCCGGAGAAATTTACGAAGGAAAAGTAAAAGCAATTTTACCTTTCGGTGCAGTTGTAGAAATTTTGCCAGGTAAAGAAGGATTGTTGCATATCTCAGAATTTGATCACAGAAGAATTGAAGATATCAATACTGTTGCGAAAGAAGGAGATGTTATTACAGTTAAACTTTTGGAGATTGAGGCAAGAACAGGTAAACTAAAATTATCTAAGAAAGCGTTGATTCCACGACCTGAAAGAACTCCTGAAGCGAAATAGTTGAAGGACACATATCAAAAGAAAATCCCCGTTAGATTTGTCTAACGGGGATTTTTATTTTGTTTATTCTTATAGTTTGTAGAACAATCCTAATTCGCCAGTTGGAAACAATCCAATACCGCTACCTCCTCCGCTATAAATTCCATATCCACCATTGATATTAAAACTGAAATCGCTCAATTGAAAATCAAAACCAAGACCGCAACCAGTTACATTTAAAACACCGCTATCGACCAAAATAAAATGAGTGCCGAAGTAAGAATTAAAGTCGGTATATCTTTTCTCTCTTATTCTATAAAACATAGTGTATGCTGCATCTACGAAGTAAAAGTCGGAAGTAGCAATAGGTAAAAAGGTGAATTGATGCATCATTTTTCCTTCGGGGGCAAATCTATAAGAGAGACCTAAACCAGAAACAGCGCCAACATTGAATCCTAATAAGTTTCGGGCTCTAATGTTTTTGGTTGGTAATGAGTCGGGAAATGATGCGAATGCTTGTTGAATGGAAACAATCAAGCATAACGTAAAAAGTACTTTTTTCATAGTGAAAATTATAATTTGTAAAATATTGAAGCTTCTATTGTAGGTAATACCGACCAAACGTTATTGGTGCTAAATCCTCCATATCCACCCAAAAGGCTAAGCGTGATGTCTTTTTTTGTATTGTATTCAAATCCTAATCCCAAACCAATATTCACTTGATTATTAGTAACAACCTTTTCAGTGTATACATAGTTTTGATTGTTTGGATCATACACATAGTTGTCGTATCCAACAAAACGAGTATAGATATAGTTTACTCCAACATAGGATAGAAAATCAACTCTATCTCGATCTCTTAATTTGTAAAGACCCGCAAATCCAAAATTTAATTTTTGATCATTTTCTGCTGCGATATAAGGGGCCGCACTTAATTGGAATCCATATATGTTTTTGTAATATGCTTGATAAGATAGACCTAATCCGGTTGTTCTGCCCGCATTAAAGCCAAAGGCATGCGTTAACGGGCATTTTTTTGTTTCTTCTTTCTGTTGTGCAAAAGTGATTGATGCAGTAAGTAAAAGAAGGCTTGCAATTTTAATTTTCATGGTTTAGTTATTAATTTGTAAAGCGATAACGCAAATTTGAGTGACTAGTTGCCTATCTTCAACAAAAGAATGAAATTATGTATAGAAAAACAATTCTCTTTGCATCAATAAGTGGTTTTATGGCAGTTGTTTTTGGTGCTTTTGGTGCCCACGGACTAACCAAAATCGTAAATGAAAAGGATTTGCTTATTTGGAATAAAGCGGTGCTATATCAGCTGATTCACACCGTGGCGATTCTATTTATTGGACTAGCTTTAAAATTAGAAATGAACAAATTATTAAAAGTATCATTCAATTTATTTGTATTTGGGATACTTTTGTTCTCGGGGTCCTTGTATTTGCTTACGTTTCGAGATGTTTTGAATTTTGGTGTTTGGAAAAATGTTCTTGGCCCCGTTACGCCTATAGGTGGTTTGAGTTTTTTAGCGGGTTGGTTTTGTTTATTTATATATGGATTAAAATTAGATAAGAATGAAAAGTGATTACGACAAGTTTAAAGTTAAGATGAATGAATTGGCTGTTGTTGGCAGCATAGGAGGTTTATTGGCATGGGATAATGAAGTTTATAAGCCTTCAAAGGCAGAAGGAATTCGTGCGCAACAAAATGCATTTATTTCTACTCTTTTGCACGAGAAATTTACAAATGCTGATTTTGAAATATTGGTTGCACAATTGCAAAGTGATGCCACGTTGAATAAAGAACAAAAGATCAATGTGGAGAAGGTTTATAAGGATATTCAAAAGCAAAAGAAATTTTCTAAGGAATTTATTGAGAAGCAATCAAACGTAATTAGTGAGGCCTTTGGTAAGTGGCATCAAGCAAAAACACAAAATGACTTTTCACTGTTTGAGAAAAGCTTGGAGCAAATTGTGGCTTTGAGTAAAGAGTCGGCAGAAATTATTGGTTACAAAGAGCATCCTTACGATGCACTTCTTGATTCTTATGAGCCTGGCATGACGACGGCGAAGCTTAAAGTTATTTTTGCCAAGGTTAAAGAGGAATTAGTGCCATTCTACAATTCCTTACTGAAGAAGAAACAAGTGGACGATACTTGCTTAAATCAGCATTATGAAAAGCAAAAACAGTGGGATATTAGTATTGAATTGTTGAAGCAAATGGGCTATGATTTTGGTGCGGGTCGTCAAGATTATTCTTCTCATCCATTTAGTATTGGCTTGCATCCTACAGATGTTAGAATTACAACGCGTTCTGATGAGAAAAATTTATCTGAATTAATTTGGAGTGCATTGCATGAGGGCGGACACGCCTTATATGAACAAGGCTTGTTGGCTGAGCATTTTGGTTTGCCTCAAGGGAATTCTGCCTCGTTAGGTATTCATGAATCTCAATCGCGCTTGTGGGAGAATAATGTAGGAAGAAGTTTGTCCTTCGTAAAAGCAAATTATTCATTGTTTCAAAAAACATTTCCAGAAGTTTTTGGAAATGTTGACTTGATGGTTTTCTACAGAGCAATTAATAAAGTTGAACCTGGGTTGATAAGAACTAATGCCGACGAGATTTCATATCATTTACATGTTTTAATTCGCTTTGAAATTGAAGTGGCGTTGATGGAAGATAAAGTTAAGGTGAAAGATTTACCCGAGCTGTGGAATGCAAAATATAAAGAATATTTAGCCATTGATGTGCCTTCAAATACTTTGGGAGTGTTGCAAGATGTTCATTGGTCGCATGGCAGTTTAGGTTATTTTCCAACCTATTCAATTGGCAGTTTTTATGCTGCTCAATTTTTTGCCCATGCACAGAAAAACATTACCCAATTGAACGAGAAAATTGAAAAGAAGGAAACGGCTGAGTTGTTAGATTGGTTAAGAAAAAATATTCATGAGAAAGGACGATTGTATAACTCAGAAGAAATTTGTGAACAGGTGACAGGAGAGGGCTTGAATTTTTCTTATTTCATGGATTATGTGAGAAACAAATATGCTGAGGTTTATCATGGTCAGTAATGATTTTTTACAGAAATTGATAGTAGGTCCTTTTTTAATTTTGAATAAAAATACCTTATGTCTTTAGTTGATTTTTCTACCGCAAACATATTTTTAAATCTTCATCCAGAAGAGCTAATTGAGCATACCATACAGAAGAAGCAAGGTGTTTTAAGTGACACCGGCGCCTTGGTGGTAGATACTGGTAAGTTTAGCGGAAGAGTGCCAAAGGATAGATATTTTGTAAAAGATTCAATTACTGAAAATAAAGTCTTTTGGGGGGAAGTGAATCATTCTGTTTCTGATGACGTGTATCAAAAATTACACACTAAAATGAAGGCTTATTTCGAACAGAAAGAATTATATGTTCAAGATGTTGCAGCATGTGCCGACCCTAAGTACAAAATGAATATTCGTGTAATGACCGAATTTCCTTGGAGTGCCTTCTTTGCCCACAATATGTTTTTGAGGTTAAGTGCAAAAGAATTGAAAAATTTTTCTGCAGATTGGAAAGTGTTGTGTGCTCCGGGATTTAAAGCCAATCCGAATGTTGATGGTGTACAAAATGAGCAATTCATCATTGTTTCATTTGCTGAAAAAAATATCATAATTGGTGGCACCGCCTACACTGGTGAAATTAAAAAAGGAATTTTCACAGTACTTAATTTTTTGCTGCCTGTAAATCATAATGTTTTTCCAATGCACAGTTCTGCAAATGTTGGTAATAGGGGAGATGTAGCAATTTTCTTTGGTTTATCTGGAACTGGTAAAACAACCTTGTCAAATGATCCAGAAAGAAGATTGATTGGTGATGATGAACACGCATGGACAGATCATTCAGTGTTTAATTTTGAAGGCGGATGCTATGCTAAAGTTATTGATATTAGAGCCGACACAGAGCCATTAATTTTTAAAGCTATTAAGTACGGGGCATTGTTAGAAAATGTGAAATTCTTTGATGGAACTCGCACTGTAAATTATCATGATGTTTCGAAAACAGAGAATACGCGTGTTAGCTATCCAATTGAACATATTCCGGGGGCAATAGTACCTTCTTATGCTTCTACTCCAAAGAACATCTTCTTTTTAACATGTGATGCCTATGGCGTTTTACCTCCTATTGCTAAGTTAACAAAAGAGCAAGCTATGTATCATTTTGTATCGGGTTATACAGCTAAAGTTGCGGGTACTGAAGTGGGAATTACAGAACCTAAAGCGACATTTTCTGCCGGATTTGGAGAGCCTTTTCTTCCGCTTCACCCTAAAGAATATGCTAGATTATTAGGGGAAAAAATGGAGCAACAAAAGGTGAAAATTTGGTTGGTGAATACTGGTTGGACTGGCGGTAAATATGGTGAAGGACACAGAATGAGATTAGATCATACTAGATTGTTGCTGTCGGCTGCAATGAATGGAGAATTGGAAAAACAAGAATTTGAAAAAGAAGATTTCTTTGATTTAAGCATTCCAAATGCTTGTGCTGGATTGCCAAGTAGCATACTTAATCCGAAAAACGCTTGGAAGAATCAAGAAGAGTATAAAGCAACAGCGCTTAAATTGGTGGAGAAATTTAAAGTCAATCACTTAAAGTTTGAGTAAAGAGTAAAAAGAGTATTTTTACTCCATGAGGATTATCAGTTTCTTCGTTAGTTTTATTTTAATTTATGGAAGCTTTTCTTGTTCAAAAAGGAAAGGCAATGTGATTACTGTTTTAGATGGGCAATCTATCAATGCAGCTATACAAAAATGTGATATAGGAGATACAATATTGATTCATGGGGGTACTTATCGTGAAGTGATTCATTTGAATAAAAGTGGAATTTGTTTGAAAGCATTTCCCAATGAAAAAGTTTTAATTACAGGTACTGAAGAAGTTAGAAATTGGAAGGAGATTAAACCTTCAGTTTACAGCGCTTATTGCAAGAAAGAAGTGTTGCAACTTTTTAATGGAACAAGAATGCTCTTGCCTGCACGTTGGCCTAATTTCGACAGTTCAATGTACAGTACAGCAAATTGGAAGAAGATATACACTTCAAAAGATTCTGCTCGATTTATTGATTCTAACTGGCCAAAAAATTATTGGAATGGAGCTTTGTGTTTTGCTATAGCTGGAAAAAAATGGGTAGTAAATGTAGAGCAGGTTAGGAGCACAAATGACAGCATCTTAAAAATGAAAGATAAGTGGTTTAACTATCTTGGAAAATGGTACACGGGTGAAGGAGAAGGGTACATTTTGAAACACATTAATGCTCTCGACACACTTAATGAATGGCATTGGCAGAACGATAGTTTATTTGTTGTTTGCAATGGAAATCCCCAAGTGTTAAATGCTCAAACATCTGAGATTCTACTTTTATCTGAAAACACTTCTGATATCTCAATTGAAAATATTACTTTTTTAGGTGGAAAAATTAAGTTAGTCAATACTGAGAATATTTTACTTGAGAAGCTGATCGTGAAAAACGGAACAGCCCCTAAAGTTTATGAGTATTCGAATGGTTATTCATACGCTTCCATCGAGATTACAGGAGAATCGGAAAATTGTGTGATTCAAAATTCATTGATAGACGGTAATTGGGGCGGAGGAATCTACTTTGAGGGAGAAGGCAATAAAGTGACAAACTGTGTGGTTAGTAATTGCAATTGGATGGGGAATGGAACAGCAAATATTGCAACCAATGGAGAAGATCACACGATTTCATTTTGTGATGTTTTTAATTCGGGTAAGTTTTTAATTCTTCACAACAATACCCAACATCTTACCATTAAGAATAATCATTTGTATAATGGAGGGTATTTAGCAAATGATCTGGGTTTAACTTATTGTTATGTAACCGACGGAAATGAATCGGAGATTGCGTACAATGTTGTGCATGGAAATTATGCAAAGGAAGCCGGAGTTGGTATTTATATCGATATGGAAGGAAAGAAATTTTTAATACATCATAACGTTGTTTACGATTGTAAATATGGAATTCAAACGGTTATGAGTGCATACGATCATGAATTGTACAATAACACAATTATGGGTTGTGCAAAAGCAATTAATTATTGGGGTGTTGACGGATCAAACATGTACAATCAAAGAGTATACAACAATATTTCTGAAGATCTTTTTGATGCAGGAACCGACATTCAATTTAATTTGAGTACACATGACAAAATGTTTATTGACGCCGAAAATCATGATTATAGATTAAAAAAGGGAGCCAAGGCCATAGATTTTGGTACCTATATTCCAGAGATTACAAATGAGTTTGCAGGAGAAAAACCAGATGCTGGCGCTTTTGAGTACGGTATGCCAGCATGGGAGTTTGGATGTAATAAATCATTGTTGAACAAGTTTTAGGTTGTATCTTAGTGAGCGATGAAAGTTTTTTATTTTGAAAATACAGGAAGTGATGATATTCTTTTGAATGAAGAAGAATCTGCTCATGCTGTTCGAGTATTGCGTTTGAAAGAGGAAGATGAAGTGTTTCTAATTGATGGAAAAGGAACATTATGTAAGGCCTTAATTAAAGATGCTCATCAGAAGAAATGTCTCGTTAGTATTGTTGAAAAGCTGCCAGTGTATAAGCGCAATTATTATAAACATTTAGCCGTAGCTCCAACGAAGAACATGGATAGATTCGAATGGTTTATTGAGAAGGCAACGGAGATAGGTGTTGACGAAATTACTCCCATATTAACCGATAGATGCGAACGTAGAAATTTGAACGTGGAGCGATTGGAGAAAATTTTAACAGCTACAATGAAGCAATGTGTTCAGCCTTTTCGCCCAAAATTGAATTCGCTTACCAAATACAAAGATTTTGTGGCAAAACATCCAAAAGGATTTATTGCTCATTTGGAAACTGGAAATGAGGAAATTTTACAAAAGGTTTATCAACCTGGCAATGATGCCTTAATATTAATTGGTCCGGAGGGAGATTTCACTCCCGATGAAGTGAAGTTGGCTCAGTCTAATGGTTATGCATCTGTTAGTTTAGGGCATTCTCGATTAAGAGTGGAAACAGCTGCGGTTGCTGCTTGTCATACATTTAGTGTTGTAAATAACGATTGATATGAAGAGCTTGAAGTCCATATTTATATTTTTTGTTTGTGCGCTAGCATTGATCTTAAATACTTCCTACACAGCGCCAGGGAAAACATACACCTATCAAATTGCTCTTTTGAAATACAATGGGGGTGGAGATTGGTATGCCAATCCAACTTCGCTGCCAAATCTTGTAAGCTTTTGCAATGAAAATTTAAAGACCAGTATTAATCCTAGCACTGCAACTGTTTTTGTTGGTAGCAAAGAAATATTTCAGTATCCTTTTGTGCATATGACAGGGCATGGTAATGTGGTTTTTTCTTCTGCAGATGCAGCCAATTTAAGGAGTTATTTGCTTGCTGGTGGCTTTTTGCATATTGATGACAATTATGGAATGGATCAGTTTGTTCGACCTCAAATGAAAAAGGTTTTTCCTGAATTGGATTTCATTGAATTGCCAACTTCACACGCGGTATATCATCAGAAATTTTCATTTCCAAATGGATTGCCTAAAATTCATGAGCACGATGCAAAAGATGCACAGGGATTTGCTTTGATTTATGAAGGAAGAGTTGTGTGTTACTATTCTGTGGAGACCGATTTAGGTGATGGTTGGGAGGATCCAGAGGTGCATAAAGATTCGCAAGCTAAACATCAGCAAGCACTTCAAATGGGAGCAAATTTAATTCAATTTGCCTTTTCTGGCGGTCAGTAATTTGTTGTGAAATTACTTTTCGTAAACCAATTGAACTTTGAGTTCTTCAGTTGAAAATTTTATCCAAAAATTTAGGTGTGAATTGTATTGAAATTTCAGCATGCCGAATAACTGATTTCCTAATGCTGAGTAAGCAGGAGTAGCGCTTGAGTATATTACATCATTTTCATAAGCATAAATTCTTGCACTATAATCTTGTATGTTGAATATGGTGTAACGAAAGTAGAAATCAAATGGAGTATTTTTTATTTTGTGCTTGATGTTAATGTATGACAACCAACCTGATTTACCATCGATAAACCTTAGTTCGGTTCTAAATGAAAGTGTCGAGGAGTGTATAAATCGCCAGTTAATTTGAGACCGTATTTGATGTGATTTACTTTGCAGCTTAATTTCGTTCTTATCAAATTGAAATGCATTGTTGTGGTATAGATATCTGCAGTAAAAAGTTAGTTTATCATTCAGCGTTTTTTGGTAAAGAAGGGAGAATTCTTTTCCATATGAAGGCCGTTTTATTCCATACTTAATGTGCGGATGTTGGTAGATATCGTAGTTTAGGTTTAGCAGCTCATTTTTTTTAAGATTGAATAGTAAACTGAAATCAATTCCTTGCTCATTTGTAGGCTGTGTGTTTTGAGAGAAAGTATATGCGTAAGGTGAGTAAGAATTATTGCCAAATTTTCTAGTTCGTATCGAACAAGAGACTACTTTATTCAAGCTGGCAGCGAGTCCGCCTATGAATGAAACCGAGTAATTGTTGTTTAATGCAAATTCTCCAAATAGATTGATATTCTTAAATCGATAGCTGAAATCTAAACTGTTGATGCCTTGCCATCCTATTATTGGATTATTGTTTTTGTAATAATTAGAATCGGCGATGAAAGGTAAATTGTACTTAAATAGGAACTGATTTAATGCTACAGATAGGTTTGTATGTTGAAAGCTTAGTGTGTTGCCTAAGCTTATTTCAGTGCATAGATCTTTTTTCTCTAATTCACTTATAGTTCTATGATAGCCTGTTTTTGGTAAGCTTTTGATGGTGTCATCGATAATTGATGCGTCGATTTTCTTAAATGAAATAAAGGGTTGAAAAGTAAATTTTTGGATTTTTCTTTGGTAGCAAAATCCTCTAAAGAAACTGTTTTCATTGGTGGACGTGAATGTTTTAATTTGATTTTGAAATAGATTTGAGTATAAAGGAGAGCTGTTGTATATGCTTCTAAAGGCGTTGCTTAGCACGAGTCCTTGGCCATTATTAATAGTAAAGTCTCCAACGATAAAGTTTGTATTTCCTTTTTGATACATCAAGTAAGCACTATAGAAATCAAATCCGTTTGGTTGATGTTTGGATAAAAATTCCTCACCTTGATCTTTTTCAATTGTGAAACCTACTTGAAAATTTGGCGATAGATATTTTAATCTTGAGTAAATTTTAGTTTGATTTCCAAGGTAAGTTTTATCCTCTTCAAATTTTTGTTGCACCCTTGCTATATAGATGATGTCAGTGTTTGCTTGTTGTGATTGCTCTTGAGTTTTGAGGTAGTGTTTAAGCAGTTCTAAATGTGCTGGTGAAAAGCTTACGTGTTTAAGTTCAAAGATTGAAATTATGTTTCCATTGTTGGTTCGGTATTCAATGATTTGTTCAGCTTGTTGGTGTGAAATAATTGGTAAGGAGGTTAATTGTTGAACATTCGCATTGTTAATATTAATGGGATGTTTTAGAAAGATTCGCAATTGTTCGGTCGCATCTTCAATATTTACCAATTCATCGTTTTTACCTTGAAGCAAATAATCTATACTTTCTTGCAAAATATCTTGCTGAGCATTTGCTATTGACCATCCAAAAATGAGAAACAGTACAATTATTTTTTTCATAAGGAGATGCTGCAAGAGGGTGAAAAACCTAATTGTTGGTGGTAACCCAAGTCGATACTAATAAATAAAGATTTTATCAAGTAGCTAATTCCAAAATGAAATGGTTGATCATTGTTAGAAATATTGAATTTGAAGGAAATCTTTTCTTGTAATTTGTATTCAATTGCTAAACCTATAATTGGATATTTTCTGTTGCTGAAAATGCTTTGGAAATGGCATTTTACTTTCTTATCAAAAAGATAGGAACAACCTATTCTAAAGAATTGTTTTTCGTTATTTGAATTTTTCTTAAAGAAGTTTTTGAAGGAAGAAGAAATTTGGAAATTGTTGTTTAGTAAATATGTCAAGCCAATAGATGGCATTGCATTGTATCTGTTTTCTAAATCTGACTGATAAATGAATTGACAATGTATTTGCGCCCCTAAGGCTATTTTTTCATTGATAGGCAACGAAAGAGCTGAGCTGATTTCATTTTTTGAAAAGTAGTTGTTGCCGAATCTAAATAGATAAGCGCCTAAACACAATGATTTTTTTAGTGGAAATGCTGCTGTGATTAATTGAGTCGAAAAGTCATCTAAGAGAAAATGATTTTTGAAGAATAGTCCAATATTGATTTTTTCAATCTTTGAAACTCCTGCAGGGTTATTTATAATAGACCAACTGTTTTGGGTGTTTAGGTTGAGGTTGGCAATATTGGTTTCTGCATATAATTCAGAGGCGTCTTGCGCGATGCAAGTGTAATGCAAAGCCAATAGCAGCGCAAATAAAATGGACTTCATAAAAGCGGAAAATCTTTGTTTAGTTAGTTCCGCTAATTTATGACATCAAGAAATAATTTGATTTAAAAGTTATTAGTTAGTTTTCCTCAGAAACGGAGATGTTTTACACTTAATCCGTAATTCATAATCTCCTTTACCGCGTCAATACCTATTTTGATGTGATCTTCAACAAAGTTTGCTGTTACTTTTTGGTCACTTTGAGCGGTTTTTACTCCCGAAGAAATCATGGGTTGATCGGAAACAAGTAATAGTGCGCCGGTAGGAATTTTATTGGCGAATCCAACAGTAAATACAGTTGCAGTTTCCATATCGATGGCCATGCATCTCATCATTCGTAATTTTTCCTTAAAATCATTATCATGTTCCCAAACTCTTCTATTGGTTGTGTAAACGGTACCTGTCCAATAATCTTTTCCAGCCGATCGAATTACCGATGAAACCGCTCGCTGCAAGCTAAAAGCTGGTAAAGCAGGCACTTCTTTAGGTATGTAATCATCAGATGTTCCTTCACCGCGAATTGCAGCAATAGGTAAAATGAAGTCACCCAAATTGTTTTTCTTTTTTAATCCGCCACATTTACCCAAAAACAAACAGGCCTTTGGTTCTATGGCCGTAAGCAAATCCATTATTAATGCGGCATTTGCACTACCGATACCAAAGTTTATCATGGTTATTCCACCATGGGTTGCATTGGGCATTGCTTTATCGGTTCCCTTTATTTCACAACCATTCAATTGTGCAAAAACTTTTAGATATCCACCAAAGTTCGTGAGCAGTATGTATTTTCCGAAGTCTGCTAATTCAGTTCCTGTATATCTGGGTAACCAGTTATCTACTATATTTTTTTTTGTTTCCATAATGCTATTGTAAATTTATCGAACCAATACGAAAAGAAAGTGATAAGGTTAAATCTTCCCGAATATCAGTTTAAGATGGAACGCAAAGATGATGCTAAATGGTACATCTTTGATGAGATTAGAAAGAAAAAGGTGGTTTTAACTCCCGAAGAGTGGGTAAGGCAAAATTTCATTCGCTACATGAATGATAAATTCAAAATTCCTTACTCTTTAATGGTTTTAGAGAAGGAAATAGAATTGAACGGTCAGAGAAAGAGAGCCGATATTTTGGTTTATGCTAAGGATGGAAAACCCTTTGCTATTGTTGAATGTAAAGCAAGTCATATTTCTATATCTCAAGATGTATTTGATCAAATAGCACGTTATAATTTAGTGTTAAAAGTTCCTTTCTTAATAGTTACAAATGGCTTAAATCATTATTACAGCGCTATTGATTTCGAGAACTCAAAATGCAGTTTTTTGCCTGAATTTCCTCCCTATTAATTTTTTGTAACCCGCAGCTTATTATAGCGTATGCTTGTAAAATAACCTCTGACCTATGAAAAAAATTGTACTGTTTTTTGTTCTCTTTTTTGGACTCCAATCGACGTATGCTCAAGGTAACTCTCCATTTCAAGAAAGAACACTCGTTTTAAAAGTTAAAAAACAATTTAGATCGAGTTGCACCACAAATTCGATTTCATATCCTGGTTTATCTCAAATTCTCGATAAATTTAAAACACAATCAATTTCGAAAATGTTTCCTAACGCAGAGCCTGTGAGGGAGGGTAGTGAGAGAAATGGTATTCCATACACAGATATTTCGTTGATATATAAGTTGAAGTATAATGCGCCTCTCTCATTGGGAAAAGCCATTCAAGTGTTAATGAATACTGGAATATTTGAATATGTTGAACCCTTAGCTATTCAGCAATCTTTGGGTGTGCCTAACGATCCAAATGCTTCTAGTCAGTGGCATTTGGCGAAAATTAAAGCTTATGAGGCTTGGGATGTAACAACTGGTGATACCAACATTGTTGTTGGTGTAGTTGATACAGGGATTGATTACGGACACAATGATATAGCTCCAAACATTAAATTCAATTATGCTGATCCTATAGATGGTAATGATAATGATGGTGATGGTTTTATAGATAATTTTAGGGGTTGGGACATGGTAAACAACGATAATGATGCTTCACATGATGTAGGAGGTGGTACTTTGTATCATGGTACCTGGACAAGTTCTTCTGTAGGTGAAGTTGTAGATAATAATTTGCAAGGAGCGGGAGTTGGATATCAAACAAAAATTTTACCCATAAAAGTGAGTAATTCATCTGGCTCAATAGTAGCAGGATACGAAGGAATAGTATATGCTGCCAATCACGGCTGCGCCATCATTAATGCCTCTTGGGGAGACACTTTAGGATATACACAGTTTGGTCAAGATGCAGTAAATTATGCAACAATTAATAAGAACGCCTTGGTAATTGCAGCAGCAGGTAACAACAACAATTCAAGTTTATTTTATCCAGCATCTTTAGACAAAGTAATTAGCGTTGGAGGTTCAGATACGATTGACAGAAAGTGGGTGTTCTCCAATACACCGGGGGTTGGTAATGGAAGTAACTATAATGAGTTTGTCGACATGTTAGCGCCAAGTATGGTGATTTATGCTTGTACCAGTGGTAATACGTTTAATAAAATTGGAGGAGGCACCTCATTTGCAGCTCCTATGGTAGCTGCAGCTGCGGCCCTAGCAAAGAAAATATATCCATCATACACGGCATTACAACTTGGTGAGTTGGTAAAGAATTCGGTAGATAAAATTGATGGCATTCCATTCAATTCTACTTATGCAGGGAAAATAGGTACAGGTCGACTAAACGTCAATAATGTTTTAACACTTGCAGGATTTCCAGGGTTTAGATTAGAAAACGCAATTCTTACCGATAACGAAGATTATGTCTTTGTTTCTGGTGATACCTTGAAGATTTCTGGATTAGTTACTAATTACTTGAGTGCAAGCTCAAATACTACAGTCTCTATTTCTAGTGCTTCGCCATATTTATCTCCACTTAATAGTTCAGTAAATATAGGGTCAGTAGCGACTTTAGGAACAACGAATGTTAGTGGTAATTCGCTTACTTTTTTAATTAATGGAACTATTCCAAATAACACAGCAGCAATTGTTGTTGTGACTTTTACAGATGGTGCTTATTCTGAATCTCAAGCGTTTAAGATTTTGTTAAATCCTAGTTATTTGAATATGGATGTGAACAATATTACTTTGTCTGTGGGTAACGACGGTAAATTGGCTTATATGAGTGCTAGTCAGGTTAATGGTGCTGGTTTTACAAATAAAGGTAGTGCTTCGTATTTGTATTCGATGGGGTTTTTAGTTACCGATAAAACAAAAAATGTTTCTTATTCGGATATGGGAGATTTTGTTGCGGTTGAAAATGCATCCATCATTCAGCCAGGAGTTGAAGCAGATAAAGACATTAACGGCACTGTGAACGATAATCCGGCAGGTGGCTCTAAATTAGGAATTACAGTTAAACATAAAACCTTGGGTTGGAATAGAACAGGGATGAAGGATTTTGTAATTCAAGAATACAAAATCGTTAATACGAGTGGATCTGCTTTAGATAGTGTATTTGTGGGGCTGTATGCCGATTGGGATGTTGTTGATTACAGTCAAAATATTGCAGATTTTGACACCACAAATAAAATTGCATTTGCATATGACGCAACTAACACTTTTGTTGGTACAAAGTCGTTGACAGGAAAATATAATGTGTCTCATTATGCATTCAACAATAATGGCTCAAGCGGAAGTTTTAATTTGTACAATGCAGGCTTAACAGATGCTATTGCACATGCTTCAGTATCGAATGGTAATGCGAGAGCAATAGCTGGTGTAACTGATATCTCAAGCCTTATTGGCGAGGGCCCATTCAATATCCCTGTTGGTGATTCGATAACCGTAGCATTCGCTTTTGTTTATGGGAGAAGTCAGAACGACCTCATTAATGTTGGAGCAATTGCAGACTCCATGTATACAACTATTCGATCGATTACTGTTGACACGGTAATAAATGTGGTGAAGTGCAATGGCGGCTCTGATGGTAGTGTTGCGCTTACAACAATTTATGGTGTGCCACCTTTTAAGTATCAGTGGAATGATTTATCTTATCAAACTACTTCTGCTGCTACCAATCTTGTGGCTGGCACTTATACTTGTCAAATAACCGATAAAGTATATAATAAGACAAATATTCTGGTGAATGTTGTAGAACCAAACACACCATTGGTTTTATCAGTTGTTGATTCAGTTGCCGTAAATGGAAATTGCAATGGATCTGCTACTGTGAGTGCTTCGGGTGGAATGCCAGGTTATACTTATTTATGGAATGATAATTTACATCAAACTACTACTGCTGCAGGTAACTTATGTGCAAGTCAATACAGTATTGTTGTAACTGATACATGGGGTTGTAAAGACTCTGTGAAAGTGATTGTGGAAGACGTGACTTCTGTTAATGACTTGAAAGTAAATGTTAAAGTAATTCCCAATCCGGCAGATGATAATGCTGTTATATTTATTGAGGCATTTGAAAATGAAAATTTAACAGTTGGGATTTATGATGAAGCCGGAAGATTAGTGCATGATTATGTGCATTCTTCTTTAAATAATTCTTCATCACATGTGCTTAAAGTAAGTGAATTAAGTTCGGGTACCTACTTCATTAAAGTTAACAATAGTGGAAGCAGCAGTTATTACAAGTTGGTCGTGACACATTAGGAGATAACCTTCTAGGTAATTAAACGTACAATGATTTGTAATCACAATCTTTATGTTATGTAAAAGGGTTATCCCTCTTTTATTTCTTGTTGTACTGTATAGTCCTTTATTCTCGCAAGTTGGCGGTTTGAAGGGAAATTCCTCCTATTTTAAAATGCCTTCCAATATTAAGGTAGAGGACTTTTTAGATAAACACGTGATCTTCAAAGTGAATGGCGCTGGAAAATCTCTCATAAAAAGTAATCAAATTGAAAACATTGATTTACAGAAAATGTTGGGTATAATTTCAGGTACGATTACTCGAAAATTCCCAAAGCATTATCCTTCCGACTTCTCGGCACATGGTTTTGTGAGAAATCCGAACGAAAACTCAGTAGATTTATCACTCATTTTTGAAATTGAATATCAAGGCAATTATTCTGTAGAGCAGGTCATCAATCAATTGTATTCTATTGGAATTGTTGAATACGCAGAGCCAATTTATATTCCAAAGTTATTGTATAGCATAAATGATCCATTGGCATTTAATGCTTATTATCTCGATATGGTTCAGGCTTATGCTGCCTGGGATGTTCAGAAAGGTGATACAAATATCGTGATTGGTATTGTAGATACAGGTGTAGATATTTTGCATCCCGATATACAGGACAACATTAAGCATAATTATAAAGATCCTATAGATGGTATAGACAACGATTTGGATGGGAAAGTTGATAATTTCAGCGGTTGGGATTTAGGAGAAGATGATAATGATCCAACACCAACAGCTGGTGGGTATCACGGACTCTGGGTTGCGGGCTGTGCGGCGGCGGTTCCCAATAATAATTCCATGGGAGCAGGTGTTGGTTTTAACACGAAGATTTTGCCCATTAAGATAACTAACTCTGCGGGGTATTTAACAGCGGCTTATGATGGAATTGTTTATGCGGCCGACCATGGGTGTAAAGTTATAAATGCGTCTTGGGGAAGTTCGGGGGCATATTCAATGTATAATCAAGAGGTAATTAATTATGCTGCTATAAACAAAGGTTGTATTATAGTAGCAGCTGCAGGAAATGATAATAATAAGGGTTTGTTTTATCCAGCCTCATACGAAAATGTTGTGAGTGTTGGGGGTACAGAGCAAAATGATCAAAAGTGGGTTAATTCAGTGAGCAATGGATCAAATTTTAATGATCGAGTAGATATTTGTGCGCCATCAAAAGCAATTTGGACCACGTATCAAGGTGGTAGTTACATTAAAATTGGAGGAGGTACCTCATTTGCCTCTCCACAAGTTGCTGCTGGTGCAGCTTTGGTATGGGCTCAATTTCCTAGCTACACAGCAGCACAGGTGGTAGCACGAATAAAATGTACAGCTGATGACTTATATAGTATTCCATTCAATCAGACATATGCCGGACAACTTGGAACAGGACGATTGAATGTATACACAGCCCTTACTAAGGCAGCAGCTCCTTATGTTGGTCCGGTTAAAATTTATAGTGATAATGGTGTTATGGCAGTAGGTGATACCGTTGCATTTTGGATTGACTTGCAAAATTACTTATCAACGGCTTCTTCAGTTAATGCTACGATATCTACTGAAAATGAAAATGTTTTACTGCTGGACTCAACTGCTAATTACGGTGGATTTGGAACATTAGAATCTAAGAAAGGAGATGTGCCATATAGAATGATAGTGTTAGGCACTGCAGCGCAAAATGAAGTTGTTTTTTTCATGGTTACTATTACAGATGTTACACATACTTGGAAAGAAGCTATTTCAATTAATATTAATAGAGATTATTTAGACATTGATAAAAATTTGATCCAAACCTCCTTAACAAGTATTGGAACTGTAGGATATAATTACGCTAAGCAGGGAAGCGGATTTCGTTACAATAATTCTTCTTCGGCAATCTATGAAATGGGTATTGTTGTAGCAACAGATAGTGTTCATTTATCATCAGCGAGAGAATTTGATTTCAATACAGAGTTTGCTGTGAAAACGAATACTAAAGGGGAGTCTGATTTCGATGTAGAAACTAATTTTAATGATGAGTTTGCAAACGTGAATAAACTCAATATCTCTCTCAATCAGAAAAGTATGATGTGGACTAGTTCTGGCAATAACAAATATGTTATTCTTGAATATTGTATAAAGAACAATGGTGTTAGTGATTTGAATGATGTATATGTTGGTATGTATACCGATTTCGATATTATCGATAGAAACACAAATAAGGCAGGGTATGTATCATCTAAACGTTTGGGGTATGCTTATAGAGATGGAAGCGCATATTATGGCGTACAAATGCTAAGTAATGAAAGTCCGTTCTTTTACGCTTTTAATAATGATGGAACGGGCGGCAGTATAAAAACAAATGACGGATTTAGTTCTGCAGAGCAATTTATTTCAATGAAAAATGGTTTGGCAAGAACATCTGCAACTTATGGAGATGTTTCAACAATGATAGGAGCAGGTTCGCTCAATATTTCTGCAGGTGATTCTATTTGGGTTGCCTTTGCATTGGTGGCTGGCGATGATTTAAATGATATAACCACAAGTGCGAGTAATGCGCTCTTGAAATACAAGGAGATTAGAAGTGTATCTGTTACCCTCGATTATTTATCCGACATTTCATGTTATGGGGCAAATGATGGAAATATTTCTATGTCATTGAGTAAAGGAAAACAACCTTATAAGGTAACTTGGACTAATTTACCAGGAATAACAACATCTTCACTTAGTGGTTTATCGAAGGGAACTTATCAGGCTCGTATTATAGATAAACTTAATTTTGAAGTGTATAAAACCTTTACCATTAACGAACCAGCTAAATTAGTGGTAGAGAAATTATCTATAACAGATGTAGCTTGTTTTGGAAAGAAAACAGGACAGGTTGAATATAAGATTACTGGAGGAACACCTTCTTATTATTTTAATTGGAATAATCCAACCATTGCAAGTGTTGAAAAACCAGGCTTACCTGCAGGTGTTCATTATTTAACCATCGCCGACGCCAATGGCTGTAAAATTACCGATACGGTTAAGATTAGTCAGCCTACAATTCTTGCTGCAAACACTTTCGCTACAGATGATTCAACAGGATCTTCTACAGGTAAGGGAATTGTATCTGTGAGTGGAGGAGTTGTGCCTTATTCGTATTTGTGGGATGACGCTGGTTCGTCAACAGATTCTTTGGTGAATAATTTATCGGCTGGCACCTATACAGTAAATGTAGTGGATAAAAATTTGTGCACTTTAACGAAAACCATAACAATAAAGAATTTGAGTAGTAAGAATACGGTGTTTACCTATGGTTCAAAGTCAAGTTTAAAGGCATTTCCAAATCCGGCATCTAGCTATTTTATTTTGGAATTTGAATTGGAGAAACCCGGCATAATCGATTTGTCTATATATGATGAAGGAGGGAAACAAGTGAAAAAAGTGATTTCAGGTCATTATTACCAAGGAAATTATAAAGTATTGGTATATACCGACGACTTAAGCAGTGGATATTATTTTTATGCATTGAAAGAGGAGGAAGCGGGTTCATCTGGAAAACTCAGTGTTGTTAAGTAGTGGATTTAATTTTCTTTTATCCTCAATCTTTTTTTTTAACTTTCGGAAAAATTTAATGACATTATGAATATTACAGGAATTTTTGCAATCAGTGGTAAACCGGGTTTATTCAAAAGTATAGCGCAAAGTAAGCATGGGGTGATTGTAGAATCATTGACCGATGGGAAACGATTTAATGCTTATACTACATACAAAGTAAGTGCACTTGAAGATATTACAGTTTTTTCTGTAGATGAAGACATTACTCTATTGGAGGTGTTTACCAAGATTGCTGAAAACGAAAATTATAAAGCAGTAGCAATAGCTGATTCAGCATCAAAGGAAGAACTAAGAAAATATTTCGCTTCCGTAGTGCCAAATTATGATGCAGATAGAGTCTATGATTCTGATATTAAAAAGATTATCAAATGGTACAATCAATTACACCAAAACAATAGAATTAAGCCAGTTTCTGAAGCCAAAGAGGAAGTAAAAGAAGAAGTTGCTAAAGCTGAAGAAAAGCCCGCTAAAGCTCCAAAAGCAGCTAAGCCGAAGGCAGCTAAAGAGCCAAAGGCAGAAGTAGCTGCAAAGGAAGCAAAGCCAACAGCAAAGAAGAAGGCTCCGGCAAAGAAGAAGGCTGAGTAATTAAGATATATTGAATTTGTAAAAGGCATTAGTGAACAAACTAATGCCTTTTTATTTTAGAAGATATTTACTTCGCGTTCTAGGTGGACGTCAAAAGTCTTTTTGATGGATTCTATAATAAGTTCTGATAAATGGTAAATTTCTTCACCTTTTGCCTTACCATAATTTACCAGCACTAAAGCTTGGTTTTTGTGAACACCGCATTCCCCCATAACCTTGCCTTTCCAACCAGCTTTTTCAATCAACCACCCTGCAGCTAATTTTACTTGATCGCCGTTAGGATATGAACTAATATCGGGGTATTGTGCTTTGATTTTTTCGAAGTGTTCTTTAGTAACCACCGGATTTTTAAAGAAGCTTCCTGCATTGCCAATTTCATCTGGATTGGGCAATTTAGATCGACGTATATTGCAAACAGCTTCGCTAATCGCTTGTACAGAAAGTTCTTTTACTCCCATGCGATCTAGTTCAATTTGTATTTGTCCATAATCGGTTCTAAAAACAGGCTTTTTACGCAATCTAAAGGTTACTGAACTTATGAAATATTGTCCCTTTAATTCGCTTTTAAAAACACTTTCACGGTAGCCAAATTTGCATTCTTCTAATGAGAAAGTTCTTTTAGTGCCAGTTTGCATGTGAATGGCTTCACATTCAAAAAAAGTGTCTTTAAGTTCAACACCGTAAGCACCAATATTTTGAATTGGTCCGGCACCCACACTTCCAGGTATTAAAGACAAATTTTCAATTCCTGAATAATTTTTATGGATACAATACAAAACGAAGTCATGCCAAATTTCGCCAGCAGCACTTTTTATGTAAGCATAATCTTGGTCTTCCTTAATAATGTTGATTCCTTTTAAATTGTTCTTGATGAGTAGGCCATCAAAATTTTTGGTGAAGAGCATATTGCTTCCTCCCCCCATAATTAAGGTTTCGTATTGTTTTGTATAGCCTTTGTTGATGAGCTCTATTAGTTCTTGTTCTGTTGAGATTTCTGTAAAGTGACTACAGGTTGCTTCAATATGAAAAGTATTGAAGTTTAGGAGCGAAACATTTGTTTTTATTGTCATGAACTAAAGGTAAATATGAATATATTTATACTCCCTCAAATGATTTATTATTTTTGCACAAATTGAAGTTGATTTGAAAAAGATTGTTGTCTCGGTTATTAATGATTTAAGCACTGATCAGCGTGTTCATCGCCACTGCGATACATTGGTTAAATTGGGGTATGAGGTATTGTTGGTGGGTAGAAAATTACCTAACAGTTTGCCATTAAAAGAAAGAAGCTATTCTACCAAAAGAATGAATTTATTGTTTAAGCGAGGGGCTTTGTTTTATGCGGAATACAATCTTCGCTTGTTTTTCTTTTTGATGTTCAATCGATTTGATGGTTTGTTAAGTAATGATTTAGATACTTTGTTAGCCAATTTTCTTGCAGCAAAATTAAAGCGAAAACCATTGGTATACGATAGTCATGAGTATTTTCTAGAAGTGCCAGAATTAATGGAGAGGCCAGCTGTTAAGAAAGTTTGGGGTTTTATTGAAAGATTTATTTTTCCAAAGTTAGACTACGTTTTTACTGTAAACGATTCAATTGCTAATTTGTATCATTCGCAATATGGTAATAAGGTTGGTATTGTAAGAAATCTTCCTTTCAAAAAAAATATACCAACAATTACTAGAAAAGAACTTGGCCTGCCTGAGGACAAAAAAATTATTTTGTTGCAAGGCGCAGGAATCAATAAGGATAGGGGGGCGGAAGAAATAGTAGAAGCGATGTACTTCATGCATAGTGATCAAGTGATATTTCTAATCATTGGTTCGGGTGACGTAATTCCTGAGTTGGAAGATAAAATTTGGCGACATGGATTGAGTGACAAAGTATTTTTAAAAGGAAAGATGCCGATGGATGAATTAATAAAATATACATCAGTAGCCGATTTGGGCGTGTCTATGGATAAGGATACTAATTTGAATTATAGATATAGTTTACCGAACAAGTTATTCGATTATATCCAGTGTGGAGTTCCTGTATTCGCATCAAACCTTATTGAAGTAAGAAAAGTCATTGAAGATTATAGCGTTGGTTATATTGCTTCTAATCACGAACCAAGTTACCTAGGAAATAGATTTCTTGAGATATTTGAGGATGAAGCCACTTTAAATCTTTATAAGGAGAATGCGAAGAAAGCTGCAGAGGAATTGTGTTGGGAGAATGAGAAAGTAAAGTTTGAACAAATTATAAGTAATGCCTTTCAATCGTAAAGTACATCTGGTTTCCTTTGCTGTTCCATTTCCGCCAAATTATGGAGGAGTAATCGATGTATACTACAAAATTGCTCAATTGAAATCACTAGGTGTATCAGTAATTTTGCACGCCTTTACGTATGGAAGTCGCCAAATGGAAGACACATCCTCATTGTGCGAAAAGGTATACTATTATGAAAGAAAGAGGAGTTTCTTTGATCAATTTTCAAGTTTGCCTTTTATTGTGAAATCAAGAGATCATAAAGATTTGCTTGTTAATCTATCTAAAGACAATCATCCTATATTGTTTGAGGGACTTCATACCACCTATTTTATTAATCATCCCGCATTAAGAGAGAGACGAAAATTCTTAAGAATGCACAACATTGAAAGTGATTATTATTTTCACTTATATATGGCCGAAAAAAGATGGTTGAATAAAATTTTCTTTCTTCTAGAATCGAAGAAGTTGAAACGATACGAAGATAGGGTTTTAGCGCAGCAAGGTATTAGTATATTGGCTATTTCAGAGAAAGATCAGAACTATCTTAAAGGCAAATTTGGTAATTCACATTTTATTGGGGCTTTTCATTCTTTTACTGAAGTTGTGTCTCAAATTGGACGAGGTAATTTTGCTTTTTATCATGGTAAATTAGATGTTGCTGAAAATAATGAGGCGGCGATTTTTCTGGTAAATGAGGTCTTTAGTAAAGTTGGTTATCCCTTGATTATTGCTGGTGCTAATCCAAGTGCTGAATTGGTTAAAGTTGTATCACAATTAAAGCATGTGCAAATTAAATCTGATTTAAATACAGCCGAGATTCATACTCTGCTCAAAGATGCTCAAATTAATGTTTTGCCTACTTTTCAAAGTACAGGTGTAAAACTTAAACTGCTTTCGGCCTTATTTTCTGGTCGCTTTTGTTTGGTAAATGACATGATGGTGGCGGGCACATCACTTCAGGGTTTTTGCAGAATTGCAAATAGTACTGAAGAGTGGATAGCAGCCATCGATGAATTGCGTGAAAAAGAATTCAGCGTTCAACATATTGCTGAAAGAAAGCAGATAGAGGGAAGCAGTTTTTCTAATGAAGCGAATGCGAAAAACCTCTATGCGTTGTTGTTTCCTTCTTCGTAAATTTTCTGATTTTCAAATCGAATCGTTCTTGCAGGGAAATTTTTAATCAATTGATGATCGTGCGTTGCCATTACAACTGTTGTTCCTTCTTTATTGATGTTGAACAATAATTTGATGATGCCTTCAGAAGTTTCTGGATCAAGATTGCCCGTAGGCTCATCAGCTAAAATGATGCGCGGACGATTTAACAATGCGCGCGCAATAGAAACTCTCTGTTGTTCACCTCCCGATAATTGGTAAGGGAATTTGTTTTCGGTCTCAGCTAAATTAACTTCAAATAAAACTTCCTTAATTCGCGTTTCTATTTCGCTTTTGCTTTCCCAACCTGTGGCAGTTAGCACAAAACGAAGATTATCACCTATGGTTCTATCATTAAGTAATTGAAAGTCTTGAAATATTATCCCCAATTGCCTTCTTAATAATGGAATTTCACTTCTCTTTATTTTTGATAAGTTGTAGTTTATAATTCTAGCTTCTCCACTTTTTGCCTCTAATTCGGCATAAAGCATTTTTAAAATACTACTTTTTCCACTTCCTGTTTTACCAATTAAGTAAACAAATTCACCTTCGTGAATAGAAAGATTTATAGTGTCGAGAACCTTTTGTTCTCTTTGAAATACACTGATATTTTTAATGCTAATAAGTTCGCTCACTTTCTTGTTGAATTAGTTGGTTTAATAATTTACTGAATTTGAGGGATGAGCTCAAATCGAAGTGATTTCCGTCTATATATTGAAACTCTTCGCAAAGGTTTGTTAAGTTAAAATACTTTACATTTTTTTCGTGGGCTAGTCTTTCAATTTTTGAATTAAATTCGGGTAAAATATTTTGTTCAAGTTCTATGAATCTCTTTTCGGCAGGCATTCGCAGAATGAAAACCCTGCCATGCTGTTTTAAATAATCAATAATGTTACTTAAGTATTCCCATCTTTCGGCCGAAAAGCTTAGTTTTCTCAGTTCCGAACTAGAACTTGAGTATTTTGTATCACTAGAGCTTTTTCTTTGGGTACTGTCGAGCTTTAAGCGTGCTTCTAGCCAGCCGTCATCGTGCTGAATAGTTGTAGGAAATGTTTCGTTGTTATGTAAAACTAGCTTATAGTATGGGTTTACATTACGATAAAGATATTCGTAATTAGGCTTGCTATTTAGTGGCAAAACGAAATTAAGTTTTTCACTTTTCGAATGTTCATGTTGGTTATGATACACACCTAAGGGCTCAACTTCAACTATATAGAGGCCATTTTTTACATCAGAACCGATTTTACTTCGTATGGCTTTGAAATAATTTTGCGAGTAAGGAGAATCGAATGAACTCATAGCAAAATTTAGCATCGGTCCATTATATTTCAAGTTTTTCATCAGCTCTTGGGGCCGAATTCCTTGAGAAGATCTAGAAGTACCAATAATTATTGAATTTCCATCGTTTGTGATTTTGTTGTAGTAATAATCAACAAAACCTTTTGAATAGAAATTACCAACAAGGAAAACAAGAATTAAAGCAGGCAAACTAAGAAGAAAAATTTTAAAGTAAATTTTTACCATTGTGGCTAGTTTGAAGATTTCACTACTGCATACTCTGAGCCTCTGCTAATCGTTCTTTTTACTTAATTTTTAGCTGAAAATGTGAAATTTCGCATTTTCTTCTTTTACAATTGTTTCTACCTCTTCTTGAGTGATCAAGGCATTTAACATAAACATAGCTTCATAGATCTCAACCGCTTCCTCAATTGTCTCTTTGTCGTTTTCTGCAACAAATCGGCTCATCATGATTTCCTTCACTCTGTAATATACGTTTGCGTAGAAATAGAACTTATTAAATTTAAGATATTTATCTACTAAAGTTTGATAGGTATTTGTATTGAATTTAGGAAAGATCGTACATGGTTTCTCTATTTTCAATGCATCAAAAATATCATCAAATAAAAGGAAGTTGGCCATCTTCGAGATAGTTCCATCTGCTTCAAAATATGGTATATACGGATAAAGAAAGCATGAAAGCGGACGGAATTTGTGGTTTGGACACAGTCCGCCATAACCACATTTAATCGCATGAAAGGTAAGCGTCCAGCCATTCACATTTATTTCCTGCTTGGTTAAAGTCTTAGCAAATTCTGGGTCGAGTTGATTGTTCTTTAATAACCAATCCAATTCAAAATCAAAAAGAAAAATGACATGGGCCTCTTTATCGGCAAATTTTGTGTTTTTTAGGAATCTTGACATTTTGCAACAGCTTGATCCGCCGCAAGTATTCCAACAACCTTCAATTGAGAATTTTTTCGCTTCGTAAAATGGAGCTAAGTCGAATTCTGCCTGAATGTTTGTGTTTTCCATATCTTTATTTCTTGAAATTATTGAACTATCTGATCGTCTTTATTTTGGAGCGAATTTAGAAATAAATTACCAATGTATTGGTGAAATTTCAATATTTGACTTTTATAAACGATTATTCTCGTTAGTTTTAGTACATTTGCAAGTGAACAATAAAGGCTAGAATCATGTGTCATTGATTATGCTTGAATAAAAGAGTTTTTAATGGTTTTTAATTCTCTACATTATCTTCTGTTTTTTTTACTGGTTACTATCGTTTATTTTATTTTTCCAGCAAAAAATAGATGGACTGTATTGCTTGCGGCAAGTGTTTATTTCTATTCTACTTTTGAAAATCGATTCTTTGTCTTAGCTGCTTTTTCCATTCTAGTAAGCTTTTACGCTGCGATAAAGTCGCATGCTACGTTAGACGAATCGAGAAAGAAGTTTTATTTGCATCTATCTATTTGGACTAACATTTTCATTATTTGCGTTTTTAAGTATTTCAACTTTTTCATTCCCTCTATTTCATCTTCACTTTTAAATATCGGTCTCCATTTACCATCGACTTTTTTAGAAATTAGTATTCCCATAGGTATATCATTTTATACTTTTCAAATTATTGGTTATGCTTTAGATGTTCATTACGGCGTTGTAGAACCTGAGAGAAATTTGGGTAAGTATAGTTTGTATATGCTTTTTTTCCCAAAATTGGTAGCTGGTCCGATAGAACAATCAAATAATTTGTTGGCTCAAATTAATAAAGAACATCATTTTGATTATGATAGAGTCACCAGTGGTTTAAAGCTATTTGCTTGGGGTGTTTTTAAGAAGGTTTGTATTGCTGATCGGCTGTTTGCTTTTGGAAGTCAGGTAATTGATAACCCAGATCAAAATACGGGTTTAAAGGCTATTGTTGGGTTTTATGTCTTGTTCATTCAAATGTATGCTGATTTCTCGGGTTATTCCGACATGGCTGTTGGTATATCGCGAATATTTGGTTTTGAATTGGTGAAGAATTTCAATCGACCGATGATAAGTCAAACGGTGACTGAATTTTGGAAGAGGTACCATATGTCACTTTACCATTGGTTCATAGAGTATATTTACAATCCCTTGTCTTTTTATTTGCGTGATTGGAAGAAGTTTGGGGTTGTCTTGGCTATTTTGATAACATTTACCTTAAGTGGTTTGTGGCACGGCGCAACAATTCCCTTTGTGATATATGGTTTGTTGCAAGCAATTGCAATTATTGTAGAATATCTTACTGCTCCTTGGCGAGAAAGAATGAAGCTTTCTATACCGTCTGTGATTTATAAATACATAGGAATATTTTTAACATTTCATTTTGTCTTATTTTCAGAAATGTTCTTTTACACTAGCAGTGTTGATGAAGCGCTAAATTTCTTTAAATCATTTACTTTGATTGAAAAGAGTCAGTTTGGTTTTTATCTTTTTGATGATAAAGCTGTTGAGTTTAAACTTGCCTTTGTGGCAATTGGTATTTTGCTTTTTGCTGAATATATGCAGGGTAGGACGGATAATTATTTGTCGTTCCACAAGAAGTGGCCTAAAGCAATTAGATGGAGTGTTTATTCTATTTTTATTTTAGTAATTGTATTCTTCGCTGTATTGCGCACTTCTGAATTTGAATATGCCCAATTTTAAGTATTAAGCAGCTTTAGCTCCAACTACATAAAAGTAAAAAGGAGATGAATTTCATGACTGATTTTCATCTCCTTTTTAAACAAGAATACTGCATCGTAAATAAATTTTTACGATGCAGTATTTTTAAAGATTAGTTGATTTTTTTTGGATCACCTGAAGAAGGTCTCCTACATTTTTTAAGCCCATTATATCCCTGAAGTGAAATTTGAGTCCAAATTCTTTCTCTACTTCAGCAATAAAAATTACGTTCGTCATTGATGTCCATTTTTCAACATCCTTTGCTGTCATTTCTGGGGTTGCTTTGATATTCGGATTTTCAAATATCTTTTGCATAATTGGATTTAGTCTTTCAATAATTTTTTCCATTTTTATTCGTTTTCAAAAAGTTCTTTTAATCTATTTCTGTCTGTTTTCCCGCTTAAACTTAGTGGTAAATTTTCAATTGAGAAAATCTTTTCAGGAATCATGTAAGGAGGTAAATTCTCCTTCAAGTAATCTACCAGTTTTTGATTTTCAAAATTATACTGCTCAATTGCCATGTAGATGGAGGTTGCACCGATTTTGTTTTTGATAGTAAATGCAGCAAGATTTGCACCGCTGCAAAACTTTTTCGCATGAAACTCTATTTCACCTAATTCAACACGATAACCATTCACTTTAATTTGATGGTCAATTCTTCCGCAATACAAAATATTTCCTTTCTCGTTCTCAAAAACCAAATCCCCTGTTCTATAGGCTAACCCCTTGTAATTTTTGTGTTCAATATTGATAAAGGAAGCTTTTGTTTTTTCTTCGTCTTTCCAATAGTGAGTGGAGGTTTGAGGACCATAGATGACCAATTCTCCTTTTTCACCTTGAGGAACCTCTTTGTAGTTTTCATCTACAATCATAGTTCCCATTTTATTTAAAGCTTTACCGATACCGATTACTCCATTAAAAGCTTCACTATTGCCTTCATCCCAAAAATACTCTGTCATAAATACAGTGGCTTCTGTTGGACCGTAGGTATTGATTATTTTTCCGTTTGGAGTGCACTTTAACCAACCCGATGCTGATTTTTCATACAAGGCTTCACCACAAAACAACGACCATTTGAGGTGAGGTAAGTTTATTTGTTCGTAGTAGGGCTGCAAGTAATTTATCACCGAAGGCACCATATAGGCCTTAGTGATATGGTGATCCATTAAAATTTGCAACACTTCTAAGTACATAATTCCTTCCTGCGGCACAATATAAACACTAGCTCCTGCACAAAATGGAAGTAGGGTAGGTAATACAGAAAAATCGAAGGTAAGC
This sequence comes from uncultured Chryseobacterium sp., assembly GCA_964406465.1. GTDB lineage: Bacteria > Bacteroidota > Bacteroidia > Flavobacteriales_C > JAHEZL01. The sequence goes on from CAYORT010000005.1 coordinate 77,151, forward strand.
TCAAACATTTGTATGAATCTATCTTCGCAATTGAAGTCGTATTTTGGTTCCAGCAGATGCACATGAGCCAAAGCCATTACGTTTTGATGGCTAATAGGAACCCCCTTAGGTTTTCCTGTGCTTCCTGAAGTGAATAGCAGATAGATAAGGTCTTCGCCTTTAATTTCAGCAAAATTGTAGTCCAGTGTTCCGTTGGTTACCGTATTGGTTTTAACAAATTCTATTTCACCTTTCAGTCTTTCTTTAAGCTCCACTAAACCTTCAGTTTCTTCAGCGTACAGCAATATCTTAATTCCTGCATCTTTTATGATGCCTGCGGCTCTGTCGGCAGGGTGTTTTTTATTGATGGGCACATAAGCTGCGCCGGTCGACATCACTGCCCAAATTGAAGCATATGTATTCACATGCTCATTGGTGTACAATCCAATCAATTTCGAGTTAATCGAAGAGGAGATGATCTGTCTTTTTATTTCGCTAATGATACTCAAAAACTGTTCGTAAGAGTAGCTAACATCTTGAATAAAGATGGCTTCTCTTTGGGCATGTTTTTTACAACTGTCGATGAACAGCTGATAAATGGTATGTGCTGAGTGGTTTTCCGACATATTATTTAAAGCAGCTACAAATATAAAATTTTATGTTGTCGACACCCGATAAAACGCACTAAATACATCAAAAAAATCGTTTTAACAGAGCTTGGTTGATAATTATTGATTGGCCAAACTTTATCGCCCTTCGCCTTTATATACATTTAACCTGAATAAAAGTCATTTCCATGAATTATAGAATCATATTTTCGGTCTTCGTTTTTATGCTGATTTCTAAAATCGGTTTTACTCAACGAACCAGTATATACACCAATATTGATGCGGGCTACAAAAAAGCTATGGAGCTGTATCAAAAGGAGAAATACAGTGCGGCGCAGCGTGAATTTCAGCATGTTTTGTTGGAGAATACAGATCCTTTTGCGGAGGTGAAGATGAATGCCGAGTTTTATGTGGCGATGTGCTCGTTCAAGTTGTTTAACAAGGATGCCGAGGAACTTTTTATTTCGTTCATGAAGAGAAATCCTCATTCTCCAATGGTGAAAGATGCTCGTTTTTACTTGGGTATTTTCAACTATAGAAAGCAAAATTGGAGTCGTTCTGTGGAGTGGTTTGAGCAAGTAAGAACACATGATTTGTCGGCAGAGCAAGTGAAGGAGTTTAATTTTAAATTGGGTTATTCTTATCTAATGAAGGGCGATTCTGCAAAGGCCCAAACTCAGCTTTATACTGCAAAACAAGAAGAATCGGAGTATAAAATTCCTGCGCTTTTTTACTATTCTCACTTAGAATATACCAAGGGCAATTATGAAACGGCTTTAATTGGTTTTGAGCAATTGAAGGGCGATGCTGATTTCGGACCGATTGTACCTTACTACATCTCTCAAATCTATTATTTGCAAAGAAAATATAGAGAATTGGTGGATTACGCTACACCTTTGTTAGACAGCGCGAAACCGGCAAGGATGGCCGAGATATCAAGATTGATTGGTGATGGACATTATGCTTTAGATGAGTATGCACAGGCTTTGCCTTACTTAAAAAAGTATGTAGAGCTTACCAATACAAGCAATAATGATGATTTGTACCAATTGGCATTTTGTCTGTATAAAGTTGGTCAGTACGAAGAAGCTATTAAAATTTTTCAAAAGGTAGTTGATAAATCAACTGCAATAGGACAAATGTCTCTTTATTATTTGGGTGATTGCTATATGAAAACCAACAATAAAGAAGCTGCTCGTGGTGCTTTTCGATTTGCGTCGAAGGGTGATTTCGACACAGTAATTGCAGAAAACTCTACTTTCAACTACGCTAAACTTTCTTATGAATTGTCGATAGATCCTTATCATGAAGCTATTTATGCTTTAGAAGATTTTATTCGTAGATTCCCTAATTCTCCTAGAATTGATGATGCAAGAAGATACTTGTTGGAAGTATATTTAACCACCAATGATTATCGTCAAGCGATTATGGCTATCGATAAAATTCAAAGAAAAACTCCTCAATTAAACTATGCCTATCAAAGAATTGCTTACTACCGTGCTATTGAGGTGTTTAACGATGAAAAAGTGGTAGTTGCAGAAGGTAATGCGAAGCAGAATTTTATTGAAGCAATTTATTACTTCAACAAATCACTTGCATATCCTGTAGATCCTAAGATAACAGCGCAAAGTTATTACTGGAAAGGGGAAGCGTATTATCGTTTAGGAAGAGTGGATTCTGCCATTTTGAGTTACAATAAATTTTTAGCTTCTCCTGCGGCTTCTTCTCTAAGCATTGAAAAGGAAGTTTATTACAACATGGGGTATTGCTATTTCGACAAGAAAGACTATAAAACCGCAGCAGAAGCGTTTAGAAAATATTTTGCTGAAAACGAAAGATTGCGTTCTCATAAAATGAACGATGCATTAATAAAATCGGCCGATTGCTATTTGTTGATGCATTCTTATACTACAGCTTCTGCCTTTTACCAAAAGGCTATGGAAAATGGAAATTTGAGAGGAGATTATGTGTTGAATAACTTGGCTTATTCGTATGAATTGTCACGCCGTCCTACCGACCAAGCAGATGTTTTGATTTCATTGATTACAAAGTATCCGCAGTCGCCATATGTAGATGATGCTAAGTTTAAAATAGGTGAGATTTACACTTTTGCCGGTAAGAACGAGGATGCAATTAAGTATTACTCTAAAGTTATTAATGAACATGGAACCAATGCAGAGTTGGTTCAAAAGGCATATGAAGGTATTGGCTCTATATACAGAGCTCAGTCGAAAAATGCGGAAGCGATGACGTATTACGAGAAAGCCATTAAAGAGAATCCTAGTTCTTCCTTGGTTAAGCCTCTATTGGAAATTTATAAAGATTTATGTGTAGCAGCGGGTACTTTAGAAAGATATGAAGTTTTTACAGGATCGGTGGGCGGTCCGACTTTGGGTTCTTTTGAGAAAGATAGTTTGGTTTATGCTATTGCCATCAATAAATATATAGCCGACGATTTCAAAGGAGCTCAAATGAGTTTTCAAGATTATTTGAATCAGTTTCCAAGTGGTTTCTTTGCTGTTGACGCGCACTTCTTCTTAGCTGAATGTTTATATGTGAGAGAGCTTTACGACAATGCTTTGCCACATTATTTATTTGTTATTGAAAAGCCGCGTGCAGAGCATACAGAAGTGGCTTTGTATAAGGCAGCAGGCATTTATCAGTGGTTGAAGAAATTTGACGAAGCCATTAAGTACTTCTCTTCTTTGGAAGAAATATCGCAAGTTCCAGCCTACGAATATGAAGCACAACTGAGTTTGATGCGCGATTATGCTAAGATGCAAAATCATGAGAAGGCAATTATGTATGCTCAAAAAGTGCTTAAAAATCAGTTGAGTAATGATGCGGAAAAACAAGAAGCAAATATGGTTTTAGGAAGAAATCATTTAGCATTATTTGATTGGAGTGCTGCAAAACAACATTTCGATGCTGTGCTGTTGGGTGGTAAAAATGAAATGGCTGCCGAAGCAAGATATTCCTTGGCATACATATTATATGTGCAAATGCGCTATGATGAATCGATAGATGCTATTTACGATTTCGCTAAAAAGTTTGGTAATTACAAAACATGGGTGTCGAAAGGGTTGATTTTACTATCAGATGATTTCTTGGCTAAAGGAGATAAGTTTCAAGCTAAATATGCTTTAGAATCGGTGATTAATAACTACAAGGGCGATGATGCTACTATTATTCCTACAGCAAAAGAAAAGATGAAAGCAATAGAGGATTCGGAAAAACCAGTAGAAACTGGAGCGCCTCAAGAATCTGAAATAATTATTCACGGTGGAAATAACGACTTGAATCAAGTTGATCCACAAATAGAAAATAGTAATCCTACAAATATTCAGAACAATGGAGAAGGTAAATAGTAAGATAAAAAGCATCTTGACAATGGTGCTAAGCTTTGTTGTTGTTAGCTCTTTTGGGCAAACAACAGTAGGTTATGTTCCTGTTGATAAGGTTGATGTTCAAGTGGAACCATCCGATAAAATCAATGACAATCCGGTTTTTGAAGATTCCATCAAAATCAATAGTGAATTAAAATATGGAATGGTGGAAAGAAAAGCGCCTTCTAATTTTAAATTGAAGCCAATCAATGCTCCTAAACTAGGGGTTACTGCTACCGAGGTGTCTAAATTGTACAATGGCTATTTAAAGTTTGGCGTGGTTGACTTTAGAAATATTCCTTTCGTTGATGTGAACTATGGTTCTAAATATTCAAAAGACTATATATATAGTATAGGCTTTAGTCATTTTGGAAGTGATCTTAAAACATCGGCTCCATCGAGAGCTCGATTTACACAAACTCAACTTGAATTAACTGGAAAGAGATTCGTTAAGAATTACACTCTCTTTGGCAGTATGAACTACAATTACAATACCTACAGATATTATGGTTCGTTGTTCCCCATAGATGTTGTAGATCCCGAATTGAACAAACAAGGTTTTGCAATGGGACATATTCAAATAGGAGCAACCAATACACATCGCGATACCAAGATACCTTACCATAAACTAACTCTTGATTACTACAATTTATTTGATCATTATGGTATGCAAGAGAATAGGGTGGCGTTTAACGGCTTGGTGACTTCGGGGTTGGCGCCTTTACAAAGTACTAAGCTTAAGGGCTTAAAGCTTGATGTTTTTGCTACAGTGGATTGGTTTACTTACGACAATAATGCATTGGCGCAAGCCAAAAATTCGATTTTGGCTATGATTAAACCAATGTTTAAGTATCGCACAGAACGATTTAATGGCCGTTTAGGCGCGAGTTTGTATACTTTGCAAGATGATACCTCGGGAACTCACGTGTTTTTCCCTCTAGTGGAATTAGAATACGTTCTAATTAAAGATGTATTTGTGGCTTACGCAAAATATGATGGTAGCTTTAAAAGATACGATTATTGGGAGCATGTCAATATCAATCCCTTCATCAATACTTCCATGCCTCTCAACAATACCCGTCATTTCAACAATACTTATGTAGGTGTAAGAGGTAATATCAGTTCAAAAGTGAATTTTAACTTAGGTGTAGAAATGGATAAAATGAAGAATTTACCTCTGTATGTAAATGATAATTCAAGTTATGGAAATCATTTGTTTACAACGGTAATCGATCGCCAGGTGATTATGTCGAGGTTTTATGGCCAATTATCGCTTAACCTAGCAAAGATTCAATTGGCTTTGAAGGGAGATTACAGAAACTATACCACCTTCGACGAGATGAAAGCATGGCATTTACCAAGTGTAACGGCTGGATTTTCGGGTAAATACAACTTTCAAAACTTGATTTTTGTTAGTGCCGATGTTTATTATTTAGGTGGAATGTTCGCTAGAGGGTTTAACTCAAATAATGAAGTAATTGCAACCGAAATTCCGGGCATTGTTGATGCTAACATCGGATTTGAATACAAGTACAGCAAGCGTTTAAATGCATTTGCTAACGTAAATAACTTCTTGAATAAGCAATATAGAAGATGGAATCAATATCCTAATTACGGCATCAATTTTATGGCCGGAATTAACTATTCTTTCTAAGAAAAATCCGCCTAAAATTAGCTGTGTATTTACTTTGTTAATTAGTTGTTGAAAAATGCGTTAAATCGCTAGTGTTTTCGCCTGACTCAGAGATATAAAAGTGTTATATTCGCAACACTAAAAAAAAATACATGAGCGATAATTCATATTCAGGAGATAGCATTCAGGTTCTCGAAGGTTTAGAAGCAGTTAGAAAAAGACCTGCAATGTACATTGGTGACATCGGTGTTAAAGGTTTACATCACTTGGTTTACGAGGTGGTGGATAACTCCATTGATGAGGCTTTAGCGGGCCATTGTAATCATATCGAAGTAAGTATTAATCCCAACAACTCGATTACAGTTGTAGATAACGGTAGAGGTATTCCAACCGATATTAACTCAAAGATGGGTAAGTCGGCACTAGAGGTGGTAATGACTGTACTTCATGCTGGTGGTAAATTCGATAAAGATTCTTACAAAGTGTCGGGTGGTTTGCACGGTGTGGGTGTATCTTGTGTAAACGCTTTATCTATCGATTTGAAAGTTCGAGTTTTCCGTGAAGGAAAAATTTGGCAACAAGAATATAGCTGCGGTAAACCAAAGTACGATGTTAAAGTAGTGGGAGAAAGCAGCAATCGTGGTACTGAGGTGACTTTCTTGCCTGATGCAACCATCTTTACCGATACAATCTACTCTTATGAGATTTTAGCAAAAAGAATGCGTGAGCTTTCATTCTTAAATAAAGGTATAAAGATTCAATTGACCGATTTAAGAGATGAAGCGAAAGACGAGCAAGGTAATGCCAAAACAGAGCTTTTCTACTCTGAAAGAGGTTTGCCTGAGTTTGTTGAGTATTTAGATGCTGCGAGAGAGAAATTGATCCCCGACGTTATTTACTTTGAAGGTGAGAGAAATGGTATTCCGGTAGAAGTTGCTATGCAATACAACACTTCTTACACAGAAAACATTCACTCTTATGTAAATAACATCAATACACATGAAGGTGGTACCCACTTGGCTGGTTTTAGAAGAGGTTTAACAAGAACTCTAAAAACCTATGCCGATAAATCGGGATTACTTTCAAAATTGAAATTTGAGATTAGTGGTGATGACTTCCGCGAGGGATTGATTGCAGTAATTTCTGTAAAAGTTCAAGAACCTCAGTTTGAAGGTCAAACAAAAACAAAATTAGGTAATAAAGATGTTGTTGGTCCGGTAGATCAAGCTGTTAGTGAAATGCTTTCAAACTACCTTGAGGAACATCCTAATGAAGCGGCAATTATTGTAGGTAAAGTAATTTTAGCTGCACAAGCTAGGGTAGCTGCCAACAAGGCTCGTGAGATGGTTCAAAGAAAGAGTGTTCTTTCTGGTGGAGGTTTGCCTGGTAAGCTTTCAGATTGTTCTGAAAAAGATCCAGCGCTTTGCGAAATTTATCTTGTCGAGGGAGATTCTGCAGGTGGTACTGCAAAATCTGGTCGTGACAGAAAATTCCAAGCAATTCTTCCTTTAAGAGGTAAAATCTTAAACGTTGAAAAGGCAATGCAACATAAAATCTTCGAGAATGAGGAGATTAAAAACGTATACACTGCTTTAGGTATCACCATCGGTACCGAAGAAGATTCAAAAGCTTTAAATCTATCAAAATTGAGATATCACAAGGTGGTAATCATGTGTGATGCCGACGTTGACGGTTCTCACATCGCTACTTTGATTCTTACTTTCTTCTTCCGTTACATGAAGGAGATGATTGAAAAAGGATACATATATATAGCAACACCTCCTTTATACTTGGTTAAAAAAGGAAAACAAGAGCGTTATTGCTGGACCGAAGAGCAGCGCGAAGCAATTGTTAAGGAGTTTGCTGGTGGCGGAAAAGAGAGTGGTGTAGGTATTCAGCGTTATAAAGGTTTGGGAGAGATGAACGCAGAGCAATTGTGGGAAACTACAATGAAGCCTGAAAACAGAACTCTTCGTCAGGTTACCATTGAAAATGCTGTAGAAGCCGATCGTACTTTCGCAATGTTGATGGGTGATGAAGTACCACCAAGAAGAGAATTCATTGAAGCAAATGCGAAATATGCTAAGATTGATGCTTAGTAATAATTGAGCCTAAATAAAAAGCCCCATCAGTATTCAACTGATGGGGCTTTTACTTTTTTAAAATTCTATTTCAAGTACTGAACAGTTGCTTTTCCGTTGTCATCATAACTAACCATACAAACCGGGAAACCTTTGTCTTTAGATACCCAGAAATATGTTTTTGAGTTGATATAAGGGATTTTTGGCGTTTTGAATCCAATGATCGCTTTTGCCCAAGTATAATCTCCCCATCCAGTTCCTACCAAATGTCCTTTGTAATTGTCGGTAACTGCACCGGGCGTCAATACATATTTAATACAGTCATATGTGCCCGAAGGTGTGGTGATTTTTCCGCATCCATTGGCAGTAAGTGTATTTTTGCCCACCAAACTAACTTGCATTGAATCGAAGTGGAAAGAGCCCATCATAGGAATGGTGATAGTGGTATCGTATGCTACTTTCGCAATCGCTACATAGGTGTCGGTTTGCGAAGAATTCATTGATAAAGTATAAGGGATAAAAGTTGCAGGATTTTGAAATTTTGGATAAATACTAATTCCCGCGATAAACGGAGGTAATTTTGCGCCAATGAAAACAACTCCAGAATCGGTAGAAGCACCAGCTATTTCTGCGTCTTGAGCTTTAATAATATAGCTTGCAGAAGGGAATAAGGTGGTTAAATTCTCGCCAATCGGATTAGCAAAATCGAAAGTGTCTTCGCTGTTGCTTATTGCCGCTCCGAAATTCCAAGTCTGACTGGTTCCTATTTTTGCGTAGTTATTTGTATCGCCGGCAAAATTAGTATCGGTGCTCATTATATATTTTACACCCACAGCCGGACCATTGCTTTTGGTGATTTGCATTGTGCAAGGATCGGTAGTGGTGTTATTGTTTGAATTGTTAGACGAACCATCATCGTCTGATTTTTTCTTACAAGAAGCTAATGCTACAGCGCCGATGAAAGCAAATTGAAGTAATCTTTTTGATACCATATATTATAAGTTTTGGTGGGTTAATCTGTTTAAAGACGTTAATTTATCAAATAGTTGCTTTATATCAGTATTTTTTATCGCTTTATTTTGTGATTTTTTCGGGAAATGATGTAGTTTTGAAGCCTTCCAAAAATCACGTAAAATTAAATTTATTAATATGAAAATTACCGTAGTAGGAGCAGGAAACGTAGGTGCTACATGCGCAAATGTGATCGCTCACAAAGAATTGGCTAATGAAGTAGTTCTTCTAGACATCAAAGAAGGTGTTGCTGAAGGAAAATCTTTAGATATGTGGCAAACTGCCCCTATCAACATGTACGATTCAAGAATCACTGGTTCTACCAATGATTATTCTAAAACTGCCGATTCTGAAGTGGTAGTTATTACTTCTGGTTTGCCAAGAAAACCAGGGATGAGCCGTGATGACCTTATCGCTACCAATGCTGGTATCGTTAAGTCGGTAACTGAAAACATCATCAAGTATTCTCCAAATGCTATCATCATAGTGGTTTCTAATCCATTAGATGTTATGACATACTGCGCGTACTTGAACGCTAAAACACACAAAAATAAAGTGATGGGTATGGCTGGTATTTTAGATACTGCTCGTTACAAAGCTTTCTTATCAACCGAATTGAACGTTTCTACTAAAGATATTCAAGCTTTATTGTTAGGTGGACACGGAGATACAATGGTTCCACTTCCAAGATACACAACTGTTGGAGGTATTCCTGTTACTGAGTTGGTAGCTAAAGATAAATTAGATGCTATTGTAGAAAGAACTAAGAAAGGTGGTGGCGAGTTAGTAAACTTAATGGGTACATCAGCTTGGTATGCTCCAGGTGCTGCTGCTGCACAAATGGTTGAAGCTATCGTTCGCGACCAAAAAAGAGTATTCCCAGTTTGCGCTTGGTTAGAGGGTGAATACGGAATGAAAGATATTTACTTAGGAGTGCCTGTAGTACTTGGTAAAGGTGGTATCGAGAAAATCATCGAATTGCAATTAACTGCTGATGAGAAAAAATTGTTGAGTGATTCAGCAACTGCAGTGAAAGAAGTAATGAGTGTATTAGATAACATGGAAAAAGTAGCTTAATCGCTTCTTTTACTAGAAATAGAAAAGGCTGTTGATTTATTTCAACAGCCTTTTTTGTGGTTAAAGATGTGATTAGTAGAACATTTTCTTAAATTTTTTTTTAGATTGGTTTTGTAGATTTAAAAATTCTTGTACCTTTGCTCTCCGTTTTTTAAAATAAAGAACACAATGGCCCGTTCGTCTAGGGGTTAGGACAGCAGATTTTCATTCTGTAAACAGGGGTTCGATTCCCCTACGGGCTACAAAAAATGAATGTTAAGGTGTAAAGTGTATCTTAACAAAAAGAAAAATTGAATTATTAAGTTATGGCAAATCATAAGTCGGCAAAAAAGAGAGCGAGAGCAAGTGAAGTAAAAAGAGAGCGCAACAAGTATCAGCATAAAACAGTGCGTAATGCATTGAAAAAGGTGAGAAAAGCTGAAGATAAAAAAGAGATTGAAACTCTTACTCCAACTACTATTGCTGCTATCGATAAATTAGCTAAGAAAAACGTTATCCACAAAAACAAAGCGGCTAACTTGAAATCTCAGTTAATGAAGAAATTGGTAGCTGTTAAGTAAGCCAAAACAAAGAAAATTGTAAATTAGGCTTCTCCTTCTGGGGAAGCCTAATTTTTTTTACATGTACCTAACTAACGAACTAAGCTCAAAAAGCTCTATTAAAGATTGGTCTGTGCAAGACCGCCCGCGCGAAAAACTACTCTCTAAGGGAAGAAAAAGTTTAAGCGATGTTGAACTATTGGCCATTATTCTTGGATCAGGAAACCTAGATGAAAGTGCTGTTGATTTGTCGCGACGCATTTTGCTAGCACATGACAACAGCCTTCAGCGCTTAGCCAAGGCAAGCATTAACGATTTAAAACGCTTCAAGGGCGTTGGTCCGGCCAAAGCGGTCAATATCTTAGCTGCAGTTGAAATTGCGGCAAGGATTAGCAATTCTACACAAGAGGAGGTAGTGAAAATTACCTGTAGTAACGATATCTTCAATTGTATGCGTCAAGATTTTCACGGACTCCAAGTAGAAGAATTTTGGTTGGTTTTATTGAATACCGCCAATAAAGTAATTGGCAAACAACGAATCGGTATTGGTGGTGTTTCGGGCGTGGTGGCCGATGTTAAAGTGATTATGAAGTTGGCTATCGAGCACATGGCTACGTCGATAATTTTAGCGCACAATCATCCTTCGGCCAATAAGAAAGCGAGTCAGCAAGATATTAATCTAACCAATAAAGTGCGTGAATCAGCCAAACTAATGGATATTTCCTTACTTGACCACATTATTTTTTGCGGTGATAACTATTTTAGTTTTGCAGATGAGGGATTATTGTAAATTTATGCAATGATTCTCATCTATACACCCAAAATAACACCGCGCGTTAAATACATCTTTAACCTTTTGTTTCGCGATGTAAATGGGTTAAAGTATGAATTGACCGTTGATAAGGAAAGTTATTTGAATCATTCCGGACCAAAATTTACCTACGGTTATCAGCCATTTGGTGATGAACTTTTTATTCAGGCCAAAGGATTGCTTTTTGAGACTGGTATTAGTGATCAAGAAATTTCGGTTTTTAATTGGAACGATACCAAGGCTTTCTTTTCTGTTGGTCCGAAATCTTCATTACCATTCGATATTTTCTCGGCATCATTTTTTTTGGCCAGCAGATATGAGGAATATTTGCCACACATTAGAGATTTGCATGATAGATTCGACGCACCAATTAGTTTAGCATACAACTATAATTTTTTACATCAGCCCGTTATCAATAAGTGGGCGCAAAGTTTTCAAGAAATTCTACAGTCAAGATTTCCTTCGCTAATTTTTCCTACAAGGAAGTATCATTTTATTTCTTCCATTGATATTGATAATGCTTATGCTTTTTTAGAGAAAGGGTTTGTGCGCACTATGGGTGGATTTGCAAAATCGCTTATCAAGCTTAACATTCCAGAATTAAAAGAGAGGATAGCTGTTTTATTGGGCACTCAGCAAGATCCTTATGACACCTATGCCTTTCAGCTTGAGCTGCAAAAGAAATATCAATTAGAATATTTGTATTTCATTTTGTTGGGCGATTATGGTGAAAACGACAAGAATATTTCCATTCAAAGTAAGCGATTTAGAGCTTTAATAAAATCGTTGGGAGATTACGCCAGTGTGGGCATTCATCCTTCTTATGGTTCTAACGGTAAAAGAGAGCAATTGGCTAAAGAAGTTTTGCGTTTGAGTTCGGTGATGAACAGAGAAGTGAAGAAGAGTCGACAACATTTTTTAAAAATGCGTTTGCCCGATACCTATAGAGATTTGATTGAACTTGATATTCAAGAAGATTATACCATGGGCTATGCATCAGATTACGGATTTAGAGCTGGTTTGTGCACTCCCTTTTACTTCTATGATTTGGATTTAGAGCTTGAGACATCGTTGAAAATATTTCCGTTCGCTTTGATGGAAGGAACATTAAAATATTACCAAAAGGTAGCTCCAGAAAAAGCAATGGAGCATATTCGTCCGCTCATCGATGAAGTAAAGAAAGTAAACGGCTGCTTTATTAGCTTATGGCATAACGATTCTTTAAATGATTTAGGAACGTGGAAAGGATGGCAGAAAGTGTATTTGGAAATGGTGGAGTACGCCAAACAAGATGGAAATTAAGTACCTTAAAAATATTGATATCGATCGCGCCAGATGGGATAAGTGCGTTGCCAGTAGCTTGCAACAATTGCCATATGCCCATTCTTGGTATTTAGATGCTGCCGCCGACAATTGGGATGCAATTGTGGTAGACAATTACAATGCTGTTTTTCCTTTACCTTGGCGCAAAAAATGGGGAATTTCCTATGTGTATCCTCCTTTTTTTATTCAACAGTTAGGCTTGATTTCTTCTCAATCTTATGATTCAAGAACTATAGATTCGATATTGAATGAAGTTAAAAGCTACTTTAAATACTTCGAGTTGTATTTGAATTCTCACAATGAATCATCTTTAAGTACTCAACTCAAAAGGAATTATGAATTGAGTTTAGCTCCTCCTATAGAGGATTTACGTAAGAATTATTCTGAGAATACGCGTCGCAACATTAAAAAAGCGCAAAGCTTGAATTTGCATGTAAACAAGGTTTCTTTTGCCGATAAGATTATTGAGATGTTTAGAAGAGGTAGAGGTGCGCAATTAAAAACCCTGGATAACGATGATTACAATCGCTTTTCAAAAATATTGCAAAGCTGCGAGCAGCATTCAGCTGTGCAGTACTTCGAAGTAAGTAATATTGAAGGTGAATTGTTTGCCGGAGCTTGTTTACTGAAAACGGCAGGTAGAGTAGTTTTCATTTTTTCGGGGAATACCGATGAAGGAAGAAAAAGTGGAGCAATGCATTTTTTAATTGATCACATGATTAAAAATTTCGCAGGTAAAGAAATGGTTTTTGATTTTGAAGGTTCGAATGACGATAATTTAGGTCGATTTTATCAAAGCTTTGGAGCAGAGAACAAAGCTTATTCATTTGTAAAGTTGAATAATTTGCCTTTTCCTTACAATCTTTTTAAATAAAAACAAGTTTTACTATTTGGATGGAGTATTCATTTCTCTCACGATTTCCTGTCTGTACCATTCTTTTTTTGTAGTATTCCAAAACCAAGGATTTTCGTTCATCATTTTTTCTAGACTTAAAGGCATTTCTGTGTCTATTTTTACCAATGGATTGTTGTCGTTGTCGAAGGTGATTTTGGTTTCATACCAATTGATGCTGGCTCCCGGATTTAGATGTATGTTTGCGCTTTCTACTGAACCATCTTCTCTAAACTTCAAGGAAGTGCTAATTTGATAACTTGATCTAACATCTTCAAAAACATAAGTAATTTCACCTTTTTTGTTGTACAGCGTTATTTTCTTTTTGTCGTTTTTGAATGAGCCTTCTACAACCGATTTTTTACCATTATCGTATTTATGCACAATAGAATCGGGGATTTTCGCTACTGTTAAAGAAGGGGGAGTTTGTCGAATAATTTTTTTTGGGGATGGTTCGTCCTTTTTTGTAGGTGACTCAGTAATTTTTTCCGATTTATTCTCTTTCACAATTACCGAATCTCTACTATGAGTTTGCTTGCTCTCCTTGTTGAGTTCGTTCACTTTAATTTGAAGAGAGTCTATTTTGCGCAATAACTCATCATTATTGCTCTCGTAGTGATTTTCTTGGTAGCAAGAAAATAGAAAAAATAGCGGTGCTGCTAAGTAGAATTTATTCATAAATTGGCGTTGGATGGAAGTTGAAAAACAACAATCGCGCCTTTTTTAGAACAAGCCGTTAATTTCGGCATCAATCTTTTCGATGATTTTACCTAAGTCTTCCTTTTTTTCGGGGAAATTGTTTTGATCAACATCGATGATGAGCAGTTTTCCTGCATCGTATGTAGAAATCCACGCTTCGTATCTTTCGTTCAATCTATTTAAATAATCTAAACGAATAGATGCCTCGTACTCTCTTCCTCTTTTTTGAATTTGATTTACAAGCGTAGGAACACTTGCACGCAAATAAATCAGTAGATCTGGAGCTTGAATTACGCTATTAATGAGGTTGAAGAGATCGTTGTAAGTATTGAAATCACGCTTAAGCATGAGGTTCATCGCATTAAGGTTGGGAGCAAAGATGTATGCATCTTCGTAAATGGTTCTATCTTGAATAACACTTTTACCCGACTTTCTTATTTCTTGAATTTTACTGAAACGATTGTGCAAGAAGTAAATTTGAAGGTTGAACGACCATCGTTGCATATCTTCATAGAAGTCATTCAAATAGGGGTTATCGTCAGCATCTTCGTAATTGGCTTCCCAATTGTAATGTTTGGCAAGCAACGATGTTAGAGTTGTTTTTCCTGAACCAATATTACCAGCAACAGCTATATGCATAAATAATCCTTAAAATGTTTGTTGCGCTAAATTAAGGGTTTAGTTTGTAAATACGAAGGCTATCGGCATTAAGTATGTATAGTTTTTTTTCATTGATGCTAAAGTCGGTCATTAATGAATCGCTAAATAGTTTGTTGAATTCTAGAGTTCTTGTATTCAAAGTGTTGATTTCATTGCCTTGTCGGAATGCCAAAGTGTTTTCAATTACATTGAATTTAGAGATGTTGAGTTCTGGTATTTTTCTAAGAAAAGCGCCATAATTATCAAAAACGAAAATCCCCTTCTGAGGGTCGTTGATGTAAAGTCCTGTAGTTCTTTCCAACATTTGAATAGGAGAGATGGTTTCACCGATAATTCTTTGAATATTTAGAATTTCAACTTCAATTTTTAGCGTATTGCTAATTTTCACCAATTTATCTTGTTTCACGTCGTATACCCAAATGCCATTGTTTAGCGATTTGCAAACCACCTCAGCTTGGTCTAATCCAAAATCCATTAAGCTAACATTAAAGCTGCCTTCTGCTAAAAAATTATCTAGAAAGGTAATGAGGGAAAGGTCTTTGTAGAAAACCAAAATTTTCATTGGATCGCCAGCGTCTATAAGTGTTATGGTTCCCGATTTTTTGCTGTCAAAAACGAATTTCTGATTGTTCTGTGAGCTTGTTTTCCAAATTGAAGTAGAGTTTGAGATATAATAATTTTCAACGGGGTCACAGTTTACCTGATTTCCGGCCACTTTGCTGGCAGATATTAGAGGTAGAACCAATACAGAATCTTTATTATTTGATGAATTGACTGTTTTTGTTGCAACTCGAGTGCTAGTAGCAGCTACGCAAGAAACAAGAATGACAAGAACCACGAAGAAAATTGTTTTTTTCATTTTAGTACAAAAGCTTTTATTTCTTCAAACCAAATTCTATCGTTGTTAAGTCGGGGTATTTTATTCTGACCGCCTAATTTATTTTTACTTTTCAGCCACTCATAAAATGTGCCTTTCTTAACAGCAATTATTTGTGGTTCACGAAGCACCATATCTTGATGGCGTTTTGCTTCGTAATCTGAATTTAAGGATTTTAGGGCATTATCTAAACAATAATTGAATTTAGTGAGGTCTTGAGGTATGTTCTCAAATTCAATTATCCATTCGTGTGCGCCACTTTCCGAGTTATTAAAGAATATTGGTGCAATTGTATATTCGCTAATGCTAACATTGCATTTTTGAGCTGCTATTTCTATAGCTTTTTCAGTATTGCTTACCATTAATTCTTCTCCAAAAACATTGATGAATTGTTTGGTTCGCCCCTCAATCACAAATCGATGCGGTTTAATGGATGTAAATTGTATAGTATCGCCAAGTTGATATCTCCATAACCCTGCATTTGTGGAGATAATCATAGCATAAGTCTTTCCACATTCAACCTTATCGATGGGAATAACAGTAGGTTCTTTGTTGTCGATTTCTTCAAAGGGTATGAATTCATAAAAAATGCCATAGTCAAGCATCAACATAAATTCATGAATATTACTTTGAGGTTGAATACCAAAGAATCCTTCTGATGCATTATAAATTTCAATGCATCTTAGTTTTTTTGAAGGAAAGAATTCATTCAGTTGATTTTCAAATGGCTGAAGCTTAACCCCTCCATGCATATACATTTCCAAATTTGGCCAAACTTCTTCAATATTTTTCTTGCCAGTTTTTTCTAAAACCTTTTTAAAGAAAACCATTGTCCATGAAGGAACTCCTGAAATTGATGTAATATTTTGAGGAATGGTATCTTGGGCCATTTTATCTATTTTTTCTTCCCATTTGCCTAAAAAAGCAATTTCTTTTTTCGGACTCCTCATTCTAGTTACCCAGTATGGAAGATTATCTATAAGAATGGCTGATAAATCGCCAATGTAGCTGTCTCCATCTAAGGGATTTATTTCATGACTACCTCCTAGAGTTAGGCTTTTTCCGATGAATATTCGTGCGTTTGGATATTCGGTGCAATAAAAAGATAAAATATCTTTACCAGCTCTGTAATGGCAATTAAATAAGGCTTCTTTGCTTACCGGTATGTATTTGCTTTTGTCGTTGGTAGTGCCCGAAGATTTCGCAAACCATGTGATTTTTGTTGGCCACAGTAAATTTTGTTCTCCATTTAAATTACGCTCTATATATGGATAAAGCTCTTCATAGTGATGCAAAGGAATTTTCGTTTTAAATTCCTTATATGTGGTTATTTCTTTGAAGTTGTATTTCTTCCCAAACTCTGTGTTTTTGGCCATTTTTATTAATGTATGGAGCGTTTGGAGCTGACTCTCTGAAGGATTACTCAAAAAATGACCAATGCGCTTTTGCCTTCTGCGCATGATGTAAACAATAATTGAGTTGAGTAAAGACATTAATAGATTCTTTCAGCAAAAGTAAATGAAATAGTTTAGTCAATTGTGCTAATTTAGCCTCGTGAAAAATAAAGATATCTTTTTACTGCTTGGTACTAACTTAGGTGATAGAAGCGCGAATTTAAGTATTGCAGCATCAAAAATCAATCAATTCGTTGGTGAAGTAGTATTAAAATCAAGTGTTTTAGAAACCGAGCCATGGGGATTTTCGGCGCCAGAGAAATTTCTCAATCAAGCATTGCAAATTGAAACGAATCTCAATCCATTTGAATTACTTACTAAAATTAAGGAAATTGAGTATGAAATGGGCAGAAAGGTAAAAAAAATGGAAGGTTATGAGTCGAGAATAATAGATATTGATATTTTATTTTTTGGCCAACAAATAATAAATGATCCTAATTTAATCATCCCACATCCGCAATTGCAAAATAGGTATTTCGCTCTAAAGCCTTTAAGCGAGTTAGCTTCAGAGTACAGGCATCCGATTTTGAAAAAGAATGTGGAAACCTTGTTGAAGGAAAATGTTTAAGTTAAATAATCTTGAAGCAAAAAAATAACAGAAAAAATATTGAATACCTTTGTGAAAATTTAAAACATTGTTTATCATTGCACCAAATTATAGCATTTTAATAAATATTTAATCATGAAATTGAAATCAGTATTAGCAACAGGAACTGCACTTTTATTAGGGGTTTCTTCGCTTAAAGCAGGAGATACTCTTAAATTCGTCGAGAGATTGTCGTTTGGAGTTTCTTTTGGGTCAAACTTGACCTACACCGACCTTAAACAATATGACTTTGGTATTGCTACCAAGTACCATTCAGAGCTTGGATGGGGTGGTGGAATCAATGCGTCAGTAGCTCTGAATTCAATTTTTGCTTTACAAGGTCAATTAAACTATGCAACTATCAATGGTGTGCATAGATTAGGAACAGGTACTAGCCATAAAAAACATACAAAATCTTACAATCACTATTTTTCTGGTGACTTGTTCGATTACACATTCGATGTGAATGTTAATATTACTAACTTATTATTCAACCCTAAGCACCAATTGCGTAAATACTACATTTATGGTTATGCAGGTGTTGGTTTAGTATCTTTTAGATCTATCAGATACAAATTGGTAAATGACAGTGACTCTGATCCAATTTTGTCTTATGAGGGATACAAAAGTTCAGATATGAAGAATTTGACTAAAGTTCCTAGAACTAACGAGGTGTTTATTCCACTTGGTTTAGGTGTTAGATACAAATTGAATTCGAACTGGTCTCTTACATTAGAAACTAGTGGTAGATATATGAAGTCTGATAAATTAGATGCGTTTGTTGCAGGTAAAGCAAAAGATTCATATCAATTATCTACTGTAGGTGTTGTTTACAACTTCTCTGCTAAAATCGATGAACCAGAATCTAAACAAGTTGTTGATGACTTGGCTAAAGTTGGTGAATTAATCGATGGTTTCGGTGATAAAGACGGTGACGGTGTTGCTGATAGATATGACAAAGACCAAAATACTCCAGCAGGTGTTAAAGCATATGCTGATGGTACTTCAGTTGATTCTGATGGTGATGCTGTACCTGATTATTTAGATAAAGAAAAATTCTCAAACGCTGGTGCTAAAGTTGACGAGAATGGTGTTGAGTCTGATGCAGACGGTGACCATGTGCCAGATAGCAAAGACCTTGAGCCTAATTCAGCTAAAGGTGCGCAAGTTGATGTAGCTGGTGTTACAATTAAAACTGGTGGTGCAACTACAGTTACTGGTGGTAATGGTTCGGCTTACGTTGCAACTGGTTTGCCTTCAATCTACTTCGATGTTAATTCATCTGCACTTGATTACAAATCTTACGATGCATTAACTACAATTGCTAAAGCATTGAAAGCTAACGCTAACTTGAAATTGGTAGTTGTTGGACACGCAGATGCTCAAGGTACTTCTGATTACAACCAAAAATTAGGTTTGAAAAGAGCTGAAGCTGTAGTAAACTACTTAGTTAAAGTTTACGGTATTGACAGATCAAGATTGTCTGCTGACACTAAAGGTTCTTCTGATAGAATTACTAAACAGAAAAACTCAATGGCTGACAGACGTGTTGACATCATGTCGAAATAATTAGATTAGATTAAATATTACGAAAAACCCTCGGTCGAAAGGCCGAGGGTTTTTTGTTTTTATTAAAGCAGTTTAGTCTCTTATTTATAGCGTTTGTTTTAGTAACTCTTTAATGGATATTGCACTGTTCCTATGTTTTTAACTTCACAAAGAAGTCCCAAACCAAAATACCAGCGCAAACCGAAACATTTAAAGAATGCTTGGTTCCATATTGCGGTACTTCTATACAAATATCACTTGATTTAATTACTTCGTCACTTACGCCATCAACTTCATTGCCTAAAACAATAGCATACTTTTCTTCTTTGTTGGGTTTGAAATTGTTTAAGAGGACTGGATTTTCTACTTGCTCGACGGATATAATTTTAAATCCTCTATCTTTTAAATCTTGAATACCATCAATTGCCTTTTCAAAATGTTTCCAGTTCACCGATTCTGTAGCGCCAAGTGCTGTTTTTTGTATCTCTCGATGAGGTGGAGTAGCTGTGATGCCCAATAGATATATTCCTTCTAGCAGGAAGGCGTCTGCTGTTCGAAAAATGGATCCTACATTATTTAAGCTTCTTACATTGTCTAAAACCAATATTATTTGGGTTTTTTCTTGTTTTTTAAAATCCTCAACACTTAAACGATTGAGTTCATCCATGCTTAGTTTCTTCATTATTTCTTTATAAAATGTTAATATTAATCTACTGCGTTTTCCCTTCTAAACAGTGCGCTTTTCTATATTTACCAAGCAAACTATTTCATTGTGCAAGAAAAGCCAACCAAAGATAAAAACGAAACGCCATTAATGAAGCAATATAATGGCGTAAAGGAAAAGTATCCAGATGCTTTGGTATTGTTTCGTGTAGGCGATTTTTATGAGACTTTTGGTGAAGATGCTATAAAAACCTCAAAGATTTTAGGAATTGTTCTTACAAAACGGTCTAATGGAACTGCTTCTGAGGTTGCTCTAGCTGGCTTTCCTCATCATTCATTAGAGACATATCTCCCAAAGTTGGTGAAGGCTGGACAACGTGTTGCTGTTTGCGATCAGTTGGAAGATCCAAAAATGACCAAAACTATTGTAAAGCGCGGAGTGACCGAAGTTGTTACTCCGGGGGTTGCTATAAGCGACAGGGTTTTAGAACATAAAAGCAATAATTATTTAGCTGCAGTTACAATTGAAAGGTCAAAGGCAGGATTAGCTTTG
Organism: uncultured Chryseobacterium sp.; assembly: GCA_964406465.1. Lineage (GTDB taxonomy): Bacteria > Bacteroidota > Bacteroidia > Flavobacteriales_C > JAHEZL01. The sequence continues at coordinate 97,531 of CAYORT010000005.1, forward strand.
GTAGATATAAGTACCGGTGAATTGTATGTTACCGAAGGAGAGTTTAGTTATATTGCTAAAACACTTAATAGCTTTCAACCCAAAGAAGTTCTTTTTGCTAAAAATAAATTACAAAGATTCAATGAGTTGTTTGGCGGTCGGTACTATACTTATGGTTTGGAAGATTGGGTTTTTGGTGAAGATTATGCTAAAGAACAAATTCAAAAACAATTTGAAACCGACAGCTTAAAGGGCTATGGAATTGATAAGGAAACCTTATCTATAATTTCAGTTGGCGCCATCATTCATTATTTGCATTACAATCAACAAGACAATTTAAAACACATCAATAAAATATCTCGCATAGTTAGCGATGATTATGTGTGGCTCGATCCTTTTACCATTCGCAATTTAGAATTGGTTTATTCGCCCAATGTGGGTGCAATTACTTTGTTGGATATTATCGATCAAACACTCACACCTATGGGAGGAAGGATGCTGCGTAAGTGGTTGGTTTTACCTCTAAAGGATAAAAAGAAGATTAATCAGCGACATGAAGTCGTTTCGTATTTACTTAAAAACAGAGAAAAAGCCGATGATATTCGTCGCATTTTAAGTGTTATAAGTGATATCGAACGTATTGCCTCTAAAATAGCAATGGCGCGTGTTTCACCAAAAGAGATATGGCTATTGAAAGAATCATTGGTTGCAATTTCTAAATTGAAACTTTTGAATGATCCCGCTTCAGAGGTGTTTTCGAATCTAATGAATGAGCTTAATGATTGCTTGGCATTTATTCAACAAGTAGAAAAGATAATGTATCCAGAGCCTCCTTCGGTGGTGGGCAAGGGTAGATTAATTGCTGATGGAGTCGACAAAGCATTGGATGAATACAGAACCTTATCTACCGACTCTAAAAATTATTTGCTTGATGTTCAAAAAAGAGAAAGCGAGCAAACTGGAATTTCTTCATTAAAGATTTCATACAATAATGTGTTTGGTTACTTCATTGAAGTGCGTCATACACATAAAGATAAAGTGCCATCTACTTGGATTCGTAAACAAACATTGGTGAACGCAGAAAGGTACATTACCGAAGAGTTAAAAGAGTTTGAAACAAAGATACTTCAGGCGGAAGATAAAATAAATGAAATAGAAAATCGACTGTACAATGAGTTGGTTTCTGAAGCAGCAAATTACATTTCTATTTTGCAGAAAAACGCATCGCTTATTGGTATGCTAGATTGTTTGGTTGGTTTCGCAAAACAAGCTTTAGATAACGATTACGTTCGACCCGAAATTGACGATTCTTTAGAGATTGATATTAAAGACGGCAGACATCCAGTGATTGAGAAGAATTTGCCTTTGGGAGAGAAATATGTGGCCAATGATATTTTTTTAGATGATAAAGAGCAGCAAATTATAATGGTTACTGGTCCGAATATGTCGGGTAAATCGGCTCTCTTGCGTCAAACAGCCTTGATTGTACTCTTGGCTCAAATTGGTTCTTTTGTGCCGGCTAAGAAGGCTAAAATAGGTGTAGTCGATAAAATTTTTACTAGAGTAGGAGCTTCAGATAACATTTCTACAGGAGAATCTACATTCATGGTGGAAATGAATGAGACAGCCAATATTCTCAATAATCTTTCTGAGCGTTCATTAATTCTCTTAGATGAAATTGGTAGAGGAACCAGCACTTACGATGGTATTTCAATCGCCTGGTCGATTGCCGAGTATATTCATGAATATCCTTTATTTAAATCAAAAACATTATTTGCTACACATTACCACGAACTCAATGAAATGACCAATCTTTTTGAGAGAGTAAAAAATTATCATGTTTCGGTAAAAGAAGTGGATGCGAAAATTATCTTTTTAAGAAAGTTAGTGCCTGGTGGTAGTGAGCATAGTTTTGGTATTCATGTGGCGAAGTTGTCTGGCTTACCCAAATTGGTGATTAATAAAGCCAATGCGGTGTTAAAGAAGTTAGAGGAGCAGCGCGAAACCACAGAATCTCCTAAGTTGGCTAAAGTAGAAAGCAATGATATGCAACTGAGTTTTTTCCAACTCGACGATCCTTTGCTTGATGAAATAAAAGAAGATTTAAAAAGTTTAGATATTAATACACTCACGCCAGTAGAGGCTTTGATGAAGTTGAGTGAAATTAAAAAGAGGTTGGGTTAGAAGAAGCGCATCAATCTTACAACGCCCATGAATCCTACTAAAAACAATAGAATCACAATCACTGTTTTGTAGGCTCCTTTAAAGAGTTTAGGATTCTTTTTAATGTCTTTTCGGTAAGCGAATACCAATCCACTGATGAATACCAAAACGAAAAATAAAATGAAATATAATCTGCCTTCTGTGAACATTTGGTAAAGATAATATTTATTTCAGCATAGGCACTTCTATGAGCAGCACTTCACTGTCGCCTAAACTTTTATAATCAAAGGAAGTACATTCCCAAATGCCTAAAGCATCTCTTTCATTGAGTTCGTTCCCAGCCACAATGGCCTTGCCTTTTAGCATAAAAGCATACACTCCATTTCCATCTTTTTTCAATGTGTAATTGTACTTTTTATCAGTAGAAAAGGCGCCAATGTGAAACCACGCTTTTTGATGTATCCAAACTCCTTCGTCATCAAAGTAGGGAGATAGAATTTGCTGAAATCTATTGATTCGGTCCTCTGGTTCTAGGCTAATTTGATCATAGCGAGGATTAACATCTTGAACATCTGGAATAATCCAAATTTGCAAAAATTTCACCTCTCTGTCGTCATTCTTATTGTATTCACTGTGTTCTATGCCGGTGCCAGCACTCATCACTTGAATGTCTCCTTTCTTAATCACAGTGACATTTCCCATGCTGTCTTTATGTTCCAAATCACCTTCTAATGGTATTGAAATGATTTCCATATTTTGATGCGGATGTGTACCAAAACCTGCACCAGCGGCAACAGTATCATCGTTTAACACTCGTAATGCACCAAAATGTATCTTTTGGGGATTATAGTAGTTGGCAAAACTAAAGCTATGATGCGATTTCAACCAACCGTGATTAGCGTGTCCGCGCGTAGAAGATGGATGCAATATAGTTTTCATAAGTTCTGCTTAGGTTTATGAATTTATAATACAATCATTAAGTTACTGTTTTTTTTAATGCCAAACATCAAGATAAATAAATTGAAATATTGTTTCCATGATAGTTTTTCAAACTTTGATTCTGGCAAGAATTTTAAATTTTCATTAGTATTTTACAGTGCGGTTTATGCCGCCATCGATCATCATATTTGTAGAGTTTATTTTTATAAATGGGAAAAAATGATCGATTGGCTTTGCGTTTACAAGAACTCAATAAAATGCCAAATGCTTCATACCAAACTTTGCAAAAGGCCATTGAAAACCCCGATGCTGAAATTTGCGCTAATAGCATTATTTCACTCATCAAAACTGCCACTTATTTGCTAAGCAAACAACTGTTTTATTTGGAGCAAAATTTTGTGAAGCACGGTGGTTTGAAAGAGAGTATGTTTAAAGCGAGGTTGAACGCGAGGGGTAAGTCGTGGTTGGAAAGAGGACTTTGGGGACTTTGAGGACTTTGAGGACATTGATGACCTTTAGATAGTACTTCACTCAAGGTCTTCAAGGTCGCCAGCGTCTTTAAGGTCTTCTATTGCAATAAATACAAAAAAAGGGCGAATTCTATCGCCCTTTTCACTTGTGATAAATTATGATTTCCTCTACAACCCCAACAAAATCTCCTCAGCGCTTTTCGCACCCAACAGCATTTTACCAGGATTCTCTAACATTTCTTTTACTTTCACCAAGAAACCTACCGATTCTTTACCATCGATGATTCTGTGGTCGTAGCTTAAAGCAACGTACATGATAGGACGAATCACAATTTGTCCGTCAACCACTACTGCACGTTCAACTATATTGTGCATACCTAAAATTGCAGATTGAGGAGGATTGATGATTGGAGTAGATAACATTGAACCAAACACACCCCCGTTGGTGATAGTGAATGTTCCTCCAGTCATATCTTCAATAGATAATTTACCATCACGCGCTTTCAAAGCCAAACGTTTGATTTCAGCTTCAATTTGTGCTAAGCTCATTTGCTCTGCATTTCTCAATACAGGTACCATTAATCCTTTTGGAGAGCTAACAGCAATAGCTACATCGGCGTAGTCGAATGATACGATGTCAGTTCCATCAATCATTGAGTTTACACCGGGGTACAATCTCAACGCTTCGGTAACCGCTTTAGTAAAGAAACTCATGAAACCTAAGTTTACATCGTGTTTCTTAGCGAAAGCATCTTTATACTTTTTACGAATATCCATTATAGGCTTCATGTCAACTTCATTGAAGGTAGTCAACATTGCTGTTTCTTGTTTTACAGAAACCAAACGCTCAGATAATTTCTTACGCAATGCGCTCATTTTATGACGCTCAGTATCACGTGAACCGCCCCAACCTTGTCCAACCTGACTAGCATCAACACCTGAAGTAATATAGTTCACCACATCAGATTTTGTTACTCTTCCGCCTTTTCCTGTTCCATTAACTTTACCAGCAGCAACACCGTTTTCATCCATTAATTTCTTTGCAGATACAGATGGGTGTCCGGCAGCATAAGAAGCTTCAACTTTAGCCTCAGCCTTTGGAGCTTCTTCTTTTTTAGCAGGAGCAGCAGCAACCACTTCTTTTTTAGGAGCAGCAGGAGCACCAGCAGGTTTTGCAGCAGCAGTATCAATCTGACAAACTACAGCACCCACTTTAACAGTAGTACCAGCTTCAACTAATATTTTTACGGCACCAGCTTCTTCAGCAACCAATTCAAGCGTTGCTTTATCAGAATCGATTTCACCAATTACATCATCTTTTTCAACCCAGTCACCATTTTGTTTAACCCAGTTTGCAATTTCCACTTCTGTGATTGATTCGCCGGGAGAAGGAACTTTAACGTCTTTAATTGCCATGACTTTTACCTTTAATTCTTAATTATAAATTCTTAATTTTTAATTATTTCACTGCTACTAATTTTGCGTGAGAGAAAACTTTATCGAATAATGCTTTCACACGTTTTTCGTGGCGTTTAGATGAACCTGTTGCTGGTGAAGCCGATTCAGGAATAGATATTACATCTAATTTAATTCCTTTGAATTTGCGAACCATGAAAGACCATGCTCCCATGTTTTCTGGCTCCTCTTGCAACCAGAAATATTTCTCAGCTTTTTTGTATTTAGCAATGATAGCATCCACTTGTTGTTGAGGGAAAGGATACATTTGCTCTAAACGAACAACAGCAATATTTTTAAATTCACCTACTGCTTGTTTTTTGTCCATGTAATCGTAATAAACTTTACCAGTACAGAACATTACGGTATCAACATCTGCAGCCTTAACAGAAGCGTCATCAATCACCTCTTGGAAAGAACCTTTAGTTAAATCTTCAACTGTTGATACACACGCAGGGAATCTCAATAATTTTTTAGGAGTAAACACCACCAATGGTTTGCGGAATTCGCGTTTCAATTGACGACGCAATACGTGGAAGAAGTTAGCAGGAGTAGAGGCATCTACAATTTGCATGTTGTTACGTGCTGCTAGTTGTAAGAATCTTTCCATTCTTGCTGAAGAGTGCTCGGCACCCTGACCTTCATAGCCGTGAGGCATCAGCATCACCAAACCGTTTTGACACTTCCACTTATCTTCAGTTGCAGAGATAAACTGGTCGATGATGATTTGCGCACCATTGTTAAAGTCACCAAACTGAGCTTCCCAAATGGTTAAGGTGTTTGGAGTGCTCAAGGCATAACCATATTCAAAACCTAACACACCATATTCAGATAAAAATGAGTTATGGATATTGATTTTAGCAGGTTGTTTCGGGTCAATATTATTTAAGTTGCAGTATTCTTGCTCAGATTCTTCTACTTTCAATACCGCATGACGGTGAGAGAAAGTACCACGCTCTACATCTTGTCCGGTGAAACGCACAGGATGTCCTTCCATCATCAAAGTACCGTACGCCAACAATTCACACATACCCCAATCTAATTGATTGGTTTCGGTGATCATTGCTTTTCTCTTTTCTAGTTCCTTATCAATTTTTTTGATGAACTTCATGTCACTAGGAGTAGTGTATAAAGCCTCAGCTACTTTCAATAAAGCCTTTTTATCAACGCCAGTTTCAGGAGATTTTACGAAATCTTCATCGGTTGATTTGCGGAAACCTTCCCAATAATCTTTTAAGAATGAAGTGATTTTAGATTTTTCAATTTCTTTAGCCTCTGCCAATCTAGCATTCAATTCATCTTGGAATTTTTGTTCCATTTCCTTAGCCATAGCCGCTTCTAAAACACCTTCTTCCATTAATTTTTTAACGTAAATAGTGCGCGGATCTGGGTGATTAGCGATGATTTTGTATAGCAAAGGTTGAGTATATCTTGGTTCATCACCTTCATTGTGACCGTGTTTACGGTAGCACAACATATCGATGAAAACATCTCTCTTGTATTTTTGGCGGTATTCCATAGCCAAGTTAATGGTGTGGGTCATTGCTTCTGCGTCGTCTCCATTTACGTGGAAAACAGGACACAAAGTAACTTTAGCGATATCAGTACAATAAGTAGATGAACGCGCATCAAGGTAGTTGGTGGTGAAACCTACCTGATTGTTAATCACGATGTGTATAGTTCCGCCGGTTTTATAAGCCTTTAATTGAGCCATTTGAACCACTTCGTAAACTATACCTTGTCCGGCAATAGCCGCATCACCGTGAATCAATATCGGACAAACCTTATTCAAATCACCGCCCAATTGGTTGTCTAATTTTGCTTTAGCGATACCTTCTACCACCGGGTCAACCGCTTCTAAGTGAGAAGGGTTAGGCGATAGAGTCAAACGAACATTTTTACCAATATCGGTTTTGATGTCGCAAGTATAGCCCATGTGGTATTTCACGTCACCATCAAAAAGGTTGTCGTCTTCGTAATCTTTAGAGTCGAATTCAGAGAAAATTTCTTTGTAAGTTTTGTAGAAAATGTTCGCTAAAACGTTCAATCTACCGCGGTGAGCCATACCAAATACGAACTCATCGATACCTAGTTCGGCACCTTTCTCTACTACTGAATCTAAAGCTGGAATCAAAACCTCAGCTCCTTGAAGAGAGAAACGTTTTTGACCCACATATTTTTTATCTAAGAATGATTCAAAAACAACAGCCTGATTCAATTTTTTAAGAATCTGACGTTTTTGATCAACTGTAAATTTAGTTTTGTTTTTAGTGCTTTCAATTTTATCTTTCAACCAGTTGAAAGTTTCTGGGTGACGGATATAAGCGAACTCAACACCAATCGACTCGCAGTAAGTTTCTTCAAGGTGAGCAACGATATCTTTTAGTTTCGCTGCGCCCAAGCCTATGTGTTTACCAGCTTGGAAAACTGTTTCCAAATCTTTTTCAGTAAATCCGAAGTTTTCGATGGCAAGATTAGGTGAATATTGTCTTCTTGCTCTCACCGGATTGGTTTTGGTGAAAAGGTGTCCGCTTTTACGGTAAGCCTCAATCAATTCAACCACTTTAAATTCTTTAGCTACATTTTCAGGTACCGCACCATCGGTATTGAAATTAGCCTCAAAGAAGTCGAATCCAGCAAAAAACTGTTTCCAGCTAGCATCAACAGAATCGGGGTTTTGAAGAAATTGTTGGTATAAATTCTCAATCGCGTTTACATCCGCGTTTCCTACGTATGAAAAATCACTCATAATTGTTAGTTCTGATTAACAGCCAAATGTAATGTTTTATTTAGAAAAATACTCTCTGATAACAACCTTTTTCAACTCTCTTTCTAAAATCATTTGGGTGAGGGCATCGATGGGTTGGTCTTCGTGATGCAAAGTTTTGAGCACTTTATTTTCGTCTAAGTCAATCTGGTAAAGGATATTCCATAGGGTGTGCTGCTGTTTTTCCCACAAGTAAGCCACGTGTGAAAACACCTGTTTGTAGAGTTCGTTGTAGGCTGTTTCGGTATTGCCAGAAAAAGATACCTCTTGGCTGAAAGTGCCGAAATCTTTTTGAATTTGGGCTGCGGTTTTCTGAATGATATCAATTTTTTTTTGGAAAGGAGATAAATCTTTCAGATTGAGGGCTTCCATTATTTGGCTCTTTTAGAAACCATATCGGCAAAAGCCCTTAATTGTAGTTTCTTGTGTTCTGGAACGTTAATGCTGTCAAGGTTTTTGTAAGCCTTGTCGTAATATTCTTGCATTTTCTTTGCTGCTAATTCTTTAACACCACAGCGGTCGTAAATAGCGGTAACCGAACGTACTTTTTCTTGAGCGTCAAAATTTTTGCTGTCTAACCATTTTAGTAATTCGGCCTTATCAGCTGCATTTGTCATTTCCAGAGCGTTGAGCAATAGATAAGTCTTTTTGTTACTTATAATATCGCCACCAATCTGTTTTCCGAATTTTTCGGGATCTCCATATACATCTAGGTAGTCGTCCATTAATTGAAAGCCCATACCTAAATTTTCGCCGAAAGAGTAGATAGTGCAACCATCGTCTAAAGATGCATTTCCGATGATGGCACCTATTTTTAAGCTCCCGCCCAGTAAAACAGCTGTTTTTAGGCGAATCATTTCAAGATAATCTGCAACAGAAACATCAATTTGAGTTTCAAAATTCATATCGAATTGTTGACCTTCACAAACCTCTACTGCGGTGGTGTTGAATACGTCGTAAATTTCGCGAATTCTAGGAGATTTAATTTTATTGATTTGAGCGAATGCGATTACCTGCATGGCATCACCCGATAGGATTGCGGTATTGTCGTTCCATTTTTCGTGCACGGTGGGCTTACCTCTTCTTATTGGGGCATTGTCCATAATGTCATCGTGAATAAGGGTGAAATTATGAAACAATTCAACGGCTAAGGCAGCGTAGGCGCAGTCTTCCGTGTTTTCTTCAAACAAGGAGTTGGCAATAAAAATGAGTTGAGGTCTTAAGCGTTTGCCTCCTAAAGAAAGAATATATCTTATTGGCTCATACAGCTCAATTGGCGATTTTTCCAGCGAGAGTTCGGCTAGTTTTTGTTCTATGATTTGTTCGAAGTTCAGAGTAGATGTTTGCATTGATTAAACAGCGGTAACAAATTGCTTGCTTTCCAATAGTTTTAAAATTCCTTCTTTTAGTGGAAGCATTTCTCTGTCAAGAAGATCTTTCATTTTTGAATTATCAGGACATCTTCTTGTCATATCGCCTTCTTTCAATTTAGGAAGGTGAATGATTTTTGAAGAAGAGCCGCTCAATTCAATGATTAGGTTGGCCAGGTCAAGCATAGAAATTTCGCTTTCACCACCAATATTAATTACATCGTTAACTATACGATTTTCATAGAAAGCCTTAACGCATGCTCCAACATTATCATCTACATAACAGAAGGTTCTTGTTTGACTTCCATCACCGTAGATTGTGATGTCCTTATTATTTAGAGCAGAATAAAGGAATTTCGACATTACGAAATCTTTGCTTTGTCTTGGTCCGTAAGTGTTGAAGAATCGGAAAATAGTATATTCTAATCCGAATTCTTGCTGGTATGAACGAAGAAAGGCTTCTCCTACATTTTTAACCACTGCGTAAGGTACTCGTGAGTTTAGCGGAGTAGTTAATTCGTGTTGAGGTAATTCTACTGGTTCGCCATATACTTCTGAAGAGGATGAAAAATACACTCTTTTTACTCCCGTGCTTTTAGAAATATTTAGAATGTGTTTGATGCCTTCGATATCTCTTAAAACTTTTACCGGATTGGCTTGTGTTCTTAAAACGCCTACCAATGCTGCATAGTGAAATACGTAATCGAATTTATGTCCTAACATGATTTCAGAAATCTCTCGATACTCATTCACATCGGCCTTGATAAATAGCCAATTATCTTTAGATTTTTTTGGAAGATTTTCTTTTTTTCCAGTAGATAGATTATCTACAATAACGACGAAATTATTTTTGTCTTCAATTAGTTTGTCGGCAAGGTGACTTGCCACAAATCCTGCTCCACCTGTAATTAAAATTTTAGCCATAATTATCTTTCCAATAAATTTTTCAAATATGTACCATAACCGCTTTTCAGCAATGGTGTAGCTATTTCAAGTAGTTGTTCTGCATTAATAAAACCTTGGTGGTAAGCAACTTCCTCTATACAACCAATCTTCAACCCTTGTCTCTCTTCAATAACCTGAACATATTGTCCGGCTTGCATTAAAGAAGCAAATGTTCCAGTATCTAACCAAGCAGTTCCCCTATCTAAAATCTCTACCTTTAGCTTCTTACGTTCCAAATAGATTTTGTTTACATCTGTTATTTCATATTCTCCTCTTGCACTAGGGGTGAGGCTTTTAGCTATTTCAACCACGTTGTTGTCGTAAAAATATAGTCCGGGCACCGCGTAATTAGATTTCGGCTTAACAGGTTTTTCTTCCAAAGAAATAGCCATTTTATTTGCATCGAACTCAACAACACCAGATCTTTCAGGGTCTGATACATGGTAAGCAAATACTATTGCTCCATCAGGATTTGAACATTTGGGTAATACGCTGTTCATTGTTGTGCCATAAAATATATTATCACCTAAGATGAGTGATACTTTATCTTTTCCAATAAATTTTTCACCTAAGACAAAAGCTTGGGCTAATCCATTTGGGACTTCTTGCACAACATATTCAAAAGAGCATCCAACTCGAGAACCATCGCCAAGCAATTTTTTGAAGGCAGCTTGATCTTGAGGAGTGGTGATAATTAAAATTTCTCTGATTCCGGCTTGCATTAAGGTAGCAAGAGGGTAGTAAATCATAGGTTTGTCGTAAATAGGCATCAATTGCTTACTAACCACCTGAGTCAATGGGTACAAGCGAGTTCCTGAACCTCCTGCTAGAATTATTCCCTTCATTTATCTGTTTCTTTCAGTTTAATACTGTGTAAAGTTAACAATGTTGACTTTATTTTAAGGCTTATTCCTCAAAAATAATAATATATCGCTATAAGTAAAGGTTAATTTACTTAGAGTTATGTACTTTTGCTCTCGAATTATTGATATGCCCAAAATATACTGGAACGATAGTATTGAGTTAATGCGTAAGCTTACCTTGAGGAAGGTTTGGAATTATAATGCTTTGGTGTGGAGTTATTTTTGGTCGAAATGGAGAAAGAAGCCTTATGTATGGGCAAAACCTTTCAGTATTTCTATTGAACCTACTACTTCCTGCAATTTAAGGTGTCCGGAATGTCCTAGTGGTTTAAGGGCATTTACCCGTGATACAGGGATGTTAGATAAATATTTTTTTAAAAAAACCATCGATGAGCTATCTCCTAATTTATTGTATCTCATCTTCTATTTTCAGGGAGAACCATACTTGAATACTAAGTTTCTGGACATGGTACAGTATGCTTCTTTCAAAGGAATTTATACAGCTACATCTACCAATGCTCATTATTTAAACGATGAAAATTGTGAAAAAACCATTCGTTCTGGTTTGAGCAGAATGATTATTTCCATTGATGGTACAACGCAAGAGACCTATCAGTCTTATCGTATTGGTGGAAATTTAGAAAAAGTATTAGAAGGTGCTAAAAGAATAGTGAAATGGAAAAGGGAGTTGAAGAGTAAAACCCCTCATCTAATTTTTCAGTTTTTGGTGGTGCGTCATAATGAGCACCAAATAGACGAAGTATATCGTTTGGCTGAGGAAATTGGTATTGATGAGGTTCGTTTAAAAACAGCGCAAGTATACGAGTATGAGAATGGAAATGAGTTAATTCCACTGCAAGAAGAATATTCTCGTTATAAAAAAAACAGCGACGGAACATATACCATAAAGAACAAGATGGTAAATAGTTGTTGGAGAATGTGGCAGGGTTGCGTAATTACTTGGGATGGTTTGGTGGTTCCTTGTTGTTTTGATAAGGATGCCACACATCGTTTAGGGAATTTGAAAGAACAGAATTTCACTCAATTATGGACGGGAGAAGGGTACCAGCAATTTAGAAGAAGTTTGTTGAAATCTCGTTCGGAGATAGATATTTGTAAAAACTGTACCGAAGGAACTAAAGTTTGGGCTTAAGCGCTAAAACACTGTCAATATCATGTCCTAATTGATAACTAAATTTTTTTGCGGCATTTTTTTCTAGATGGAAGCCATCCATCGATTGGTATTTATTTCCTTGGTTTACATAGTTTAAATAAGGAATTCCTTTATCGTTAGCGTAATTGCTAATTATACTGTCGAGTGAAGGTAGGTATCTATGCTCTCTTTCTAAGTTTTCTTTATTGACGGGCATTCTTACCAAAATAATATTTCCTTTTTTGGATAAGAATTCAACGATGTTTTTAAAGTAGTTCATTCTTGTTGGGGAATAGGTATTGAAAGTTTCAAAAGTATTGAAGGTATTCATGTAAATTTCACAGCGTTTTTTATAGCTGAGGCTATCCATAGGGAGGGTGAGTTCTAAAAAACCATCAGGATAGGGTTTAAAAACTTCGTGTTCTTTGTTTCTATTTAATATTAAATCAAATAATGGAGTGTGATTTTTTATGAGGTATTCAATATTTGGTGTACTATTGAAAAACCATTGTTTGGCCATAAGTTGTTTGTGCTCTTCAAATTCTTTTTCGTCATCCGAAAGATTAGATTTCAGACGAGAAAATACCAAGGGATTAATTTCTAAAATAAACAGTTGAGGATCGTCGCTTTCAACTAATTTTTCTTTAATGGCTTCAAAGTAAACAGAGCCGTATTTTACTATATCGGCATCAATGGCGAAGTTGAATAAATCGTAATTTTTGTTCATTCCTTTGTTTACCTCTTGAGGCATGATTCCTTCCAAAGATCTTGAGGCACCTATAATTAGTGATTTTGAAGGCTTTAAAAAGTGAGTATAATATTGATCTACAAAACCGCGCGTGAAAAAATGACCTATACCGTAAACCACTGCGCTTAAAATTCCACAGAAAACGATAATTTTTATTACAAATTTACGCGTCATTAAAATTGAAAATAAATGAATGATTGTTTGTCCATTACTGCGAATAGAATTAAAATTAGTCCGCCGGTAATATAAAGTCCCCATCGTACCGGCATACTTGCTTTATTAATGAATGGAAGGTTTTCGCCGTATTTAATTTGTGTAAAATGTGCTATTTCCATAATCACTATGAAAAATAGGGCTATTAATATTTCTTTTTTACTTACAGCTTCCCCAAACATTGATAAGTTAAGTTGGTTTAAGTGTAGGTGTGGAATAGAGGAAATAATGTGAAAAGCGTCGTTTACCGAACTTGCACGAAAAAATATATAAGTGAAGCTAACAAAGATAAAAGTGAGGATTAACGAAAGAGGGTTGTAAATAAAACCAGGTATTTTTTTGCTCCACGCTTTTCTTTTCTTTTTGCTTAGGAAGTCGTAGGCCAAAGCAATACCATGGAGCGTTCCCCAAATTACAAAAGTCCAGTTGGCACCATGCCATAAGCCGCTCAAGCTAAAAGTGAGCAAAACTCCCACCACCACAGCTGCTTTTCCCCAATCTCTTTTTTCGGTTACAAAAGGAGAGTAAACGTAGTCTACAAACCAAGTGTTTAGTGAAATGTGCCATTTCCTCCAAAATTCTGAAATAGAAGTAGCGTGGTAGGGACGGTCAAAATTCTTCATTAATTTAAATCCCATTACTCTAGCGGTGCCTAATGCAATATCTGAATAGCCGGAAAAATCACAGAAAATTTGAATGGAAAAAAGAAATGTGGCAAATATTACCGGGAATCCTTCAAATTGTGTAGGGTGGTTGTACACTTCATTTACCATTACAGAAATTCTGTCGGCAATCACCATTTTTTTAAAAAGTCCCCAGCCGATTAATTTGAGTCCGCTTACCGCGTTGTAATAATCGAAATTCTTTTTTTCATGAAATTGATGTAAAACATTTTGCGGACGTTCAATGGGGCCTGCTACCAACTGCGGATAGAACATTACGTAAAGGGCGTAAATACCCATGTGTCTTTCTGCCTTTTGCACTCCTCTGTACACTTCTATGGTATAACTCATTGCTTGAAAAGTATGGAAGGAAAGTCCTATGGGTAAAATCATTCCAAGGTAAGGTAAACCTTCACCTTTAGCGACATCATAGCCTAGTGCAATATTAATGTTATCAGTAAAAAAATTATAGTACTTAAAAATGCATAAAACACCAACATTTGTTACGATACTTACTATGAGCCATCGTTTCTTTTTTAGGCTGTCCAGTGTGTCTTCAATTAATATTCCGGCGTAATAATCAATAATGATGGTGAAAAATAGAATAAGAATATAAATAGGAATGAAGAACATGTAGAATATACAGCTCGAAATCAAGAGGTGAATCCAACGAAAGCGATGCGGTAACAAAAAATAAATTATTGTTACCAGAGGGAAAAAAATTAGAAATTCTAGAGAGTTAAACAGCATTTCAATTTTTCAATATAAGTTCGCTAAAGTAATAAGAATAAGTAAAATTACTATTTTTGGCGCTATGGCAAATTCAAATGCAGATAATATGATTCTTGATTTTTCGGTGTTAAAGAAAGCAAAAAAGCAAATTGATACATCGTGGAAAGAGGTGCGAGTAGCAATATTAGGCGATCATGCAACTCAATTTATCAAAGAAGCTTTAATTGGTTACGGTGCTGTTAATAAGTTGAATTACAATGTTTATGAAGCTGAGTATTCTCAAATTGATCAGGAAATTTTAGATGGTGATTCTGAATTGTATCAATTCAATCCAGAAATTGTCATTGTTACCAATTCAGTGTATAAGTTGGAACAAAGTTTCCATTTTTCGTCTTCAAAGCATACTTTTTCTGCTCAATATTTAAATAAGGTGGAAGGCTGGCTAGAGGCTCTTAAAGGCAGAACAAAAGCCAAAGTAATTTTGTCCACGTTACCCGAATTACCTGATGCTACCTTTGGTAATTATGCTGCCAAGGTGGATGTGTCTTTTTTATTTCAATTAAGAAACATCAATCTGGAATTAATGAAATTAAGTCAGGTAAATGGTAATTTATTTATTTGTGATGTAGCCGCTCTTTTCAGTTTGTACGGACAACAATTCGCAAAATCTCCGCAAATGTATATCAATGCCGATATGATTTTTAGTTTAGATTTCATTCCGGTTTTCACCAAGCAAATCAATGATATTATTTTGGCAGTTAGTGGAAGATTTAAAAAATGTTTGATTTTAGATTTAGACAATACCACCTGGGGGGGGATTATTGGTGATGATGGTTTAGAGAATATTAAAATTGGCGATTTAGGTATAGGTAAAGCGTTTACCAAACTTCAAACCTGGGCGAAAGCCTTAAAAGAAAGAGGTGTTATTTTGTGTATTTGTAGTAAAAATGATGAGGCGAATGCCAAAGAGCCTTTTGAAAAGCACCCTGATATGGTGTTGAGATTGGAAGATATATCGGTGTTTGTAGCCAATTGGGAGAACAAGGCATCTAACATTAGAAACATTCAGGAGATTTTAAATATTGGTTTCGATTCAATGGTTTTTTTGGATGACAATCCTTTTGAGAGAAATTTGGTTCGACAAGAAATACCTGATGTTACAGTACCTGAATTACCCGAGGATCCTGCTGAATATTTAGATTATTTGCTTACACTTAATCTTTTTGAAACTGCTTCTTATTCTGAAAACGATAAAGACAGAACCAAACAGTATCAATTAGAGGCAGAGCGTGTTTCTTCTCAGGCTAAGTTTGCCAATATTGATGATTATTTAGCGTCGTTGGAAATGGTGTCGGACGTTAAAAATGTAGATGCTTTTTCATTGCCTCGTGTGGCTCAGTTAACGCAGCGTTCCAATCAATTTAATCTCAGAACACAAAGATATACCGACGAAGATTTGAAATCAATGATAGATTCGGGTAGCTATTTAGCTTTGTCTTATACTTTGGTAGATAAATATGGTGATAACGGACTGATTAGCGCCATCGTTTTGAAAAAGGAGAAAGATTTCATGTTTGTAGATACCTGGATTATGAGCTGCAGAGTTTTAAAAAGAACAATGGAGCCTTTTGTATTGAACTCTATCGTTGAAATAGCAAAAAAAGAAGGCTATTCTAAATTAGTGGGTGAATATTTGCCAACAGCAAAAAATGGAATGGTGAAAGATCATTATAAGAATTTCGGATTTATAGAGAATGAGGGAAAGTGGGAGTTGGATTTGAATAATTTTCAAGCGTTAAAATGTTTTATAACGGCTAAGTAAATGAAAGAAGGAGATGTTTTTAATCACGAATTCACTGTAAGTGAAAAAGTGTACAAAGGTTTTATAGATATTTTTAGAGATGAAAATCCTTTGCATACCAATGCCGAATTTGCTGCTGCTAAAGGGTTTCCTAAAGTGGTAATGCATGGCAATATTTTGAATGGTTTTCTATCTTTTTTTATTGGCGAACTTTTACCTACCAAAGATGTGATGATAGTGAGTCAGCAAATAGATTTTAAAAAGCCGGTTTACTTAAATGATACTTTGCGTTTTTCAGCAAAGGTGAACGAAATTCATGAATCGGTGAATTTGGTAGAATTTAAATATGATTTTGTTAATGCAACTAATACCAAAGTTGCCAAAGGAACGATAAAAATAATGCTTTTCAAATGAATATTTTAGTAACAGGTGGAGTAAGCGGATTAGGTAAAGCAATTAGCGAAAAGTTAGCTAAAGAATATCCCGAAAGTACTGTATATGCTACTTATTTTTCTTCATCAACGGCAGCTCAAAATTTAGAACAATCATATTCTAATATTAAAACTATTCAATGCGATTTTGCTTCTCCGGAAAGTCTTACCGCATTGATAGAGAAATTTCCTTCTATGAATTTGGGCATTGTTGTAAATAATGCCTTAACAGGAATTGAATCAAAACATTTTCACAAAATAGATTCCTCTTTTTTTGTTCACAGTTTTCAAAATAATGTTTTGCCTGTAATTCAAATAGCGCAAAACATGATTCCTCTTTTTAGAAAGCAGAAATACGGGAAATTCATTACAGTTTTAAGTTCTTATATTTTAGATACGCCTCCTTTGGGAATGAGTGAATATGTTGCTGCAAAGTGTTATTTGCATTCATTGAGTAACTCTTGGGCAGCAGAGAATGCTAAATATGGAATTACTGCCAATTGTTTGTCTCCCTCTATTATGAGAACAGGTTTAACTAGTGATACTGATGAGCGTATTTTTGAAGAACTGGAGCAGGCTAGTCCGCTAAAAAGATTGCTAACTGTAGAAGAAACAGCAAATGCTGTTTTTTATCTTTCTAAAGCGGGTTCAGAGTTAAATGGTCAAAATTTAAAAGTAGAAGCAGGGGATATTTTCGAATAATTATCCCCTTAGCTTATCTAATAAATCATTTAATTGTGCGGCTTCTTTCTCGCTAATGTTCTCCTTCAAAAAAACATCATTGTTCTCCAGATCAATTTTCTCTAGTAGTGCTAATCCTTTTTGAGTAATGGTAATATCCACATGACGGCGGTCATCTTTGTTTTCTTTTCTATCTACCAATCCTTTTTGTTTTAATTTCTCAACGATTCGTGAGCTGTTCGACGATTTGTCGATCATTCTTTCGGTGATCAATTGATTATTGGCACATTTTGGATATTGTCCTCTTAAGATGCGCAACACGTTAAATTGCTCAGGCGAGATGCCAAAAGATTTTAAAAACTGACCGTGAGTTCGATACAGCCAGCTGCTGGTAAACATGATGTTTACCACCAGCCGCTGGTGTTCGCTTTTAAACTTTTTGGTTTGTTTTATTTCGTCTTCAATCTTCATCGGTAGATTATTTAATATTCAATTGTTCGATAGAATTCGCTCAAACGCGTACTTTACAAGAAGCGCTAAGATAGAAATCTAAGCGTTTTTAACCAACTGAATATTAAGAGCCAATTTAATTTCGTTGCTAACGACCGCTCCGCCTGCTTCAGTTAAAGCATTCCATTTTAAGTCGTAATCCAAACGATTGATTTTTCCTGTCACTTCAAATCCGATTTTAGTATTGCCCCAAGGATCAATTGCCAAACCAGTGTATTCAGTATCTAAAGTGATGGTTTTTGTAATGTCTCTAATGGTTAAATCACCAATTAATTTGTAGGTGTTATTACCTTCTTTCTTCAATTCTTTTGAAACAAAAGTTAAAGCAGGAAATTTTTCAGCGTTGAAAAAATCATCAGATTTTAAGTGACCATCTCTTTGTTCATTGTTCGTGTCGATGCTATTTACATCAGCACTAAACTTGATTTTTGCGTCGCTGAAGTCAGGTTGATTAGATTCTAAAGAACCTTCAAATTTTTGAAAGTGTCCGCTTACTGTTGAAATTACTAAATGTTTTACTTTGAACTGTACTTCAGAGTGAGTGGTGTCGATACTGTAAGTTGCCATAATTTTAAAGTTTATTGATTAATTGTATACACAAATGTAATAACATTAATTGTATGTACAAATAAAAATAAAAATATTTTTTTTGTAGCCCATGTTTACTTGCTTTTTAAACTTTAAAATCCAACAAATATTAGTATCTTCGTGCCTCGTTTTTTTAAAAAATTAGAACTGATGAATATTACACAAGAAAAAATTGACGATTTGAATGCAGTCTTGAACGTAGAAGTTAAGGAGGCAGATTATAGAGAGATTGTAGAGGGTGCATTGAAAAAACACCAAAAGAATGCTAAAATGCAAGGCTTCCGTCCGGGTAAAGTTCCTTTCACATTAGTAAGAAAAATGTACGAGCCATCTGTGAAGGTTGACGAAATCAATAGATTGGTAAGTAAAGAATTGGAGAAATACATTGCCGACAATAAAATTGAAATTATTGGTCAGCCATTGCCAAAAGAAAATAGTGGAATCACTTATGATTTCACCAATGGTGTTGATTTCAAATTTATTTACGAATTAGGAATTGCACCTTCTTTTGAAATTGCATTGAATAAAGTAGAATTAACACAATACAAAATCAATGTTGATGATGTTTTGGTTGATAAATTCGTGAGCGATATCGCAAAAAGATATGGCAAGATGAGTGCACCGGAAGTGGCGTCTTTAGAAGATATGTTGTATATCGATTTTTCTGAGTTGGCTGCCGATGGTTCTGTGAAAGAAGGCGGTATTAGCAAAATGAGTGTTTTACCTTTAGCTGAAATCAATAAGAAAGTTGCCGAGCAATTTGTAGGTAAAAAGAAAGATGATGAAGTTACTTTGGTTCCATCAGCTGTTTACGATGACAAAGCAAAAGTAGCTGCTATGTTGGGAACTACTGTTGACACAGTTGCTGGTTTAGGTTCTTTCAAAGCGAAGGTGTTAAACATTAGTAAACTGGAAGCAGCGGAATTGAATCAAGAATTGTTTGATAAAGTATATGGTGCTGGAGTAGTAAATTCTGTTGAAGAATTTCGTGCTAAAGTGAAATCAGAATCTTCTGAAGCTATGGCCTCTCAAGAGTTTACTAAATTGCAAAATGATGCAATTCAGTACTTGTTAGACAATACTAAATTCAATTTGCCTGATACTTTTGTGAAAAAATGGTTGGTTGCCGCTTCACAAAAACCTACCACTGCAGAAGCAATTGAAAAAGAATACAGCCACTACCAAAGAGGTTTGAAATGGCAGTTGATCGAAAATAAATTAATCAAAGAAAACGATCTTAAAGTTGAGTTCGAAGAGTTGAAAGCTAAAGCTGAAGAGTTGGTGAGAGCTAACTTCCGTCAGTACGGACAAAACATTGAAGACGAACAATTGGCTCCAATCGTAGCTAATGTGTTGCAAAGAGAAGAAGAAAGAAGAGGGATTTACGATGCGCTTTACACAGAGAAAATCGTAAATGTTGTGAAAAGCAAAGCGAAAGTTTCTGAAAAGACTGTTTCTTATGATGAATTTACTAAATTAGTTTCTCAACAAAATAATCAGATTTAATATGATGGACGGTAAAGAATTTAGAAAATATGCTACCAAACACGTTGGTATCAATAGTATCGCTTTAGATCAATACATCGAGTCTTCAATGACTCCATACATTATTGAAGAGCGTTCATTAAACGTTGCTCAAATGGACGTTTTTTCTCGTTTGATGATGGACAGAATTATCTTTCTAGGAACAGGAATTGACGATCATGTTGCCAACATTATTCAAGCGCAATTGTTGTTCTTAGAATCGGCTGATGCACATAAAGACATTCAAATTTACTTGAATTCACCTGGTGGTTCTGTATATGCTGGTTTGGGTATCTACGATACTATGCAATACATCAATCCAGATGTAGCAACTATCTGTACAGGTATGGCAGCTTCTATGGGTGCTGTATTGTTATGTGCTGGTGCAGCAGGTAAAAGAACTGCTTTGAAACATTCTCGCGTTATGATTCACCAACCGCTTGGTGGTGCTCAAGGTCAGGCAACTGATATTGAAATCACAGCTCGTGAAATTCAAAAATTGAAAAAAGAATTGTACGAAATCATCGCTAACCATTCTG
The DNA here is from genome assembly GCA_964406465.1 of uncultured Chryseobacterium sp. GTDB lineage: Bacteria > Bacteroidota > Bacteroidia > Flavobacteriales_C > JAHEZL01. Next base: position 118,064 of record CAYORT010000005.1, read on the forward strand.
GTCAGACTTACGATAAAGTATGGGCAGATAGCGACCGTGACTACTGGATGACTTCAACTGAAGCGAAAGAATACGGTATGATTGACGAGGTTTTATTCAAAAATGTAAGTAAAAAATAATTGAGCTATGGGAAAGTCGGCGAAAGAGGATATTAGATGTTCGTTTTGTGGTAGAAACAAGGTGGATACTAATGTCCTCATCGCCGGTATTAGCGGTCATATTTGTGATCGTTGTATCGACCAAGCTTTTCAAATTTCTAAAGACGAGCTTTCTGCTAAAAACAATCAATCGGTAAAGTCAAGTATCAACTTGCTTAAGCCTATTGAAATTAAAAAGTACATCGATCAATATGTAATTGGTCAGGATGAAGCAAAGAAAGTTTTGTCGGTTGCAGTTTACAATCACTTCAAGCGTTTGTCTCAAGGTGTAGTTGCCGAAGATGGTGTAGAGATTGAAAAATCGAACATCATTATGGTGGGTGAAACCGGAACGGGAAAAACCTTATTGGCCAAATCAATTGCTAAGTTGCTGAATGTTCCATTTTGCATTGCCGATGCAACTGTTTTAACAGAGGCAGGTTATGTAGGTGAAGATGTAGAAAGCATTTTATCTCGACTTTTACAAGCTGCAGATTTTGATGCTGCTGCTGCAGAGAAGGGAATTATTTTCATTGATGAGGTAGATAAAATTGCACGTAAAAGCGACAGCGCATCTATCACGCGTGATGTATCGGGTGAGGGTGTTCAACAGGCATTATTGAAATTGTTAGAAGGCTCTGTAGTAGGTGTTCCGCCTCAAGGTGGAAGAAAACATCCCGAACAAAAATTGGTGCAAATTGATACCAAAAACATCTTGTTTATTTGTGGTGGAGCCTTTGTTGGTTTAGATAAAATCATTGAGAAGAGAATGAAGTCTCAAACTCTAGGATTTAGCGCCAGCAAGCAAATGCGAAATATTGATAAAGCCAATATCTTGCAATATGTTACGCCTTCAGATATTAAATCATTTGGTTTGATTCCTGAGTTGATCGGTAGATTGCCAATTCTTACGCATTTGCTTCCGTTGGATAGAACGGCATTGCGTAGAATATTGACTGAACCTAAAAATGCCATCATCAAGCAATATGTAAAATTGTTTGAAATAGATGGTATTAAATTGAGCTTCGAAAAAGAGGTGTTGGATTACATTGTCGACAAAGCGATGGAACACAAATTAGGCGCACGTGGATTGCGTTCTATATGTGAGGCAATAATGCTAGATGCAATGTTTGATATGCCTTCTGATAAGGAAGTAAAAGAGCTCAAAATCACTTTAGCTTACGCTACAGAGAAAGTTGAGAATTCAAAGATTGAGTCGCTTAAAGTGGCGTAAGGGCGAAAAATTTTTCGTCCCTACTAATACAGAAAATTGTTGTAAGGATATTTCTTTGCGTGCAACTCTTTTACTTTATCGTAAAGTGAGTTTTTAAATTCATCCCAATTGGCTTTTTCTGTGGCAGAGATAAACATGCAAGAAGCGTTGGTGCGCGCCATCCAGCTTCTTTTTAATTCTTCTAAAGGCTCAATCTTTTCAGCGTCGGGGTCTTCTAATTCTTCGTTCACTTTAGGAACGTACATGTCGATTTTATTAAAGATCAAGAAGGTTGGTTTTTCTTGAGATTCAATGTCTTTCAATGTTTCGTTTACTACTTCGATATGATCTTCAAAATGTGGATGTGATACATCAACCACGTGCAATAAAATGTCGGCTTCGCGCACTTCATCTAGCGTAGATTTGAAAGATTCCACTAAGTCGTGAGGTAATTTTCTAATAAACCCAACGGTATCCGAAAGCAGGAAAGGCAAATTACCAATTACCACTTTTCTCACGGTGGTATCTAGCGTTGCGAAGAGTTTATTTTCAGCAAATACATCCGATTTGGAAATAGCATTCATGATGGTGCTTTTTCCAACGTTGGTATAGCCCACAAGCGCAACACGAATCATGCTTTCGCGATTGCTGCGTTGAGCGGTAGTTTGACGGTCGATTTGTTTTAATTTTTCCTTCAGTAAGGAAATTTTATCACGAATGATACGACGGTCGGTTTCAATTTCGGTTTCACCCGGACCCTTCATACCAATACCCCCTTTTTGTTTCGATAAGTGGGTCCACATGTTGGTTAGTCGAGGCATCAAATATTGATATTGCGCCAATTCAACCTGTGTTTTAGCGTTAGCGGTACGCGCGCGTTTGGCGAAGATGTCGAGAATCAAATTGTTTCTATCAAGAATCTTACAAGCCAAAAGCTTTTCAATATTTCTTATTTGAGAAGGGGAGAGCTCATCATCGAAGATGGCCATTTCAATGGCATTGTCTTTCACAAATAGAGCAATCTCTTCTATTTTACCTTTGCCAACAAAGGTTTTAGAATCGGCTTTGGGAAGTTTCTGAACAAAAGTTTGTACGGTTTCCGCTCCGGCAGTCTCGGCCAAGAAAGCCAATTCATCCATATATTCATCAGAACGTTGCTCGCTAATTTTGTCGGTAATTAAACCAATCAAAATTGCTTTTTCGCGATCTTTTCGGGCGGTATCGTAAAGCTTTTTGGCCATTTATTTTGTCTTGAGAGTTGCGATATAATTAACAACCGCACTAATTTCTGTGTTTGTCAATTGATCCTCTTTAGGCGTTACACTCCCTTCCCCAAAGCCAGGCATATTATTTCTTCCTTTTTGTACTACAATAAACGCAGAAGCAGAGTCCAAAACACTGGTTTGTAAATTAGTAGCTCCTGCAAGACCATATGTGCCATCTACACCATGGCAAGAGGAACAGTTTGCTATGAATAATTTATTTCCTAATTCGGCATTGTTTTCGGTTTCAACATGTTGTATAACTGCTTTCTTTTTAGCCACTTCAGACAAGCCATAAGCCGCTAGAAAAAATACAGTTGAAAGAGCAACCAGTACTTTGCTGTGTTTTTTAGCACCCACAATACCAAGAGGAATACCAGCTAATACAGCTCCTAATTTCACATAAAATAGGGTGTGGAAGCCACCGCCCTTCATTACTATTAGCACTATACCAATGACCAAGAAAAGGATGGTAACTAACATCTCTGGCATTTTAGTTTTTGCACGGTAATTATCAAAGCTTTCGTTGCTTTTGAAAATTAGAATTGTTTTGATGAACATGGAGATTACAAAAAGTAATACAAGTACCATGTGCACCTTACTTAAAATTGAAAAAGTATCTGTCATAAATTTTGGTTTTTTTGCGCTGAAGCAAATGTAAGATAAGTTTTTTAAGTATTGTACTTGTGGGTGTGGGAATCCCTCTCGGAGGGAGGGGGCGATTTTGCTTGTGCGGCTGCAGGGAGATGCATTCATAATTTTGAGAAATCCATCTCCCTGCCACTTCACAGGCATTTACACACCCCTCTCCTCCGAGAGGGAGTCTCACACCCTGAAGTACTTTGTAAAAAAAATCTGACTTATATTTACCCCATGGAATTATCAGTTTTCTCAGATGACTATTTTATGAAGCAGGCGATGGTGGAAGCGCAGCGTGCTTTTGAAGAAGATGAAGTGCCTGTAGGTGCAGTAATCGTGTGCAAAAATCAAATCATTGCTCGAGCGCACAACCAAACCGAACAGTTGAACGATGTTACAGCTCATGCCGAAATGCTGGCTTTTACTTCGGCTGCAAACTTTTTAGGAGGAAAATTCTTGAACGAATGCACTCTTTACGTCACCTTAGAACCTTGTCCGATGTGCGCCGGAGCAGCCTACTGGACTCGCCTAAAAAGAGTGGTTTTCGCCACAAGTGATCCTAAGCGCGGTTACAGTTTACTAAGTAATGATATGTTGCATCCTAAAACTGAAGTAGCGCGTGGAGTTTTAGCTGATGAAAGTAGAAAGTTGTTGCAGAAATTTTTTGAGAAGAAGAGATAGGTTTTAGCAGATTTTTTTCGATTGCAAATCTTAAAGAGTTGCTGTCTTTTTCTATTTTGAGTTTATGCAGTGTATGCGCTTATAATATTTTCAAACTATTAATTGTTTGTTTGTGGGTCCCACTTAATACTAACGATAATTTCATTTTTTCTTCCCACGATTTGATAGGGAGCATTGTATCCCAAAAAGCGAAAATTCCCATAATATTCAATGTTCTTGGCTTTTAATGCGTTTTCGAGTTTTTGTGCGTGCGATTTTATGAGCTCATCATTGGCATATCCGCCAAAACTGGTTACTGCAACGAATTCTTCTTCACTAGTAAAAATGCTTACCGATGAATCGTTTGGTTGCGGAAGATTGTTTGAAGTGTATTCACTAGGCATTACAAAACTCATAGACGAAGCAGTATCGTTGATGTTCATGTGAACGGGAGTTGTCATGGCAATGTTTGTTTTCGATTGATTGCCTCCAAAAATATAATTGGCTAATTTTCTAAAACCTGGGGAAGCTAATTCTTTATATGATGTAGCTTTCATTGTTACGCATGCCATAGTGGTTGCAGGATAGAATCGAATCTCATACTCTGCTTCGGTTTTTATAACCTTGTACTGTTGTGTTTCCGTTTGTGCCAAAATTAGATAGCTTTGGAAAATAATTAGTATAAGTGCAACAACTGCAATTGTAATTAAAATCAATTTCATGGTTGATTGTTTTAAGGTAAGTAAAAATTTATGAGGATTCAGCAAGTTTATTTATCATGCCTTTAAAAATAAATCCATGAAAAGGCAGTGCAGCATACCAGTATAGTCGGCCCATCAAGCCCAGCGGTCGAAAGGTGGCAGTTTGCGTTAAAACATTCTTATCGTCTATTTTAAATTCCAACCATGCCTCGCCTGGTAATTTCATTTCAGCAAATAGCAGCAGTCGTTTTTCTTTTTTGTCGGCTAAAATAACCCTCCAAAAATCAAGAGTTTCGCCAGTAACTATTTCTGTCTCGTTTTTTCTTCCTCTTCGCATTCCAACGCCTCCAACCAGCTGATCTAAAATGCCTCTTATTTCCCAAAGCCAATTGCCATAATACCATCCTGTTTTACCGCCTATAGCCCATATTTTGTCAAGAGAAGCAGCACTGTTCTCCAATTTTACCGAGCGAATATCTTTAAAACATCCATTAACGGGTACCTCAATGTATTTTGAAAATCCATTGTTGAATAGGTCACTTGTTTGAGCGTCTTTCCAACTCGATATCACTTGATTTTGTTCTATTTTGTCAAAGGCGAGCTGTATCGAAGTATCGTAATCAATTAGTTTAATGCCAAGGAGCGTTGATAGATTGTTGGCTTTGCAAGTCACCTCTATTTTCATGCTATTTACTAAATTTTTTGCCAGAGCATAGGAGGTGGCCGTAACAAAATATAACCAGTAGGAAGATATTCTTGGTGTCATCACTGGTACAATAAGAATGCGCCTTTTTAATCCTCGTATTTTGGCGAAATGTAAAAGCATATCTTTATAGCTTAGTATATCGGGACCACCAATATCGTAGCTCATGTTATAGGTTTCTGTCTTTCCAATCACACCAATTAAAAATTCAATAACATTGCGAATGGCTATGGGTTGACATTTTGTTTTTAACCATTTAGGTGTAATCATAAATGGTAATTTTTCTACCAAATCGCGAATAATTTCAAAGGAGGCACTCCCCGAACCCACTATTATGCCTGCCTTTAATGTTGTGAGTGCAAATTTCGAATCTGCTAAAGTGGTTTCCACATTTTTTCTTGATGACAAATGCTTCGATAACTCTTTCGAATTGCTAATTCCACTGAGGTAAATGACTTGCTTGGCATTTGTTTGTTCGATTCGACTTTTAAAATTGGTTGCACATATTTCTTCCATCGTTTCAAAGTCGCCGCTTTGTGTAGACATGGAGTGAATAAGGTAGTAAGCAACATCAATATCATTTGGAATTTCTTGTAAGCTGTCTTTATTTAAAAAGTCAGCTTCTATTACTTTGAGATTTGAGGTTGAATAATTTTTCCAATTGAATCTGTTTTTATCTCGAACGCAACAGACAACCTCATGCCCATTTTCTAATAAAACGGGCAATAATCTTTGCGCGATATAGCCAGTTACCCCGGTAAGTAAAATTTTCATAAATGTAAATTTTAAATTATACGGCTTTTCATAGGTCTATTCAATTAATTGATGTCTTTTTATTTAAGCATCAAGTCGATTTCCTTTTGTTAGAATTGCTTTATTTTTTTCGCTGTGGCAAGCAATTTATCGCTTCGTACTAATGTATGCCTTAAATACTTTTTTTGCGACAATTGGGGTGTTCCAAATAATAATGAGCACATCAATATTATTTATCGTTAAAAAAATCTATTGCGCGATTTTCTTGGTTAACTTTAGCCTTCAATCTTTAAAATAAATTTTATGTATCCAGAAGAAATAGTTCTCCCATTGAAAGCAGATTTGACTTCGGCAGGTTTTGCTGATGTTCGCACTGCAGAAGAAGTTGATCAAATTATAAATTCAGGAAAAGAAGAAACTGTGATGTTAGTGGTGAATTCTGTTTGTGGTTGTGCTGCAAGAAATGCTCGTCCGGCCGCTAAAATGGCTGTTCAACATGCCACTAAAAAACCTTCGAAATTAACTACGGTTTTTGCAGGTTTTGATGGTGATGCTGTTCAACGCGCCCGTCAGTATATGTTGCCTTACCCTCCATCTTCTCCGGCTATTGCCTTATTTAAGAATGGTAAGTTGGTGCACATGATTGAAAGACATGCTATCGAAGGAAGACCGGCTGAATTGATTGCTGAGAATTTGATTGCTGCTTTCGACGAATACTGCTAATCTTGGTTCAAAGTTTAATGTTCAAAGTTCAATGTTAGCTTTGAATTTTTAATTCATTTGAAATAACTTCATGAACTTTTTCCATAAGGGACTCCGCATCTTTTTGCGTGAGTCCTTTTGTTTCTATTGGGTCGAGAACGACCATTCTGCTTCTTCCTGGGGTGCCTAAGCTCTTAAATAAACCTTTTCCACCTTCCAGTCTTTTGTAGTTGTCTAAGAAGACCACAGGTACAATAGGAATTTTCTCTGATATGGCCAGCTTGAAAGCACCACCTTTAAATTTTTGCATTTCGGGAGCTTTTTTAGAGCGCGTACCTTCGGGGAAGATGAGCATGTTGATGCCTTGTGATATTTTCTCGCTGCATTCGGTTAAAGAATCCATGCCCGAAACCAAACTTTTTCTATCTACCGTGACATTCATCCCTCTAAAGTTGGTTCGAAATAGAGGTACTTTTTTAAGTTCTTTTTTAGCAAGGAAAGAGAAGTGCTCACCCAACAAAGTGTAAGGAACAACAATGTCTAATTGTGAAGTGTGGTTTGATACAATGATGTAGCCGTTTTTCTCGGGCAATTTACCCTTCATTTTACGAAGTGGAATGATACCAATTGGAATTAAGATACTCCATGCCCAAAATCTATAAATCTTGTAGCAGAGATGGTAATTTTTTAAAACTACTATCGACAAATAAACGAAAGGGAAATAGAAAAGTGTGGTAATAATCATTACGATTAAGAACCAAATTTTCCATGGAAAAAATAGGATGACCAGTAGTTTTTTCACGAGGCTAAAATAAACAAAATAAGAACAAACTCTATTTCTGCGGAATGGTAGTGCTAACTAATCCCTCTTAGAGAAGAGGGTGAGCGGAAATGCCTGTGTATTGGAGGGAGATGGAACTATCATATTTTCAAGAAGGTGAGTCCATCTCCCTGCAGCGCGCGAGGCGAAATCTCACCCCTCTTCTCTAAGAGGGATTAGTTAGTGATTCCAGGCTTAAAATGAATTTTGTAATTTAAATAGAGTGAATAATCATATAAACAAAAAACCCTTTCGCCGTTCGACGAAAGGGTTTTGTTATAAGCGTATGATTTTATTCAGCTAAAACGATCACTTTGTTGTTCAATACTTCCACAACGCCACCGTTGATTTTGAAAGCTTGATCACCTTTGCTAGTTTTTACTGTTATTTCTCCTTTACCTAATGCTGAGATTAGTGGAGCGTGTCCCTTTAAGAACTGCATTGAACCGCTAATGCCTGGCACTGTTACAGCTTCGGCTTCGCCTTCAAAAAGTTTTTTATCGGGAGTTAAGATATCTAAAATCATTGTTTTTACTATTTAGTAGAACCCATCATTTTCTTTCCTTTGTTCACTGCATCTTCGATAGTACCTACCAAGTTGAATGCAGCCTCAGGATACTCATCCATTTCACCATCAAGAATCATGTTGAATCCTTTGATAGTATCTTGAATGTCTACCAATACACCTTTCAAACCAGTAAATTGCTCTGCTACGTGGAAAGGTTGAGACAAGAATCTTTGAACCCTTCTAGCGCGGCTTACTACCAATTTATCTTCTTCAGAAAGCTCATCCATACCTAAGATGGCGATGATATCTTGAAGTTCTTTATAACGTTGTAAGATGTATTTAACTCTTTGAGCACAGTTGTAGTGAGCTTCACCAATTACTTGAGGAGTCAAGATTCTAGAAGTAGAATCTAGAGGATCCACCGCAGGGTAGATACCTAGCTCGGCAATTTTACGGCTCAATACTGTAGTAGCATCTAAGTGGGCGAAAGTAGTAGCCGGAGCTGGATCCGTCAAGTCATCCGCAGGTACGTATACCGCTTGTACAGAGGTAATAGATCCACGTTTGGTTGAAGTAATACGCTCTTGCATCATACCCATCTCAGTAGCCAATGTTGGTTGGTAACCTACCGCTGAAGGCATACGGCCTAACAATGCAGATACCTCAGAACCAGCTTGTGTAAAGCGGAAGATATTATCGATAAAGAAAAGAACGTCACGTCCTTGACCTTGGTCGTTACCATCACGGAAGTACTCAGCTAAAGTCAAACCAGATAAAGCAACACGTGCTCTAGAACCAGGTGGCTCATTCATTTGTCCGAATACCAATGTAGCCTGAGACTCAGAAAGTTGTTTAGTATCAACTTTAGATAAATCCCATCCACCTTCTTCCATTGAATGTTTAAAAGCATCACCATATTTAATAACGCCAGATTCGATCATCTCACGTAATAAGTCATTTCCTTCACGAGTTCTCTCACCAACACCTGCGAATACAGATAAACCAGAGTGACCTTTCGCAATATTGTTAATCAACTCCATAATCAATACGGTTTTACCTACACCGGCACCACCGAACAAACCAATTTTACCACCTTTTGGGTATGGCTCAATTAAGTCGATAACTTTAATACCTGTAAATAATACCTCAGTTGAAGTAGATAATTCTTCGAATTTAGGAGGCATTTTGTGGATAGGATACCCACCAGCCTTGCTAAGTTGTCCGATACCATCGATTGCATCTCCCACTACGTTGAACAAACGACCTTTAATTTGATCGCCTACCGGCATAGTGATAGCAGCACCTGTAGCTACAACCTCCATTCCACGACGAAGTCCGTCGGTAGAGTCCATAGAAATAGCACGAATGGTATCTTCACCAATGTGTTGCTGACATTCTAAAATAATTTTTTGTCCGTTTGCCCCTGTGATTTCAAGAGCGTCGTAGATGTTTGGTAGTTCAGCACCTTCAGTGCTAAAACAAACGTCGATAACAGGACCGATGATCTGAGAAATTTTACCTACCTGAGTTGACATTATTATTGAGTTATTAGTGATTCTTTCTTTAATTCGGGTGCGAAGATAACGGTTTTTCATAAAAAGAAGTAATGATGTTAGTCATTTATTTTCCTATTTTTGAACAAGCTGTTAAAATTTAGGGCAGCAAACTAGAAAGTGAAAGTATATTATCGTCTGGAAGACTTCTCTACGCTTAAGAATGCGGTGGTGACCACCGGTACTTTTGATGGTGTTCATTTGGGACATCAAACCATCATAAAAAGATTAAAAGAGATTGCTCAAAAGGAAAAAGGAGAGACGGTGGTGATTACTTTTGAGCCTCATCCGCGCATTGTAATTTATAATGATACCAGTATTAGATTGATCAATTCGGTGCCAGAGAAGATAGAACTTCTTGAAAAAGAGGGAATTGACCATTTGATTATTATTCCGTTCAATAAAGAGTTTTCGCGCACTTCATCCATTGATTTTATAAGAAACATCTTGGTAGGTGTTATTGGCACCAAGAAGTTGGTGATTGGCTACAACCATTTTTTTGGTCGAAACAGAGAGGGGTCATTCGCTCATTTGAAGGAATATGGTCCGGTTTATGGTTTCGATGTTGAAGAAATACCGGCTCAAGAGATAGACAATATAGATATAAGTTCAACTAAAATTAGAGAAGCGATAGAAAAAGGGGAAGTAAGATTGGCCAACAATTATTTAGGTCATCCTTTCTCGCTTCGAGGAAAAGTGGTAGAAGGCAATAAGTTGGGCATGACGATAGGCTTTCCAACGGCGAATTTAAGCGTTGATGCTAGCTATAAGATTATTCCTGCCATAGGTGTTTATGCGGTGAAAGTGTTGATTGAAGGCGTTGAGTATGGCGCGATGTTGAATATTGGCAAAAGGCCAACGGTACAAGAAGAAGGAAATATTTCTATTGAGGTGAACGTTTTCGACTTCTCTAGCGATTTGTATGGCAAAGAGATAAAGGTGCTTTTTCATTCGCGAGTTCGCGATGAGCGAAAGTTTGATGGAATTGAGCAGCTTAAGGAGCAGTTGCAAAGAGATAAAATGAATTGTAAACAATTATTGTCATGAGAATCAAACATATATTCGCGCTAATCTTTGTTGTTGCCTTTGCAAGTGTCAATGCACAAGAAGATTCAATTGTTGGTGTGTTGAAGAAGACCGCTGCCTATACCAATTTGAAATTGGCGATGAATGATAGTGCCAGTGTGGTTAAGTTGGTGTTGCGTTCACAAAAATTCACCGAATTTCCGCAAGAGATTTTGGCATTTAAAAACCTTGAGTATTTAGATTTGTCGAACAATAAACTTAAATCAATACCACGCGAGATTGCCCAGCTAACAAAATTGAAAGTATTGATTATTGAGGGTAATAAGCTGAGCGATTTACCAGTTGAGTTGTATTCACTTTACGATTTGCGTGTGCTTAATGTGGGTAGAAATCAATTGTATTATCTTTCTTCAAAGATTTCGAATTTAACCGAGTTGGTTCAGTTGGATATTTGGAGTAACAATATTGCTGAGTTTCCCGAAGAGATTTCTAAGCTAAGTCATTTGAAAGTGGTTGACATGCGTTCTATATCTATGAACGATGAGCAACAAGCAGAGATATTGCGTTTATTACCCAAAACCAAAGTGCTTTTAGATGTGAGTTGCCATTGTAATTAATTTACAATAGAACTTCTCAAGCTAGCAATATTCGATTTTATTTTTTCAAAAGATTGGTCTTCCATGGTGTATGTTTTTGTAGAGTCGGCAGCTACCGACACCTTCAACTCACCATAAAATTCTTGTATTTTAATAAGTTGAGATTTAATGAGTGCTAAGTCGGCATCTTTGCAGTCACTTAACAAGTTGATCAAATGATCTAAAGATGTTTTTTGTTCGGTGATTTTTTGGCGAACTAAGGTGCCTTTGCCGCTTTCACTTGAAAGGTTGGTAGCGATATAGAGAGCCTCAATCCATCCACCAGCCATAATACCAGCAGCAACCGAATTCATTTTATTTTCAAAAAGGTAATTGTCGGTAGTTAAATAAGCTTCGCTAATGATTTGCAATAGCGAGTCTTTATTGTTTTGATTGCTTTCCATTCTAGCAATGATTTTTTCATTGAAAACATCATTGATTTTAAGCTCCATCGACATTTTTTGAGCAGCTTTTAGGTAAGCCACAGATTGTTGCGGATTATCGAAAACACTTGTAAAACTAAGGTCGGCAAAATAAACGCCTAAGTTTAGCGACTGTTCAATAGAAGTAACATATTGAGATGTTTTTTTAGGGTCGTTCAACACCTTAACATCGTAAATCACCTTTGATTCTTTAATGATTTCTGCCATTTCAATGGGTGTTGGCATCGCATCAAACACCTTAGCAGCCGATTTAAAATCTTTAAATTGTTCAGCACTTAAATTGAGTTCGGGTTTTTTTACTTCCTCAACTTCTTCAGTGTTTTCGCCACAGGCGAATAATGCAAAAGCACTTATCAATAGTAGACCTCTTTTAATCATAAAATTCAAATGTGATTACAAACATACTAATTTCAAGTGGATTGGAAAGTTTACTTGTCTAGGTTTATTTCCCCATTTTTCTCGAATTTGGTTTTCTACTAGGGCGAGAGGGTTCGACTTGTTTTGGTTGATGTAATGCAACACACTCGACCAAGTGCTGAGATAGCCAATATATTCATCGGCTGAAAGATCAAGTGTGTAATTAAATTGAGCACTTTCCATTTCCCAGGGAAAAGGAATGGACTTGTATTGTTGCTCGATGTGTCTTCTTTCTTTATCCCAATAAGAACCCACGATATCTTGGTATAAGTGAAAAGTAAGTTGGTCGATCTCCTTATTCACCGAATTGAGTCCGTAACACCAAGCCGCAAAAACTCCTCCTTTTTTGATGGTGCGATTTACCTCCTTAAAAAATTTATTCAAATCAAACCAATGTAAAGCTTGAGCCACCGTAATTAAATCGAAGGATTGATTTTCAAAAAGCGATGTATTTGCATTTTGAATGCTGTAGTGAATATTTGATTTTGGCACAGCATGTTCAATTTGTTTTGAACTGATGTCGCTAGCTTCAACCAATTTAAATTTATCGGCCAAGACCACTGCCGCTTGTCCGTTACCTGTTGCCACATCCCAAGCCTTATCAAAATTTAAACAACGACTAAAAATAAAATTGTATAAATCTACCGGATATTGAGGTCGGTACTTGGCATACAAATCGGCTTGTTTCGAGAAATTGTCTTTGCTCATTATTCTAAACTAATAATTTATACTTTTAGCGTCAATAATAATTATGGGAATTGTAAAGAAACAAGGGATTTTTTCATCGCTATTGCTCTACATAGGCTTTGGTTTAGGGGCATTAAATGTGATGTATTTCTTTCCGCATTTCTTTACCATGGAGCAGTTTGGACTCACTCGTTTGCTTTTTGCTATAGGACTTACCTTTGCTAATTTATCTTTGTTTGGGTTAGGACAAAGCATGGTTCGATTTTATCCTTTCTATAAAGATAGATTGGATAAGACCAACAACGATTTTCTTTTTCTGTCTCTTTTGGTGGCATTAATCGGTTTTGTGTTTTTTGGTTCAATAATCTATTTATTTGAGGATAGAATTGTAAATTTTTTCGTCAAGGATCCTCAACTTCAGAAGGTTCATTTGGTTAAAGATTACTTTTATTTAGTTTATCCACTAACATTTTCATTGGTGGTATTTTCTGTTTTTGAAATTTACTGTAGAAGTATGTTGAAAACAGTTTTTCCTTTGGTTTTGCGCGATTTACTTTTTAGGATTTTTACGCTTTTAATAATTGTTGCCGCTGCTTATCATTTTATAGGTTTTGAGACATTCACTGTTTTGTATTGTTCTTATTATTTCATCGCTGCTGTTGCAATTATCTTTTATGTGCGGCACATCGAGAAATTACATGTGGTGCCTAAGATTAGTCATGTGAGTAAACGCCTTTCAAAGCGAATGTTTAATTATTCTGCGATTATGTTTGGGGGAGGTTTTTTTGGAATAGTAGCCCAAAACATAGATACCATTATGATTGGTGGATTAAGTGAGGAGGAATTGGCAGGGATTGCTTCTTTTACCGTTGCCACTTACATTGCCACCATCATTCAAATACCGCAAAGAGGACTTACCGGTGTAGTGTCTCCCATGATAGCTCAAGCATGGAAAGATAAAAATTTGGTGCTCATCAGTTCATTGTATAAAAAGACATCAATCAATTTAATGGTGTGGTCGATATGCTTGTTTTTACTTATTTGGTTAAACATTGATGAATTGTTTTCTTTTTTGCCACAGAAGTATTCAGATGGTAAGATGGTGGTGGTGATCATGTCTATTTCCATTATTGTGGAATTGTCAACAGGAGCGAATAGTGAAATATTGGTCAATTCGGGATATTGGAAACTATCATTTTTTACGCAGTTGATGGTGTTGGTTTTGTTGATTCCCGCCAATTATTTTATGATTAAAGCTTTTGGTATTGTAGGTTCGGCCTATTCAAATTTAGCGGGATTTTTTATCTACAATTTTATACGATGCATGATCATTAAGGTGAAATATGATATGTTGCCTTTTGATATGAATACCATTAAAGTTTTGGCGATAGCTTTGATGGTTTTTTTGGTCATCTTTTTTATTCCTGCTATCGAAAATGTTTATTTGTCGGTAGCTATCAAAAGCACGGTGATCGTTGGGTTGTTTGGTGCTGCGGTAATAGGCTGGAAGGTTTCTGAAGATGTTAATAAAGTGTATTCAGATTTGAAGAAGAAAATAGCCTTTCAGCGAGTAAAATAGATTTCACACTATTTAAATAAGTTGTTGTAAATTTTATGGGGTGCAAATTTTAAAGCATTCTTTTTTGCCTCCTCTGTAAGTGCTTTCAATTTCTCTTTGTTTTGCGAAAAATCAATTAATATTTCTTTCAAATGTTTGTATGAATTGAAAGAGATGGTTGAGCTCTTTACTTCATCCATTGTTTGGTACGAAGAGGGAAGGAGTCCGGGCTTTGCAACTCTAATCATCGCGAAAGCGGTGCCACTTTCTTTTGTTTTACCATAAGTACTTTGCTTGTTTATGGTAACATTTAAATTGCCCAATATCAAGTCGGCTTGCACTAATTTGTTGTCGTATTCTTCCATGGGAATGTATTGGTCTTTGTAGGCAATTACAGTGACTCCCTTTTGATTGAGCGATTCTATTTTTTTAATAATCTCAAGATTGCTTTCTGTGTTTTTTAATGGTCCCAGCAATTCTAGTTCGAAATGGTCTTTTAGAATTTCTTTAGCTTCTTCAAAAATATTCAAAACAGAAATGTAATCTCTTCTACCGCTGTCTACTATTCCTGGAATGGTGATTCTCAATTTCGATTTTATGATTTGTCGTTCTTGCAGCGATTCATGGTAAACCGAGAAGGGAAGTGCTATCACCTTTTTAGAAATCTTTTTATTGAGCACTTCATTCTTAAGGAAATCGTTCAATAAAACGAAAGTAGCGTCGGCTGCAATAAACTTTTTAATTAATTTTTTCTTTTGCAGCGGAAAAAGAAAATTCCATTTGAGCAAATATGCTATATTTCTTCCGTGACTAATTCCGTCGATAAAATCATTGATTGATTTTCTTAAGCTAAGTGAAAACCAAACACCCACGTTGTGTACCACGAAATACAAAGGGAATTTGAAGTTGGTTTTGATAAATTCTTCGTAATATTTTTCTAGAGTTACTATATATGCAGCATCTAGTTTTTCGTTCGCAACAGATTGTAAAAATGAGGCAACTGGTTCGTTTTCTTTTTTGGCTTTAATTTGCAATCTTTCGTCAAAATCTTTCTTCAGTGCACTTACATTTTCTATTCCTTTTTCATTGATAAAAAGAATTACGGTGTTGTTGAGGTTTGAAAGGTAAATGCGGGTGATGCTATCTACAAGAGTGAAATGCCCTAGCGGCATTATTTCAATCAATCCAACAATCATAAAAATCTTTTGTGGATGTAAATGCTATCCCATTCTACTAGTTGGCCTTTATTCTTTGTAGAGGGAAGAATATCGTAAATCACAAAATCGTGGTGGCGAAGAAATTCATCGATATCATGGTATTGCGGACTCCCAACATAGGCGTTGTGTGTGCCTGTTTCTAGAACGATGCAAGCGGTGCGATTTAAGGTGAGCATTCCGCCCTTTAAAACCTCAAGTTCGAAGCCTTGCACATCAAGTTTTAAAATGAGAATGTTTTTGTCTTTAGGAATTTCTGCATCAAGTGTATTGATTTCAATTTCTTCAACAGATTTCTTCTCCATGAAGCCAGAAAAAATTTCGGGTGAAGTAGAGTTGTTCAACTCTAAAAGTGAAGAAGAACTAACCCTACCAGCGACATTTATTTTTGATTTACCGTTTGAGTTGCCCAAGGCTTTTTTGAAGGCTTTAATGTTTTTATAGTTAGCCGTGTTTTTCTGAATTTCGGTGAAGTTTTGTTGAATAGGTTCGTACAAAAACACTTCATGATTTGGAAATTCTTTGCTAAACATCACAGCAGTTTTTCCAATCAATCCGCCAACATCAACAATCAAAGCGTTGCTTACTTGTGGTGCTAATTTCTTGCCTAGATTGATGGTTTTGTTGATGTGTTCAAAAGCTCTAAAGTACTCGTTTTCTATGTAATTGTCGGTTTCCTTCTTTAAAGCATGCGTGAAAAGATACCACTGTAAGTCCTTACTTTTCTTAATGAAGAAGGCAAAAACATCTAGAAGACGCTTGATGATATTTCCGAACAATTTTTTCATTTCAATCTTCTCAAATTTAAAGAAATAAATTAAACTAATGGGTCTTCTGCATTGGCAGTTCTTTTAAGCCATTTTGGAAAGATAAGAATGCCAATAAAGATGTATGGATAGTAGGTGATGAAGCGCCACAATAAGATGGCAACGGTGATAATTCCTTCATCGCCAATATCTTTAAGAATTCCCGAGAAGGTTCCTTCTACAACTCCGGTAGCACCAGGTGTTGATGGTAGAAGCATTAAAAGCCAAGCTAAAAGTTGACGCAAATAAATAAGCACATGATCAAAATTTGGAACAAGTGCCATGAGAATAAGATTAAGAACAAAGAAGCGAACAGCCCAAGAAAGGCTAGTAGCGATGAAAGCTTCAAAGAAATAAGAAAAAGGTTTTGTTTTTAGTTCAACCGATGCTATTAAAATTTCATTTCCAGTTTTCACGGCTTTTCTTCTAAACCTCTTTAGGAAGGGAAGCACAAACAGTGTTTTTACAATTAGTTTTTTGAGCAATAGGGGATTGTGAAAAACGCCGTAATAAAGTAATGCTGTGGCTACAACAATAAGAATATATCCTCCCAAAAGGTAATACTCTAATCCTTCTACAAAGCGCATGGTTTCGGGGAAGATATGCATGGTGCCCACCATCAGCAGCAGAATTGGAACCACCAAGATATAAAATAATTTATCAAGCAAAAGCGTAAGCATAAGTATAGAAGTACTTCTGCCTAAGTTGATGCCTTCTCTGTTGATGATGAACATGGCGATACCTGTGCCGCCAGCGCTTGAGGGAGCAATAGCCGATGCGGTTTCCCACATCATGATTACATCAAAACATTTGCGCCACGATAGTTTTTTATCGGTTAAAATTCTAAACCTCCATATGTATGCAACATCGCGCAGGCAATGTACAATGATGGCGATGAAAATCCAGATGAAAGTGTTTAGACTCCAGTCTATTTCTTGCAGCGAAACAACAATTCCTTTTTCTCCACCTTTGAAATAAATTAAAAGCGCTGTAACAACAACGCCTATTGCCAGCGGCAAAATTAAGCGCTTGTAGCTGAACGATTCTTTTATTTCTTGGGAAGATGAACTCATTTTTTAATGGGTTCAGAGGTGTAATCTAAACTGTAATGCAATCCAACACTTTCTTTGCGCAATGATGCCCATTTGATGATGAGGTAGGCTACATTGATGACATTGCGCAATTCGCATAGCTCGCGAGAAGCTGTTGTTTTTTTATAGAGGGCTTCGGTTTCTTGGTAAATGATTTCTAATCTATCTAAAGCTCTTTTCATTCTAATGTTTGAGCGCACTATACCAAGGTAGGTGCTCATCATCATCTTCACTTCCTTCAAACTTTGGGTAATCAATACCATTTCCTCTGGAGCTTCTGTACCTTCGTCGTTCCACTCGGGAATTTCCATTTTGAATGAAGTGCTTTTTACGGCTTCTGCTGCATGTACTGCGGCACGATGCGCAAAAACCACCGCTTCTAGCAATGAGTTTGATGCCAATCGGTTGGCGCCATGCAAACCAGTGCAAGAGCATTCACCAATGGCGTAGAGATTTTTTGCAGATGACAATCCGTTTTCATCTACTTCAACACCACCACAAGTGTAATGTTGAGCAGGAACCACGGGAATAAAATTCTTTTCTGGATGAATGCCTATCGACACGCATTTGTTGTAAATATTTGGAAAATGCTCTTTGAATTTATCCATGTCGAGGTGCGTGCAATCTAAGTACACAAAGTCGTCGCCATGAATTTTCATTTCTTTATCTATAGAACGAGCAACGATATCGCGCGGAGCTAAATCTTCGCGTGAATCGTATTTCTTCATGAAATATTCTCCTTTTCTGTTTACCAGTCGTGCGCCAAATCCGCGCACTGCTTCAGATACAAGGAATGATGGATTTTCACCCGGATTATACAATGAGGTTGGGTGAAACTGCACAAACTCCATGTCTTTCACCGTTATTTTAGCGCGATAGGCCATGGCAATACCATCACCGGTAGCCACCAATGGATTGGTAGTAGAAAGGTAAACGTGTCCGGCACCACCCGTCGCCATCAAAGTAGTTTTCGCTAAATAAGTATCTATACTTCCTGTTTTATTGTTTAGCACATAAGCACCAAAACATTCGATATCGGTAGTTTTTCTAGTTACTTCAATGCCTAAATGATGCTGGGTAATTACTTCAAGTGCAAAATGATGATCGAGCACTTGTATGTTTTTATGTTGATGAACTTTTTGAAGCAAGGTTCTTTCTATTTCCCAGCCAGTGATGTCTTTATGATGTAAAACTCTATGTTCTGAGTGGCCACCTTCCTTTGCTAAATCGTATTCTCCTTCTTCGTTTTTATCGAATTTGGTACCCCATTCAATCAACTCGTTAATTCTTTCTGTTGATTCTCTAACTACAATTTCAACTACTTTTTCGTTGCACAAGCCACCGCCACATTCAAGGGTGTCTTTAATATGTTTTTCGTAGTTGTCGCCTTCATTCCAAACAGCAGCGATACCGCCTTGCGCGTATTTGGTATTCGATTCATCGGGATTTTCTTTGGTGATAATCACAACTTTCCCATGCTGTGCTACTTTAAGTGCATAGGTTAAACCGGCAATGCCCGATCCCAATACTAAAAAATCTGTTGTGTGCTTCATCGAAAAAATTGATAAGCAAATCTATTAAATTTTAATGGCTCTTCCTTAATTTGCTGTACTTTTACATTTGAACGCTAAAAACAAAGATTATGACTGTAGTGCCAATTACGATATATGCAGAAATGACGCCGAATCCCGACGTTATGAAATACGTTGCCAACAAGCTATTGAACACCGGAACTCCATTGGATTTTACCAAAACAAGTGATGCAAGCAATTCGCCTTTGGCTAAAAAACTTTTGGGTTTCCCTTTTGTGGATGGTGTTTTCATTGCTAACAACTATGTTTCAGTAACCAAGTCGAATTTGGTGGAGTGGGAAGATGTTACCATGGAATTGCGTGAGTTTATTCGCGACTTTATCATGGAAGGTGGAGTGGTGATTTCACAAATGGTGCAAAGAGATGAGGCTCAAGAAGTGGCGGCTGATGTGAAGGTGGAGGAATACAACATTGCCAAAACCGACATCGACAAAAAAATCATTAGTGCTTTAGATGAGTATATTCGTCCGGCTGTTGAAAGTGACGGAGGTTCTATCGATTTCAAAAAATTTGAATCAGGTAAGGTGCATGTTGTTTTGCGTGGCGCTTGTAGTGGCTGTCCTTCTTCTACAGTAACTTTAAAACATGGTATAGAAAGCTTGTTGAAACGAATGGTGCCTGAGGTGGAAGAGGTAGTTTCTGAAGCGATGTAATATTTACCGCAAATTATTAGGGAAAAGCTAGAGGAGAAATCTTCTAGCTTTTTTGTTTTCTCGATATAAAATTACTATTAAGTCACTTGGACAGGGAATTTATATTCTTTCCCTTTAGCCTTGATTATTCGCATGATTTCTTCATGGTAATAAATACCTAAGGGTTTGTCAATTCCTTGGATTATAATTTGAATGAAGTGATGTTTTGTACGATTAATTTCTATTACTTCTTGCACTATTTTATAAGGAATTCTTTCCTCTTTTTTTATGAGTGTGAATTCCTTAACAATACCTTCCTCGTAGAATGAAAGGAAATAAATTTTATTTCTTCGTTTATATATTATTGCGACAAATATAATAATGCAGATAGGTGCAGAAATCAATGGATTAACCCATAAACTGATGAATGCGCATATGAGCACAGAAATCATTACAAATGAAAAAATTGCAGATAAGTAACTATTGTCTGAGTTTTCTCTAAATAGTAATTTCTTCGTTTCCATTGAATCTATTTACCTTCAGTTTTTCTCCCTCCCCCTCGCAATATTCACAATCCCTTTTATACTCACCACATTCAACGGGAACTCTAGCAATACATGCATGAAGCTCAACAAGAATAGCACTATCAATCCAACATTATAATCATAGTAATATAAAGCTACAGAAGCGGCCCAAACGGCGCCTATGAAGATAAGCTGTTTCTTTTCAATTTGGTGCCATTTAATTATAGACGTTTTAGAAAACCAATTGAGGTAGTGGTAGGTGTAGGCAAAAGCTACAAAAGATTGAATTTTGATGAAAGTGATATTTAAATTTTGAACCACTTTTGTTTTGATATGAAAGGTGCTTATTATTTTTTCAATTACACCCGAGAAAGGGCTGTCATCAAAGGCTTGAGAAGTGGCTTCACTAGGTATGCTGAATTTCTTAAACGAGTAGTTGAAAATGATAAAAGCACAGGCAACTAAACAAGCTACAGATATGAGTCCGGGTGTACTCTTGCTTTTCATCGCTCCATACAACATAAACAATCCTGTAAAAATATAAACGTGCACTAAGGTTGGAAGAAAAGTTCCCAATGAGACGATAAAGAACTGTTGATCCTGAATAAAAAATCCTAATATGGCTGCTACTGCCGCAATCGCCAAAGAAATCCAAACCTTATTAAAAAAAACGAAACTAATTCCAGAAATAAGGGCAATGAAAATAATATTGGGCGACCAGTCACTTAATAGTTGTCGGAATTCTGATTTAGGCCAAAATGCAAAAGCTTCTGCAGTTACATCCCAGCGGGCAAGAGAGCTAAAAACCGGACCAATAGAAATCAATGCCGATAAGGCCAACATCACCCAAAAAACGCTTTTATTTTTGGCGAAGTAGTTTCTTTCTTTAAGCCAGTTGATTTCGGTGAGGTAGTGCAGCGGACCAAGCACGGCGTATGAAAAAAGAAATAATTCGAATGGAATTTTTAGCGCTAAAATCAGGGCTAAAAACATTAATCCGATATTTAAATAATCTATTTGTTTGCTATTCATTTGCGCTAATTTAATTCTTCTTTTAGAATTAGAATAAACAATTGCTATTTTTACACCTCAAATAATTTTAAAATGAAGTTTGCAACGAAAGCCATTCATGCCGGACAAGAGCCGGATCCTACAACTGGAGCGATTATGACTCCTATTTATCAAACTTCCACGTATGTGCAAGAACGTCCTGGCGTACACAAAGGGTATGAGTATTCACGCTCACACAACCCTACACGTACTGCCCTAGAACAAAATCTTGCTGCCTTGGAAAATGGTAAACACGGATTGTGTTTTGGTAGTGGATTGGCAGCCATGGATGTTTTATTGAAAACCTTTGCGCCCGGTGATGAAATCATCTCTTCTAACGATTTATATGGGGGTTCTTACAGAATCTTCACTAAGGTATATGCCAATTATGGATTGAAGTTCCACTTTGTGGATATGGAAGATGCTAACAACATTAGCAAATACATTACGGCAAATACCAAGATGATCTGGGTGGAAACGCCAACCAATCCAATGATGAATATCATTGATATTTCTGCGGTTGCGGCTATAGCTAAAAAGAACAACATCTTATTGGGAGTTGACAATACTTTCGCTTCTCCTTATTTGCAAAATCCATTGGATTTAGGTGCAGATGTGGTGGTGCACTCGTTGACCAAATATATCGCCGGCCACAGTGATGTGATCATGGGCGCTATTATTTTGAACGACGATGCATTGGCAGAAAGATTAAGATTTTTAGAAAATGCCACCGGTCCGGTACCTGGTCCGCAAGATTGTTTCTTAGCCTTAAGAGGTATCAAAACCTTGCATGTAAGAATGGATAGACACTCGGAAAATGGTAAGAGAATAGCCGAATTTTTAGCGCAACATCCTGCAGTAAGCAAAGTGTACTGGCCAGGTTTCTCAACGCATCCAAACCATGCAGTAGCTGCTAAGCAAATGAAAACATTTGGTGGAATGATTTCTTTCACATTGAAAAATGATCATTTAGAAGTAGCAAGAGAAGTGTTGTCGAAAGTGAAGATATTTGCTTGTGCCGAATCCTTGGGTGGAGTGGAGTCGTTGATTGGTCACCCGGCAACCATGACGCACGCATCAATACCGAAAGAAGAAAGAGAAAAGGTAGGTGTTACCGATTCTTTAATTCGTTTGAGTGTGGGTATTGAAGATGCAGATGATTTAATTGCCGATTTGAAACAAGCGATTGAAAGCGTTGTGAAATAGGAATTTACGGAGCTTCTTTATATATTTAGTATTATGTCATCAGATGCTTTAAAATTGGAACTTATTCAGTGGTTGTCTTCCTTAGAGGATAAGAAGATTCTACAATCTCTTTTCTTTTATAAGGATATGCAGCAAAAAGCCGATTGGTGGGATGATTTGAGTGAGGAGCAGCTAAAAGAAATCAATAAAGGAATATTAGATATTAAGGCAGGTAAAGTAGTTTCTAGCAAAACTGTTTGGCAAAAATATGGACGCTCGCCTAAACGTTAATTGGTCGCTTGCAGCAACAAACCAATTAGATAAGTTTTATCATCAAATATTAGAAAAATTGACCATTAGAGAAGCTGAGAAGTTTCTCGATTTGGCTCAAGAATTTGAGCTAGTGATTTCAAAGCATCCATCTGCCTTCATTGCCTCTAAAAGCAAAAAGAAATACAAAATTGGTTTGATTCATCGTCATGTTTCGGCAATTTATGAGGTTAAAGAAAAGGAAGTTCTCATAGTTGCATTGATTGACAATCGTTCAAAGAAGAAAGTAAGATAATGACCTACGAGGAAACCATCGCGTATTTGTATGCCCAGCTGCCTATGTTTCAGCGCGTGGGACAAGCAGCATACAAAGCCGATTTATCTAATATCACTCGTATTTGCGATTTGCTGGACAACCCTCAAAATAAATTTAAATCTATACATGTAGCTGGCACCAATGGCAAGGGGTCGGTAACACATATGTTGGCTTCTGTATTGCAAGAGGCTGGTTACAAAGTGGGAATTTATTGCAGTCCGCATTTAGTTGATTTTCGTGAAAGAGTGAAGATTAACGGACAAATGATTTCTAAGCAGGAAGTGGTAGATTTTGTTGACCAATGCAAAGATTTGTTTGATGAAATTAAGCCGTCTTTTTTTGAATATACTACGGCTCTGGCATTTCACTGTTTTGCTAAACAGAAGGTAGATGTAGCTATAGTGGAGGTAGGCTTAGGCGGACGATTAGACTCTACCAATGTTATTACTCCGCAGCTTTCAGTTATCACCAATATCGGTTTAGATCATACCAATATTTTGGGTGATACATTAGAAAAAATTGCAGTTGAGAAAGCGGGAATTATTAAGAAAAAAGTGCCCGTTTTGATAGGAGAATGGCAATACGAAACACAAAATATATTTGATGAAATCGCATCGAAAAACGCCTCGAAATTAATCTATGCCAAATCGGTAGACATTCTTTGCGACCTAAATGGAGTGTATCAGAAAAAAAATATTGCCACTGCTCATACTGCCATTCAGCTGTTGAAAGAGATGGGCTGGAAGATAGATGATGGAGCCATTGAAAGCGGATTTTTAAAAGTAGCAAAAAACACTGCTTTTATGGGAAGATGGCAGGTTTTAGGAAGTCGGCCTACAATAGTTTGCGACACAGGGCACAATAAGGAAGGTGTTGAGTATGTGGTGAAGCAATTGAGTGGAGAAAAATTTGATCGACTGCATATTTTGTGGGGCGCAGTAAAAGATAAAGATCAAAGTAAGGTGCTTGAATTGCTGCCTAAAGATGCTATATATTATTTCTGTGCACCAAGTTTAGAAAGAGCTATGACGGCAGCTGAATTGCAAGCGTTAGCCAGCACGAAATCCTTACAAGGAAAGACATATGCCAGCGTAATGGAGGCTTTTGCAGAAGCAAAAAAGGCTGCCAAAGCAGCCGATTTTGTATTTGTAGGAGGAAGTACTTTTGTTGTTGCAGAAGTGTTGGCTTCAATTATTTCTGAGTAGCGGCCAAAGATTTCACTCCGGTTTTACTAGTGATAGAAAGCATATCAACGAAGATTTGATATTCGATTGATTTGTCCATTCTAATCATCACTACCGTTTCACCATCAGGATGGGCGTTTTTCTCTTGTAAAATAGTAGCTTCCAATTGAGCCACATCCACAGGTTGATCTTTAAAATAGTATTGAATAGCACCAGTAGCAGCATCTTTAGTTACCGATAAAGTAACTTCATTTTTTGCAGGTGGATCAACCACTTTGCTTTCTTCTGCCTTAGGAACATTCACTTTAATGGCACTATCAGTTTTCATTAAAGCAGCGAAGATGAAGAACAACATCAAGAAGAACATGATGTCGTTGAGTGCCTCGGTATAAACGTGCACATCATCCTTTTCTTTTTTTCTTAGGTTGATCATTATTTTGTAGGTTCTTTAAGTAAATCAAGGAATATCATGGTGTTCCATTCCATTTCTTGAACAGCTTTGTTGATTAAAGCGTTAATCCAGTTGTAGAAGATAAAGGCGCAAATACCTACCACCAATCCGGCAACCGAAGTCACCAACTTAACATACATACCATTAGATACCACTTGCATGTTTAAGCCCGAAGCAGAAGTAGATAAATCGTAAAACAATTGAATAACCCCTAGCAAGGTGCCCAAGAAACCAAGCATGGGAGCGATACCAGAAACCAAACGCAGGATATTGGTGTTTTTTTCCAGTTTGTAAACTTCAAATTTACCTGCGATTTCAATTGAATCTTCAATTTCTTTTATTGGCATACCAATTCTAGAAATCCCTTTTTCCATCATTCTTGCCACAGGTTTTTGCGAGCTTTTGCAAAAAGTTTGCGCAGATTCGATGTTGCCATTTCTGATAAAGCCTTCAATGGTATTCATGAAAGTGGTATCAGAAGAGATTTGTTTTTTGATGAAAAGTAATCTTTCCACAAAGATGTAGATGGAAAGAATAGATAAGATGGCAATAGGAATCATGATGACACCACCTTTTACCACCAAATCAAAGATGTTTAATTGCGAAGCGTGCGTTTCTGGCAAAGCTGCTGCTGCCGTTGCTACTGCTGGGGTTTGAAGAAGAGTGAAAAACATATTGTTATCGTTTCTTGAGTTAACGTGATTGAATATGAAATAATTATCTACTAAAATAGATTAATCGCAAAGGCATTATTAGGGCAAGGGAAATAAATTCTTAAAAAGGGATTGTTGATAGAGTGGATTTTTTCGAAATGAAAATGAAGGTGTATCTAAATAAAAAAACCTCAGTCTTTTGAACTCAGGTTTTGTTGTGGGAGCAACAGGATTCGAATCCCGCGTAGTCGGGACAGGCTCTGTGACCCTCCCGTTTTAAGACGGGATGCTCTGAATTAGCTGCGCTATTCGTTTGCTGGATTTCCAGTTTTTGATTTGTTTTTCT